>CANJUR010000040.1 GCA_947477565.1 Deltaproteobacteria bacterium
ACCCGCCGCTGGAAGAAGTTGAAAGCCGCCACCGCCGGGATCGCCACAAGCAGCCCGATGGCCGTCGCGACGAGGGCCTCTGCGAGCGTTCCCATCACCGCGCCGGTGTCGAGCACCGGGGCCGCTGCTCCGCCTGCCTGCGCCGCGCGCCGGGCCGCATCGTGCGACGCAGTCTCGCCCACGCGCAGCTTGTCGAAGGCCTGGATGATGCCGATGACGGTGCCGAAGAGACCGACAAACGGCGCGTTGTTTCCGACTGTGCCCAGGAAGGCCAGGTAGCGCTCGAGGTTGAGCTTCACCCGCACCGTCGCGCCCATCATCGCCTCTTCGGCGCTCTTGAGCCCGCTGTCGAACTCCGCGAGGCCCGCGAGGGCGACCACCGCCGCCGGCGACGAAGACTTCTCCAGTCGAGCACGCGCACCGGCCAGGTCGCCCTTGCGGAGCAGACCGCGCACCTCGTCGCTCAACTTCTCCAGATCGTCGTCGAGCGAGCGGTAGTACCGCGCCCGCTCGAGCATCACCGCCACCGACGCCACCGAGAGCGCCACCAGGACCCACATCACCCACTCCGCGCCGAGCATCGCGAACGAGGTGAAAAGACGAATGAGAGAGAAACCACCTGAATGCATTGGGGTACCTGTCCTTCGCTTAGCTCACGCCAGGCGGCGTAGGCTCGGGCTGCATCGTGGGATGCTCGGCCGGGGATCCGGTTGCAACCGGAGGCGTCGTCGCCGACGACACCCCGAACTCGCGCATCACCACCGTCGCGTATGCGCCCGGAGCGAGCGTGAAACGGAACACCAGGGCGTCGCCGTCTACGGTCACCGCGAGGTCTTCGACGAAGACGCGCGCAGGCCGACGGGTGCCCTCCGCCAGTGGACCAATGCGGTCGAAAAAAGCCCGATCGAGCGACGCACCGACCAGGACGGCTTCTTCGCGCGCTTCCGCGAGGCCAGTCGGGCGATCCATCGAGCGGCCGAACATCGGACCCGTCGGCGAGGCCTGCCCCGTCGGGTAAAGCAGCGCCGCGTCGTCGGCGGTGATCAGCCACGGCCGACCGGTCGCCCCACGGGCCGCAAGGTCACCTTCGACGAACGCGTCGATGAGACCGTCGTGGACCCGAAGCCCCAGCCACGCGTTGAACAATTCCGACTGCAGCGCGGACACCAGGAACCTCCGTTGCTGCGGATCCCTCGGCCCGGAGTTGTCACCCGAGAGCCACTCGCGCGCACGCGCCGCGTTGTCGCCGTCGCGACCGAAGCGCTGCTCGCCGAAGTAGTTGGGCACCCCCGCACTGCTGATTACCTCCGCGATGCTCAGGGCACGCGCGAGGCCAACGTCCACGCCCTCCGTCACGTCGCGCACGCGCAATTCGAAGCGGTTTCCCTTGAGGTGCCCGGTGCGAAGCTTGTTGCGGTGACGGGCCACGGACAACACGCGCAGCCCTGGAATCTCCAACGCCGACACGCGCTCAGGATCGATACGCGGCAGGCTGACGGTCTGCGTAGTGACCGCGTGACGATCTTTCAGACCCGCATAGCCGATGTCCCGCGCCTGCATTTTCAGCACGCGCGCGATTTGCGTGATGGCGTAGGGCGTCGTCATCCCCCGCTTCTCGAAGCGCAGGTACGTGTGCTCCCCCTCCCCGCAGGGCTCGTAGGAAGCAATCTCATCGACCCGGAAATCATCCTCGCTGGCGCGCAGCACTCCGCCCACCGGGCTGAGATCTAGACACCGGCGAGGGAAGGATTCGTCCGTTTGGTTGGGCATTGGGGCGGCGCAAGATACCCGAAGCCCCCCATCACGCCACCCCCTCCGCGCGTGCCGCCGTATCCTTCAAGCACGATGCCCGACACCGTGACGTCCGCCGAGTTTCAACGCGCGCTGCGACCGCTACTCCTCGACGCCGTCGCCTCGGGCGTCACCCCGGGTGCACAGTTGGCGCTCTCTCTCGGCGGCTGCAATCCGCTTGTAATTGCTGTCGGAACGCTCGATAGCACCGCCGATCGATCAGTGACCGTGGACACCGTCTACGACCTCGCGTCGTTGACGAAGCCGCTCACTGCGCTGGCGGCGGTGAGGCTCGCCGAGACCGGAGTTCTGTCACTCGACGAGCCGATCGGAGCGCTCTGGCCGCAACGCTTCGCGGAGCGGATTGCGGCGCTACGACTCGATGCACTGCTGTCTCATCGCGCGGGGTTGCCGGGGTGGGTCGCGGCTTTCGAGTCGGTGTCGTTGGCGGAATGCGGATCGCCCGAGGCTCGCGCGAGGGTGCTCGACGTCGTCGCGGCGGTGCCGCTCACCGCGGCTGGAACCGCCCTCTATAGCGACCTCGGATACATCCTCGCGGGCGAGGCCCTGGCGCAGCGCGCGGGCGCGACAGTCGATGCCGTTGTTCGGCAACAGGTGATCACACCGCTCGGACTCGGCGCACTGCAATGGCGAGGCGTCGGTGAACGCTGGCGTGACGCGAGCGTCGCACCCACGGAGCGTTGCCCGTGGCGCGGACGGGTCGTGCAGGGCGAGGTGCACGATGAGAACGCCTACGCTCTCGGGGGCATCGCCGGGCACGCGGGGCTCTTCGGGACGGCGACGGCGATCGCGGCGCTCGGGAGGGCATGCCTCACCGCGCTGCGCGGAGAGAGCGCCTGGATGTCGGGCCGAGCGGTAGAAGCGATGATCGTTGCGCGTTCTGGGGGCACGCACCGACTTGGCTGGGACGGCGTGAGCGCCGGTGCCTCGTCGAGCGGGCAACACTTCGGCCCACGCGCGTTTGGACACCTCGGATTCACCGGGACATCGGTGTGGTGTGAGCCCGACCGCGATCTCGTGGTTGCGTTGGTAACCAACCGGGTGCACCCGTCGCGCGAGTCCGTCGGGATTCGTGCGTTGCGCCCGCAGGTGCATGACGCGATCATCGATCTCCTTCGAAGGAACCCATGACCCACCTCACCCGCTCTGTCCTGGCGCTAGCGCTCCTGTTTGCGTCGTGTCGGAGGCGCGAAGAGACCGCGTCGAGCGACCCTGCGCCTACGATGGTCCCTACGGCGACCGCGCCAGCGACGTCATCGCCCACCACGCAGACTGGGCCTTTCGGCATTCGAATTCCGGTGATTCCCGGGCTTCCGACGTTCGGTACCCCAGCGCCGGCGGCAGCCCCGGCTCAAGGTGCGTCGAACATCGAGACTGCGCCGTTTCCGCCCGGTGCTTTCGAGCCCGATGGGTCGTTCACTCTGCCGTTTCTCGAACAAGAAGCGCAGTACCTGATCAGCACTCTCAGCGCGAACCTCGAGCCCAACCACCGTAGCCGCGTCGCTAACATTCCCCTCAACTTCGTGAACACCCTCACGGAGGTCAACGCCGCCGCCGGGTGCACCCGCGGAGGCAGGGCGTTCATGGTCGCGACGGCCGCGATTCTCGTCCTGCACGGCGCGACAGCGGAGGCCCGTGCCGTTGACGAGGGCGCGAGCACGCACCTCCTGCAGGACTACACCGAACGCACGGTGCGGCTCATCAACCAGGAGCAGGTCGTGCGCGGGCTCCCCGATGGCGCCGTACCCTCGGCGATGGCGTTCAACCCACGCAAGTTGGCGCGGCAACGGTACCTGTTCGACGAACAGATCGCGTTCATCCTCGGGCATGAGCTGGCGCACCACTATCGCGGCCACACCGGCTGCGCGAACGGCGCGCCCGCGACGGCTCAGCAGGGCGACCTCGAAGACCTCGAACGCTCGGTATCCAACCTCGCGCCGTTGTTCAACCAGCCGCTCGAGATGGAGGCCGACACCTGGGGCACGGTCAACGTTCTCGACACCGGATCGCGCCGCACGACCGGCCGCTGGACCGAAGAGGGTGCCGTGATGAGCATGGATTTCTTCGAGCGCCTCGAGGGTCTCAGGGGCAACTCACCGCTGCTCTTTTTCGTTCACTCGCACCCACCCGCAGCGCTCCGTCGCCCGATCATCCAGCTCTGGTCTTCGCAGTGGCGCAACGGCGTCCGCCCTCCCGCAATCGGCGTCGGCCAGGGCACTGGCTCGTCCCCACTGCCCTTTCCGCTGCCGTTTCCACTCCCCGGTCAATGAGCCTCGCGCTCACGATCGTCTGCGCCCAGACGGTCGCGGCGCAGACCTTCACCGACCTTCCCGCCGCTGCCGTCGCCCCCACTAATGCCACGCGACGCCGAGACGACGAGGCCGTCCGCGCGTCTCGCCTACGTTGGCGTCCCGTGATCGAGGCGGGCGCCGCGGCCCTCGCAGACATCGGGCGTACCAGCGACGCCGGCGTATTGGCGTGGTCGCCCGCTCTTACGCTCGCGCTCAGCGTGGATGTGCGCCGCGCCGTCAGCGACCTGCTGGAGATCCACGGTCGCCTGGACTTCACCGGACCGCAGGGCATGACCGTCGTCCCTCGTGCCCTTTCCGAACGCGTCGCCGGACTGCCGTGCGCGGGCTCGCGGTCGTTCGATTCACTCGGCGGGTGGGGAGCGCGCGCGGGCCTTTCGTTCGGCGTACGGGCGCGTGTGTTTTCGCTGCGTTCGCCCTTCTACGTCGGTCTCGCGATCGGGATGGCAGTCTCCGGGGGCAGTGCCTCGGGCGAGTCGGCCGCGTACTGCGTTTCCGGAGACCACAGCATCCGCCTGCTCGGTCGCGAATCCGCCACCATCGGGGCGACGCTGGTAGACCTCGGCGGCACTCTCGAGACGGGTTTTCGCTTCGGCCCGCACGAGGAAGGGGTGCTCTCGTTGCGGCTGCTCGCGGGAGGCGTTGGCGCGGGCGAACCGGCGGTTCGAGGCACGGTGCTCACCTTCGGATGGAGCCTGCGATGAAGGCCAAAGCGTGGCCCGGCCCGCTGGTTCTCTTGACCCTGATGGGATGCGCGCAGTGGCGACCGGTGTCCATCGTGGCGCTGCGCTCAGGGGAGGTAGAACTGCGATCCCAGCGGGCGCGCTTCACTGCGCCCGAAGGCGTTCGGGATGTGCGAGTGACGTCGGTGCTCGGACCGTTCGTGCAGGGCCTCGACAACGACTCCGAGCGCGGCGTGCGCATCGACCTCGACCGGGTGCAACGAATCGAACTCCGGCGGCCCGACCACCTGCTCAACGCGTTGATCATCGGCGGTATCTACGTCTCAGTATTCACCCTCGGCGCGCTCACCTTCACGGATGGCATGCCGCCCCTCTTTAGCCAGCCCTGACACCACATCTCCTCATCGGTGAGTGCGTGATCACCCTCGCGAAGAACACCACGCCTGCGATCGCCGCCGATGTGAGTGGGTCGGGTCGCTGCACCATCGGAGGACAAAATCGCTGTCCAGGAGGGTCTTGAGCGACGCTTCGGTGGGTCCTTAGTCTCTGCCGCCGGAGGAAAGCCCCGGCGGCGTCAGGACTGCCGGAGCGGGAGGCGCGCCCGGAGCTCTTGCTTCAGAGTCAGCGGTGGGCAGACAGATTCCGGACGGGTCGCAACGCAGGCTACCGACGCATTGGCCCGCCCGATCGCAGGCCGCGACGCAGGCCCGCCACGGAGTCCCCTCCCCTGGCGCAACCGGTGTGACCGCCACGGAGCGCAGGCCGTCCGGGCACGGACGTCCAAGGTGCAGCCATGGATCCATCGGGGGCAGGCAGAGCGTCCCAGTGGCGGCATGCGCGCAGACTCCGCCAGCCGTGCAGTCCGATGTGGTCGAGCATCCGCGTGTCCAACGCACGGCGGCCGGAGCGAGCGTGGCGTCGTCGGGCACGACATGCAGAACGCGCGATGGCAGCACGGGAGGGTCGTGTTCGCCGTGGGCGACAGCGTCAACGACCCGCCAGGTGCCGAGCCGGATCATGGATAGGGAGACGAGTTCGACCACGGGAGTTCCGCCATCGCAGGCGACGCCATCCGACGGACGCCGCTGCGCGCGCATCCTTAGCCGAACCTCCCCCTCGCCCCGCTCGCTCACCGTGTACCGCGGAACAAATCCGCATGGCACGACCGCACCGACCACTGCGTACGGAGCGCTGCCCGTCGGCGCTGGCTCCGCGAGGAGGTGAATCCACCGCAACGGAACATCGACCTCCTGCCCATCTGCGGAGGGCCCGAGCGGGGGAATCTCCGCCACCGCGGGGACACGCTCGACATCGGCTCGCGCGACGCCCGCGTCCACGATCGGAGCGCGGGTGCGGGGGCAACCAAAGAGCAGCACGGCGAGGCAACCGCAGACGATGCGCGCGTTCATGCGGACGCGGACGTAGCACAGGTCTCGCGGGGCTTTGACACCATCGCTGGGCCGGTGATATTCCGTCGCGCTGAATGGCGGTTCAGTTATAGAACTCGCCCGATCACGGAGGCTCTGTCATGACGGTCGACACGAAGAAGCTGTTCAACGAGGAGATTCCCGGCGCGCTCACCCGGCGCGGCGACGAGGCCCGCAAGATCGGCGGAAAGTACCAACTCAACATCGCCGGCGCGGGCAACTGGACCCTCGACCTGATCTCTGATCCTCCGACCGCGATCGAGGGCACGTCCGCAGACTGTCTGGTCACCATCGACGTGGCCGACGCGGACTTCCAGACGATGGTCGCGGACCCGAGCGCAGGCATGAAGCTCTTCTTCGGAGGCAAGTTGAAGGTCAAGGGCAACCAGATGCTCGCGATGAACCTCACCAAGCTCTTCAATCTCCTCAAGTAATCGCCCGACCGCCCGGGTCCACCGGGCGTTCCACTCCCTGCCATGTTTCCTGAATCGCTCCGTCACCGGCGTCCTTTGGAGGGGGTTCGGGTTCTCGACCTCACCCGGCTTTTACCGGGTCCGTTTGCCTCGCTCGTGCTAGCCGATCTTGGCGCCACGGTGGACAAGCTCGAAGACCCATTTCCCGGCGATTATCTCCGACAGATGCCCCCGGCCGTCGCGGCTCAGGGCGCCGCGTGGCAGTCCCTCAACCGCGACAAACGCAGCCTTGTCATCGACCTCAAAACCGCAGCCGGCGTGGCGACCCTGCGACACCTCGTCCCCCGTTACGATGTCCTCCTGGAGGGATTCCGCCCGGGCGTGCTCGACCGCCTCGGCGTCGGCCACGCTGCGCTGCGCGCGCTCCACCCGGGCCTGATCGTCTGCGCCATCACGGGCTATGGTCAGGACGGTCCTCTCGCGAAGCGCGCCGGCCACGACATCAACTACCTCGCTCGCGCAGGCGTGCTCGGAGTGACCGGCCCCGCAGGCGAAGCGCCAGCCGTGTCGGGCGCGCAAATGGCAGACGTCGCCGGTGGGGCGCTCTGGGCAGTGGTGGCGATCCTGGCCGCGCTGCACGAGCGAACCCGCACGGGCGTCGGCTGCGTCGCCGACATCGCGATGTCCGAAGGGGCCGTGCCGCTCGCCACCTTCGCGCTGGCATCGCTGTTTGCGGGCGAGCGACCGCGGGCGCGGGGCGACGGTGTCCTCGATGGCGGCATCGCGGCTTACAGCACCTACCTCACGGCCGATGGACAAGCCGTTGCCCTGGGTGCACTCGAGCCAAAATTCTGGACGGCGTTTGCCACCGCCGTAGGCCTTGATCCCGCCCTCGACGCGCTGGTACCCGGACCGCATCAGGCAGACATCAAGACCTCCGTCGCCGCCGTGATCGCCGGACGCTCGCGGGCCGACTGGGAGGCGTTCGCGCAGTCCCACGATTGCTGCATCGAGCCGGTCCTGGAGCCTCACGAACTGCCGATCGATGTGCAGCATAAACACCGCGGGGTGTTCTTCGAGACCGAAGGATTTGGCGGGGGCCCGATGCTGGCATTTCGTACGCCCGTCGGCGCCGGGGCCGCGCAGACCCACACGCCTCCACGCGCGGCCGGAGCCGACACGAAGACCATCCTGCGCGAGGCGGGGCTCGACGACGCCCGCATCGAAGCGCTGATCGCCGCGGGCGCGATCGGAGTCTGACGAAGCCGCTACCCACGGACGATGAGTGGCGCGTCCACGCCGCGAACAATGCCCTAGCGCCGAGTGTCGGAGATCAACCGCTCGCAGAGCGGACCGAGACCGAGCGGCTTCCAGAGAATCGTCCCGAGTACGTGCGCGCGACAGAGCAACTCGCCGCTCTCACCGCCGGTCACGAAGCAGATCGCGATCTCCGGAAGCTGTGCCCGCACCCGCTCGGCGAGCGTGGCGCCGTCGCTTCCGGGGAGCGTCAGTTCGATCAGGGCGCGACTCCAGGTGGGGGCCGCCTTGAGCGCGTCGATTGCCTCCCTCGCGCTGCCAAAACCATCCACGCCGACGCCTCGCGCCCGAAGCACTCGCATCAGCGGAATGCGAATCTCTTCGTTCGGTTCGACCACGAGGACGCGTGAGGACATGGACGGACCTCCCGGATCAGCGGCGAGTGTGAAGAGCCAACACCGCGGTCGTCTAAGGGGTGCGCAATCCTACGGCAAGCGCCATCGCAGCGCCCATCAGGAGAAGCGTCGAGATGCCGGCGACGAGCACCCCGAGGCGGTCGCGACGGTCACCCACGAGCGAGCGCAGCGCCGTCGGACCACGCACAAGACCCGCTCCGAGAAGCAGCAATGCCTCCAACGCGATGCTCATCGCGAGGCCCGAACCGCACACTACCCGCGCCCGGCGAATACGTTGCCTGGTAAGATCATGCTCGATGGAAGGTCCGTCCCAGAGGACGCGCAGGGGCGGGAGGGACGGCGGGACGAGGCGACCTCGAGCGAGGCGCTGACCCAGAGGAGTCGTAAGGCACGGCGGCGACGACGGACGGATCAACGGCGAGATGGATGCGCTCAGATCACTGCTGGACGCCGCGGTGATCCAGAGGGTTCGCGGCGGAAGGACGACGCGAGCGCTGCCCTCGTCACCGTCTGTGCCGATCTGAACGGCGGACCACCATGTGGGGCCCGCGCCGTCGCCCGAGACGAGGTACGCCGTCGATCCGGGGCTCGTTGCGCGTAGGAGCACCGACTCGCCGTCATCGCGCACCGCGATGCCACCCGGAACCAGCGGCAGTCTGAGTTCGTCTCGACGTTCGCCCGCAGGGGTTGACGACACCAATGACACCGGAGCACCGAGGCCCGATACGCGCACCGCAAAAACGGCGAGGCCACAGGCATCGACCACGCGTCGAGACGGATCGATCACCACCTGGTCGGTCACCGCCAGGAGATCGACCGTGCTCCCGATGGGGCGAACAATCACCTCGCCGACAAGCTCTGGGATGAGCGTTCCCTCGGAGACGAGAACCCGCTCATCGGGGCCCGCGGGCACTACCGTCGAACGCCCAGTGGTGACCGCGACGCGCAGATGGTGGACGCCGACCGCATCGACCACGCGAAGGTTCACCTCGCTCGCCCGCGCAGGTACCCACAGGCGATACCAGGTGCCCTGAGCGCGGAGCATGGCGAGCGCTTCCACCGACGATTCGAGCGACGTAACGCGGAGCATGGGCGCGGTCACAGACTCCGCGCGGATCAGCGCGCGCAACAGCCATGGGCGACCCGCAGCGGGCTCCCCAAGGGCTTCGAGCCGATGAACCGACGAGGCCGACGACCCGATGGGCGGCGAGATCGCCAACACCGCGAAGACGGCCGCGCTTACGGCCGGCGGAAATACCCAGCGATCCCAACGCACGCCAAACCATACGCGATCGAGCCGAGGGTTCGAGCGGTCACTGCAGCGACCACCCGAACGCCCGACACCGCCAACCCTTGTTGACGGTGAGAAGAGCAAACCGCCATGGTTGTTGACGGATCCCATCGTGCAACGGGCCAACAACGTGGACGGCATCACCGCGGAGAGCATCGTCGTCGGTCGGTACCAGTTGGTCGCACGCCTCGGCGGCGGCTGCGAAGGAGCGGTCTGGCGGGCGATCGATCTGCGGGCGGGCGCAGCGCCCTGTGCGGTGAAGATCCAGCGCCACGCGTTGGCCGCAGCGCAGGCGCGTCTACTGCTTTCCCTCGACCACGCAAACCTGCCCCGCACCCGCGACCTCGGCGCGCTGCCCGGAGGCGGATCGTTCGTGGTGATGGATCTCGTCGAGGGGGTCGCACTCGATGAGGTCGGCGACACCGCAGGCGTGGTGCGAGCGGGGGCCGGCGTGGCGAGCGCGCTCGAGGCGTTGCATCGCGTCGGCATCGTGCACGGGGACGTGAAACCCTCGAATATCCTCGTACTCGATGGTCGCGGCGTGCTCGTCGATCTGGGCACCGCGCTCGCAGTCGGAGAGCGGAGCGCCGGCCTCCGCGGGAGCCTGGCTTTCACCGCACCGGAAGCCCTCCTCGGGGCGGCAGACCCCGCCCGCGACCTCTATGCGTTGGGTGTCTCGCTCGCAATGGTGCTCGGCGGGGGACACCCGCTGGTGGCTGATCCGACGGACGCGAGGGCGGTCTTGTCTTCGCTCGGGCAGCCAGCCGTTTTACAAGACACTGTATTCGCCCGCATCCCGGGGCCGCTACGGGCGTTGCTCGCCTCGGCGGTGGCGACGGATCCGAGTGAGCGGCCGTCGTCCGCGGGAGGATTTCTCCGACGGTGGTCGCTGGACGGCGGGCGTTGGCTGCCTGGCGGAGGCGAGACGCGCGCCTGGGCGACGGATGACGAGACCGTTGCTGCGACTCCGCGATGGCAGGGCGATCGAGCGGAGACCGAAGGCGTGGCGGCGGCGATCACCACGGCGATCGGGGCCGAGACCTCCGGCGTTCTTCTCGCCGGACCGGACGGGTCGGGACGGCGACGACTCCTGGAGGACGCGCTGCGCGTTGCCCGTGTCGGAGCGGCCTCGCGCGGCGAAGTTTTGGCACGGGAAGACGGCGCACCGGTGCCCTGCGAGCGGCCTACGGTGTTCGTCATGCTGGACGCGTCGGCCCACGCGCTCACGAATGCACTTGCGATCGTCGAGCGATCGCGGCGGTACGGGGTCGGCGCTCCGATGGCGCTGCTAGCGACGACCGCGGAGGCGTTCGTCGATGTGCGCCTCGTGAAGTTCGTGCGGACGCCGCTCGCTCGCGACGAACTCACGGCGCTGCTTTGCGACCTTCACCGCGCACCGGTCGCGGCCGCGGTGGTGGAGCGCTGGGCCGCAGCGACGGAGGCATGGTCCGGGCGAGTCGTTCAGGCGGTGCGCGCGATGGGCCCGTCGGCTATTCCGACGGCGTCTCTGACCGCCGCGGGATCATCGATAAGCCCCCTCGCCGGAGCGACTCCGGAGGGGCTCACCGCCACCGCTGCCGCGCTGCTCCGCGCTCTATCGTTGGCGCGCTCTGCCTTGCCTCTGGAAGTGTTGGCGGAGGCCTTCGGTGACGCTCTCTCCCCGGCGGTGGCTGGCTTGCGCGAGCGCGGGCTGATCACGTTCGAGGAGGGGCGTATCGCCGTCACGATCGCCACCGGGATGCCGCTCGCCGAAGATCGCGGGCGGGTTCTCGCGCTCGCCGCTTCACTTGCATCGAGGGAGCCAGACTGCGCGGGTGTCGCCGCCCGGCTGCTCGCCTGGCTGGGTGACCGCGCAGGAGCACTCCGCGAGACGATGCGGGCCCTGGCCGACGAGAGCGCGCCGATCGAGCAGCGCATCGCCCTGCTGCGTGAGGCCGATGGCTGGACGGATCCTTTGACCGCGCAAGCGACTCAGCTCGCCATGCTGCTCTGTCGCGCAGGACGGCACGGCGAGGCGCGCGCGCTAACCGCGGATGGAGCGACGGCGGGAGCAGTGTTGTTGCACGGGGAGATTCTGCATCGCGCGGGCGAGCGCGACACGCTGGCGAGGTGGATCGTTGCGCACGCTGCGGACGGTGGCGCACGGGCGGCAGCGGCGCGAGTGATCGGGATGCGGGCGGCGTTGGATCGGGGCGCGCAGCCGACGCGAGCGGAGGTCGCAGGGATGGTCGCGGAGGCGACCGCGGATGGGGCAGAAGAGATCGTCGCGCTGCGGTCGCTCGAGGTCGCGGCGCTGGTCGCGTTGGCGGCGGACGACCGCCCCGAGGCGACGGCGAGGTGCGAAGCGTGGGCGCAGCGGTTGGGAGCGAGAGCGTCGATGGAGCCGCGGGCGGCGGCCGTGCGTGGGCTCCTGGCGCAGCAGTCGGGGGACCTCGTCGGGGCGGCGACGGCGTACCGCGCGGCGTGGGAAGCCGCGAGCCGCGACGGGGATGCAGCAGCCGCGGCGACGTACCTGATGAACCTGGGCGCAGCGGCGCTGGAGTCCGGCGCGCTCGGCGAGGCACACCTTGCGATGCGGCGGTCGGTGTCACTCTTCGCAGCGGCCGGGCTGACCGCATCCGTGGCGCGAGCGCTGGCCAACCTCGCCTCGCTGGCGGTCTGGATCGGTGCGGAAGAGGAGTCGAGCGCGCTCCTCCAACGGGCGCAGGAGGCCGCCACGGAGGCAGACGACGCGCTCACCGCTCGCTGGATCGATGCGCTTCGGGCAGAGGCGAATGGGACCCAGCGCGCGCCCGCGGAGGCCGACGCAGTGCGCTTGATGGGCGCGACGGGGCTGGCCGACGGGCTGCGGGCGCGATGGGCGATCGGGGCGATCCGCGGAGGAGCGCTGGAGAGCGCGGTGGACGCACTCGGAGCGCCGCGTGCGGACGAAGGGGCGATGGTAGCGCTCGCTCGCCTCGCGCTGGCAGTACAGGGGCACCCTCGCCACGGCGCGCTGCAGTCCACGGAGGAGCGTGCACGGCGGAGTGTCGAGGCCGATCCGAGCGTCGAACACGAACTGCTTCTGTTGCAATGGAGCGAGGCCGCGGCGGTGGTCGCCGGTGATCGGGCGCGCGCGGAGGCGATGCGGGCACGACGACGGCTGCGGGTCGATGCGCTCGCCGCGACGCTGCCCGAGGCTCTGGCCGAGTGCTTCCGCCGACGGCACGCTCCGACCGCGAAGAGCCAGGGGCGGGAGCCCACGACGACGTCCGCCGACGACGCGCGCTGGCGCTGGATGCTCTCCGTGGTGCAGCGCATCAACGCGGAGCCGCGGCTCCCGCCGATGCTCGATCGGGTGATGGACGCGATCATCGAGCTGACCGGGGCGTCGCGTGGGTTTCTGCTGCTGCGCGATTCGGACGGGACGCTGCGGGTGCGCAACGCGCGCAACCTCGGGGCGCGTGATCTCCTGGGCGACGAGGCTGTGGTGTCGCGCTCGATCGCCGAGCGGGTCGCGACCACGGGCGAGCCGCTCGTGACCATCGACGCCACCACGGACCAGCGCTTCGACGCCACGCAGAGCGTGCTTGGGCTACAGCTTCGATCGGTGCTGGCCGTGCCGCTACGGGTGCGCGGCGACGTGGTCGGGACCATCTATGTCGATGACCGGATGCGCGCAGGCGCGTTTGACGAACGGGCCCAATCGTTGGCGTTGGCCTTCGCCGACGCGGCCGCGGTGGCCATCGACAACGCGCGAGCGCGCGCCGAACTTCGCCGATCGCTGCGCCGCTCCGAGCGCCTCTCGGACGATCTCGAACGCGCGGTGGCCCGACAGCGGGCGGAGCTCGAGACGGTTCGCGCTGCGGTCGATCCGACGGCTACGCGGGGGCGCTACGACGCGTTGATCGGTCGTGGCGAGGCGATGCGACGGATGCTCGCGCTGCTCGACCGCGTGGCTCCTACGCCGATGCCAGTGCTCCTGCAGGGCGAGTCAGGGACGGGCAAGGAACTCGTGGCGCGGGCGATTCATGACAACAGTTCGCGGGCCCACCGGCCCTTCGTCGCCGAGAACTGCGGCGCCATCCCAGAGACCCTGTTGGAGAGCACGCTCTTCGGACACGTGCGCGGGGCGTTTACCGGTGCCGACCGCCCGCGTGCGGGCCTCTTCGAGGCGGCGGACGGCGGCACGCTCTTCCTCGACGAGATCGGCGAGATGTCCCCGGCGATGCAGTCGCGCTTGTTGCGGGTACTCCAGGAGGGCGAGGTGCGGCCCGTGGGCGGCGAGCGCCTGCGGCGCGTGGATGTACGGGTGGTGGCGGCGACGCACCGCGACCTGCCCGACATGGTCAGCCGCGGAGCCTTCCGCGAGGATCTCTACTACCGCCTCGCGGTGATCGTCGTGCGTGTGCCCGCGCTGCGCGATCGCCGGGAGGACATCCCCGACCTCGTGGCGCATTTTTTAAAGAGGAGTTCGCGGCGCGACGTGAGCATCGACCGCGCAGCCCTTGCCGCGATCTGCGCGGCGCCGTGGCCAGGCAACGTTCGGCAGCTACAGAGCGAGGTGCTGCGTGCGGCGGTGCTCTCGGAGGACGTGATCAGGGTGGAGCACCTGACCGTGCCCGGGGAGTCCGCCGCGCGGGTACCGACTGGCGGACACACCGGTCTCGATTTGCGCAACGCCATCGAGGACGTCGAGCGCACGATGGTGCTTCAGGCGTTGGCGTCGCACGGGGGCAACCAGACCCACGCCGCGAAGACCCTGGGACTGTCGCGGTTTGGGCTGCAGAAGAAGCTGCGGCGGCTGGGAATCTCGGCGCGGGAAATGAGCGAAGGTCGGGAGAAAGGCTAGCGATCAGACCGCGGCGCCGACCTGCTTGAGGCGGGCGGCGAGCACGTCCCAGTTGAGCCCGGAGAGCATCGACTCGACGTACTTCGCCTTACCAGTCTGGTAATCAAAGAAGTAGGCGTGCTCCCAGGCGTCGAAGGCGGCCAGGACGTGGACGTTGGCGAAGAGGCCGATATGGTGCTCGCCCTGGACCAGGTTGTTGACCAGCTTCTTCGACTGATCGTCGTAGCAAAGCAGGGTCCAGCCGTGCCCGCTCATGAGGCACGCCTTGGTGTCCGCGACCCACGCGTCGTAGCTACCGAACCCGTTGCCGATGAACTCCTTGACGCCCGCGCTGGGCTCCGTTGAGCCGTCGCCCAGGCCCGCGAAGTACATCTCATGGAGCACGGTGCCATTGTAGGCGACAGGCTCGCGGCGACGCAGCTCGGAGTAGTCGTTGAAGCTGTAGTTGGGCGTGCTGCGGTCGGCCGCAGCGAGCTTCGTGGTGATCTCGTTGAGCTTCGTGACGTAGCCCTTGTAGAGCGTGAAGTGCGCCTGAAGCTGGGTGTCCGAAAGGCCCTTGGCCTTGCCGCCCAGGAGGTGATCGAAGTTCTTCGGTTCGCGTGCCATGGTCCGAATCCTTGATGAGTGTTTTGGATGCTCAGGCGCCAGCGACGACCGGAGCCGTCGCGTGGGGCGAACTGTGGTTACCCCCCCCACTGGCGCGGCGCAACATCTGCAAACGCAGCCCCGAGGACGTCCACGGCGAAAGCGCATGCCGCGGTAGGATTGCACCATCGTGCACGGCAAATACCTCTCTCCGCTTTTCGTCGTGGCCCTCCTGGCGGCGTGTGACGGCGGTCCGTCGATTACCGCGACCGCCGACGCCGCCGTCGATGCCGCCTCGCCCATGGACACCGCCGCCCTCCCCGACGCGACGGACGTCAGCGTCGAATCCGACGCACTCCCCTACGACGCCGGCGCCCCTCCACCATGCGAGGGAGAAGCGCTCGTGCGGTCGATCGGTAGCGCCACCGTGGGCTACAGCGACGGCGAAGTCGCAGGGCTGGTGCCCTACCGCGGAGGCTTCCTCGCGCTCTGGCGAGAGGGCGCGTTACGCGGCGTCGGTACGCTCGACGGCAGCGTCCCAGGGCGCGACCAGATCACCCTCCTGACGGTTGATCCCAACGGCGCGGTGCAGCGCGAACCCACGGTGCTGCGCTCCACCGCGGGCACCCGCATCGACCTCTCGACGCCGACCCTCACACGCGCCGGCGACGGGGCCCTGGTGCTCTACCGCGAGAGCGTGGGATCGCCCGGTGACGCCGACTTCACGACGCGCGTCATCGCCGCGCCGCTCGACTCCAGCGGCGCGCCTTTGGGTGTGATGCCCCTGCTCACGGGGTACAGCGACCCGCTCGCGACGGGGATCGCGTCGGGAGTAACGCTCGGCCTCGCCGCGCGGGTGGTGGCGGTTCTCGACGGCGGCACGGCCGTGGTGGCGCCAGGGGCGTTTCGTGTGCGACCGGGCGGCGAACTCACGGCCCCAGCGGTGGACGTCACGGCCTTCATCCCGGCGTCGGCGCAAGACGTGGTGCTGCGACCCGACGGCGACGCAGCGGCGGTCCTCTACCGGCGCGGCGCGGACGTCTACGTAGTCCGCTTCGACCAGGGCGGTCTCATCGACAACGCCGGCCCGCGGGTGACTCACAACCTCCTCCTCCCGAGCATCGACGACGGCGCAGTGCTCGCAGACGGCGTCATCGTCGCGTGGAGCGAAGAACTCAACGGCCAATCCGTGGTCGCCACCGCCGTGCTCGGCCTCGATGGGACGCTCCGCGCTCGAAGGGTGATCGAGCAGTTTGTGGGCGACCTGCCGCCGGTCACGCTGGTGCCCTCCCACGGCGGGGCCACGGCGCTGTGGCTGCGCGACGGACTGCTGCGCGGCGCTACAATTCAGCCCGACGGCGTGGTGCGCGCGGCCTTCGACGGTCCCCGCATCCTCGAGGGCGGCGGGCGCATCGTCGCCGTCGGCAACGGACGACGGGTGTCGGCCATCGTACAGACCGGTCCGCGCGGGCGGCGCTCCGTGGCTTTTACGAGGTTTTGTATTCCGGTGCCGTGATGGGTCAGCGCGCGGAGCCGCGTTCGATGACCTGGAGCTGGGTGCCGATGAGCCCAGCGATCACCGCGCCGTCGTCGGAGATGATGAGGTCGCGGAGCTGCGCGGTGCGGCCCTCCAGGCCCGCCACCGGGCGGAGCTTCCATCCGGAGGCAGCGTTGCGCACCCAAAGGCCGTTGAGTCCCGGCAGAACCGCCCAGGCGCCGTTGACACTGACCGGCCCGCCGGGGGCAAAACCCGCCCCGAGGCGCTGGGAAATCGAGACCGGTGCGGACTGCGACGCGCCGACCCACCAGAGTCGACCGTCGAGAGAAATCAGCACGCGATTAAGCACGGTTCCCATGACTTGCGTCGAGGGTGGTCCCAGCGGGCGGAGTGCTTCGGGGTTCGCTGCGCAGGCGCTCGACAGGTCTAACGCGGCGGTGTGGTGGAGGGCCCAGCGGGTCAACCCCGCGGGCGTACTGGATGTGCTGGCCGCGACGGGCTCACAGGGTTGTGCGGCATCGCAGAGGAGCACGCTGACGCCGTCGCAGCGCGCGCCCACGCCGACGACTACGCCGATGCCCGCGACGCTCGCGAGGAGTTCGCGCGTGGACCCAGAAGCGCCCGGGACGAACACCAGCGTGGCGAGGTCTACGCGGCCGCCCTGGTCGCCGCGCACCATCACCGCGGGGGGGCGGAGCGGGAGATCAAACGCGAGCGAACCGACCCGACCCGGCGCGCTGGCGTCGAGGGGCATTCCCACGAATGGGCCGACCCGGGCACGCCATCCGCGGTCGAGCGTCGTGGCACGACGCAGCTTCACCTCAAGACCACTCCACGCTGCTGCGTGTTCGGGCATCGCCACCAGTGCGCGAGCGATCTGCTCCGCGGCCGGAACCTCCCCGAGTTGCACCATCGCCGCCACGCGGACACCCGCGCGATCACGCACCCCGCCGGCGGACCCGCACTGCACACCGCGTACGCCATCGACGGTGATCCGCGGTGCGCCGTCCTCGACACACAACGCCTGCCGCACCGCCGCGAGTCCGCGCTCTGCCTCCAGGGCCATCGCGCTCGTCGCCGACCGCGACGCGCTCCTGAGCGCCAGCTGATTCGTTTCTGTGAGTGATTGCGCGGGCTCGGCCACGTCGCGAGCGAGCGCCCCCGCCCGATCGAAGTACAGAAGCCGACCCTCCGGACGGGCGCCGGCCGACGTCTCCGCGGGTCGCATCGCGACGCGCAACTCATCGAGGCCGTCCAGGTCACGATCTTCTGCGGAGACCTCCACGACGACGTCGCCGACGCCCGCGGGCGCTGCGTCCACGACCACCACGCTGCGGGTGCGCGGGGTGTCTCCGCGAGCGATCCAGCGCGACTCGACGCGGCCGCCGCACCGGGTGGAGACCACCACCGACCGCGGTGATGTCGCCCGCAGCGAGGCGCTCGCGCAGTTGGCGACGGACGGCCCGGTGCCTGCGATCACCTCACGGCGCAGCGCTCCCGCTTCGACGACGAGGCGCAGCAGGTCGAGGGGCTCGCCGTTGATGCCAACGCGATAAACCCAGGTCTCCGCGACCACACCGACGATCGGCAGCGCGAGCGACGAGACGAAGCGCTCGGCGGGCTCGGCGGTGAGCGTGAGCGCGCCGACGGTGAGCGTGCGTCCCTCGCCGGGCACCTGCGCCGACGACACCACCGCGAAGTGCGGAACATCCGCGGGAGGCACATCCGCGACGGGCGACTCGGGGCGAACGCCGCTCTCGAAATCCACTCGTGGCGCAGTGCGGGGACACCCCTGCGCGCCGACCGCGAGGATGGCCCCGAGGCAGAGTCGCTTCACCGCTTGCGTCCCTGCTTCGACACCTTCGGCCGGGCCGCCGCGTGCTTCTTTCCGTGATCTTTCCCTTTCCCCTTCCCCTTCCCTTTCCCCTTCTTTTCGCGCTCGCCCGGAACCCTTCGCAGGGACTCCCGCGCGGTGCCAGCGAGTCGCAGAAAGATGGTGCGCCGCGCGAGGGAGATCTCCGCGATCTCGATGGTGATCTGATCGCCCACCTGAAAGATCATTCCAGTGCGGCTCGAGCGCAGTCGCAGTCCAAGATCGTCGGCTTCCCACGATCCCGCGGCGACGGACTCGAGCGGCACCATCCCGGTCAGAAATGGCTCGTCGATGTCGAGGTACACACCCAGGCTTCCGAAGCCGGTGACCGTTGCGAGGTGCACTTCACCCAGGTGAAGCCGCGCCACTTCGCAGCGGTAGAGATCAAGCACCTCTCGCTCCACGTCTACGGCGCGGCGCTCGAGGCGCGAGCAGTCGGCGGCGGCGACGCTGAGCCCGTCGGTGTCCGTACGCTTCCCGGGCTCGCGGAGCCATCGGCGAATCTCGCGGTGCACCAGCAGGTCGGGGTACCGCCGGATCGGCGAAGTGAAATGCAGGTATGCCGTCGCCGCGAGCCCTCGGTGACCGGTGTTGAACTCGCTGTACCGCGCCTGTGGCATCGCACGCAGGAGCAGCATTCCCAGCACCCGCGCCTCCGGGGTGCCGCGAATCTTTCGGAGGAAATCGGAGAGCATCTTCGGCGAATCGACGGCCTCGTCGTCGATGGGGTGTCCGAGCGCGAGCGCCGCCGCCAGGAAGCGCTGAAACGCCTCGCCCTGCGGTCCGCCATGCACACGATAGATGCCCGCGAGCCCCTCCTGCACGCACGTCTCGGCGACGATCTCGTTCGCCAGGAGCATGAGGTCTTCGATGAGTGCGTAGGCGCGCTTCACCCCCGCGTCGCGCTTGCTTTGAACGATGTTCACCGGGGTGACGTTGTCCTCGGCGAAGCGCACCCGGCCCTCGGGCAGGTCGAAGTCGAGCGCGCCCCGCCGCAGGCGCTTCGCCCGCAGGGTCGCCGAGCACTGATCGGCGGTGGTCACCATCGAGCGCATCTCGTCGCTCAACGGCGAAGCGACGCCCGCGTCGGTCCACCCCATGGCGTGGGCCACGCCGCCGTAGGTCAGCCGGCCGTGCGACCGCATCACGGCTTCGAAGATG
This sequence comes from Deltaproteobacteria bacterium, assembly GCA_947477565.1. Taxonomy (GTDB): domain Bacteria; phylum Myxococcota_A; class Polyangia; order Polyangiales; genus SCUS01. The sequence continues at coordinate 19,557 of CANJUR010000040.1, forward strand.
CGTGACGCGGCGACGGTTCCGTCTCGCGTGAGGGTGGCCTCGACGGCCAGGACGAGGCGGTCTTCGTTGGGCAGCAGCGACGCGATGCGGCCGGAGATCTCCTGGGGCAACATCGAGATCGCGCGGTCGGGAAGATAGACACTTGTGCCGCGCTCGGCGGCGTGGCGATCGAGCGCAGTGCCGAGGGAGACGTAATGCGAGACGTCTGCGATGGCGACGGTGACATCCCAACCGCCGTCGGCTCGCTCCGTCACGTACACCGCGTCATCGTGGTCGCGAGCGTCATCGGGATCGATCGTGACAAGGGGCCGCTCGCGCAGATCGACGCGCCCAATGGCGTCTGCCGCGGAGACGGTCGCCGGCAGCCGCGCCACCTCGTCGAGAACATCCTGCGCGGCGGGCATCTCGATGCCCTCCCGCACGGTCACCTTGCGCACCTCCGTCGCCAGCGCCCCCGGCTCGCCGAGAATCTCGCTCACCCGCGCGACGGGCACTTCGCCGACGTGCGACGGCCACTTCTCGATGGTCGCGACCACGACCTGACCATCGCGTCCGACGACGTCGCCCTCGATCACGATCGGGCCGCGGATGCGAGCGTCTTCGGGCTCCAACCACGAGCCCTTCGGGCGCGCGCGCAGCACGCCCGGAACCATCGGAGAGCGACGCTTGAGCACCGCGGTGATGGCCCCTTCGCGGCCCCGCCCGCCGGGGCGCGCGACCGCTTCGACGAGGTCACCGTGCATCGCGCCGAGCACGCCGTTGGGCGCGATGAAGACGTCGCCCGCGCCGTCGTTGGCCTCGACGAAGCCGAAGCCGCGTGGGTTTTGAATGAAGCGACCCTCCACGCGTCCGCCCTGGTCGCGCGGCAGACGGTAGCGCCCACCGGGCATCGCATGTACGAGCCCGCGCTCCACAAGTCGGTCGAGCGACTCGGTCACTCCGTGGCGCGCGGCGGGGCTTTCGTCGAGGGCCGCGAGCACCTCCATGACGTGGAGCGCGCGCGTCGGGTGCGCCGCAAAGACCTGAAGAAGCTTGCCATCATCGAGAACCGTTAGCGCCATTGGGCGCACTCTCTACGCCCGGGCGATCAGCGGTCAAGGCTCGTTCTCAGGGCGTTCCGGCGATGGCGTGCAAGGCGCCGTCGTCCGCGCCCACGACGAGCAGGCCGTCGCCGATGAGCCGCGGACCGCTGTCAACGTCCGCGCCGATGGTCATTCTCCACGCTTCGGAGTTGTCCTGCGCGATTGCGTGAACCTGATCATCCTCGCCGCCGACGAAGGCCCATCCATCGCGATCGACGCAGGCGCGCGAGCGAACTGGCGCGCTCGTCGGCACGCGAAAAACAAGGGTGCCATCTGCTGCCCGCAGACCGTAGATGCCACCGTCTTCCGCCCCCACGACGATCACCCCGTCGGGCCGCAAAGTGGGTGTCGCGCGCACGCCGAGTCGTCGCGCCGCGCCTTCAGTACGGAAGTTCCATCGGGTCTGGCCCTCCACGTCCACGCAGCGCACGGTGCCGTCCGCGAGGCCCACGACAAACGTCCCGTCCGCGAGAGCGAGCGGCCCTCCGTAGAGGAAGCTACCGAACTCGATTCGACGCACCAGGCGTCCGTCTGCCGGGTCGATGACGGCGACGCTGCCGCGCATCTCGGGCACGAGTAGCGCCGACGCGGAGGCGAGCGCCTGCGGTCCGAAGACGTGTCCTGCCAGTGGTTTGGTCCACCGGAGTTCGCCGGTGCGCGTGAACGCGCGGAGGTCGCCGGACGCCACGATCACGTCCCCGTTGGGGAGCGCAAAGACCGGCGCGTCCATGTCCTCCGGAACGGCCGCGCGCCAGCGCACCGAGCCACGGGCGTCGAGGGCCACCACCTCGCGGGCATCGCTTCCGATGACCGTGAGTTCACCGACGGACGCCGACGACGAGAACACCCGCGACGAACTCCGGTAGGACCACCGAACGACCCCGTTTCGATCGACCGCCTGGATGGTCCCGTCGAGGGAGCCGAAGACCGCCCAGCCATCGCGGGTGAGCCCCGGCGAGGAAAACACCCGGCGCTCGGTGCGCACCCGCCACACGATCATCGGGTGCCGATGGGGTCCGCGGAGCGCCGCCCCGTCGATGCCGATCGAGGGCGTCGCAAAGGCCGAGACGAACAACGGCGATCGCTGATGGTTCGCGACCTCGTGCGCGGGCAGGGAGCGACCGCCGCCGAGGCCAGTGAGGCCCAGCGCTGCGACCAGCACTCCAACCCGCGAGCGCTCCCGCACTTTCAGGAGTCTTGGAAGCCGGCCAAACGACGTGCTTCGAGGAATCGCTCGCTCAGCGCGACGCGCACCAGCCGACCTGCCGCCGGAACCTCGTCGATCACCCTGCCCGGTAGCACCCCCGGAGGGGCGAGCGCAGCGATGGCGGCGGGGAGATCACCCGTGGCGAGAAGCGCGATGCGATCACCGAACTCCAGCGCGGCTCCGTGAATCACCGCCGGGTCGAACGGGCGCTTGAGCACAGCGCGGGCCGCTGGCGTGAGTTCAGCGTGCAGATCGCGGGGCATTTGGCGAGTGATCGAGCGCGACAGCGCATCGAGCCGCACCGGGTCTACCCCGCCAGGGCTGAACATCGGTTCGAACTGCCGGAGCAGCGCGGTCATGACGAGGGTGAACTCCGCCACGTCCATGCGCAGCGGCAGCGAGAGACCCTGGGTGATCAGGAGCAACGCACGGGCGACTGCGAAGCGGGTGACGATGGAGGGCGGCGCTGCGGAGGCCACGAGCACCTGCGCGGGCGAGCGCCCCACCGGCAGCGCAATGGCGGGCAGCTTCGACGCCAGGAAGATCTCCACATTGCCAAGGTTGAGAAGATGCGCCCACCGTTCGATCTCGGCACGCAACCCATGCGGGCGTCCGCCCAGCCGATCAGCCTGGCTCGACTCCAGGTTGAAAGGCACCAGCGGATCGAGCACGGAAGAGGTCCGCACGAGGATTTCCCGCAAGTCTGCCGGGAGCGCTGGGGGAGCCAGCAGGTCGAGCACGGCCGGGAGGAGGCTCTCGATTCCGCCACCCGCGACGACTCCATCGGGCGCGAGCGCTCGCAGGTCGTCGCTGGCCACCCCGAGTGTGACGGCGATCGAGGCGACCACCCGCTCTGCATCCCTCGACCCACGGAGGCGCTGCCAGGTTGCGAGGCGCTCAAGCGCAACCACGTCCCGCACGTTCCGATCGACGCCCACGCGAACATCCTCGGCGCAGGCCTTGAGTGCCTCGTCCGCGAGCGCCGAATCTCCGAGCGCGCCTCGTGCCAACGTCGCCAAACGAAGACCGTAGCGTGCCCGTTCGGCCGCCGTGCGCGCGCGCACGACAAGCACCTTGAGAGCCTCGACCTCGCGGGTCCCCTCGCCGTTTCGCTCATGGAAACGTGCGAGCCGCTCCCAGGGACGCGGGTCGTTCGAAGCCGCCTGCGCGACCCGGCGCCACGCGGTCTCGGCGCGCTTCGGATCACCGAGCTTCTCGTCGAAGAGATCGCCTAGCTGCAGCAGCAGTTCGAGTCGTTCACCGCCGTCGGCGCTGCTCTTGGCCAGCCGGATGCGAGCATCCACAGCGCCGGACCAGTCCTCCGCCCGATCGGAGAGTCGCACGAGGGTCCGAAGGGCCACCTCGTGATCGGGGACAAGGGAGGTCACAGCCCGCAAGAAAGTGCGGGCACGATCGAGGTCGTCCACACGCTCCGCGGCCGCTGCGCCCCGCAGGTAGATCGCGAGGGCGGACTCCGGGGCGAGGTCGCTCGCTCGCGCGGCCAGGTAGCCGCTGATCACCTCAAGTTCCAGCGCGGCGTCGGGTGATTTCTCCAGGAGTTCGAGAGCTAGCGAGAAGGCACCCTGGTGCCCGGGATCCCGACGCATAGCTTCGAGCACGGCGGCCAGCGCCCGCGCGTTGTCGTCGGCAAGGTCTCGCCAGGCCATCGCCGCCGCGGTGAGCGCGTCCGTCGAGAGCCCGATGGTCTGGATCTCCATCGCCGCCCGCTCACGGAAGCCCACCGCGATGAGGTCTTCGCCTCGCGCAGTGGCGACCCGTGCGGCACCCAGCAACGCCTCGACACCCGGAGACGCCTCGATCACCGCGGCGTACGCATCGGCCGCCCGCGGGAGTTCGCCCAGGGCCTCCGCCGCCAACGCCACGCGGCCCCAGTGCGCGGCCCGCTCCGCCGGATCGACCGTGATCGCCGCCAGCGCGCGAGAAACCCGCTCGGCCCTGGGCCAGTCACGCTCTGCGCGCACATCGACATCCAACGCGAGCAGGAGGCGACGGTCGCAGATGCCACGATCGAAGAGTTCCCAACGCAAATGCTGGGCTGCGCGGAGTACGTCGGCACCTGCCCGTTCGGCGACCCTCGAGGCAGCGTGCGCCAGCGGAAGCGCATCCCCCGCCTCGTGCATCCCGAGCGCGAGTTGGCGCAACACGAGGAAGAGTTCATCCCACCGCTCGCGATCGGCGTAGTGGCGCTCGAGGGCCCGCAGCCCTTCGGCGTGCATCGGGTCGAGTTCAAGGATGGCCGCGAACGACAGCGCCGCCGAGGCGAGGTCGCCACGCTCGAACAAATCGATGCGCGCGAGTCGCTCGAACACCTCGATCCGCGCCGCGGGCTCGCTTTCCGTTTTGAGCTGCTCAAATGCGCGCTCGGACACATCGACATCGCGACCCGACGCCAGCAGGAGTGCTTGCTCGGTAGAGGCGATCAATGGGTCGGACGGAGCCAGCGCGCGGGTACGGGCGAGCACCTGAAGCGCCTCGGCCCGACGGTCCGCCTGCTCAAGCATCTCCGCAGCCAGTTCTCCCAGGGCCACCGGGAATGTGCCCGTGTCCCGCGCCTCGATCGCGCGCTCGAAGAAGGTGCGAAGCACCGTCGATATGTTCGCTCCATCATGCCGCGGCGCGCGCAGGACCAGCGTTGCGAGGCACGCGTCCGTCCGTGCAGTCCGCCATCGCTCCCACAGGCTCCGCGCGGCCAGTTCCGGGTCTGTCTCCGATCGCCGCAGCGCGCTGCGAATCGCCGCAACCTGAACCACCCCAGCGTCTCCCTTGACCTCCTCGAGCGCCACAGCGACATCGGAAACCGCCCCGTGTCCCCGCAGTCCGAGTTGCGCCGCGATCTCCGCCACACCGACGTCGCCCGGCAAAAGCCGCTGGAGTTCCGCGATGTTGACGGCCTCGGCGTCCGTCGGGGTGCTCGTCGCTGCCGACAGCAGCAGCAGCGTGGCGATTCGCAGCGGATCAGCCGCCGTCGATCCTTCGCTCCGGAGAGCGGCGGAGAGATCCTCGGTCCGAGCGAGCGAGACCGCCGCCCGAGCCGCGAAAGTTTTCACGGCAGGCTCGGAGTCACCGTCGAGCAGCGCGAAGAACGCTCCGTTCGCGCCGTCGTCGCCCGCACGACGGGAGGCCTCGGCTGCGGCCAGGCGGGCCCACTGCCCATCCCCCGAAGTGAAATCGAGGACCGAAACCTCCGCCTCGGCCGCCGCCCGAAGTGAGACCAGAAGCCGATCGGTCGTCTCCAGCGATCCCTGCAATGCGGCGGTCTCGGCGGGGTCTACGGACCCACCACGCGCCAGCAGGCCCGCTCGAACCACGGAACCATGGACATCGAATAGCGCAGCTGCAGCCTGGGCCACGGCTCCTTCTCGACGCTGTTGAAACGCACGGATGAGGGTCTGCACTTGTGTCTGCGATGTGTCCGAGACGCTCCCATCAAGCGCAGGGGGCCGATCGGAGGGCACGACGACCGCGGCACCCTCCGCGACATCGACACGAGCCAGTTCGCGAGCATGCGCGACGAGGCGTCCCACGACGCTCGCGTCCGCAGTGGCATCCGCGGTGACGACCTCACCGACGATCGAAGCGAGGGCTGCCCCGAGGGCGTTTGCAGACGATGCGACGGCACTTCGAGCAGACAGCCGTCCGATGCCATCCAGGGCGTCCAGAAGCGGGCGCGCAGTACCCCTCGCTGTCGCAAGGCGCGCGAGCGTGAACCACGCACCGAGGTCGGACGGGTCGCCTGTAGTCGCAGCGCGAACTGCCTCAAGCGAGGCGTCAGAATCGTGCCCCTCGGACATGCGTGCTCGCGCGACGCGGATGCTCACCCCAAGCGCCCCGGAGGCGCAGGAGGCCCAGGCATCGAGCGCGCTTTCGACGTCTGCCGGACTTCGTCGCGAACCGCCGTCGAGCAGCGCAGCCAACGCAGATTCCACCTCCGATGGGCGGGCGGCGATCACCTGCCATGAGTCCCGCGAGGCATCGATGTCCTCGCCCTGCGCCGTGAAGGCGTGGAGCCAGCGGAGCACATCGTGCTCTTCGAGAGAGGCGGAGGCGAACTCTTCCGCACTCAGCCGCGCGGCGTCGGCCATGCGTGCCGAACCGAGCATCAACCGGCGCTGCACCCGCAGGCCGAGCGGAACCTCGGGTGCGAGCGCTCTCGCCCGATCGACGACCTGCTCTGCACGGGCCGACTCCCCAAGAGCGCCGTCGAGAAGGTCCGCAGCGTGGGCATACCATTCCGCGGCGTCCACGAAGCTCTCCGCCACCGCGGCTTCACCGACGAGCAGATCGACACGCGCACGCACCTCCGCAAGCGCATCGACGACATACGCCGTATCGAGGTCCTCCTCGTCACGCCGACGACTCGTTACCGAAGCCGCGAGCGCCGCGCCTCGATCGACCTCTGCGATCGCCTCGACCTCGACGAATTCCTCTTCGCCGTCCGCGTCGATGGTGAGGTCGGCGTCGTCGGAGTCGCTGAGTTCGTCTGCTTCGATGGTGAGGTCGGCGTCGTCGGAGTCGCTGAGTTCGTCTGCTTCGATGGTGAGGTCGGCGTCGTCGGAGTCGCTGAGTTCGTCTGCGACTCCCACCAGGGCAAGCTCCGGGGCTTCGTCCTCGAAGACCTCGAAATCTTCATCGACTTCGAGAGAAATATCGGACTCCAAATCTGCCTCCGGGGGCGCGATAACCACGCGCACCGCCTCCGAAGAAATCTCAGACTGGACCAGCGCCACCGCGTCGAGGGACGGCCGAGCATCCGTGTGCGCGACATCTCCGATCGACCCAAACATGTCGTCGATCTCGTCGTCTCCGAGGGCCAGATCGCCAAAGAGCGAAGTCGACTTCGCGATCCCCAGGGGAGGCACCTCAGAGGCTTCGAGAGCACCGTCATCGACGTCGAGGAGGAACTCCCTGGTCACCGCCGGCGTCGATCCCTCGCTCGAAGGGCGGGTTGCGAACACGCCGACCCGCGGTGCCCGGGGAAGCTTCACACTGCTGTCGTCGCGGTCAGACATGGTCGATCCCAAGGTCGAGAGTCACGCCAACCAGCGCATCGCTGACGGCGAACTGGAGTGCATCCCTCCGCGCGGCGTCCGAGCCTCGCTGCGCGCCGGAGTCGTCCTCGCGAGTCGCGTCGGCCATCGCTGCGTCGAGCGCGCCGCTCACCACCAGAGCGCTCCGTCGGACGGTCGCACGAATGCCTGCACCAGCCACCAGCAACTCGCGGTAGGCGTCGCCGTTCGGCAAGCTCTTTCCAAATTCCAGCACCGCCTTGCGAACGCGCCGTGATTGCAACTTGCCGATCGCCCGCACCAGCGCCGCGTCAGGCTGCATCGAGGGCATCTCGACATCTGCGGCGACAAGAGCCGCGAGCCAGCGTGATGCAGCCTGCGCAGGCTCATCCGCCGTCCAGCCGCCCAGCGAACGAGCGGCGAACAGCAGTTCGGCCACGAGCCTGTAGCGCTGTCCAAGGTCGTGCATCACGTCGATGCGCGGCCCAACCACCAGGACCAGGGGATCACCGGGCAGCGCGAGGATGCGGTCTTCTCCACCACCCACATACAACTCAAACTCCGTCACGCCGCAGGCCGCGACGAAGGGAGCGAGCGCCTCACGGATCAGCGACGAACCCCGCACACGCTCGCCTCGCCCGAGGTGGAGCGCATCGAGAGTCAACCCGCGCTGCGGAAGCAACTCGGCCTCGATCATCTCCACGATCACCGTCGCCCTCCCTTTTTCCGCGGGGGCGCGCAACCGGAGTTGCATCGAGGGCTCACGGAGGTTTCCCTTCGACGGGATCCCCGGGGCCGTCACGGGTACGGTCGCACCTGCCCAGTGAGCCAGGCGATCGGCGGCTCTCGCCAACACGGGATCGCCCGCGATGACTGCCGCGGCAGCGATGTCGAGCGCCGTCGTCGCCACGTCGATCTCAAGCCTCAGTGGGTCTCGCAGCACCTCAATCGTCCGTCGGGCCAGCGGCACAATCTCAGTCGGGGAACTCTGCGCGGCGGCGGCGCGCAATACCGCCAACGCTCCGGGAAACTTCTCATGTGCCGCGTAGGCTGCGCGCCGCGCGGCGGCCTGGCCTCCTGGCGCGGCGGCCTGAATCTCGACCAGTCGCAGGTACGCCGCGAGCCGTGCCGGCTCAGAATCGGCCACACGGAGTGACGCGTTTGCAAAACGGAGGGCGGCCGCGAAATCACCAGAACTCTCTGCCAGGGCAATCGCCCGCAACGCGAGCGACGAATCGAGCCACCCGAGGTCATCAAGCTTCGCGAGTAGGTCGAGCGCTCCCGCAGCGTCACCGAGGCGGGACTGCACGATCTCAAGCGCCCCGAACAATGCCGCGCGCCGCTGACCCTCTGGTGCAGAGGGCGCAGAGCCCAGCGCCGCGAGCGCCTCCGCCGCCGCGTGAAGGCGGCCTGAGGTCGCGTGAATCTCCGCGATCAATGCCAGCGCCGCGACGTGGTGCGGGTCCGCCCCGACGACCAATACGGCGCTTTCGAGCGCACCCTCCCGCAGGCCGAGCGCACGGCGCAACCGAGCCTGCTCCCAGCGCAGCGCGATACGGGCCGCGGGCTCGTGCTCTGCAATCAGGCGACGAGACACCAGTGTCTCCAGGCCCGCGGAGTCGTTCTTCGCTTCGAGCAGCCGACGCAACAGCCGATACGGAACCCCTCGCCCAGGTGCGCGCTCCAGCGACTGCCGGAGAGCAGCCTCCGCCCGAGAGGGCTGCTTCAGTCGCTCAAGCGCAACGACTCCAGCCTCCTCCCAGAAGCGCGCAGACCGCTCGCCGTCACGCACCACACGTCCGAGCGCCTCGCACGCCTCGGCTACGCCATCCCACCGGCCGAGCCGACGGGACGCCACCCTTTGGACGTCACGCGCAAGGACATCGTCAGGCCGGCTCGCCAGGACCGCTTCCGCTTCCGCCAGCGCCGACGATGGATCGCCGCCCACGGAGTGCCAGTTTGCCGCTGCCGAGCGCCAACCCGGTTGCGCGTCACGCCCTGCGATTTGTGCCCTCTCGGAGAGTGCCCGCGCAAACACCGCGGCACCCTCGACACCCCCTGGCGGCAGCTCACTCCGGACCATCGAAGAGGCCAACTGACCCGGGATCAAATCCGCGAGTGCCAGAGCCTCTCGCGAGCGGCCCCTGGCCCAGAGGCCGACGAGTGCGATCGCGCGGAGGCGCTCCTGGGCGTCGCCCTCCTCGATGTCCGCGAGGCGCAGCAGCGCGCCCGGAACCATCTCGAAAGCATCTCGCTGGATCGCATCGAGCAGGCTCAGAAGCCGGGTCGCTCCAGTGCTCGGCTGATCGCTGTCGATAAGTTCACGGGCAACGGCGGCCTCATCTTGCGTCGCCTCGGACCCACCAAGGACTCGCGCGAGTTCGAGTTCCAGGCCGGCCCGCAAGGGGTCATCTCCCCCGACCAAAGCCAGCAGCGCGCGTAGCGCCTCGGCCGTCGCCGGACTGTCCGGCCCCGACACCGCCCCACGCAATACGAGTTCAAGCAGCGTCGCGGGCACCGCATCGCGGCCTCCGCGCCCCGCAAGGCGCTCCATCGCAGAGGAGCCAGCCACCGAATCGCGCTCGACGAAGAGCCGGAAGAGCACCTCCTCGATGCGGAGCGCGACGACTTCCGCGCTGCCTTCATTCGGGAGGTCGTCGCGCACCAGGAGGGTCGTTCGCAGGGCCGGATCTTCCAGCCACGATGAAGACCCGAAGACCACCGCCTGCACCGCAGGATCAGTCGGATCCCGCTCGCTCGCATCCGCCAGGGCACGCCGGGCGAGGTCGAGAGCGCCGAGCGCGCGCAACCAGGCGGCCGCCAAAACCAGCCAACGCACGCCCCCCGCGGTGTCGGCCTCCGCCGCGCGCTCGGCGGTCTCCAGGAGCAGAGCGCCCTCTCGTCCCGCCGCCGCGAGGCGCATCAAGACTGCGGTGAGATATCGGTTCGCAGGATCGAGGCGATGGGCGGCGATGGCGATTTCACGCGCCTTCGCTTCATCGCCCGCGGCCCACGCCCAGCGCGCCGCCAGTGAGGCCCACGGGCCGCTCGCGCTGTCGTTCGACAGCAGGCTCTCATGAAGCGAACCGGCCCAGCGCGAAGCAAACGCCATGGAGCCCACTGAGGCCATGAGAATCGCCGCGACTTCCTTGGTCCACGCGGCGTCACCGCTCGCCTCGACGAGTTGCTCGGCGGTGATGGCCGCGGCCTTGGCGTCTTGCAGATCAATGAGTTCGTCGAAAAGCCGCTCCAGGAGCAGAGCGGCGCGCTCGTCGGCGTCCGCGACGTACGGCAGTAGCGCCTCGACCGCCGCGATCCGCTCTTGCGCCAAAGTCCGCGGGTCGCTGAACCCTACTGCCAAATCGGGCCTGCGAAGCAGGAAGAGATGGAACCTCCGGGAGACCACATCCGCCGGTTGCAGGTCGAGCGCCTCGCGCACCCGACGCAGTGCCTCGCGACCGTCGCGCCGCACGAGCAGAACCACCAGCGCTCCTGCTCGCAGGAGTGCGGCGCGGTCCGAAGGATCCGTCGCCTGCGCGCCGAGTCGGTCAAACTGCTCGAGCAGGGTCTGCTGGTCTCCAGAGACCAACGACTGCTCGATGAGTGCCGCCCGCGCTGCGCCGCTCGTCGGATCGCTTCGCAGGGCCGCGCGCAGAAACTCGCCGGCATCGGAAACCCTGCCCTCCATCGCAGCGCGTTCGGCGCAGCGGAAGTGCAGCGAGGCCCGCATGGCGTCATCGCCGATGTCCCTGCTGAGCAACCACTCCGCATGGCTCGCCGACTCCTCGATCTCGCCAGCCAGGTCGGCCAGGATCATCGACCCGAACCGCGACCGAACGTCGTCTTCGAGAGCGATCGCCCGCTCGATCTGGCTCGCGATCGTCGCCGAATCGCCTGAGAACGAAAGCTGAATCCGCGCTGCCGACAGGTGCAGGCGCGCAGCCAGCCTACGCGCGACGGAGGCCTCCGCGAGTTCGTTCTGCGGGCCGCCGACCTGCGCAGCGGTGACCTCCCCTGCCGCGACTGCCCCTGCCAGGTTTGCGCGGGATTCCATGGCCTTCGAGGCCTCTTCGAGCCGTCCGAGGCGAAGCGCCAGACGCTCGACGCCGACAAGCGCTCGCCATCGAACCGACTCGATGCTGCTGGCTTCGTGCATGCAGATCAGCGCCTCGCCGAGCGACTCCGTCGTGCCACGCGATGTATGGATTTCCACCAGTTCGAAGAGCAGCGCGGCGCGGCGCGATGGATCGACGGTGAGCTTCACCATGTGCCCGACAGCGTCGGAGCGCTGTGCCGCATCGCCTTGCACGACGGCAGCACGCTCAAGGTTGGCCCATCCCAGCGCATGCATCGGATCTGCGGCCACGGCGGCGAGATACGAGGCGACGGCGGCATCGCGATCGCCCAATGCGTCTTCCGCAAGCTCCCCGTGGAGTACCAGCGCATCCGCCCGATCTTGTGAGGTCGGCGCCGACCGCGCCTGCGCCTCCATGAGCTTCCCCATGTTGGCGAAGCTCCCTCGGCGACGGTACAGGCGCACGAGCGCGTCGAGGGGTGGCCGAAACGATGACCGCGCGTTGTATGCCGCGAGGTGGCTGCGCGCCGCAGACGGCTGGTCACCCAGCAACGACTCCTCAAGCTCCGCGATGCCGTAAAGAATCGCCGAACGCTGCTCCTTCGTAGAGGCGACCTCGGCCTCCGCGCGCAGCACCCGCAGCACCTCCGCCCATGCCGCCGCCGTCGGCGGATCTACGAGGAAGGGCGAGCGATCCGCGGGTGGGGTCTGCGGAAGGCTACGCGAGGGGGAAAACTCAACTCCATCGGCCTTCAGGTCAGAGGACATCCGCGGTGGGCCGGGATACTAAGCCCACCGCCATTGGCGCGGCTACAACCTGTCACGAACTCGTGGACATCGTTGACGCGACAACGATCGCCCGTTGACGCACCAGGTCTGCCAGGGCGCGGCCAACCGCGATTGGGCTGAGCTCTAATTCCCGGGCGATTTCACGCACGGTTCGCGCGCCATCCAAAGCAGCCAACAACCGTCGCGCGTCGGCGTCGAGGACCACGCTGACTCCGGTCTCCCGCACCGTGACCGCTTGCTCCATTGGCACGTGCGCCTCGATGGCCTCCCACTCCGCGGCCCACCGCGCGGCGTCTGCGATGCGCTCCTCCACGCCGAAACCCAGCGCTGCATCGCCTACTGCAAGCGTCTCCCCGGGCACGAACCGGAAGCGCCCGCCAGTCCAACGGGACGCCTCGCAGAACAACTCCGCAGTCTGCGCGCCGAGGGCCGCATGAAGTTGTTGCTCGGTGATGTGCCGCGCTGAAATCAGCGCCCTCCCGAGGGGCGTCCCTCGGGCAGCGCCCGATGCGATGAAAGCATCCAGGATAGTTCGTGGGATCACACCCGCGCCCACGAGGTGCCGACCCAGCCGAAGTTCGGGTCCGACTCCGAAGCCGACGACCTGGTCGATGAACCCTGATCGCAACGCTACTTCGATCGCTGGCGATCCCACGCGAGCGGACCGCTCGACCCGAAGGACACCGTGCAGGCCCGCGCTCTCTGTGAGCCGCACCACCTGGGCGAGCGAGACAACCCCGAGGATGCCTTCGAACCCCGTCGCTCCCCGAAGTGAAGGGTCGAGCGCGCGCGCTTCCCTCGCCAGATCTATAGCAGCGGCCATGCTGATGTGTTGACGCAATGCCTGCGAAATAAGGTCGTCTTGCGGGTCGATACCGGCCTCAACCAGCTCCCGCACGACGGGCCCGACGCAGCGCACCAGCAGATCGAGCAGACGGTCGCGAGCCGCCTCCGGACCAACGACCCATTGGGCAATCCGTGCAGCGCGCGTGGCTGCCCCCCCGGTCGGCGTCGCGATCGGGCCGGGCACGACACGGGTCCGGGAGTTTGGCTCAACGCGCGCCCGCTCAAGCGTGATGCGCACCAAATCGAGCAGCGCCGTCGGCGTGAACGGCTTGGCCAGCGTGGCCACCGCACCGGTCTGCTGGGCGAAGCGCGCTCCGATGGCCTCCGCCCGCGCGGACATCAACACCAGAAGCAAGTCGCCCGCGCCCGGGATACCTCGGAGCGCCTGCGCAAACTGGTAGCCGTTCAGGCGGGGCATCACGAAATCGACCAGCGCCAGGTCAAAGGTCGCGCGGTGGACGCGCTCAAGACCATCGACACCATCGACCGCTGTCTCGACGGAATAGCCCGCCCCGCGAAGGACCGTCTCCACGAGGTGTCGCACCGTCGCGCTGTCTTCGACAACAAGGATCCGTGCGGTCATTCGAGCAAAAGAGGTCTCGGAGAGGGTTTGCAGCGGCCGGAAAGAGCTGTCGGGGTATCGCCCGCGGCGCCCGCGCCGGTCAAGGTGGGCGTTGCGGCGCAGCGGGCAGGGCAACTATCGTTGCTCGATGACCACGGCATCGACACAGCCGACCCGCGTAGTGATGGACAAGTGCGCGGTCGCCGCAGTGCTGCAGCGCATGGCTGGCGAGATCGTGGCGCGCCACTCCGATGACGTGTCGCTCGCGCTGGTGGGCGTTCGCCGCGGTGGCATTCCGCTCGCGGCCCGGCTGCACGCGCTACTCACCACGGCCGGGCGCGCCGAGGTTCTCGTCGGCACCGTGGACATCACGCTCTACCGCGACGACGCCGCCACTGCGCTCCCAAACCCACAGATCGGGCGGAGCGAGATTCCCTTCGAGGTCGAAGGGCGCGTGGTGATTCTCGTCGATGACGTGCTCTACACCGGACGCACCACCCGCGCGGCCATCGATGCCGTGATGGACTACGGGCGACCGCGCGCAATCGAACTGGCGGTACTGGTCGATCGCGGGCACCGAGAGCTTCCCGTCCAGGCCGACTACGTCGGGTTGCGTATCGCGACCACGCGGCGCGAGCGCGTGGAGGTGCGGGTCGATCCGCAGGATGAGCACGTGGCCAGCGTCGAGGTTCTCGGACCCGCCGAAAACCCCCCTTCGTCTGTCTATTGATCATATCCTCCGCCGCGCGATGAACGGCTCTGTCCGACACCTCCTCGGCATCGAAGACCTCCCGGCGCGAGACATCGTGCAGTTTCTCGACACCGCGGAGGTCTTCTTCGGGGTCTCTACGCGGCGGGTGCGGAAGGTGCCCACGCTGCGCGGCAAAACCGTGATCAATCTCTTCTTTGAAGCGAGCACTCGCACGAGAACGAGCTTTGAGATTGCGGGCAAGCGCCTCTCCGCAGACGTCGTCAACATCTCCGTATCGACCTCGAGCGTGAGCAAGGGCGAGACCCTCCTCGACACCGTGAAGAATCTCGAGGCGATGCACCCCGACGTCATCGTGGTTCGCCATTCGGCGTCTGGTGCGCCGCACTTCATCGCGCGCCACACCCACGCAGGCGTCGTCAACGCGGGCGACGGCATGCACGAACACCCCACGCAGGCGCTTCTCGATGCGTTCACCATCCGCCGCGCCAAGGGTCACATCGCGGACCTCGTGGTGACCATCTCCGGAGACATTGCGCACTCTCGCGTCGCGCGCTCCAACGCACTTCTGCTAACCCGACTTGGTGCGAAGGTGCGCGTTTGTGCGCCGCGCACGCTGCTCCCGGCGGGCCTGGAGCAGTATGGGGTCGAGGTCTTCGACGCACTCGGTCCCGCGGTGGAGGGCGCCGACGTTGTGATGATGCTGCGCATTCAGCACGAACGGCTCACCGAGGCGCTCATCCCCTCGACGCGCGAATACGCCCGCACCTTCGGACTCAACCGCGCGATGCTCGCTCGGGCGAAACCCGATGCGATCGTGATGCACCCGGGACCGATGAACCGCGGGGTCGAGATCGATGCCGACGTCGCCGATGGGCCGCGATCGGTCATCCTCGACCAGGTCGAGGCGGGCGTCGCGGTGCGCATGGCAGTTCTCTACCTGCTCGCGGCGGAAGCAGGCCAGTCGCCGCTTGCGTAGGCCTCTCGCGCTGCCGCAACCCTGTGATTTCGAGGGGCGGCGATCGCCTGGGCTTCGTCAGTCGTCGCCCAGCAACCGATCGAGGATAATCGCCACCGCGCAACGGACGGGCAGGTGGTTGTAGCCGTTGGGCCGCACCGGAGCGAGGTGAACATCTGCGCTGTCGAGCACCCGGTCGGCCAGACCGTACCCTGTCCCAAACATCAACAACCAGGGTCCGTCGTCTGCCGCCATCTCGTCGCGCAGCGCAGCGAAACTCGTCATCGTCGCGCGCGCCCGCGCCGCGGTCGTCACCACGCGGGGAGCTACGCCCTCCTTCGCCGTAATCGCCGCAATCGCAGCCTCGATGGACCCGATATCCTCGACGATGGAGAGCGCCTCGGTGCGCTCCGGTACGCGGTCGCCTCCCTTGCCCACGCGCCAGTACCCGAGGATATGGTTCACGAGATCGCGCTGTGCCGTGATCGGGGTGACGATGTAGTAGCCCGCAACCCCGTAGGTACGGGCGGTTCGCGCGATGTCGTGCACGTCGAGGTTGGTCACCGAGGTGGTGATCTCATCGCCGGCGCGACCGCGAACCGGGTGGTGCACCAGCGCTAGGTAGAGCTTGCCCTTCAAGGTTCTTCCCCATCGATTAACTTCTGGTCGGTGCGCTCCAGCGGCGCGCGCGCAAACAAGTCTGGACGCCGCTCGCGGGTCCGTCGCAACGAGTGCCACCGACGCCACCGCGCTACGCGGGCATGGTCGCCACAACGCAACACCTCGGGCACCAGCGCGCCGCGGAAATCTAACGGGCGCGTGTACTGCGGATACTCCAACATTCCATCGTCGCCGTGAGACTCCGTCGCAGCGCTTTCCGCGTTGCCCAGCGCCCCGGGCAGCAGCCTTACCACCGCGTCGATCATCGCCAGCGCCGCGGGTTCGCCGCCGGTGAGCACGAAGTCACCGAGGGAGATCTCGTCGTCTACAAACGCGCGCACCCGCTCATCGACGCCCTCGTAGCGCCCGCACACGAACGCCAGCGCAGGCAATCCGCTCAACTCCCGGGCGATCGCCTGCGTGAAGGGCCGCCCGGTCGGGCTCATCAAGATTCGATACGGCAGCGCGCCGGTCTCCGCCGTCAACGGCAGCGACTCTATGGCTCCCACCACCGAAGGCGCCGTCATCACCATCCCGCTGCCCCCACCGTAGGGAGCGTCGTCCACGGTGTGGTGTTTGTTGGGAGAGAATTCCCGAATCTGAATGCCGTGGAAACTTACGAGGCCTTGTGTGACCGCGCGGCCGACAATACTCGATCGGGTAAAACCGTCGAGCACCTCGGGGAAGAGAGCCACGAGGTAGACTTCCACCGGTCAGGTCTCGTCGTCGAGGGCGCCGTCTGCGAGCACAACGATGCCTGCTTCGGCGTCCACCGAGACCACCAGGGCATCGGTCATGGGCACCTCCCGGTCGCCCTTCGCCGTGCGCACAACCAACGCGTCGATGGACGGGTACGCCATCACCTCGACGACCTCGCCGAGGGTCTGCCCAGCGGTGCCGAGCACGGTCGCGCCAGGCATGTCGCAATGGTAGAACTCCCCGTCGCCCAGCGGCGCGAGGTCGGCTCGCCGGACGGACACCTCCGCAAGCACCAGAGTTTCCGCAGCCTCGCGAGAGCGCTCGCCTGCAAAAGTCACGGTGATGCCCTTGCCGTCTTCGGCGAGGGTGGCGATCTCGAGGGTCTTCTCCCCGAGACCTTCTCGCTTCAGGCGGACGGTGAGGCCGACTCGCAGGGAAGCAATATCGTCGTTGAAGGGGCGTAGCCAGATGGCACCCTGAAGTCCCTTGGGGCGACCGAGCACGCCCACAGGAATCCAGCGCGCGGGTTCGATGCGCGACATGTCCGCTCCGGCGACTTTCAGTCTTCGACGATGTTGAGGAGCACGCGCTGCCCCGAGACCGCGGTTGCGGCGGAGAGCACAGTGCGCAAGGCGCGGGCGGTCTGACCACGGCGGCCGATGACCTTCCCGAGGTCGTCGGGGGCGACGCGCAGTTCGATGACCACGGCTCCGTCGCGGGACGACTCCGACACCTTTACGGCGTCAGGCTTATCAACCAGCGAGCGGGCGAGGTGACGAACAATCAGGAAGGGGTCGACCATGACAATGCAGTCGCGACGATCAGGACGCAGCGACGACGGCCGGGTGGCGCTTCACGAGGTTGGTAACTTCCTGGGAAAGCTGAGCGCCAACCTTCTGCCAGTAGCCAAGCCTGTCGCGGTCGAGTTCGAGGGTCTTGGTGGCATCCTTCGCCCGCGGGTCGTACAGCCCGATAAGCTCGATGTGCTTGCCGTCCCGGGGGGCGCGCGAATCCGTCACCACCACGCGGTAGATCGGAGTCTTCTTGGTACCCACGCGCGCCAAACGAATCTTGACCATGATTACGAAGCCTTCCTAAACCGGGACTGATCAACAACGGCCCTTCGATGGGCGTCAGGGGGGCGGAAACTACCGTCGCGACCTCGCCCCCGTCAAGCGCTGCCCCCGACACGATCGTCCTGACCGCGGCCATGTCTCGCTTGACGGGACCACGCGCAGCCCGCAATCCAAGTCCTCGATGCCCTCGATTTCGCTCCGCTCCTCCCGCGTATGGCCCCTGCTGCTGCTGTCCATCAGCGCGTCGTTTGGTATCGGCGCGTCGTGTCGACGCGAGCCCGCTCCAGTGATTGCCGCGATGCTGCCACGCTCATCGATTCGCCTGTATTTCCTGGCTGATCTCGACGGCTACCTTGAGCCCTGCGGCTGCCAGGCGCGCCCCCTCGGTGGCATCGATCGCATCGCCGCACTGGTCGACCGAGAACGCCCAGCGCACCCGCACAGCCTCTTCGTAGCCGCGGGCAATCTCTTCTATGAACATCCCACACTCGAAGCGCAGATGGCCTTCCAGGAGCGCGTGCGCGCGGAGACCCTCGGACCCATTCTGGACGGCCTTCACCTCGCGGCCTACGCACAAGGTCCGGCAGACTACGCGCTCGGGGCCGAAGGGTTCCGGGCAGCGGCGCACGGGACGCGCGCGCGATCGCTCGGCGCCAACGTGGTCGGGGGCGATGCGACCCTCGTGCGCCTGGTCGATGGGGTGCGTGTGGGCCTCGTCGGCGTGAGCGATTTCGCCAATGCTGAGGGCGTCCGCCCAGATGGAGCTCCTGCCACTACGGACGCCGTCGAGGCCGCCCGAACCGCGGTCGCCTCGCTGCGAGGTCGGGTCGATGTGGTGGTCGTACTGGCCTCCGTTCCGCGCCGCGTTGCACGAACGATCGCGGGCGAGGTCGAGGGCGTGGACTTCGTCATCGCCGCGCGCGAGTCGTCGGCCACGCCGCCCCCGCCAGAGCGCATCGGCCAGGCGCACCTTCTGACCGCCATCGACCAGGGCAAGGGCCTCGGCGCCATCGACCTCTACGTCAACGGCACGGGGCCGTTTCACGACACCTCGGACGCGAGCGCGTCGGCCGAGAGGGCCCGCCTCGACGAGCGGATTCACACACTTGCGAGTCGCATCGCCGCATGGGATCGAGACCCCGCGACGGACCGCGCCGCAATCGCCGCGCAGCGTACGCGGCTGACCGAGATGACTGCGCGGCGCACCGCCCTCGATCACCGCACCGTGCCGACCCTCGGGCGTGCCTTCGAGGCGAGGTCGTTCGAAATCTCTCCGGACGTGGCGCGCGCCCCGTCCGTGCAGGCGCAGATCTCGACCTACTTCCACGCCATCAACGAACGCAACCGTCTCGAGTACGCCTCGTTGCGCGCACCTCCGCCCCCGCCAGGCGCGCCCTCGTACGTGGGCGTCGAAGCCTGCCGCGACTGCCACGAGGAGGCCTACGACGTCTGGCTGCGAACGCCTCACGGCCATGCGTACCGCACGCTGGAAGACGCCTCGAAGAACTTCAACCTCGCGTGCGTGGGCTGCCACGTCACCGGGTACCGCCAACCGGGCGGCAGCGAGGTTGTGCAGAACGATGGCCTCCGCGATGTGCAATGCGAGACGTGCCACGGCCCCGGCAGCGCCCATGTGGACGCACGCAACAACACCGCGCGCCGAGCGACCATCCGTCGCGATACGCCCGTGGATGTCTGCGCCCCGTGCCACACCCCCGAGCACTCGGATCACTTCAATTACGCCAGCTATATTCCGCGCATCCTCGGCCCGGGCCACGGCCGACCCATGACCGACGCGGACGCCGGCACCCCCGCGCGCACCGCGATGCTCCCCTGAAAGTTGTCCATTCTCTGCGATTCGCGGAACGTTCAGCTGATGCGAGCGACCCTCCTGCTCCTGGCGACGACCGTTAGCCTCGTCGGCTGTGGCACCACGCTCGCGGCGCGCAGCACCATCAGGGCCGCGCCAGGGAGCGTGCAGCAGGGCTACGCGTCTTTCTATAGCGACCGCCTCGCGGGGCACGCGACTGCGAGCGGCGAACCCTACAATCCGACGGCGCTCACCGCCGCGCACCGCACTCTCCCTTTCGGGACTCGGGTGGCTGTGCAGCGAATCGACACCGGCGCGCGCGTCGAAGTGCGAATCAACGACCGCGGCCCCTACGCGGGCAATAGGCGCATCGTCGATCTGTCCCGCTCCGCAGCGGAGGCCATCTCGATGATTCGCGCGGGAGTCGTCGCAGTCACCCTCGAAGTCGTCTCGACGCCAGGAGCCCGCTAGCTCGAGAAACCGTCAGCTGCGCCCCAGCAGCCGAGCGTGCATCGATCAACCGAGGTCGTGCGCTAGCGCGTACCCTCCGCAGCCCTCCGATGGACCTCCCCCACCCTTCCCTGCCGCTCTCGTTCACGCCTCGAGCGACGTGCGCACACTGCCTCCGTCCGAAGGCCTTCTGCTGGTGCCCACACCTCGTGTCCCTGGAGACCACCACGCGGGTGGTTCTGCTGCAGCACCCGCGGGAGCGCGACGTCGCCATCGGCACTGCGCGCATGGCGAGCCTCTGTCTCCCCAACTCCGAGCTTCACGTGGGTATCGACTGGAGCGCCTCCCCCGCCCTCGCCCGCGCCGTATCCGACCCCGCCCGGCCTGCCGCGCTGCTCTACCCGGGAGACGATGCCATCGACATCGTTGCGCACCCACCCAGTGGCCCGGTCACCCTGGTCGTTGTGGACGGAACCTGGAGCCTCACCCGCAAGCTCGTCGCGCGAAATCCCGTACTCGCAAACCTTCCGCGGTACGCGTTTAACCCTCCCGCACCGAGCGAGTACCGCATCCGACGCGAGCCTGCAGAGACCTTTGTCTCCACCCTCGAGGCGCTGGTGCATGTGCTGGGTGCCCTCGAAGGCGACCCCGAGCGCTTCCGCGCGATGCTCATGCCCTTCCGCGCAATGGTCGACGCACAGATCGCCTGCGAGTCCGCGGAGCACAACCACCGCGGTCGACGACCGCGACCGCCGAGGCCCCCGCGCCCCCGCACCCTCTCTCCACTCCACGATCGCGCGCCCGACGTGGTGTGCGTCATCGGTGAGTCCAGTGCCTGGCCGCGTCCCACAAATCCAGAATCCCCAGTCTGGCCAGAGGAGATCATTCAGTGGCTGGCGCATCGGCCCGCGACCGCAGAAACCTTCGAGGCGATCATCACCCCGCAACATCCACTCGCGCCGGGAACCTCCGCACAAACCGGGCTACGCGCCGATGACCTTCAGCGCAGTGAGCCCCGCGAGTCTGCGCTCGCTCGCTGGCGGGCGTTCGTGCGTGACACCGACATTGTCTGCTCCTGGGGGGTGTTCGGAACCGGGCTGCTCGAAGCCGCCGGGGGGTATCTGCCCGTCGATCGCGTTGATCTACGACGCATCGCGCGCGCCGAAGCCAACGGCAACGTCGGCTCTCCCGGCGAGTACCTCACCCGCATCGGAGAATCCCTCGAGGACGTCATCGCCCTGGGCCTCGGCCGCGCTGGGAACAGGCTCGCTCACATCGCTGCGGTGGCCCGGCACGTCGCCCGGTAGGCGACCGTCAAACTCGCCGTGCCTCGATCGCCGCAAGGATAGCCTCGTGCGTCGCCGGGGAGGCCAACGCCACCGCTCCAGGCTGCTCCGAGAAGGCCGCGACGGCCTCTCGAATGGCCTCGCGCGCACTGATCGCCAGCATCAAGGGCGGCTCACCGACGGCCTTGCTGCCGTGGATGGTGTTCGATTGCCCGGCGTCGGGCAGCAGCGTCACCCGAAAGTCC
>CANJUR010000041.1 GCA_947477565.1 Deltaproteobacteria bacterium
GGCGCAGACCCCGCCGACGGGGACGGCCTCACCGACGCCCGCGCCGGGCGAGGCGGTGGCCGTGAATACCACCACAGGTAATCCCACGGCGACCGCCGCCGGGAGCGACGCCGCGGTTCGTCCCGCGTTACCACCGCCGCCGCCGCCGCCCCCGCAGGGTGCCCTCGCGCCCAGCGACCGCATGGCCGGCGCCGGCACCGCCGCGGGCGACCAGGGCCGCGCTGCGCCGCCCACCAGCCACGACTTCATCGACACCCGCATCACCTGGACCTTCGGCGACGACGACCTGCTCGCCGCCACGGGTCAGCGCGTGCCCGTCTCGCCGCTGCCGCGCATCGGGGATCGCTCGCAGTACCAGCTCTTCTTCGACGCCCTCAACAGCCGTTTCGCCGGCCGCGAAAACCTCACCCACCTCGCGATGTACGCGCGCGCCCCGGGCTTCATCCCGCGCATCAACACCGAGGCCGCGCTGGTGCTGCGCGTGGACTTGAGCCAGCTTTCGAGCGGATCGGGCAACCTCAACCAGGCCTTCTACGACGCGGGTACGTATCTCCGCATCTCCTACGCCCTCGGCGAGGGTCGGCAAAACCGCGACAATTTCGCGATCACGTTTTTCCCCTTCGACACCGATCGCTTTCGACTGGGCTACCTCTGGGACCTCTCCTGGGGCGGCAACAGCGTGTTTCCGCGCCGCATCGGCCCTGCGCCGGGCGTGAAGCTCTCCCTCGACGTCGGCGCCCTCTCGCTCTGGGCGGGCTTCAAGACCTCCGGCATCGTGGTGCCCCTCGAGGTGGTCACCTCGTCGGCGGACATCGAGATCGTGCGCGTCGAGGAGACCCAGTACGCCGGCCTCGCAGGCCTCGGGCTCCGCGCCGGCGATGCCTTCCGCTTCGACCTCTCGGGGGGTTGGTTTGCCCAGGGGCGCTTCGACTTCGCCGGGGTTCGCGGTCAGCAGGTGTACATCTTCGGTGCATCTGCGCGCGCCGTGTACTCCTCGGGTCTGCGCACCACGCAGTCCCTCGACATGATGCTCTACCGCAACGATCCGACGGCGCCGTTTGTGGCGTTTGCGCCAGAGACGTTCAACCCCGGCACGGTGCAGTACGCCGTCTCCGTCGAAGCCACCGCCACGGCGCAAAACCTCGCGGACATCAACTTCCCCGGGCGCACCGCCATCCAGCCAGGCTTCGCCGGCGCCCTCCAGGGGCGGCTCAAGGCCGGGTACTTCGGCGCAAGCGTCACCGGGCTCTTCCGCGACGTGCCGTTTCTTCTCCGCGACGTTCCGAGCTTCATCCCCTTCCAGACGCTTCCTTCGGACGCGGTGGTGCAGCCCGAACTCTTCTTCGCCACGCAGTTCGACTACACCCTCGCGCGCCTCCACATGACCCCGAGCCTCATCGTCGGCGTGCAGCTGCCTGCGACGTTTAGCTCTACCGTGCGCGAGGGCTCGCTGCTCTCATCGCGCACGCTGGTCATCCGCCGCGCGGGCAACTTCTCCATCCTCCCGCCCGGCGAAGACCGCGTGCCGATCATCTCGACCCGCGCGTCCTTCCGCTGGGACCTCTCCACCATCATGGCCGGCATCTTCTGGGTCCAGTACGTCCTCGACCAGAACAGCACCCTCCTCCAGGTCGATGCCTCCGGCACGCGGCAGGTTCGCGTGTTTCAGTCGCCCAACCAGTTCGGCTTCGGCATGACGGTGCAAGCCCGCTTCTGACGCGATCGCCCGGCGTCACCGTTGGCGTCGGGCATGATCAGTTCGTAGGGTTCACAATACTCAATGGCACTGTTCAAGGTCCGACCGTCTCGGGGTTCGTGGGCCTTCTTCGTGCTGATCGCCGTCGCTGCCCTCACCCGCCGTCAGTGGGCCCATCACGAGCAGCAGGTGATTCGTCGCGACGGTCCTGCCGCCGAGAGCGCCCGCGCGCTGGCGACCTGCCTGTTTGGCGCCGACATCGCGTGGTTGATGCGCGAAGACGAAGCGGGAACGCCGCCGCAAAAGCTCGACGCCGCCGCCCAGCAAAGCCTCTGGGCCGCGCGCATCGGTTCGTGGCTCCAGGTGCGCGTCGCGGGATCACTCCAGAGCGATTGGCCATCGCGCTGCGTCGCACCGCTCGACGAACTCGACCTCCGCCTACGGACGGCCTCGCAGCACTCGCCACGCATCACAGACACGATTCGGGAAGTGCGCCGCGGGTTGCAGCCGCCGCCCACCCCGCGGTTGGAGTTCGGCCAGTCCGTCGAAGACCCGACGAGCCGCGCGCGGGCCTGGCAAATCGAACTACTCCGCGTCGTGGACGACAACACCCTGCCCACGCAGATCGCTTCGCTTTTTTCGGACGTACGCGACCTGTCCGCCGGCACCCGCGACCGCTGGACGCCGACGGTATTCCACCTCGAGTCGTATCCACCGATTTCAGCCCCGGAAGTGCCGCGCTGGCGCGATGTTTCGGCCGCCCACCAGCAGGCAGTGCTGGCCTCGCCGACGGTGTACTTCTACCGCTCCCTCACGGACGGTCGCACGCACCGGGTGGACTTCGACCGACGCTCGCTCAACGACACGGAACTGGGTGCCGCCGTGACCTGGCGGGAGCCTCCGCGCGGCGGCGTACTGCGGGCCTCGACGGAGTCCGGTGGCGCGGTGATTCCGCTCGAGCCCACCACCCGGGTGATCGCGCTCCCGAACGAGCCAGGCGAGACGCGACGCGGAGAGACTTTCGACTGGCAATCCGCGGTCAGCGCCGATGGGCTCGTCTGGATGACCCGCTCGCAGGGCACCGTGCGGCTGCGCGCGCTGCGCTTCGAGGAGCCCAACCACTGGACCGACGCCGTCACCCTGGGCACCCCGGAGAGCCAGATTGCAGCCGTGGTGGCGCCGGAGCCGCTCGACGCGACACGCTGGCGAGTGACGCTGCTACGGCCGCGCGCGATCGACTTCGCCGTGGAGCAGAACGTCGTCGCCGTCACGCCGTCGGGGCTCACGGTGACGCCCTCCGTACGACACAACCCGGTGGTGTTTCCATCCGTGCAGCGGCTGTTGACCTGCGGCACCGACAGCGTGCGGTACATCGCACTGCTGGGCACCGGAGCCATCGCGGTGCTGCGCATCGAGGGCGAGCAGTTGCGGGTGGCGGACGCTGCGATGGCCACCGTCTGGGGGAGCGATTACGTGTTGCGCTGTGATGCAGGGCGCGCGCTGATCGTCAGCGACCCACCCGAGCAAGTGCCGATCGTGGTGGCGACGTTTCCCGTGGGCCGAGAACAGACGGTCGAGACCGTGCCGCAGGTGCCGCGCGCCAGGGTGGGTCCGATGCGACGCGGGGAGCTGCCCTGGAGGCCTTGCGAGGTGCTGCTGGTGGACGACGGGCTCGTCGCGATCGCGGCGCACGGGGTGTCCCTGAGGGCGTGGCGGCGGCCGCTCCAGGCGACCCAGTGGGAGCCCGGCGGGTACATCGCCTCGCTGGCGCCAAACCTCGAGACGGTGCGCGGGTTGCGTTCGCTGCACGGGATGTCACAGGGCCGCGCGCTCGCGCTCTGGATCGAAGGCGACACCGTGACTCGGCGTTCCGAGACGGTGGTCGACACGGCGGAGAACAACGCCGACGGAGGGCCCCGCGTGGTCGAGACGCGGACGCCGTACCGGGTGCTGATGATGTCCGAAAACAGCGGCCGCTCCTTCACGGGGCGCTGACCCTATGCGTAGGCGCGTACCGCTCGGCACCGACGAGAAGCTCTTCCGCTCGATGCATCGGCGGATGCTCGATGGGCCACGCCCGGTGCCGCCGTGGAATCTCCTCGACCCGGCGCGCACACCGGAGGCGTCGCGGGAGCGGGTGCGGCAAGGGTGGGCCGCGCGCGTCGAGTCGGAGTACCGCTCGATGGTGGTGTTTGGCGAACTGATCGCGCGCTTCCCGGAGGTGGGCTTACCCCTTGAGGTAAGTTGCGCGGCGTCGCAGTTGCTACAAGACGAGGCGCGGCACACGGAGTTGTGCGCCCGCGTCGCGGAGGCCTTCGGCGGCTACGACGACGCCACGCTCGATCCGAAGCACCTCCGCCTCGTGGACGACGACCTCCCGGCGCACCTCTTCGTCGCGCGATGGACGGCGTCGATGTTCTGCGTCGGCGAGGCGGCCTCCGTGGGCCTCCTCGGCGTGCTCCGAGACGGCTCGACGGACCCCTGCGTGGCGTCGGTCATCGACACGCTGCTGCGCGACGAGGTCATGCACGACCGCTTCGGATGGGGGCTCGCGCGGATGGTGTTTCCTCTGCTCACGGACGACGAGCGGGAGTGGCTCGGAGCCGACCTCGCGTTCGCCTTCGCTCACTACGACCGCATGAACGGCGGGTGCCTGCGCCCGGACGGCGGTGCGATCCCCGCGACTCCGGACACACCCGAAGACCCGGACGCCCTCGCACTCGGGGTGGCCTCGCGCTGGCGTTTCGCACCGGCGTTTTACCGCCGCGTCGACGAGGTGATCCTGCCCTCCCTGGCCGCGCTGGGCGTGCCTGCGTACGAGGCGTGGGCGCTGCGCCACGAGGCCGCCGCTACGCTCGTCACGGAGTAGGGCCGCCGCGCCGTCGGTGCCATCATCGGCCTCAATGGCTCGCACCGGATTCGGATCACGGTTTCTGCTGGGTCCACGCAGCGCGGGGCTCCTCGGGCAGGTGCTCGTGACGTTCTTTGTTCTGAGCATCGGGCTCGCTCTGTGCGCGGGCGCGAGCGTGCTCGGCCTGCTTGGCGTCCACGAGGTGCTCGACCCCACCGCCACGATGTACCGCCTGCGGCCCGTCCCTGGCGACCCGCCCCTGCGCGGACCGCGACGCTTTTCCGCGACGCTCCAGGCCCAGGGAGATGCGCTCCCGCCGGTCTGCGCAGTCATCCACGAGCACTACGTCTCGGGCAAAAACGGCGGCTGGCGACTCGACGGCACCTGGGCCCGCTCGGTCGGCGCCGTCATCGCCCCGTGGACCCGCTCGGCCGGCACCGTCATCGCCCCGGCCTTGTGGGTCCGGGAAAACGAGCCCGTCATCTTCGATCCGTTCGATCCCCTCCTGGTGACGGGCGAGCGGGACGAGTGGTTTCGTACCGTGCTCGGGAGCGTCCCCGCGGGCGGTCGCCTGCGCGCTCACTGCGTCGCGAACGGCGAGGCCGTCTTCCTGGAAGGCTGCGTCGATTCGGGCAGTGCCTTCCTCACCGGCTGCGGCGCAACACCGCTCACCATCACCACCGGCGACGGAACCGCGCAGCCCCGCATCGACGCGCACGCAAGCACCGTCGCTGGACAGCTTGCCGCGGGCGCCGCCGGCCTCGTCGCCGTGATGGCTTACCTCTGGTACTTGCTGCGTGCGCGACCGCTCGCGGACGCGTTGCTCCGCCGCGCGGGCCCCGTTTCGGCCACCGCGTTGTGGCCACAGGCCGCGGCCATCGTGACGGGCGCCACCCTCGGCGCGATCGCGCAGGGAATGATGGTGTGGACCGCCGCGGATGGAACCGCAGCATCGCGCTCGCGACCGGGCTACCTCGCGGGCCTCCTGGTGTGCGCGGTGGCGGGCGTGCTCGCGCTGGTGGTGCGACGCCGCCGTCAGGTGCTCGATCGCGCGATGAAGCCCGTGCAGGAGGCGGAGACTGTTCCGCTGTGCGACGCACGGGGCGGCGTGGTCGAGATCGCGGTGAACGTTCGAAACGATGCCCCATGTGTGGCGGGAATTCTCGACGCGCAGCCGCACGCGTGGGTCGAGATTCGCGTCGAGGAGACCAACAACGTCGGAAAGCGAAACGTCACGCGCCTCGCTGCGCGGAAGTTCTGGCCCGCGAAGGTTGCGGTGCGTGACGCGAGCGGCGTAGGGCTTCTCGACCTCACGCACGCCGAACTCGACCTGCGATCGACGGTCGCCAACTTCAAGGACGGGAGCGCAGGGCGGCTCGCGACGGCCCTCGCGCAGAGCGCCATCGGGACGCTCCGGCCAGGCCCCGGGCACGTCCGATGGACCGTCGAACAGAGCGTTCTCGACCCGGGCGAGACGCTGTACGTCCTCGGGCAGTGCACCCGCGTCGAAGACCCACGGGCCGCGAGCTCGTATCGCGCGGACTCAACCATGGCCGTGGTTGGCGGCGCGCCCAACGCACGGATCATTGTTCACGCGGGCAACGAGCGATCGCTGCTGCACTCCATCGGCCTGGAGCGGACCTACCTCGATCTCCTGACTGCTGCGCTCGGCGGCGTGACGGCCTCGGTGCTGGTCACGATGCTCGCGCTCTGGGCTGCCTGAGCAGGGATGCGGGGAAACCCTGATCTACCGTCAGAACCCTTGTTTCACCGTCTCTCCGCGAGCCGCCACCCCCGACCCCCACGGGCGGGCGTGCTCGTCGGGACCTACGCTCGCGAGTGATGCCCTCACGGGAGAAAACCTCCTAGCTTGCACGCCCCTTCGCCTGCTAGGCTCAATGCCCATCAATGCGAACTGAACGGGATATAGAGCGGTTCCTCGGTGACTTCGGGATCCCGTATCAAGACCTGGGGGGCGGGCTCTTCGTTGTGACCGACGACGCTTCCGGGCTGCGCAACCTGGCCATCAAGGTCGAGGCGCCCGTGGTGGTGTTTCGACTGCGCGTGCTCGACGCCCCGAAGCCAGGTGCGCCCGGGCGCGAGGCGCTCTTCGAGAATCTCTTGCGGCTCAATGGATCAGGACTGCTGCACAGCGCGTTCTGTCTCCAGGGCGACGGCATCTACCTGACGGCGGCGCTGCCGCTCGACAATCTCGACCCCAACGAGTTTCAGGCGGTCATCGACGACCTCGGCATCGCGGCGTCGCAGCACGTCGCGGCGCTCCGCGGCTGAGCGGCCCGTCGGCGCGTTTCCCCAATCGATCAAAACAGCGGACAGAGAAGCAATAGCCCTATGGGAATCTTCGGCAGACTGGCCTCGCTGATCAAGAGCAACCTCAACGACCTCATCTCGAAAAGTGAGGACCCGGAGAAGATGCTCAACCAGGTCATCCTGGAGATGAACACGCAACTCGGGGAGGCGAAGAAGCAGGTCGCGCTGTCCATCGCGGACGAGAAGCGCCTGGCGAAGCAGTTCGAGACCGAGCGCGCGACCGCCGAGGAGTGGGAGCGCAAGGCGATGATGGCTGTTCGCGCCGGCGACGACGGACTCGCGAAGGAGGCCCTCCTGCGCCAGGGCGAGCACGGCAGCCTCTCGGCGGAGTTTGAGCGGCAGTGGCACAAGCAGAAGACCGCGGTCGAGCAGCTCAAGACCGCCCTCAGGACGCTCAACAACAAGATCGAAGAAGCCAAGCGCAAGAAGAACGTACTCGTCGCGCGCAAGAAGCGGGCGGAGGCGCAGAAGGCCATCCACGAGACCATGCAGGGGCTATCGAACGACAGCGCGTTCGAGACGTTCAACCGCATGGAAGAGAAAATCGTGCAGATGGAGGCCGAGGCCGACGCGCAGACCGAGGTGGCCGAGCAGTACTCCGGCGACGCCCTCGCGCAGCGCTTCAAGGACCTCGAAACCACGAAGGGCGCCGACATGGCCCTCGACGAGTTGAAGCGCAAGATGGGCGTCGCTCCGCCGGCGACGGCGACCGCGCAGGGCAGCACCAACGTGCGGGTCAGCGCGGAGACCACCGAGGCCGCGGAGGTCGAGGCCAGCGAAGAGGCCGAACTCGAAGCGGCGCTCTCCGCAGCGAAGGCGCGGCGGCAGAACGGTTGACGGTCGCGCGCCGCGGGATTACCCGTCGGGGCACAATGCCAACGTACTCCTATCAATGCGGCGCTTGCAGCCATGCCTTCGAGCAGGTGCAGCGCATGTCCGACGACCCGGTCAAGGTGTGTCCTTCTTGCGGCGTTGAGGCGGTGCGACGGCTCATCAACTCCGCCAACTTCATCTTGAAGGGCTCTGGCTGGTACGCCGACGCGTACAGCGGCGGATCAAACAAGAAGACCGAGAGCAGCAGCGGCTCGAAGGTCGGCACCACCCCGGCGGCCACGCCAGGTGCGAGCGCGAGCAGCGACGGCGCAGCGAGCGCCCCCAGCAGCACCGGCAGTGACAGCGGATCGAGCAGCACACCGGCAGCAGCACCCGCCGCTCCGCCGCCCCCGAAGGCGGGCTGAGCGATGGCCCTGCTCAACCAGGAGTGGCAGACGCTGCTCAAGGACTATCGCGAGTATCACGACAACCCCATCTGCGAGGCGACGCACCTCGTGGGCATCCCGATGATCATGGCGTCGCTCCCGGCGATGATCATTCCGCCGATCGGGCTGAGCATGTTCGCGGTGGGCTGGACGCTGCAGGGCATCGGGCACGTGGCGAAGGGCAATCCGCCGAAGTTTCTTGGTGACAAGCGCAACCTGCTGGTGGGCGCGATCTGGTGGTTCGACACGGTGCTGCGGCCGGTCGGGCTCGCCGAGCCGCTCTTTGGAAAGCGGGCCTGAGCTTGTCTTCGTAGCGGTCGTTACGCTCTTCGCTCCGGCGGTGAGCGCGGTCCCGCTGCTCAACGGGTTCGGTGGTCCCAGTGGATATGGGATATCGACCCACTGCCTCCATCCCAACGACAATGGCTCGTACGCGGGCGTCCAACCCGGAACAGCCGCGACGCCCACCCCCGTCGATCTGCGGCAGGCATTTCCGAACGGGCTCAACCTCTTCGGCGCGCCGTGGCGGGAGTTTTATCTCAACACCAATGGCAACATCACCTTCGCGGCCCCGTTGGCGAACCCGAACGCGGTGGCGTTCCCGGTCGAAGGGCAGCCGATGGTCGCACCGTGGTGGGCCGACGTGGACACCCGCGGCGGCGGTCAGCCTTCGGACAACACCATCTGCTACCACCTCGAGCCCAATCGACTCGTGGTGACCTGGCACAACGTCCAGCGCCACGGCGCGAATGACGGGTTGCGCAATGACTTCCAGATGATCCTGTCGACGTCGTTCGGCTGCTATACGCCCGACGGACGGGGCGATCCGGACATCGAGTTTCGCTACCGCCGCTGCGAGTGGGCGGCGGGCGAAGGGGACGACGGACTCCCCGGCACTGCCGCGCAGGTCGGCTTCGATGCGGGCAACCGCCGCAACTACGTCGCGCTCCCGATGTCGCGCTCCGCGGCCATCGCCGACGTCTGCACGACCTCGAACGTCCCCGGTGGGCCTCCCGGTCTCTTCCGGTTCCAGATCCGCAGCAGCGGGTGGGGACCGGGTTACAGCGGCGCAGGGCAGCCGTGCACCGTGCCCGGGCTGCTCGGCGTGTGCGCGATGGGGCGCACCAGCGCCACGGGCATGACCAACACATGCGCTCAGGTCGAGCGCCCGCGTGCGCCGCGCTGCAACGGATTCGACAACGACTGCGACGGTCGCATCGACGACGACGCCGCGCTCTGCGCGAGCGGCCAGGGGTGCGACCAGGGGCTGTGCCGCGTGCGATGCGAGGGCGACGCAGAGTGCGCGGTCGGACACACCTGCTCGCCGCGCGGGACGTGCGTCGAGACGACGTGCCTCGAGGTGAGCTGTCCCACCGGACAGCGGTGTCAGCGGGGCGAGTGCGTCTCGGCGTGCGATGGCGTGACCTGCCCGCGCGGACAGCAGTGTCAGGCGGGGCGCTGCGTCGATCCGTGCGCGGGCGTCGTCTGCGGTGGCAACGAGGTGTGCGAGGACCACGCAAAGTTATCCACTGCGGGACAGTGCATCACGGGATGCCAGTGCCGTCCGTGCAACGCGGGGCAGGTGTGCGCGCCGGACGGCCGCTGCATCGACGAGGGCTGCCGCGACGTCACGTGCCCGACGGGCGCGGTGTGCGAGCAGGGGGCGTGCGTAGACCGCTGCGCCTCGCCGAGCGGCGCGCGGTTGTGCCTCGAAGACGAGGTGTGCCGCGCGGGTCGGTGCAGCGCCGCGCGAGACGCGGACAGCGGCGCGCACGGCCCAGTGACGATCGAGCCCACGGGCTGCGGGTGTCGCGTCGGGACGACGGGATCGTGGACGATGGAGGGCGCGCTCGCGGCGCTCGCGTTGCTGCTGCGGAGACGCTGCCGCGTCGGCCCGGTGGACCTGCACGTCCCCGGCGCGGGGGGGTGACGGTGCGGTCGAATCGCTCGACGCTGACCGTCGCGAGGAGCACGCCTTTACACCGCTCGAGGTCCGCACAGGTAAGCGTGGCGCGGCAGGGCGCGCGGTGCGGGTCGCAGCCATGGGCGCTGGCGGTATCGGCCGTCGAGGCGTCGGCCCGAAGCTCCGTGACGGACGATCCGCACGCGGTGAGGGAGAGGAGGAAAATGGAAAGAAAGGTTCGCATCCACGGGGCTCCTGCATGGCGTCTGCGCTCGCGGTGTGCCCGCGATGCGCCATCGCGGCAGCGGACAGGTGAGGGAGCCGCGACGGCCCGTTTCCCGCTCCTTGTTACGGCGCCGTAACACCTTCGGTTTTAACTGTTTTAGTCGCGAATCTCATCGAGCTCCGCCAACCATCGCCCCTCGGTCCTCGGAGCCGTCGCAGGTTCACCGCCGGTCCCGACGAGGAGGTCAACCCTCAACTCTTCACCCCGAAGGGCCCCAGGAGCCGGATGACCTGCTTCCCATGGAGGACGAGTTCGCGGTCAAGAGCGCCATGTACGCGAACGCCGGTGCCAGTGCCCCGCCCCACGGCTGCACGCAGCAGCTTGTGTCGACCGAGACCCCGTACAGGGGCAAGGCTTCGACTGGTGCAGGCAGTACCCCATCGCATTGAGCCCGTCGTAGCCCGACGAGAGCACGAAGTCGCCGCCGCCGTAGCGCGAGGTGACGGTGTTGCCTGACTCGTCGGGGCTGCTCATCCTGGTCGACACCAATGGGGTGCGGCGTTCGACTGGATCGCAGGCCATCTCCGCCCGGTGATCCAGAACGCCCGGCCGGCTTCGGGCGCCATCCAGAGGGGCACAGAGTGCTTGATGAGCAGTTTCGCGCGCCGACCCTTCGGAGACGGATGGTGTGCGCGGGCATGATCGGCAAGAACTCGGGAGAGGGCTTCTAGCAAGTGGCCCGACGAGAAGAGGTAGCGGCCCCGTGGGACCATCCATCGGGGCGCGCTTCGCGGCTTGACCCCGAGGCGCGCCTCGATGAAACAATTGGGGCCATGCCGATGGCGGAGGCTGAGTTCTTCTTCGAGTGCGCCGGCGCGCCGAGCGCCGCGTGGCAGGTCACGCGATTTCACCTCCGCGAGGCGCTCTCCGAGCCCTTCGAGCTTGAGCTCGACCTCGTCGAAGACTGGGCGTCGGAGCTGCGCTCGTTGGTGGGCGCCGCGGCGGTCGTCGCCATCGCGCGCCCGCCCCTCGTGCGCTTCGTGCGAGGCGTCGTGCGCTCGGCGGAGATCATCGGCACGTTCCGCTCGCGCAGGCACGTGCGCGTCCGCGTGGTGCCGTCGCTGTGGCTTCTCTCGCAGCGCCGCGACGTGCGGATGTTTCAAGACCTCAGTGCGCTCGACGTGGTGCGCGAGGTGCTGCGCGACGCGGGCCTCTACCAGGCCGAGGGCGCCCTCGACGACCGCGCGCTCCGAGCGTCAGACTACGCCGTGCGGGAGTACTGCGCGCAGTACAACGAGAGCGACCTCGACTTCGTGACGCGCCTCCTCGCCGACGAGGGAATCACCTATTTTGTAAGCGCCGACGGCCAGGCCGAGCGCCTCGTGCTGGTCGAAGACGGGCCCGCCGACGCCTTTCCCGAAGAGGTCCCCTCGCTGGGGCCGCTGCGCGTGATGGGCGAGGGCGGCGCCACCGCCGATATCGAGACCGTGCGGGTGTTTCGCCGCGACGTCGAGCTCCAGCCGACGGGTGTCGCGCTGCGCGAGTGGGACTTCACCCGCCCCTTCGACACGCAGGCCGCCTCGCCCGGCCGCGAGGCCTCGATGACGCGCGAGGTGCCGGGCGCCGCGAACCCGCGACAGGTGTACGAGTACCCCGCGCGCGCAGTTCTCCACGGCTACGAGGCGGGGGCGAACTTCTACGCGAGCGACGACCTCACGCGCCGTGCCCACGTGCGCCACGCGGAGCACAACGGCGCCGCCGAGCACTGCAGCGGCACCAGCGTGGTCACGGGTTTCGCGCCCGGCCGACGGATGCACCTCCGCGACGAAGACGGCGGCGACCTCGGGGCCTACACGCTCACCGTGGTAGAGCATCGGGGGCGCATCGACGAGGGCGGCCACGACCTTCGCGACGACGACATCGCGCGGTACAGCAACGAGTTCCGGGGCGTGCTCGCGCCGGCCATCTTTCGACCGCGCCGCGTCACCCCGCGCCCCATCGTGCACGGCCCGCAGACCGCCGTGGTGCTCGCCCGCCGCGGGTCGACCGAGGAGATCGACATCGACGCCCACGGCCGCGTGCTCGTGCGCTTTCACTGGGAGCGCCCCGAGCGGCGCGTCGCCTCGCAGCGCGAGAAGAGCAGCTCGTGCCGCGTGCGGGTGGCGCAGCCCTGGGCGGGCGCCGGGTGGGGCGTGGTGTTCAACCCCCGCGTCGGGATGGAGGTCGTGGTGCAGTTCCTCGACGGCGACCCCGACCGGCCGCTCGTCACGGGGGCGGTATACAACCTTCACAACCCGCCGCCGCCGCAGGGCGAGGCGGTCGAGCGCCGCACGCGCAGCACCATTCGCACGAGCAGCTCGCCCGGCGGCCACGGCTTCAACGAGCTGTCGTTCGAAGACCTCGCCCACGCCGAGGAGGTGTTTCTCCGCGCCCAGCGCGACCTGCGCGAACTCGTGCTGCGCCACCACACCACCACCGTGCACGGGAGCCAGAGCGTCACCGTCGACGGCGACCAGACCGTGCACGTGCGCGGGGTGCAGAGCGTCACCGTCGACGGCCGCGACGGCGAGCCCGGCAAGCACGCTACGCTCAGCGTGACGGGCGACCTCACCGTGTCGACCACCCACGAGGTGATGGTGAAGGCCCCCGCGAAGATCACCCTCGACTGCGCGGGCGCCACCGCGACGCTCACCCCGGGGAAGATCTCCCTCTCGACAGGCACCGGGGCCACGATACTGCTCGAGAACGACGAGATCTCGTTCATCGCCGCGAAGGTGAACAGCTACTCGACGGAGTCGAGCACCTACGCCACCACCGTGGTGATCAACGGCTCGGAAGCGGCGACACTCTGCTCCGGCGGCACCACCACCGTGAGCGGCACGCCGGTGCAACTCAACGGCCCGGGGCCCTTCGCGAGCCGCGTGCTCGAACTCGCGCCCGCCACCATCACCACGGGCGCCGCGCTGGTGCTCGTGGGCGGGCCGTCGTTTCCGCTGGCCGTCACGCGCAACCCCGACGGCAGCCTCTCGGTGGGCGACAACCTCAAGATTCAGCCCGGGAGCGACCCCAACTTTCAGAACATGGTGCTCCGCGACCTGGGCATCATGGCCTCGACGCCCGCGGGCCTCGCGCGGCTCAACAACATTCAGAACAACCCCAACGGGCACGACGTCACCATCCGCGAGTACAACGCCGCCGACGCGGCGCTCTACGACTGGAACAACTCCATCGCGACGCCGACGGGCACGTGGCAGAACTCCGCGCTCCAGCGCGACGCGGCGGGCAACCCGGTGGCCAACGCGGGCTCGCCCACGGAGATCGCCTACAACCCCAACATCGTGCTGGGGCCCAGCGGCGCCCCGGAGCCCGCCGACGCGACGCTCTTCCACGAGATGGGTCACGCCGAGCACAACGCGTACGGCATAAACCGCGGGAGCGAGGCCATGGGCGGCGGCTGGGAGAACCGCGAGGAGTGGCAGAACATCGACGGCGGCGTAAACCGCCCTGGCGGGTCGAACGACATCCCCGGCACACCGCCCTCGCCCTCCGAGAACGACTACCTCGGCGACCGCAATTACCCCTACCGCCGCACCGACCACGGCAGCGGCTACGCCAACCCCGACGGCTCGCCGATCACCCCATAAACGCCCACCACGGCAACGAAAACGATGCACGCAAGCACCATGGAAGAGCACCCCACCTTCACGCTCCGCTGGTCCATCGAGGTCGACGGGGCTGCACCCCACGCCACGCTGCGATACGAGCTCACCGCCCGCGAGGAGCTGTACCTCTCCGACCGGCTCTGGGACCTCGACCGCACCGGGCGCCGCATCGCCGACCCCTACGGCGTGTACCGCTTCGTGCACGGGCGCACGCTGCGCCTCGTGTTCGCGCAGGCCCCCATGCCGCCGCGCATCTCGCTGCGCCAGGTGTACGCGCCCTTCTCGTCGCGCGTGCGCGCCGGGGAGACGCACCGCCGCTCCGTTCCCCTCGCGCTCCCCGTGGAGGAATATTCGAGCCTCGCCCGCGACGTGGGCTCCCCCTCGGAGCTCGACCACGTCGACCGCGTGACCCTGGTGTTCGAACACCGCGCGCGCTCCGAGATGCCCGCCGACCCGCTCCCTCCCGCGCGCGAAGACGGCGACGCCGTGGGCTTCATCGTCCACGACATGCACCGCCTCGTGTCGTCGGTGGAGGTGCAATCCCTGCCCGTGCGCCGTCGCACGGGGTACATCACCCGCATCGCGCTCCCCGGCGACGCGTGAGACGCGCGATCCTCGCGGCGGCGCTCGCGGCGGCGTGCAACCGCGTACCCGCTCCCCTGGCGCAGCCCCTCGCATCGGCCGCGAGCGCCCCGTCGCCCACGACCCCGCCGAGCGCCCGCTGCGACGACATGAGCGCCGCGCAGTGCCTCGACGCGCCGCGCTGCGTGCTCGCCCTCCGCGGCGCGCCGGAGCCGCCGACGTACGTGTGCCGCGACGCGGAGGGGCCCTGCGAGGGCGGCGTGGCGCAGTTCGACGTGCGATTCCCCAGCGACTGTGCGGCGCGCGCGGGGTGCCGCTTCGAGGCGGCCCATTGCTTCTGCCCCTCCGCGCAGACGCGCGTGCCGAGCCTGCGGCGCCCCATCAATTGCATGTGCGGCGGCGGGCCGCCCCCGCGGTGCGTCAGCGCCCGGTAGCCGACGCCCGCGCAGCCTGACCTGGTGACCGGCGGCGTACCGCTCGGGCGCATGGCTGCCTTTGTGCGCACGCTGCACCCCTCGGTGATGGGCCGTCCGTTCTTGTGGAAGCTGCTCTCGTAGGCCGTGTTCCTCCAGAGCCTGGTGGCCCAGATCTTCGCCAGCGCAGAGGTTCTACGGCAGAGGCTCGAGCCCGGTGCGCGCCGCGGTGAACCGGCTCAACGCCTACGTGGGCAACGACTCGGGAGACCGCATCTTGAAGGGGCAGATCCAACGCGGGGACACGCAGACCATCCACGGCGTCACCGGGTTCTCCGACCTGTGCGGCTTCACCACGCTGTCCGGCGAGCGCAGCCTCAGGGACATCATCGGCATCATGGAAGAGCTAGCTGGCCCAGCCAGCTCAACCGAACTATCGTGCGGCGGAAAGGTCCAACCATGCCCAAGAACCCTGTCGTCGCCGCCGTCCTCAACTTCTTCTTTTTCGGCGGAGGTACGCTGTATGTCGGCAAGCGCAAGCTCGTCGGCGCCCTGATCACTGTTGGCGGCACCATCGCCCAGGGGGCCGAGATCTACACGTCCCCGCCGATGAAAAACCTGATCCCCACGGTGTGGCCATTCCTGATCGGCGGGCTGGTCATCCTAAAGATCGGGCTCGCGATCGACGGCTACAACGAAGCGAAGGCCGCGAACGGCTGACGTGCTCTGGCCCGCGGACCTCGCCGTGGGCTCGTGCTTCCTCGGCTCGTAAACACGAAGCCGACATTGTCGGACGCCGCCTCGTTCGTCCTGCCCTTCGCAAGCCACTGAACCTCTTCAATCATCGCGCCGCGTAGGTCGGCGTGCGGACGCCGGCCGCGCTCCATGATGTCGCCGGGCCAGGCGTTGCCATGGAGTTCAAGGCGACGTCGGAAGACGTGGCCCGCACCTGTCACCCGCATCCGACCCGCTCTGAAGCCCTTCGCCAGGCGGCAATGGGGGTCGAGGGCTGGACCATGCAGGCCCAGCGGGGTCATGGTCGGAACATGAGCGATCTGGCCACGCTGAACCATTCCACCGAGGTCCCAACGATCCGGGTCATCGCCATGCCGGCTGACGCCAACCCGGCGGGCGACATCTTCGGCGGCTGGCTGATGGGCCAGATGGACCTCGCCGCCAGCACCATCGCCACTCGCCGCGCGCATGGCCGCACCGCCACCGTGGCTGTTGACGGCATGAGTTTCCTGGCACCGGTCGCGGTGGGCGACGAGGTCAGCCTCTACGCCGTGCTGACCGGCGAGGGCCGCTCCTCGATGAAGATCAGGGTCGAGGCATGGCGCCGCCCCCGGGCAGCCGAGGAAACCGAGAAGGTCACGGAGGCGGTATTTACCTTCGTAGCGATCGGCGAGGACCGAAAAGCGCGGGCGCTGCCGCCGTCCCAGGCTCGCGGAGGGGCCGACGCACAGTCCCTCGGCAACCGATCTGCATCGACTACGGTGTAGCGTTGAGTCGTCGCTCAGCACTACTCACGAGTACCTGCAGAACTACTCACAAGTACCTGCAGAGGTACACCGCCACGCGGGTGCTCACATCGACAACGGACGGCCGCTCGGAGGCTCCGCGGCTTCGTTCAACCGCGTCTCGGCGAAGCGCCTGATGCCGCGTGGTTGACTTTCACTCGCCCGCGGTAGCGCTCAGCAGTGCGACGGCCGCCAGCGAGACATACGCAGATCCTACGCAGTGCTGCGGTAGAAACGCCGTCCCATGCAATGGTCCCCAGCCTGTGGATTCCCAGTCCTCCCCGGATGAGCATCGACTCGATCACGCCGCCAGATTGCCGCCTCGCCCGTGGCTGGAGTCACGCGCCTGGTACGCTGCCTCGGCCTTCGGCGTGGGAGGGACGCTGGTGCTTTACTTCCGCGCGACACCGGCCCCGGTGCTCGTCTACGCGCAGGATGTCCCGGTGCTTGCAGAGATGGGGTCGCGCTGGCTCCAGGGCCTGGCGCCCCACGCCGACTTCTACAGCGCCTTCGGGCCCGCCCTCTACGCGCTGCTCGGAGGCGCGATGCACCTCGCGGGCGGTCGCGCCGTCGGGGTGGCGTGGGCACCCCTCCTCGTCGCCCTGATCTGCCTCTGCCTCGCGCTCGTCGGCTCCTACGGGCGGCCCGGCGCCGTCGCCCGTGGGGCCTCCTACGCCACCCTCGTCGCGATGGCGCTCGGCGTCCGCGCCGTCAACCAGGGTCCGGGCTATGTCACCTACGCGGGCCAGTACAACCGCTTCGGCATGGCCGCCCTGGCGGCGCTTCAACTCGCGCTTCTGTTGCCGTTCGACCAGGCGCGCGAGGGCGCTCCCTGGTGGCGCCGTCCCTCCACCGCAGCCGGCGCGGCGTCGGCGCTGATCGCGACGACTCTGTTGTGGTTCAAACCCAACTACGGCGCGGCGGCGGGGCTGCTCTGCGCGGTCGCGGCCGCGCTCCAACCAGCGCTGCGGCGCGGCGCGGCTGCCCGTGCCTTCATCGCCGGCTCGGTCGTCGCACACGCCTGGGGGCTGACGGCGATCCGGGGCGACCTCTCCGCGCTCGTCCACGATCTCCGCCTGGCCGCGATCGCGCGCTCGTCATTCTGGACCCGCGAGGTGCTCACCTTCACCGCGCAAGCGGGCGCCGCCGGGGCGGTCGCGCCCCTCGTCATCGCCGCCGCCCTGGCGGCGCTCGGCGCCGGCGAACGTCGCACCCTTCTGGCGACCGGCGTGGCCGGCAGTCTGGTCGCCCTGACACTGCTCCTGGGCGACAGCATCACGCCGACTTCCATCGTCGAGGCGCCGCTCGCGGGGCTGCTGTGCGCAATCTTGCTGGCGCGCGCGGCCCGGTCGGGTGTGCGCCCACTGGGGGTCTGGCTCGCCGCGTCGACCGCGCTCGTGCTGGTCGCGGTCTCGCTGATGCTCGACGTCTCCGCCTTCCGCCTCGCCGCGTCTCTTCAAGCTGAGACCACGGCGCGCCTGCCTGAACTGTCGCTGCCGGGCCGACGCTGGGAGGGTCTCGCGCTCTCGGGTTACCGCGCCACCGCCTGCTGGAACCGCCCTCGCGAGATGGTGCTCTCCGGGGTTTCACTGTTGCGGGAGTCGGGCCTTGGCGAGGCGCGCGTGCTGGTGTTTGACTTCTCCGACCCGCTGGGACTCGCACGCGACGCACCGAGTCCCCTGGGCGCACCTCCGTGGTGGCACGCCGGCATCAACTTCTCCGCGGCCGCACACCCCTCCCCCGCGCAGGTCTTCCGGGACGTGGCGGCGGTGATGATCCCCGTTTGCCCCACCGAGCCGTCGACGACGGCGCTGCTGCTCAGCATCTACCGCGACGACCTGACTGCGCGCTTCCGTCCGCTGCGCCGCAACGCGCAGTGGATGCTGCTGAGCCGCCGGTGACGCCGCGTGATCGATCGCGCCAGGGGTGCCCGTGGGCCAGTACCTCTTCGAGCGCGGCCCGGAGATGCAGCACGACACCTCGCCGCACCGGGTGGTGATCGTCGGACAGGAGCGCCTGCTCCATTGCACCTCGCTGGTGCTCTGCCACCCGCGGATGATCTTCGCGCAGGCCTATCCGCGGTGGACTCGCCACAGCGCCCGCGTCGTGCGCGCGCTGCAGAGCGGGCTGAAACCTCTGCACGGCTACAGCCCCGACTTCATGTCCGTCGAGGCGTTGTGGCGATGGCTCCGCGAGGACGTCACGTACAACCGCTGCCACACGACCCGCGACGAACTCATCGCGAACGTTCGGCGTTTCGAGGCCACGATTCATCGCGACCCTGTCGCGCTCTCCGACCGTCTCCGGGTCAAAGACACGCTCGACCCCGGAGGAAGAAAAACTCCGATTCCCGAGGTAGTTGTGTTTTAGCTACGCCCCCGTGAGCGCCCTCGAAATGATCGGCTGGATCGTCGCCCTCTCCTTCACAGGCACGCTGCTCTTCATCGCAGTCACCTTCGGCGCGCAGGTGCTCGTGGGCACGACCGCGACGTGGAAACAGCTCCTCCGGGCGGCGTTCAAGGAGCTGCTCGTGTTCGGCATCGTCACGCCGGTCTGGCCGCTTTTCTGGCTGCTCGGCGAGGTCTACCGCTCGTCCGCGGAGGACGTGCGCACGCCGGAAGAGCGCGGCCCACCCGTCGTGCTCCTGCACGGCTACCTGATGAACCGCACCAATTGGATCTGGCTCGGCCCGCGCCTCGCGAGCCTCGGAATCGGTCCGCTTTACGGCACCTCGTACTTCTCGCCGCAGTCGCTCGATCGCTCGGCGGAGCACCTCGCCCGCTTCGTGGACGACGTCAGGGCACGCGAGGGAGCAGAACGCGTGGACATCCTCGCCCACAGCCTCGGCGGCGTGGTCGCCCGCCACTACATCGAGCACCTGGGCGGCGCCTCCAGGGTGCGCCGCGTCGTCACCATCGCCACCCCCTATCGCGGAACCATCTGGGCCTGGCTTGTCTTCGGAGGCGCCCGCAGCGCGCTCATGCGCCACGCCGTCGAGCCCACCTCCCACCCGGGCGGCGTGCCCTTCTTCTCCATCTGGTCACGCAGCGACAACATCGTCGTGCCCGCTACGTCCTCCGCGCTCGCGCACGACGCAACGAACGGCGCCGACATCATCTTCGACGACATCGGCCACGGCGCTCTGCTCTTCTCTCCGCGCGTCGCCGACGCCGTCGCCGACTGCCTCCGCCGTCGCAGCGACGGCCCGATCCGCTAGCGCGCGGGGCCTCGCTCAGCGCTCGCGCAAATCCACCGGCGGCGTCTGCTGCGCCCACTCCAGCAGCACATCGACGTCGCTCGGCGTGCGCGCCGCACACCGCCGCCCGCCCCGCTGCAGCGCGCGCTCACTCGCCCGCAACCGCTCGCTCACCGCCACAGCGCTCGCGCCCCAGAGCCGCGCGCACACCACCCGCACAAACGTCCCCGCCGCATCGATGCCGCCCTCGGGACCCGTCACCACCGCGCCCGCCACGTCTGCCGTCGCTGCGGGGCACTGCTCCCGATCGGCTCGCCGCGCGGCCTCGTCGCTCACGCTGAAGCGCCCGTCCGGCAGCGAGTGCGCCGCCAGCAGCGGGCCCAGCGCAGTGTGCGCCGCCGCGCTGCACGGACCCGGCGCCTCCGTCGCGTAGTGCCCGTGCGTGAGCAGGTCCGGGCGACCGTCGCCGTCCACGTCGCGCATCGCCGCAGCCACCCACGCACGCGCCGGCGGGTACACGTCCACGGCACCGTCGCGGAAGGTCCATAGGCGCCCGTGGGCGGTGCTCGGCCCCGCGGGTCGCTCCGTCGCCACGCGCACAAACACCTCGGGTTCACCATCGCCGTCGTGGTCGAAGAGCATCGGCGGATCCACCGCGACGCACTCCTCGCCGAGCGCGCACACGAGGTTCCCCTCCGGTCCGGTGATGCCCTCGCTCCACGGCCGCACCGACGTCCGCGCTCCCTCCGGCGTCGCGTGCACGAGCGAAAATGTCCCCTGGAGAAGCTCCGCGTGCGTGTCCGGATCGCTCTCCACAGCGAGCCCATCCACATGCAACGCCCACGCGCCACCCGCAGGAGTGGCCGCACACCAATCGAGCGCCGCGATCACCGGCCACCTTGTCGCCGAGCGGCTACCGAGCGCGCGCGTCACCGTGGCGCGAGACTCTGATCGAAGGGATTCACACAGCGCCGACGACGGCTCCGGCACCCGCCGACGGTGTCTCCGATGTCGCCGAACACTCGCGGCGGCCGCGGGCGCGGCAGGAGATGGAGCACCGGCACAACCCACGAGCGCGAGCGCAAAAAGACAACGAGCGACCAACACCGCGCGGGACTCTAGCCCAACCCCAGGGAGGTCGGATCACCCCCGCGTCGAGGCTCAGAAGGAACCTCCGACCCAACGGAGTGACGCGCGCGCTCAAAGGCACCGCACGTGGAGCATCGAGCGAGCGCTCAGACCACCTTCGCTCGGGCGTACTTTCGCCAGGCCTCGGGCAACTGCATCCCCATGACCTTCTCCGTGCCCGCCTCGTCGAGGATCACGAAGGAGAACAAACCCCGGTAAACCTCCGCACCCGACTGCCGGAGGCGCACGTCGATCTTCACCGTGCGGGCGTTCTCGCTCACGATGGTTCCGCGCCCCTGGATCTCGACGCCGATGCGCACCGGCTTGAGCAGACGCGCTTCGATGGCCCCGGTGAACCCGAACTGCTTGCGCACGCCGATGACCACCCAGCCCGCGATCTCGTCGGCGAGGGTGGTGACGAGGCCGCCGTGCATCACCCCGGCGGGGCCCTGGAATTCCGTCGGCGCGATGTACTTCACGGAGATCTCGCGACCCTCGCGCACGGGCTTGAGCTTCATGCCGTAGGGGTTGCTCGGCGAGCACCCGAAGCACGGCTGCTCGTCCCCGAAGATGGAGCCATCCAGCGCCTCGGTGTCGCTCGGATCGTGCGTCGGCGCGTGGTCGTGCGAGTGGTTGTGATCGTGGCTCATCGGAATCCTCTACAAAATCAGATGCGCAGCACGAGCTCCGCGATCGCTCCCTGAAACAACGGAACATCCCGGCACACGCCGCCGGAGCACACGCGGCCGCCGGGCGTCATGCCCGCGAAGACACGCACGAAGTTGCTGAGGGTGAAGTTCCATCGCACCTCGGCGGAGGGGAAGAGCACGGGCAGCAGCGGCACCCCTGTACCGACGACGCCGAACGAACTGTCCCCGAGCCCCCGCTGCC
This sequence comes from Deltaproteobacteria bacterium, assembly GCA_947477565.1. Lineage (GTDB taxonomy): Bacteria > Myxococcota_A > Polyangia > Polyangiales > SCUS01. Next base: position 21,659 of record CANJUR010000041.1, read on the forward strand.
CGATGGGCCGGGTGGTGTTGTCCCACCGCAGCGCCGCGCTCACCACCAGAGGAAGCCCGTGCGACCACGAGAGCGAGACGCCCCCGCGCGACCCGCCGACGAGCTGATCGAGGTGAAACCCCGTGAGCGCCTCCGCGGTGTAGTTGCGTTCAAATCGGTGATCGACGCGCAGCTCGAGGGAATCACCGGAGCCCACCGGCAGCGCGATGTCGAAGTCCGCCTGCAAGCTCTCGTGCTTCACGTCCCCAGACTGCCACTGCGGCGGGAGCGCGCCGGACGACTGATCCGATCCTGCGTAGAACTCCCGGCGATACCCGACGCTCGCGACCAGGTTGAAGTCTCCGCGCGCGACCCGTGTCACGCTCGCGCCGCCGACCCCCGCTGCCCCCGGGACCACTCCCCCCGTGCTCGCGCCCGCCGCGGGTGTGCTGCCAGGTCGCGCTGCCGCGCTCGCTTCCCCGGCTGCGGACGGCGTCGCCGATGGGCGCGCTACCGGGCGCGAGCGTCGTCGCACCGCGAAGTACGTGTGCGACGTGATGAGCCCGTGCGACGGATCCCACGGATCGAGTTCGTTACCGAGGCTGTCCGCGGTGTCGGCCCAGCCGTACATCACGGAGTTGAGGGTGAAGATCCACGGTGACGGCGCGACGGTGTAATCGAGCCGCACGCGCCCGCCGCGGGTGTTGGCGTTGGTGAAGATGCGCTGGTCGTCCCGCTCCAGAGACGGGGCGGCGCTGTACACCCGCGCGACGTCCCGGGGCGCGCTGTTCGAGCTCTCCGTCGGCGCGATCAGGTAGTGGGTGTAGTCCTTCCACTCCGCGAGCACCGTCCATCGCCCGCGGGTGAGTTGCGCGGCGACGTAGACCCCGCGGCCGTGGGTGGTGCGCGACACCGGCAGTCGGTCGTCTTGCGAGGCGCGACCGACGCGCGAGTCGCGGCGCAGGATGTTCATTTCGCCGTAGAGGGAGAGCGTGCCGTCGAGGAGCGAGGGCAACTCTACTCTTCCGCCCGCGACGTCGATGTTGTCTTGCCGCTGCTGCTCGGTGAGGGCCTCGAAGGTGGTGTGCACCACGTGAGCGGATAGCTCGATGTCCTCATCCGGACCGACCCGCGCAGAGAGCGAGCCGCCGCCGAGGAAGTCCCTCGGGTCGTCGAAGATACGGAGCGAAATCGGGTCGAGGTTTTGCGGATTGCTGTAGCCCGCGAAGCCGCGCGCGGTGAGCCGGCCGCGGTCGATCTCGAGGCGTCCGCCGCGCAGGGTGGTGTCGAGCCCGATGGGATCGACCTTGCGAAACGCCAGCGAGAGCCCGCGCCCGAACACCTGGTAGAAATCCCCGGCCTCGGCGGTGATGTCCCCGCGGTGGTAGCGCAGCGAGACGCGCTCGGGCAGCGATGATCCCAGGTTATCAAAGCTGCCGGGGCGGTAGTTTGAGCGGAGGTAGCAGAGCGAGACGTCCTCCTCGGTGCACGACCTGTCGTGGTTGAAGGGCGAAAACCCATCGACGCGGAGGTACAGCCGCCACGGCGCAGACGTGGCCGCGATGTCGAGGCGCTCGGTAAACGACCCAAACTGGTCGTCGTGGACGTTGAGGTCGAAGTTCGACCCGCGGTACCGCATCAGGCTTGTGTTGGTGAACGTAAACGCCGTCGGCCCGAGGCCAGGCAAGCGCGCCACGAGACCCTGCGCGAAGGCCGCGCGGGGAAGCTGTGGGAGGGTGACAGAGAGGAGGAGGGAGAGCGCGACGAGGCGAGGACTCACAGGGGTGAGCGAAGACTACTAGTCGATCGGGCAGGCCGGATAGCGCGGATCGGCGAGGACCTCGTCGATGGCGGTACGAATCGAGGTGAGGCCGGTCTCGGCGCCGTACTGACGCCAACGGATTCGACCGCAGCGATCGACGATGATGTTGCCCGGGAAGGCGGTCATCGGGACGAAGGGCTGGGTGATGAACATCGGGTCCATCAACTCGGGAAAGGTGATGCCGTAGCGGGTGGCCCAGGCCGTACAAGTGGGACGGGTGATGGCAGAGCCATCGACGTTTTGCACGAGAATCTGCACGAAGCGCACGCCCTGCCCCGCGTACCGGTCGATGATCTGCGCCTGAATCTGTGCCGACTCGCGCTGGCAGGGGACGCACCACGCCGCAGCAATGGAGATCACGGTGAGCTGACTGGTGAAGAAATCCGGCCCATCCAGGCGCCACGTGGCCTCGTCGCCTTCGCGATTGCACGCGGTGAGCGAGAACGGCCGGAAGAGCCTGCCCACGCTGGAGCCGTAGGGGCCCGCGGGATAGGTCTCCGCAACGACCACGCCGGTGTCCGTCGGCGGGGTGACGCCCACATCGACGACAGGGGATCCCGCGTCGGCCGTCGGCGTCACGCCAGAGGTACCGCTGTCGCCGCAGCCGACGAGGGCGAAGGTGGAGAGCGCGAAGGCATACGCGAGAGTCTTCATGGTGCTCCTGGATGCAGGACGATGGGAGAAGGGCGGAGTGCGAGGAATGTTCACACTCAGGCCGATGGGATGCAATTACCGACCACCGTGGTTCCGCTCATCGTGCGGCGGCAGGTGTAGCCCGACGGGCAGGTGCGCGTGCCGGTGGTCGCGGCGCAGTTGATCGGCGCGCAGAAGCCGTTGGTGAAGGTGCGGGTGCGGGTCGCCGAGAGCTGGAAGGTCTTGCGGCAGAAGTACCCTTCGCGCGCGCGGCAGTCGCTGTCCTGGGTGCACGACGGAACGCACGTACCGACGTCCCCTTCGGCGTAGGTGCGGCTGATGAAGCAGATGCCGTTGGCGGGGCAGTTGCCGCGCGGCAGTTCCATGTCCGACCAGATGTTGCTGGAGTTGTAGCCCTGCGGAAGGATGCAGCGGGTGATGCAGTACCCGCCGTTGCTGCCGGTCTGGTACGGCGCGCCCATGGAGTCGCGGACCACCTGCGGGTTGCAGAGCCCGGACTGACACACGGTGGCGGGGGTCATCGCTGGGTCGCTCGTGGCGACGCACGACTGGCCGAGGGCGCGGCCCGTGGGAGCCGGGGCGGTGGCCGGGCGGCATCGGCCCGTCTCGAAGTCACAAGTGGTGCCGTCGATGCAGCTCGTCGCGGTGCAGACCGGGATGCAGATGTTGACGGCGTTGATGGTGCCGGGATTGACGCCGAGGCAGGTGAATCCGTCGCGCTCGCAGTCGATGCCGTTGGCGCAAACCCGCGCGCAGAAGCGCTGGCCTGCGCGGTCCGCCGGCTGGCAGAAGCCGTCGATGGGCTTGCCGCCGGACGGGAAGAGCACGCACTCGTCGTCGCGGGTGCACGCGCGGTTGCACTGTCCGCCCGGGAGTCCGGTGTCCGCGGCGCGGCGGCAGCCAAGGGTTTCGCGGCACTCGACGTCGCTGTCGCACGCGCCGTAGAGGGGCTGCGGATTGCGCATCGGGCGGCCAGCATCCACCGGCGCATCGGCCGCCGGGCCGTCGGCCGTGGAGACGTCGGCGCCCGCGTCCGTCGCAGGGGTTGGGGTGGCAACCTCGCTCGAACAACCGATCGCGAAAAGGAGGGAAGAAACGAACCAGGCCGAGGCGCGAACAGAACCCATGGTACGCGTCGAATATCCCATGTGGGGATGGGTAGCAACGACGCGACGGCGGGATGATCAGCTGTTGGCGGGCGCTCCACAGTTGGGGCAGACGTTCAGTTCTGCTGCGAATACGGACTTGCAGTACGCGCAGGCTCGCCGGGGGACGCGCGCGTCCGGATCGATGGGCCGCAACTCCTTGAAGACCTGGGCCATCTCGGCGGAGGACATCACGTCGTTCTGGTCGCTCGGCTGCCAGATGACCTCCATCGCGTTGAGGTTGGCGTCGCCCTGCAAGATCACCTGGAGGTCCTGCGCCAGGATCGGTCGGCTGGTCGGTGGCTGAAACCCGAAGAACCCGCCGCGGCGTCCCACCACGATGGTGACGACCACGAACCCGCCGCCCTCCTCGGCCCGCGCGGTCATCGTCGGCCCGCTCACCTTGCGCACGCCGCCCGCGTCGTTGCGCAACGTCTCGATGATGTAGCGCCCGCGCGCGTCGCTCACTGCCGCGTCGAAGTACTGCTGCGCGGTCTGCATGGTGATGCCCTCGCTCAGCGCTTGCTGGGTCATGTACGCCGCATCGAGGTGCTGCGACAGCAGCTGCGCGGTCTCGCGCGCTTTCCCCGGCAGACCGTTGCCTCCCATGTTGCTCCGCTCCGCGATCTGCGCCATGCCGCTCTGAATCTGCGCCCGCGCCCGCGAGTCAAACGCGATGGCCAACACGCCCACCGCGAAGGTGTCCATTCCCCCCTGCGGCATCGGCATCGGACCGCCCGTGGGCGAGTACTGCGGCGCCATCGCGCGGCCGCCGCCGTTCTTCTTCTGCGCGATCACCACCACCACCACGATGATGAGCAGGAAGGCGACGGTACAGCAGAGACTGCCGGGTCCATCGTTGCTACTGCCACCGCCACCGCCACCGCTGCTCGAGCCGTAGGAGCTGCCGCCGCCGTAGGAGGTGGACGGTCGCGACCACGACGAGCCCGAAGAAGACGACGGCCGCGACGAGCCCGACGACGACGGCCGCGACCCGGAGCTGCCAGAGCCCCACCTCGACGAGCCGAAGCTACTGCCCGTGTGCTGCGCAAGCGCCGCGAGCGGAGACATCCACATCGCTGCCAGAACCAGAAGCAGCAGCACCCACCAGCGTGTCTTGTTCATCGTGGGCGGGAGGCTACGTCGAGACGACAGCGGGTTCCAGAGTGACGCGGCGGGAGTGGCAATGTCGAGCGCTCGTCATCGGGATGTCGAGCGCTCGTCATCGGACCGTGGGCACCCTCGCCGGCGCTCCGTCCACACCCCTGATCGTGGCCGGGCAGGCTTGTCGTCGTCGAGCGAGAACCCAGCGAGGTCTTGAAACAGCTCGAACATCACTTGCCGTGCCTCCGAGGCGTTGGAGAGCGCCGCCGCGAGCTCCTCCTTCGTGCGGCGCAACTCCGGATCGCTGAGCGCTTCGCGGGAAAGGCGGTCGTAGGAGAGTCGCTCCGAAAGTCGGCCGAGGACCTGACTGCGACTCTGGAGAGGCCACTCACGCCAGTGCCGCGGGATCCCAGAGAAGCGAGAAACCGAGGCGTGTCCAGGTGTCAACGCGAAGGTGATTCATGAGGCCCTCCACACATCTGGAACCCAACCAGCTACCGGGGGAAGCTCGCTCGCCCGCCCCGCGCGGAGGTGAACGACGCATCGAGGGAGTCCCCATCGCTCGGAGGAGTCGTAGAGGTTCGCCTCGTCGAAGAGCCCACGCGCCGTCGCGAGGTGGCCCAGGCTCCTTGCGTAGATGTCCCGGATCTCCGATTCGGGGGCCGAGTGCCCACCGAGTCGTCCACGCAACGCGACCCGACGGAGGTGCTCCGCGACGGCTCCCGCACAGACGTAGATCAGGAAGGTCGTGAAGCCCACCGCCCGCGCCGCCGCGGCCTGACGGAGCGCCGCGTCCGAGCGAAGGGTCGACTCGACGGCAAAGGATCGCTGTTGCTCGATGTGATTCGCGACGAACTTCTCGCACTCGCGCTGGGCCCGCGTGCGGACTTCCGGCGGGATGCCCGCGTAGGAGCCGTGCTCCCTCGCCGCGCGATCGTCGACGTTGAACGCATCCGGAGCGAGGGCAGCGACGGCGAAGAGGGTGCTCTTGCCACTCCCGGAGGGCCCCGCGACGACGGTCATGCGCGGCCTCAAGTCGAGACGCTCGATTTCGATCCGGGGGCCATGTCTTCAGGCCACTCTGCGCGATCGAGCTCGCCATCGGGCGACAGGCCCTCGGCCTCCACACGCCGCCGGAACTCCGTCAGCGCCCGAGAGGCGCGCGCGTCGACCGCAGCCTGCCAGTCCAGGTACTGCTTTCCCGCGGGCGAGAGATCGTCGGGCACCATCGTTCCAGATCGGGCGCGGAGCATCCTCGCGAAGTCCAGCACCAGCGAGCGCTGCTCGTCGTTGAGCGTCGCGAGGGTTTCGAGCACATCGTCAACCTGCGTCATGGCGTCGGGCCTCATCGGGTCTCCTGGTCGTCGAAGCCGAAGCTCGTCTGCACGGGCTGCTTCTCGTTCAAGGCGTGGCGAGGGCAGCAGGTTGGTTCCGGGGATATCAGTACGTTTGTTGCCCCGTGGCTCCCACATCCCTCGCACATAGTTGCCATTCGGGTGGTGCTGGAAGACCAGATCCCATAGAAACTTGAAGTTGTGGCGATGGAGGCTGAGCCTCAGAGACTCGGTTACAGCGACCTGCGTCGCTCCGATGTTGTCTGTTGGTGAGCTCGATCGCCGTGCCCTTGAGGCGTCGGCCCTGGAATTCTTCGCGCAGAGTCAGCCCAGGCATTGTCGATACTCCGTTCAGAAGGGCCTGCAATCATGCGGGGCGCGAAGACCGGATGTCGACCCCACGGCGAGGTTCCGGCGCCCGATCGGCATTGCGCCACCGTTCGGCGTCGAGCAGAGGAACGCGAACGGCGGCGAACCCTCGCACCGCCGCCGCGAGGGCAGGCATCGTGAGACATGGAAAAGAGCAAGGCTCAGGGGAAGGGACTTACGGGAGCAGCGAAGAAGCCCGCAGCGAAGGCCAGCGTGGCAGTATCTGGCAGTCGTATTCAAGAGCGCGAAGGGGTTCACCGCGGAGACCCTGCCAGGGGTAACGCTTTCGATGCTGCGTGACAGCGTTCGGGTGGCGCGGCACTTCAACACCGAGCACGAGAAGAAGCACGGAGTGCGGAAGCTCGCGCTACTGATCGACTATCTTGAGGCCGAGTCGGGCGCGGAGCTGCCGCGTGCGAGCGTCGACCCGGCGCGTACGAAGGTCGACGTCGGAAACAAGCGTGTGCCGTTCGCGACGTTGACCTTTGACGAGATGCGGGACGTCGTGCTGCAGAAGAAGCGGGGGAAGGAGAAGACGACGAAGGGCGCGCCGGGCGTACGGGCTCTACGGGAGTCCTTCGGGGGCCACGGGCTGGGTAATGTTGCGGTGCAGTACCGCGGCGAACGATGGTCCCTCGGTCGCATCGAGGAGCGACAGTTCGCGGACCTGGGCGCGGCCCTCACGGCGCACGCGAAGAAGTTGGAGAAGACGAAGCCCCGGTGAGCGACAGGGCGTCGCAGTAGCAGTGGCAATGTCGAGCGCTCGGTATCGGGATCACGAGCACTCGACATCTCATGCCGCCCCGCCGCCCTCGGGCAGCACCGCGCGCGTCAGGTTGTCGATGCCCGCGCCGTCCGTAACCACCACGTCGTCTTCGATGCGAATGCCCCCAAACGGCGCCAGCGCTTCTACGAGCTTCCAGTCCACCCGGTGGGCTCCGTCACCCTCGCGCACCGGACGCAGCAGCGCGTCGATGAAATACAATCCTGGCTCGATTGTAAAGACCTGACCCACGTCAATGGTGCTCGTATTGCGCAGGAAGGGGTTGTCCGCCCGGGGCTTCAGCACCGCGCACCCGACGTCGTGGCACTGCAGCCCGAGCGAGTGACCGAGCCCGTGCGGAAAGAACGCCCTCGTCAGCCCCGAAGACACCGCCTCGTCGCCAGAGCACTTCACCACGCCGGTCGCCGCGAGCAGCGCGCCCACCTCGTCGTGCGCGCGGTCGTGCAGCGCCTCGTACTTCATCCCCACCACCACCGCGGCGCAGAGCCGCAGTTGCAGCGCCTCGATGCCTTCGACCAGCCCACGAAACACCGCCGATGTCGCATCGCCACCGTCGCGCACCCACGTTCGGGTGATGTCCGAGCAGTACCCCAGACAGGTCGCCCCCGCGTCGAGCAGCAGCGTCCGCGGACCGCCCTCCCCCACCCGACGCCGCGCGTACGCCACGTGGTGCAGCGTGGCCGCGTTGGCGTCGTACGCCACGATGTTCTTGTAGGGAGTCTCCGGGTCGTCCTGCTGCGTGACCGCGAGATACGCGAGGTGCAACTCCAACTCCGACGAAGCCCCCTCGAAGAACGCCCGCCGCAGCGCCGAGTGCCCGTGCGCCGCGCGCCGGTTGGCCTCCGCCAGGCAGCGCAGTTCATACATGGTCTTGTAAACTCTCAGCGCGTCGAGCGCCGCCACCAGCGCCGGTGGGTTGACCGCCTCGATGCCCCAGCGCGCCGCGAGCCCTGCCTCGTCACCGACGAAGGCCACCCGGCCGGTCGGGAGGTGCTCCTTCGCGTCGTCGCCCGCCGCGAGCGCGACGTGCTCGAAGTGCTCGACGAAGTGGTCGCTCTCCGGGGCCGCGGCGTGCTCCCAGAAGTCCACCGCGGTCACCCGCAGCAGCGTCGGCCGACGCCCGACGCGCACGATGAGCACCGCGCCCGGCTCGTGCAGCGCCACCCAGTGCTGGAAGTGCGGCGTCGCCCGTAGCGGCCACCACTGGTCGTCAAACTCGCTCCGCTTCTTCGCCGCGCCGCCGTGCACCACCACGGCGTCAAAGCCGTTCGCGGCCAGGGCAGCCTCGTAGGCGCGCTGGAGACCGGCCACGTGCTCGCCGTAACCCTTCGTGATCGCCTTGAGATTCACAGCGCGGCCTCCAGGTCGTGGGTGCGAGCCGTCGCGCGCCGCAGCCTGGACTCCTCCAACAACTCGACGCACGCGGCCATGGTGTCCGTCACCACGAGGCGCTGCCGCAGCACCGCAGCACCCGGGAGGCCCTTCAGGTACCCCGTAAGGTGACGACGGGTGACCGCCACGCCGTGTCGCTCGCCGCGCTCGGCGACGTTGGCCGCGAGGTGCTCCAGACAGAGGTCGATGCGCTCGTCCCAGGTGGGCGGCGCGCACTCAACACCGTCGTCGAGGAGGGTGCGGGCCTCACGGAAGATCCACGGGTGCTCGATGGCGCGGCGGCCGACCATCACGCCCGCGCAGCCAGTGTCGTCGAGGGCGCGGCGCGCGTCGTCGGCGCACTTGATGTCACCGTTGACCACCACGGGAATGGACACCACCTCGTGGGCCTTGCGCGCCCAGTCCCAGTCCGCGGCGCCGGAGTGACCCATCTGCGCGGTGCGACAGTGCACCGTGAGCGCCTGAACCCCGACGTCTTCGAGCCTTCGCGCGAGATCGACGATGGGCATGTCGCTCTCCGGCCCGTACCCGATGCGGGTCTTCACCGTGACCGGCAGGGCCACGCGCTCGACCACCATCTTCGCCATCGACACCATCGACGCCGGATTGCGCAACCACCCAGCGCCCGCGCCGCGTCCGGCGATCTTCGGCACCCAACAGCCGCAGTTGATGTCGATGGCCGTGGGCGCGGCGCGCTCGGCGACGGTCGCGGCCTCCGCCAGACGCAACGGATCGCTGCCGTAGATCTGGATCACCGTGGGCGTGTCGTCGGCGGCGATTTGCACCTTCCTTTTCGCCGTGCGGCACCCGCGAAGAAGACCCTCCACGTTGACGAACTCGGTGACGCAGAAGTGCGCGCCGACAGAGCGGCACAGCCGACGGAAAACCACGTCGGTGACGTCCTCCATCGGCGCGAGGATCACCGGTCGCGTGGCGTAGAGCGCCCGAAGCGTTTCGAAGGGGTTCATGGCTTGGAAGGGCTATCGGTTACCCCATCAGGCAGGGGGATGCCAGCGGCGTCCAGGACACGCCACGTCAGGGCGTCAGCACGCGAAATTCCCAAAAAACGGAAGCAGGACTAAGGAGATCTGCCGAGCTTGCCGTTAAAGGGTCAAAACTCCTGCCGAAAGATCAGATTCTTGGACCGAGAGCGACCGCCAGAGGGCATCGTGGAAATAGCTCCCCCAGTGCCAACCATCCTCATCGTGGATGACACGACCGAGAACCTGATCGTCCTCAACCAGATACTGCGGTCGGACTACGCCCTCACGATCGCGAAGAGCGGCGAAAAGGCACTGCAACTCGCCGCGGAGACACAGCCCGACCTCATCCTGCTCGACGTGGTGATGCCCGGAATGTCGGGCATCGATGTCTGCCGCGCACTCAAGGCCGACCCGCGGCTTCGACACATCCCGGTGATCTTCTGCTCGGTGCTTGGCGCCGAACACCAGGAGCAACTCGGGTTCGATGTCGGCGCGGTGGACTACATCACGAAGCCATTGAGCCCGGTGCTCGTCCGGGCCCGCATCCGAATTCACCTCGCCCTGCAGGACCAAAACCGAGCCCTCGAACAGAAGGTTCGTGAGCGCACCCGCGACCTCGAGGAGAAGCGCCTCGAGGTGGTCCGCAAGCTCGGTCGGGCGGCGGAGTACCGGGACAACGAGACCGGACTCCACGTGGTGCGAATGAGCTACTACTCGCGCACCCTGGCAGCGAGCCTCGGCCTGAAGGAAGCAGAACTCGACCGCCTGCTCCAGGCCGCCCCGATGCACGACGTCGGCAAGATCGGGGTTCCAGACAGCATCTTGCAGAAGCCCGGCAAGCTCGACGAGGCCGAGTGGGTGATCATGCGCAAACACCCGGAAATCGGCGCGCACATCCTCGATTCTCCCGACGATCCGCTGTTGCAGGACGCCGGGCTCATCGCCCTCAACCACCATGAAAAATGGGACGGGACGGGTTATCCCAACCGCCTCGCCGGCGAGGAGATTCCACTCTTCGCGCGCATCGTCGCACTCGCAGACGTCTTCGACGCCCTCACCACCGCCCGCCCGTACAAGCGAGCCTGGCCGATACCCGACGCGATCTCGTACATCCGCGGCGAGAGCGGAACCCACTTCGACCCCCGACTGATGCCTCGGTTTCTCGATGCGCTACCGGAGATGCTTGAGATCAAGCAACGCTACGCAGAGGACTCCGTGCAACCCCACGATCTGCTAACGGTGACAACATGACCGCAGTTTCTATGCTCTCGCGCCATCGCATCAACGCGCGCGACCTCGAGCTTGTCCGCGCAAGCGGTGCAGAGCTACTTCCCCGCCTCGACGAGTACGTCGAACAGTTCTACGCGTGGCTCCGGCAGGAGCCGGAGTTCGGCCAGTACTTCAACGACGAGACGCTGCTGCGGCACGTGCAGAACATGCAGGTGGAGTACTGGAAGCGGTTCTTCATCGGCGTCGTCGATGACTCGTATGTGATCAATCGGCGTCACGTCGGCGAGGTTCACGCCCGCATCGGCCTGTCCGTCGCGGCGTACTTCGCGGCCATGGACATCTCCCTCGCCATGCTCACGGACATGCTCCCGATGTCCGACACTCGATACGAGACCTACCGCGCGATCACCAAGCTGATACATCTCGACACCGCCGTGGTCACCGTCTCCTACAACCATATCATCAACGAAAAGATGGCCGGACAGGCCCAGGCGCTCACGGAGATGTCCACCCCGGTGACCTCCGTCGCCGAAGACGTCCTGATGCTCCCGGTGGTCGGTCTCATCGACTCCCGACGCGCGCAGGAGATTCTCTCCTCGGTGCTCGGCCGCATCGCCGAGACGCGTGCGCGGGTGTTCATCATCGACATCAGCGGCGTCTCGGTCGTGGACACCGCGGTGGCCAACCACCTCATCAAGCTCACCCGGGCGACGCGGCTGATGGGCTGCAAAGCACTGCTCTCCGGGCTCTCGCCAGCCATCGCACAGACCATCATCGAGCTGGGCATCGACGTCAGCGCCATCGACACGCACGCCACGCTCCGCGACGCGCTCGAAGAGTCCCTGCGCCTCGTCGGAATCAAGCTGGTGCGGAGCCACAACGAGTGAGAGACGACGATCACGCGCTCCGCGGAAACACCGCGCTCAACGTGATCGGCCCCTGCCTGATCGCGCAGGTGCGCGGCGACCTCTTCGGCGCGGCGCTCGGAGCGTTTCAACGAGAGCTTCTCGAGTCGATTCGGCGCTCGAAGGTGCGCGGACTCGTCCTCGATATTTCCCTCGTCGATCTCTGTGACGCCGAGGATTTTCGCGCGCTCCGGCAGACCCTCCAGATGGCGGCGCTGCTCGGCGTGCGCGGGGTGCTCGTGGGCCTGCGCCCCGCCCTGGTGCAGTGGATCGTCGAGTCGGACGTGGACCTCGACGGCCTCGAGACGTCGCGCTCCGTCCAGGACGCCCTCGCCCTGCTCACGCCGAGGTCGGGGCGCTAGGCTTGCACCCCCGTACACCGACCGAATATGCGCTGCGGGTTTGCATCGACGGCGAGCTCGACATCCCCATCGTCGCGAGCCGGTTTCGTGCGTGGGCGCAGCGGTCCGGCGCCAGCACCATAGACATCGCGCGCATCACCACGGCAGCGATCGAACTCACCACCAACGTCGTCAAATACGCCCAGCGCGGAGAACTCTACGGGCGGCTTTTGGAGACCCCGAGGCAGCGGGCGATCGAGCTCATCGTGGAGGATCGCGGCCCGGGCATCGCCGACGTCGCGCAGGCCATCGGGGAGCGCTTCAGCACCGGCGGAACACTCGGCCTCGGACTCCCGGGCGTGCGGCGGCTGATGGATGAATTCGAGATTACGTCACAACTCGGGCGCGGCACGGTGGTGCGCGCGCTGAAGCGAATCGAATGAAAAGCAGAGACGACCAGCGTCGGCGCGGGGAAGTGGAATGATCCCGATCGGTGAACTCGACGTCGGAGAAGACGACACGATCGTCTTTTCGCGACGACAGGTGTGGGCGCTCGGACAGGCGCTCGGCGCGACCGAGATTCAGTCGGTGCAGTGCGCGTTGGACTTCTCCAGCTGGGCGCGGGCGCTGCGCCGCGTAAGGCCGGGCGAGGGTCGAATCACGGTGCATCTGGAGCACCTGCCGGGCGAGACGCGGCTGCGCATGACAGACCTCGGCGGGGAGACGCGCACCTGGCCGCTCGTGACGGCGGTGCGGCTCGACGCGAGGGCCATCGAGCGCCTGCAAGCGATCGTCGCCAAGCGCTCAGAGCGCATCCTCCACCGGGATCTGGAGGCACGAAACCAGGAACTCTCGGAGAACAAGGCCTCTCTTGAGGAGATCATCTCGACCCGCACGCGCGAGCTTGTGCAAGCCAAGGAGGTGGCCGAGGAAGCCACCCGCGAGAAGTCCCTCTTCCTCGCCAACATGAGCCACGAGATTCGCACGCCAATGAACGCCATCATCGGCCTTGCACACCTCGCGCTGCGCACCGAGCTGACGACGCGGCAGCAGGACTACCTCCAGAAGATCCATCGCTCGAGCACGACCCTGCTGCGACTCATCAACGACATCCTCGATTTCTCGAAGATCGAGGCGGGTAGGCTCGACATCGACGCGGCCGAGTTCGATCTCGCGACGGTGCTGGACAACCTTCGCATCGTCGCCGAGCAGGCCGGCAGCGAGAAGGGCATCACGCTCGAGTTCGACGTCGATCCGAAGCTCCCACCGGTGCTCGTCGGGGACGCGCTGCGCCTCGGGCAGGTGCTGCTCAACCTCACCTACAACGCCATCAAGTTCTCGGAACAAGGCGCCCTGGTGGTCGTCTCGGTGCACGCGCTCGAGTACGACGGCAAGCGCACGCGCATCGAGTTTGCGATCCGTGACACCGGCATCGGAATGACCGCGAAGCAGCGCGGCCTTCTCTTTCGGGCGTTCACCCAGGCCGACGGATCGGTGACGCGGCGCTACGGGGGGACAGGCCTCGGCCTGTCGATTTCGCAGCGCCTGGTGGAGATGCTCGGCGGCAACATCAAGGTCGAGAGCACCCCCGGCGTCGGAAGCACGTTCTCTTTCGCACTCTGGCTGGAGAGCGGGAAAGCCTACCTCGCCGGGGAGCACACCTGCCCCGAGTGGATCTACAGCAAGCGCGTCTTGATCGTGGACAACGTGGACTTCTTCCGTTCGCTGCTCGAAGAAGAGGTCCGGGCGTGGCGCATGCGGCCCGATGGAGTGGCCACCGCGGAGGAGGCCCTCGAGCGGCTGCGCGCGGGCGTCGAGGAGGGCGACCCGTACTCCATCATCTTGCTCGACTGGACCCTAGAAACCATGAGCCGGACCGAATCCGTGCTCGGCCTGCGCCGCGCGAATCCGACGGTGCCCATCGTCATCGTCACGGCCCACGGACGCGACGACTCCCGAAGCACGGCCCTCGGGGCGGGCGCCAACGCGATTCTCTACAAGCCTGTCAGTAGCTCGCTGCTCTTCGACTCCATCGTCGATCTGCTTCGCAGCCCGGACACCCTGCGACCGACCTCGCTCGCCGTCGAGGAGGACTGCGACAGGCTCGCCGGGATGCGCGTGTTGCTGGTCGATGACAACGAGATCAACCGCCAGATCGGCGTCGAGGTGCTCACGCAGAGCGGGGCGACCGTGGAGACCGCCAACGATGGCGAGGAGGCACTGAAGCGACTGGACCAGGACGCGCGCGGCTTCGCGCTGGTGCTGATGGACCTCCAGATGCCGGTGCTCGATGGCTACGCCACCACCGTTCGATTGCGCGCCCAGCCCCGATTCGCAGACCTCCCGATCGTCGCGCTGACCGCCAACGCGACACGCGACGAGCGCGACCGCTGCCACTCGCTCGGAATGAACGACTACCTCACCAAGCCAATCGACCCCGAGCGACTGGTGCGCACGGTACTTCGCTACCGGGCCGAAGCTGATTCGAAGGCCGCCACCAGAGACACGGGCCCGCTCCCGCCTCGCGAAACGACGCGCCCGACGGAGGCGGTGATCGAACGGAGCCGCGGGTTGCGCTTCGTCGGCGAAAACGAGCAGCTTTACCAGGTGATCCTGCGACGCTTCGCGGCGACCCACGCGAACATCATCGACGAGATGCGCGATCTCCTGGCGAGCGGCGACCGCGCGGAGGTGCGGCGGCTCGCGCACACCCTGACGGGTCTCGCCGGGACCATCGGCGCCCGGCCGCTCGCCGAGAAGGCCGGCGACCTGGAGCGTCTCCTGCTTGGTTCGGCGCCGGTGACCGAGGCCGACCTGGCGCCCCTGCGAGAGTGGCTGCCGCGCACCCTGCGGGCGATCGAAGACGTCCTGCGGGCGAGCCCGGTGATGCTCCCGACCCTGATGCCGCCCGCCCCCGAAACCTGGAGCGCGGAGTCTCAGGGCGAACTCCTGCGGCTGGCGCATACGCTCCGCTCGCAGAGCCCGGCGGCGATCGAGCAGTCGCGCGCCCTCGAGCCACTCTTGCGGGCGCGCCTCGGCGCAGCCTGGGTAGAGTTCGCGAGAGCGCTCGATGACTTCGAGTTCGACACGGCGGACGCACTGCTCGCCCCGTTGCTCGCTTCAGGGGCATCGGACACCACCGGGAGCGCCGACCCGCCCGCCGGGTGATCCGCGCTCGCGCCGCGTGACCGATGGTACGGTCGCAAATCACCCGATGACCCTTAGCCAGCTCGAACCCCGCCTTGGTGATCGCTCGCTCTTCCCCGACCTCGAGGCCCGCGCGTACCTCGCTCACGCCGCGGTTTCGCCGCCGTCCCTGGTCGCCCGCCGTGCCGTGATCGGCCTCCTCGGGGACTACGGCCGCCGCGGCGCTGGGGCCTTCGGCATCACCCTCGATCAGCGCGAACGCCTCCGACAGAAGCTCGGCGCGCTCATCCACGCGCAGCCCGGCGAGGTCGCGCTGGTGCCCAACACCAGCCTCGGCATCACCCACGTAGCGATGGGTTTTCCCTTCGAGCGCGGCGACCGGGTGCTCTGCTTTCGCGGTGAATTTCCCGCCAATGTCACGCCCTGGCAGCGCGCCGCGGAACTCTTCGGCCTCGAACTGGCCTGGATCGACGCCGACCTCGCGCGCACCGACCCGACCCGCTTCTTCGCAGCGATCGACGCCGAATGCGCCCGCGGAGTGCGCCTCGCGGCGGTGAGCGCGGTGCAGTTTCAGAGCGGGCTACGGATGCCCCTGCGGGAGATCTCCGACCGGGTGCACTCCGTCGGCGGCGCTCTCTTCGTCGATGCCATCCAGGCGTGCGGATCGGTTCCGATGGACGTGGAGGCCGACGGCATCGACGCCCTCGCGAGCGGCGGCCACAAGTGGCTGATGGGCCTGGAGGGCGCCGGGATGCTCTACCTCCGCGGCGCTCTGTCCCGCGCGATGAAGCCCCACCTCGCGGGGTGGCTCTCCCACGAGGACGCGTTCTCGTTTCTCATCCACGGCCCCGGGCTGCTGCGCTACGACCGCCCGGTTCGCACCGACGCCGGGCTCGTCGAGGGCGGTGCGTTCAGCTCCGTGGGATGCGTCGCGCTCGAGGCCAGCGTCGATGTGTTGGCCGCCCTCGGCGTCGCCAACATCCACGCGCACGCCAACGGGTACCTCGACGCGCTCGAGCCCGCCCTCGTCGCCCGCGGGTTTCGCAGCCTGCGCGGAACTACACCAGCGCAGCGATCGTGCATCCTCGGGGTGCTGCCTCCGGCGGGGGACGCCCGCGACGCGCCGTGGTGGTCGAAGGCGCTCGCCGACCGCGGGGTGGCCACGTCGAGCCCCGACGGGGTGCTGCGGTTTGCGCCGCACTGGCCCAACGACGTGCACCGTGAATTGGGCGCAGTGACCGACGCGCTCGACGACGCGAGGAGCGAGCGATGAGCCTGCGGGACGACGACGACACGCTCACGGCTGCGATTGGCAGCGACGAGTCGGTGGTGGTCACCGGCGCGGTGGGGCGTCTGGGCAAGCGGGTCGTGCGGCTGCTGCACCGGATGGTGCGGGTCATCGGGGTCGATCGGCGGGAGTTTCCCGATCGGCCGAAGGACGTCACGCACCTGCGCATCGACCTGCGGCGCAAGAAGATGCGCGACGTGTTTCGCGCCGGCAACGTGCGGGCGGTAGTGCACCTCGGCGTAATGCACGACCCGCGCGCCTCGACCAACGAGCACCACTCCTGGAACGTCGTCGGATTCGGCAAGATGCTCGAATCCATGGCGCAGTTCGGGGTGCGCAAGCTGGTGCTGCTCTCCAGCGCCAGCGTGTACGGCCCGCGGCCGGACAACCCGCAGTTTCTCGCGGAGGAGTCACCGCTGCTCGGCAGCCAGGATTTCAGCGAGATCCGCGACCTCATCGAGGTCGACATGCTCGCGCAGAGCTTCTTCTGGCGGCATCCGAGTTGCGAGACGGTGATCCTCCGGCCGACGCACATTCTCGGCGCGGTGCACAACGCGCCGAGCAACTACCTCCGCCTCCCGGTGGCCCCCACGCTCCTGGGCTTCGACCCGATGATGCAGGTGATTCACTTCGACGACGTGGCCCGGGCCGTCGTGTTGGCGCTGCGCCCCGGCACCCGCGGCATCTTCAACCTCGCCGGCCCGGAGCCCGTGCCGCTGTCCCGCATCCTGAAGATGCTCGGCCGCCCGCGGCTGCCGCTCCCGCACGACGCCGCCCGCTCTCTCTTTGAGAAGCTCTTCCGTTACCGGCTCTCGAGCTTCCCCGCGCCGGAGCTCGATCACATCCGTTACGTCTCCATGATCGACGACCGCCGGGCCCGCGACGCCCTCGGCTACGCTCCCCGGCACGGCCTTCGCGACACGGTCTTCTCCGTCGAAGACGGCTGATTCTCACCGCCCCCGGTGCCTTGAGCTACCCTCGCGCGCCATGCGTGCCGCCCCCGCTCCGAGTTTCGTCGCTTCTCCCATCGCCGCCGTGGTGGACGTCGAGGTCATCCGCGGCAACCGTGCCCGCTCCGACGCTGCTCCGGACCTGTTGATTGAGATTCCCCACGGCGCCACCACCACCGCGGACTTCCGGGCCGTCGAGTCGCTTCTGCAGAGCCCGCTGCCCGCCGCGCTCGTGGACTTCTTCCACGTCAACACCGACGCGGGCGCCCCGGAGCTTGCGGTCGCGGTCGCGCGCTGCTTCGTCGCCCTCGAGCCCTCGCGCACGGTGGCCATCTTGCGGTGCCGCGTGCCGCGCACGTTCATGGACTGCAACCGCCGCATCGACGCGTCCGCGGAGGACTTCAAGGCCGGCAAGGTCACCCCCGGTCTCATGCCCTGGATCACCGCCCCGGACGACCGCGCCCTCCTCCGCGCTCGCTACGACGCCTACGTCGGGGCCGTGCGCGCGGCGGTCGCGGCGACGATGCCCACGGGCGCGATGCTGATGCTGCACACCTACGCACCGCGCACCGTCGATGTGGAGGTAGACGCGGACATCGTGACCAACCTGCGGCGCGCGTACGAGCCCGCGGTGGAGCCGACCTGGCCGTTGCGCCCGGAAATCGACCTCATCGGGCGCGGACTCGACGGCACCTCGTACCTTCCCGGCGCCGTGGTCGATGCGCTGCGCGTCACCATGACCGCCGCGGGCGTCACCGTGGCCGACGGCGACACGTACCCGCTGCACCCGAGCACCCTCGCCTGGGATCACGCCACCGCATGGCCTGGACGCACCCTCTGCATGGAGGTGCGCCGCGACCTGGTGGCTGATCCGTTTGATCCGTTTGCCGAGATGCGTATCGGGGAGTCGAAGGTGGCGCGAATCGCGACGCCGCTCGCGGAGGCGCTCCGCCGCTGGTGGTAACGGGGGCGACCTCCTCGGCGGCCGGAGGGTGCCCCGATGAGGTCGTCTGCATGGGGTTGGTTGCGACGATCGTCGGCCCTGCACCGAGCGCCCGGAGCAGTGCACCCACGATTGCGTGATGGGCGTCCGAGATGGCCACAGAAGGGGGAGGAATGGAGTCTTCGCGCCGATCGAGACAGCGCTCACGCGGCCACGGATCGCTGGGCCGTGATGACGATGACGTCCGCTGAAACCCGGTCTTTCCCAGTGCTATTCGGCGACTCCGCCGCCGCGGAGCCGCGCGGGTAGTCGCCCGTCCGCCCGCGCAGCCGACGTGGAGGCGCGCAGGTAGTCACCCGTCCGTCCGCGCAGCCGACGCGGAGGCGCGCAGGTAGTCCCCCGTCCGCCCGCGCAGCCGCAGCGGAGGCGCGCAGATCGATGCGAGTCCGCGGCCGCGCGACCAGCGGCGCCGCGCAGATCGATGCGAGCTCGCGGCCGCGCGACCAGTGGAGCCAGCGACGCTCTCCACCGGCGGGCCCGTCCGGACGGCGACAGACACGCCAACTTCGCGCGCCTGGGCCTTCGGAAGACCCGCGCATGCCGTTGCCAGCGTGGGTGCCCCGTTGCATCGCCTATCCGCGCACACCTACGCGCCGCGCATCGTCGATGTGGAGGTTCCGTATAGCGAGATGCGTCGTGGGGAGTCGAAGGTGCTAAGCAGGGATGCGGGGAAACCATGATCTACCGTCAGAACCCTTGGTTCACCGTCTCTACGCGAGCCCCCACCCCCGGCCCCGCCCCCACGAGTGGGGGCAGGGAGGGCGGAATCACCTCGACTCTCGCAACCTCTCTCGCCCCGCTTCGAGA
>CANJUR010000042.1 GCA_947477565.1 Deltaproteobacteria bacterium
GCTCCACGAGCGACTCGCCAAGATCATCCAGGAGGTGTCCATGGACCTGCACAAGATCCCCGTCAGCCCGGCATTGCAGCGTCTCGGCGAGGAGTTTCAAGCACTGTACGGTGAGCGTATCGAGGCCCGCGGGGAGGCCCGCGGGGAGGCCCGTGGGGAGGCCCGCGGGGAGGCCCGTGGGGAGGCCAGGGCGCTGCTCAAGTTTCTCGCGGCGCGAAAGCTACCGGCCGATGACGCGCGGCGGACGCAGGTGCTCGCCTGTCAAGACGTCGCCCTGCTCGATCGCTGGATCGCCCGCGCCGCCACCGCGCACACGCTCGACGAAGTCTTCGCTGCGGGTGCGTAGTCCGACCGTCGATCGACGGCCGCGGTGCGAGCGCGGACATCGCTGGCCGACACGCCACGCTCGCGGCTTTTGATCGATGAAAGACCGCACCAGGGATTCCGGAAATGCGGAATCTGCCAGCCCGCCGCGGGCGGGCGGAGGGCGGTGAAGGGCGCAAGCGGGAGTGCATGGATCACCGCACAGGACACGGACAACCCGTGATAATCGGGTCCATCGCGCTGCAGAGGAAATCTACATGGACCCGCTGACACCGTGGCGCGGGAGCGTGCGTTGTCTTCGATGGCGAAAAATGTTTCCGAGACTCACCCATCACGTTCGCGGGCAGACTTCCGCGGCGAGCACGAGATGCCGAGCGTCAGCCGCAACATCGACGACCCCGCGGCGCTAAGTGCCACGATCAGCGACCCCCTGAGCGAGAGCCCGAAGTACGCGGCCACGAACAAATCCCACCAGCGACTGCTCTGAATTGCGGCGAGCTCAGACCGGCAAGCACTGCCGAAGCGGGCACTCCCGATGCCTGGATGCGAGATCGGACATCGGCGGCACCGACGACGTCCGTGATCACGACGAAGTCAGGAAAATCCCTGGATTGTGACCAGACCGGCGACTCCTCAGGTCTCGATACGAATGCCCGGCACGAGCGCGATGGAGACCCATCCCCCGGTGATGTTCACGACTTCGGTAAACCCGTTCGCCCGCAGAACGCGAAGCGGCAGATGCACGCGAAAACTGCTGGCCCCTGCGGGTTGCGGAGGGTCGTTGCCGCACGACCCAGGCACCGCCGCGAGAGAGAGGAGAGCGCACCGCTGCGTCGAGGAGGTCATCGCGAGAAAGCGCGCCGCACCGTCGTCTGTGACCGTGCTGCCGCGCAGCCCCTCCTCCCTCCTGGGACTGATGGTTGCCCTCATCTTCGGGGGAAGGGAGCGCCGCCCACTCCCTTTCCGAAAAGATAAGGGTAACGATGAGTCACGGAGCGCGCTGCAGCCCGCCGATGGACGTAGCCGCCTAGCGCCCCGCGAGCCTCGCCACGAGCCACGCGCAGCCCGCGAGGAGGACCACTCCACGCACGGCCTGGCGGGCCTTCGCCCGGTGCTCCGAGGGCATCCAGCGACCGAGGAGCCACGCGGCGGCGAGCGCGACTGCGCCCACGGCGACCTGCCCGAATTCGATGCCGAGATTGAAGCCCGCCACGAGGGGCCAGCGGTCTTCGGGCTCGATGCCGAGGTCGCGCAGCGCGCCTGCGAAGCCGAGGCCGTGGATGAGCGCAGCACCGAACACGAGCCCCAAACGAAGGCGCGCATCGACCTCGACCTGCCGCGCGTGCGCGACGCCATCGATAAGCGCCATGCCGATGAGCGTCGCCGCGATCGCGGGCTCGACGATGGACGAGGCCACGGCGACCTTGCCCAGCACCGAGAGTCCGAGGGTGACGGCGTGGCCCACGGTGAAGCAGGTGAGCGCGAGAAACACGCGACGCCACGACCGTGCGCCCGCGAGCGTGACGCCGAGAAAGAGCAAGTGATCGTAGCCTGCGAGGATGTGCGCGACGCCCCGCCGGGTGGCGTCGGTGAACGTCTGCCAGGCGGTGGGGAATAGTGCTCGCTCGCGCTCGTCGCGATTGAATACGAGCACGCGCCGCCGGTCGCCGCGGGTCACGAGCACCTCGAGGTTGCGAGTGTTCGCATCGACGCTGAAGAGTGAGATTCGCAGCGTGGCGGGCTGGTCGGGGCGTGGGTGTGCGATGCGTCCGAGGGCCACGAGTTGAGGCGCAGGCGCGTCGGGCGTGCCGTCGTCGGGCGAGAGGCTGAGAAGCACCCCCTCGGGCGCATGCGACCCAGCGCCATCGACGAGCGAGACGCCCGCGCTCACCGTCGCCGCGATGTCGCGGTAGTGCCGTTCGAACTCCGAGCGCGCGATGCGTCCGTCGTGGTCGTCGTCGGCACCCGGGAAGGCCGCGGCCGGGAGCGAGAGCACCATGAAGGCACCGCCGTCCACGAGATTGAGCGTGCCGTGCTGAGCGACCATGAGATGCGCATGCGCGCTCGGCGCGACGAGCACCGCGGCGAGGGAGAGGCCCGACAGCGCAAGGGCGCGAGCGGAGTTCACGGCGAGGTCGGTGCGAACTTCGAAGATGCGTGAACTCGCATGGAATTCACGGAGAGCAGACGCTGGAGCGGCAGGTGAGGGTCATTCCCATGGGGCCGGCCGGGCAGTCGGAGGTGGTCGTGCAGGTCGGAGCGCAGGCCATGCCCATCGGCGTCGTTGCGCAGGTGCAGCCGCGTGAGCCCGTCGGGCAGGCGCCCGTGCAATCCGTGGTCGATGTGCATGCGCGCGGCCCCATGGTGCCGCTGTCCGGCGGCGCACTCGCGTCACCGCCCGTTCCGCCGTCGCCGGGCGGACCCATGGTGCCGCCCATCGCAGTCCCCCGCACGCAGCGCTGAATAAACGGGAAGCTGTCCGTGATGTAGTAATGGTAGATCCCCGCGGGGTGCTCGGGCGTGACGCCGAAGCGGCCGTTGCACTCGTCGAGGTCGCCGAGGCCTGCGACGTATTCGTAGTCCTGGGTGAAGGTTCCCATCGGGTACGTGGCGGTCGAAGGGCGGCCCGACGAGGGCGTAGCCATCACGCGATAGCTCGAGCGGATGATCCGCAGCGTCGAGCACCCGTTGGTCGCGGTGTCGTAGCCATAGCGCGCGTACAGGGGGAAGCCGTCGAGCGCGTAGCCCACGAGGCGCGGCGCAGTGGGCACCGTGGCGAGGTAGGCCTCGGGCATGCCGTGGTAGTGGTACTCGCCGGTCGGCTGCACGTGGGCGTGGTTGCTGTCGACGCCGAAGTTGAAGGCCGAGCCGCCCAGGGCTTCGATGTTCCAGCTGCCGCTGTTGTCGATGAGGCTGCAACTGGTGCCGGCGCTGTTGCACGTACCCGCCGTGCCGGGGTCGAACTTCACGCCGTTGAGGGCGTAGCCCAGCACCGTGATACGCGACGAGACGCCGGTGTTCACCGGGTTTCGAGTCATGGTCGCGTTGACCGTGCGCGACGAGATGGTGTTGGGGCAGTTGCTGTTGGGAAAGGTTCCCGTCG
Source organism: Deltaproteobacteria bacterium (assembly GCA_947477565.1). Taxonomy (GTDB): domain Bacteria; phylum Myxococcota_A; class Polyangia; order Polyangiales; genus SCUS01. The sequence continues at coordinate 3,428 of CANJUR010000042.1, forward strand.
CGTGGTCGGGAATGCCGTTGCCCGTGACCGTGCGAAGGGCCGTGGTGCAACTCCACGCGACGGTGCTGTTCGTGCGTACCGACGCGCTCGCGTTGTAAGCGTTGTAGGTAAAGCTGCAGCCGGGGTCCGCGACGGCGGCGCCGGCATCGCAGCGCCCGGCATCGACCACGTCGATCGCCACGGGCACGTCCACCCGCACGTCGGCCCCGGTGTCGGCCACCACGACATCGACCGACGGAATGTCGCTCCCTGGGCGCACGTCCATCAGCGGAGGCACGTCCATCGCAACCGGCACATCGCGCGTAGGCACGTCGAGGGACGGCGGCACGTCGAGGGACGGTGGCACGTCCCTGGTTGGCGGCACGTCCGGCGTCGGAGGCACGTCGATGGACGGCGGCACGTCCGGCGTCCGAGGCACGTCACTCGTTGGCGGAACGTCACTCGTTGGCGGAACGTCACTCGTTGGCGGTACGTCCGGCGTCCGAGGCACGTCACTCGTTGGCGGCGTGTCGCTCGGAGCGCCCGCGTCGAGGGCGGCGCTCCCGTCGGCGGTCGCGTCGGGCATGGCTGAAGGGAAGGTCAAGTCACTGCCGCACGCACTGACCGCGAGTGCCAGCGCCGTGCAGAGAAGAATCGGGGTCGGCTTGCCTGCGATCATCAAAGAGGTCTCCTTCTTCAAACGGGGGCCGTGCCCGTGGGGTGGGCATCGACCCCTGTGCCCGGCGCCGCGCGAATCTCTGACGGAATCGTATGCGGTCGTCTGCCTGCTCGTCGTTGCGAGGGGGGAGGGCACTCCCGGCGGGGCGATCGGTCGGCCCTCAGCGCGCCCAGTACGCCTCGTCGTCGAGCCCCTCTTCGCGCTCTGGCAGTCCACGCGTGAGCCTCGGGGCCGACTGCGCGAGCACCTCGAAGCTCACGCGGTTGGCGTAGCGGCACACCTGGCTCATCGACGAGTACGTCAGGAAAGCGCGCACGTGCTTCGATGAGTTTGGAACGCTCGAGTGGTGAAAACGGTTGGCGCTCATGTCGTGCAGCAGCGCCGAGAGCGCCGCGTCGCCCGCGCCGTTGGTGCTGGTGATGCGCTCCGGTCCGCCGTGGTAGGGACCGATGTGCGCGAATACCTTGATCGGGTTTTCACACTTCGCACGCAGCATCGGTCGGCTGAACTCGTAGCGGTTGAACTCCGGAATGGCGCCCGGCAGCAGCGGATAGCGCGTCTCCCGCTTCACCTCGTCGTCGGTGTAGCCCGCGAGGTAGAGCCCCGTGGGCCCCGCCGTGCACAACACCATGTCCGTAAACTCAAGCGCGCGATCGCACGCAAGCAACGGATCAGACTCGCCGGTGAGTGCCTCGGCCTCCTCCTCGTTCATCGCGACGACGTTGACGTGCTCATCGATGAACGACCGCCAAAACTCCGGGCGCTCGGCGATCACGAACCGTGTGCCGAGCGTGAGCACCACGGGGATGCCGCGCTCCTTCGCGAGCGAGACCGCGCGCCGGGTGGCGTCCGGCATCGGGTCGGAGTCCTTGCAGCGCAGCAGGTAGGCCGAGATCACCAGGCTCGACGCTCCATCGAAAATCGCAGGCGGAACGCTCTCCGGTCGCAGGCCGTTCATCTTCCCCTCGCTGATCGCGAAGGTGCGCTCGCCGTCGGGCGTCACCAGCGCGAAGCAGCGACCGATCGGGCCATCGACGGGCTGCAGATGGTCCAGGTTCACGCGGCTCGAGGTGTTCGAGAGGTAGCGGTAACCCGAGGTGCCGAGGCGAATCTCCTCGCTCATCACGCCGAGCAGAATCGACACGTCGTCCGCGAGCAGCGAGTAGTTGTGCAGGGTGTTGCCAACGGTGCCGCCCGCAAACTCGTACAAGATGCGCTTGTCGCGGAGGAGTTCGTCGTAGAGCGCGGCAGCCTGGTCGTTGGGAATCACCATCGACGCGCCCTTCGCCAACTCGTAGCGCGCGAGCAGCGCGTCCGGCACCCGAGCGTCGATGTCGACGAGCGTCTGATCAACGCCGACGACGTGCGTCTTCGTCACCTGCGAGGTGATGCCCGCGCGCAGCAAGAGCGGATCGCGCGCCTGAACCGGGAAGTAGTGCGTGTGCTTGCGGCGGCCGGGGAATCGCATGGTCGAGGCCCGCGTAACGGTGGGCGCGGAAGCTATCACGCAGCGCGCGGCCTGCCCTTTTCCCGTCACATCGAAGGCGCATCGCCCGCAGGCCGCCCACCGCCGCGCGTTGGACATCGAAGGTGACACTCGCGCGCGACGCACCGTAATGTCGCGACGATGTTGCTTCGATCCACCCAGGGCTCGGTTGCGGCGGTCTCACAGCGCGCGGTGCGTCCCGCGATGGGTGCGGCGTTGCTCGCGAGCGCGCTCGGCATCGGGTGCGATGCGCCGCCGCCGGTGCCCACGCCCACGGAGATCTTCGACCCGCGGCCGGGCCACAACTTCGCGGCCCCCGCGGGCGAGGTGCGCATCCGGGCGATCACCGATCGCACGGTGTGTTTCACCACCGACGGTGCGATGCCCGACATTCGCGGCGGAGCGTGCGTCGGCGCGACCACGCGGCGGATGTCCGCGGACCCGCGCATCCGCCTCGACTGCGCCGGAGACACCGCAGCGACTTCCATCCGGGGCATCAAGCTCGCGTTCGACTGGCCCTCGTCCGACGGCACGCTCGTACAGATCGTGGCGGGCAACTTCACGCTCGACTGCACGCCGCCCGCGCTCGACAGCGACGGCGACGGCGTTCCGAACGGCCGGGACAACTGCCCCACGACCGCGAACCCCGATCAGGCCGACGCGGACATGAACATGATCGGCGACGCGTGCGAGTCGATGGGCGCGCCCGATGCCGACCACGACGGTCGCCCGGACGCCGCCGACAACTGCCCCGCCGTGTGGAACGTCAACCAGGGCGACGACGACCGTGATGGCGTCGGCAACGTGTGCGACCCGACGCCGCGCGGCCCTGTGGAGTTGCCGTGGACCAACGGCACCCTCGCGCGCGCCTTCGTCGCGTGGAAGGACGAACTCCAGTGCAGCCTGAACGGCTGTCAAAACCCCAGCGGCCCCAACAGCTGGCGCGGCCCCTGCGAACACGGCGGAACCATCTCCTGGGATGTCTCTCTCAGCGGGCTGCGCGTGATCAGCCGGTTCACGTATCAGAGCTGCGACAACACGGTGACCATCCCCGTGCACGACTACGCACGCGACCCGCGCGGCGTCGATCCGATGGCCACGCAGATGCTGCCGATTCGCCTCCTGGGAAACGGGAGCATCACGCAGGACGTCGACTTCAGCGGCAACGGCGTCGAGAGCGGGAGCGTCATGCTCACCGGCGCGTTCACCGGGACGGCGGTCTCGCACATCCAGATTCGCGACTCGGCGCGCGGGCCGGGCGGGTACTTCTCCATCGCCTGCACGGAGGGTCCCTTCGCGCAGGAGATGTGCGCCCCGCGAAACCTCCTCGTGAACTACCTCTTCTCCGACTGGCGCTGCGAGCCCGGCGGCTGTCCGATGCCCACCGATGCCCTCGTTGACAGCGACGGCGACGGCGTCTTCGACAACTACGACAACTGTCCGAGCGTGCCCAACCCGACGCAGGCCAACGCCGACTTCGACCGCGAGGGCGACGCGTGTGACACGTCCACCAGCGTGACGGACACCGACCACGACGGCGTCCCCGACGCGGGCGACAACTGCCCAACCGTCGCAAACCCGATGCAGGAAGACGCGGACATGGACGGCCTCGGCGACGCCTGCGACGCGACCCTGGACCCGGACGCCGATCACGACGGCGTCCCCGACGCGCGCGACAACTGCCCAGCCGTCGCAAACCCCACGCAGCAGGACGCGGACATGGACGGCCAGGGCGACGCCTGCGACGCAACCCCGACAGGCATGGCGCCGTTTGCACTGCTCGGAATCAAATCCGGTCGGTGCCTCTACGACGACGGCAGTGACGTGCGCTCCACGACGACCTGCGACCGCGCGCAGCCCAACCGGCAGTGGGAGGTCATCGACCGGGGCGGCAACCGCCGGGCGTTTCGCAACCTGGCGTCGATGCGCTGCCTCACCGCCACCAACTGGCTCGGCACCATCGACATGACCGCCTGCGCCGCGGGCAGCGCCAACCAGCAGTGGACGCTCGAGCGCTCCGACACGGACGGCTTCGACCCGCGATACCCGGTGCGACTGCACAGCGCAGCGTTCAACTTCTGCCTCTACACCGACAGCACCAACAACGTGTTTGCGTCCCAGGGCAACTGCGGCCTCGCGGGTACGGAAAACGGCCGCAAGGTCGGCATCTACCCGGGCGGCGACTTCTCCCGGACGCCGGCGCAACCGTAGCGAACGTCCCTACGACGCCCAGAGCCCGGCGAGGCTGATCTCCACGGCGTCGAAGGGCTCGGCGCGAACGACCGCGTCGCCGCGAAAGGTCGCCACGAGAAGCCACCCGAGGTCGTGCCGACGCAGCACCTCGATGGATCGCATCGCCGTGGACACCAGCCAGACGTGCGCGACGCCCTCGCGTCGGTAGGCGTCGAGCTTGCGGCCGCGGTCGTGCGCTTCGGTCGAGGGCGACAGCACCTCGCAGCACCAGTCGGGCGCGACGTTCGCTGCGGCGTCGTCGATGAAGCCTTCGGGAAGCCGTTCGCGCCGCCACCCGGCGAGGTCGGGCACGAGGATGTCGGGTCGCGGACCGAGGTGCATTTCAGGCTCGACGAGAATCATCCAGCCGCCCGGGTCACCCTCGGCCGGATCATCAAAACCGACAAGCTTTCCCACGAGTCGCGTGGCCCCGCGTGAGTGCCGCAGGCGCGGTCGTGGAAGCAGCGAAAGCTCCCCGTCGATGATCTCCGCGACGCAGTGCTCCGGGGTGTTTCGGTAGGCCGCCACCACGTCCGGCGCGAGGTTGGGAAACTCCGGGTCGAGGGTGCGCGCAGCATCGCCAGACATCCGCCGCAGGGTATCCCACTGCGCCGTGCTCACGAAGGTGGCCGCGTGCAGCGGGTGCAGATGCCAATCCGTCCGACGAGAGGGCGCGTGCAACGGGTGCAGACGCCAATCCGTTCGACGAGAGGGCGCGTGCAACGGGTGCAGATGCCAATCCGTTCGACGAGAGGGCGCGTGCAACGGGTGCAGACGCCAATCCGTTCGACGAGAGGGCGCGTGCAACGGGTGCAGACCTGAGGCATCCCCTCGCTCTTCATCGAAGAGTGTCGGTGTTTGCACGAGCCCCCTTCCCCGCTGACGCGCGCCCTGTACCCCCGCGGGGCCTGAGCATTCGTCACATCTCCGCGGGAAGGGAGAGCGCCCACTCCGCGGTTGCGACGGCTCGCGGGCGGGCCTGCAACCGCGGAGTGGGCGCCCGTTCCAGAAAAGATGAGGGCAATGCTCAGCCGCGGGGCGGGGGCAGGGCTCCCACGTCTGCAGTGCAATCGCGAACCTGTCAGCACCCTGAGTCCTGCCCCCACTTGTGGGGGTAGGGCGCGCGGCAGCGGGGAAGGGGGCTCGCGAAATCACCAAAGGCTCCTCGATGAAAACCGAGGGGATTCCTCAGGGTGCAGACGCCAATCCGTCCGACCAGAGGGCGGCGGCCACCCCACCGGCGATCAGGCCATCGGCGGCAGCGTCCCGACGACCCGCGCGTAGACCTCTTCGGCGCGCGCCCCCGCGGTCTCCCAGTCGAGGTGACGCTTGTTCGCCACGTTGTAATCGAGCTTCGCAAGCTTGTGCGGGGGTAGCCCAAACACCGGCGCGAGCTTCGCCTGCAGCATCCCCACGGTGACCTCTTCGTTGTCGCTGATAAGGTCATCCACCGGACGAAACGGCCCCGGGCCCAGGCCGTAGTTCACCATGTTGCGCCGCTCCGGCGGCGACACGAGGAAATGACACGCTTCGTGCAGCAGTTTCTCCGTGTCGCACCCACGGTCGCCCGCCACGAAAAACGCCCGGCCGTCGTAGCCCACGGGCTGCGCGAAGAACGGCGTCTTGCCCTGCTCGTCGCCCTTCAACTCCACGATGCGAATGCCCTTCCCGGTATTCTTGGAGATCCATTTCACGAGCACCTCCCAGCGGGTGCCGCAGCGGTTGGCGGGGGCGAGGCAACAGGGCGTGCGTGGTTTCATGATGGGCGTCTCTTCGGGGCGCGACGGGTGCCCGAGTTCCCCATCGGTGTCAACACGCTCGCGGATTCGCTGATGTATCTTCCGCGGCGATGAACCGTCGCCTGCGCCTGTCCCTCTCCGCGCTCGCCTTTGCGGCTTGCAGCAGCAGCAACCCGACCACGCCACGGACCGACGCGTCCGCGCTCACCGACGCCTCCGCGGTCACCGACGTGGCCGTCGATACGAGCGAGCCTCCGCCCCCGATGGCCTGTCGCACCGGCGCCGCGTGGAACCCCACCGTCCCGGCCTTCCGCGAGGTGACCGCCGACTACGGCCTCGCCGAACTCACCGCCAAGCGCATGTCCACCGCCGACCTCGACAACGACGGCTACGCCGACCTCGTCGCCTGGAACGACGTCGTCAACACCCGCACCCGCTTCACCCTCCCGGTCACTGGTTGGCTCGTGCGCGTGCTCATGAACCGTCCGCGCGAGGGCGGCGCGCCGGGTCGTCGCTTTGTCGAGGCCACCCGCGAGTCGAACTTCCTCGCGCTCCGCGACGGCACCACGGACCGCGGCCGCCTCGTCACCATCGTGGCCTTTGCCGACGTCGACAACGACGGCGACCTCGACGCGTACACGGGCACCATGCCCACCGCCACGCCCACCGCCGCGCAGGAAGCCGACCCCGGCGACCGCGGGACGATCCTGCTCAACGACGGCCACGGGGTGTTTGCGCTCGGCCCGGTGAGCGACGCCACGCCCGACGCCGACAGCTCGCCGCAGACCATCGGAGCGATCTTCAACGACCAGAACCTCGACGGCCGCGTCGATCTCCTGGTGGGGTATCACTCCTCGGTATTCGGGCTCCCCATTGGACAACAGTCGCAGATGTTTCGCGGCGCGGGCGACGGGAGCTTCGGGGAGGTCACGGACGCCGTCGGCATGGCCCTGGAGTCCACCAGCGGCTCTCTGCTCACGGTCACCAACAACCGCCCGCTCTACGGCCTCTCTGCTTGTGATGTGAACAACGACGGCCGACTGGACATCATCGGCGCCGCCTACGGGCGACAGTTCAATCTCTTGATGACCAGCCACGGCGACACGTTTGAAGACGAGTCACAGGCCAGCGGCGTGGGCGGCGACAGCAACCGCGATTTCTCCGACAACCAGACTTACCGCTGCTACTGCGCCGCGATGCCCGGCCGCTGCCCGGCGACGGTCCCCGCCGTCACCGCCGGCTTCACCTGCGGCGTCCGCGGCACCTGGAACCCCGCCACCGAAGAGCGCCCCTGGCGCCTCAACGGCAACACCTTCTCCATCGCCTGTGGCGACGTCGACAACGACGGCGACATCGACCTGTACACGGGCGAAATCTCCCACCCCGACGTCGGCGCCAACAGCGACCGCGCGGAGCTTCTCGTCAACGACACCGTGGCGGGCGGTCCGACCCGCTTCCGCCGCCCTGGACGCCGCGCGACGGGCCTGGTGCCACCCTCCGGCACCGGCGACGAAGGGGTGCTCAGCAACGCGATGTTCGACTTCGACAACGACGGTCGATTGGACATCTGGGCGGGCGGCAGCGACTACCCCAACCAGTTTGGCTGGCTCTTCGCGCAAGGCGTCGATGGAAACTTCACCGAGGTGTCCCGCGCGGCGGGCATCCGGCACGCCTGTCCCCTCGGCGTGGCCTGGGCCGACTTCGACCACGACGGCGACGTGGACATGGTGGTGGGCACCTCCACCGCCCGCACCTGCGGCGCTGCGTGGATGGGCCGCAGCGTGGTGCGCGTCTACGAAAACATCGCCAGCGAGGCCAACTGGACCACCGTCCGCCTGGTGGGCCGCGGCGACGGCGGCGCCAACCGCGCGGCCATCGGGGCGCGCGTGCGGGTGACCACCGGCGACGTCACGCAGACCCGCGATGTGCAGGGCAACTGGGGCCTCGCGGGCCTCGCCACGGAGCTTCCGGTGCACGTCGGCCTCGGCACCCGTTGCACCATCGACCGCATCGAGGTGCGCTGGCCCGACGCCGCCCACTCCGTCGAGACCTTCACCGACGTGCGAGCCAACTACCCACTGGAGATTGTCCAGGGCGCGGGCCGCGTGCGCTACCTGCGGTAGGTCCCTCCCGGTCCGTGGTACGGAGCGATTCCATCATGGATCGCGCCCACGTTCTCATCCTCGATTTCGGCTCTCAGTACACCATGCTCATCGCCCGGCGCATTCGGGAGGAGTCGGTGTATTGCGAGATTCACCCTTGCACGATGCCGCTCGCGGAGATTCGTCGGCGCGCGCCGGTGGCGATCATCCTTTCGGGGGGTCCATCGAGCGTCTTCGATGCGGGCGCGCCCTCGGTCGATCCGGCGATCTTCGACCTGCTCATTCCCGTGCTTGGCATCTGCTACGGCGAGCAGCTTACGGCGCACCTCGGCGGCGGCCGCGTGGAGCCTTCGGACTCCCGCGAGTACGGCGCTGCGAAGGTCACCGTGCACCGCAACGAGGGCATCCTGTCGCGCTTCAACCCGGGCGAGGTCATGGATGTGTGGATGTCCCACGGCGACCGCGTGGTGGCACTGCCGCCGGGCTTCGAAGCCCTGGCGACGTCCGCACACTCTCCCTTCGCGGCGGTGGGCCACGCGGCGCGGCGCATCTACGGCGTGCAGTTTCACCCCGAAGTAGCGCACACCCCGCGCGGAACCGACGTTCTCAAGAGCTTCCTCTTCGACGTCGCCGGGTGCGTTCCTGACTGGAGCGCGGGGACCTTCGCGGAAGAGGCCGTGGCGCGGGTGAAGTCTTCCGTCGGGGAGGGCCGTGCGCTCTGTGCGTTGTCGGGTGGAGTCGATAGTTCCGTGGCGGCGATTCTCTGTCAGAAGGCGCTCGGCGACCGGCTGACGTGCATCTTTGTCGACAACGGAGTGCTCCGAAAGGGCGAGCGCGACCAGGTCGAGCGGGTGTTTCTTGGGTCGTTCGGGCTTGATTTGCGGGTTATCGACGCGCGGCAGCGATTCCTCGACGCCCTCGCCGGGGTGAGCGACCCGGAGCAGAAGCGCAAGATCATCGGCCGGGTGTTCATTGAAGTGTTCGACGAAGAGGCCACGAAGATCGATGGGATTACGCACCTCGTGCAGGGCACGCTGTACCCCGACGTGATCGAGAGCGTTTCTTTCAAGGGTCCGAGCGCGGTGATCAAGAGTCACCACAACGTGGGGGGTTTGCCCGAGCACATGAAGCTCTCCCTGGTCGAGCCGCTGCGCGAACTCTTCAAGGACGAAGTCCGGGCCGTGGGCGAGGCGCTGGGCATCCCGCGCACCATCCTCTGGCGGCAGCCCTTCCCCGGTCCCGGACTGGCCATTCGCATCCTCGGCCCGGTGTCCGAAGACTCCCTCGAGATTCTCCGCGCGGCGGACGCCATCGTAGACCACGAGATCCGCGAGGCGGGCCTCTACGAGTCGGTGTGGCAGGCGTTCGCGGTGTTGTTGCCCGTGCGCACCGTCGGCGTGATGGGCGACGGCCGCACCTACGATCAGGTCTGCGCGATTCGCGCGGTGCAGAGCCAGGACGGCATGACCGCGGACTGGGCACGGCTGCCGCACGAGCTTCTCGCGCGCATCTCGACGCGCATCATCAACGAGGTGAGGGGCATCAACCGGGTGGTGTACGACATCTCCTCGAAGCCCCCGGCGACCATCGAGTGGGAGTGACTCGGCGGGGCCTCGCGCTGCTGGCGATCGCGCTCCTTGGGTGCGGCGCCGCGCGGCCGCGGGTGTCCTCCATGGCGGGCTCGCTGGACTTCGCGTGCGACCCGGTCGATGCGCGGGTATCCATCGACGAGACCGACCTCGGCCCGTGTGCGCTGTGGACCCATCGCGCGGTGGCCCTGGCCGCCGGAACGCACCGCCTGGTGGTGTCCCGCGAGGCTTATCTGCCGTTGGAGTCGGAGGTGGTGGTGTCGAGCGGGCGGCGGGTCACGGTGCGAGCGGCGCTCCGTCGTGTTCCGGAGTAGTGGACTTCGCGATGGCCCTGGCGAGTGAGCGCTTCGCCATCTGCCCGATGACGTAGAGCACGCCTGCCGTAAGAGTGAACCCGAAGAGCCCGATGGCGATGTTGCGCGGCGAGAGCATCTCTGCCCGCTGGGTCGCGAGAAGCTCCACCGCCGAGCGCACGAGCGACCCGACGTAGACGTGGATGATCGTCGCCGGCAGCAGACCGACGAGCATGGACAGCACGAGGTGCTTGAGCGGCAGCGCGGTGGCGCCGAGGAGCAGCGAGAGAAGCGGCTGCGGCATCACCGGCGCGAGTCGCAGCAGCGTCGCGATGCGCAGCCCATCGGAGCGCAGCACCGTGTTGATGATTTGAAAGCGCGGCGTGGCCCGCAGCGTGCGACCGAGCGGGGTCTTCGCGAGGAGGGCGCCGAGCCCGAAGGAGACGCTTGCGCCGAGCGTCGCGGAGGGCAGCGCCACGCAGAGGCCCTTCACGGGTCCATAGGCATATCCCGCGAGGCCGGAGAGCAGCGCCTTGGGCAGGAGCAGCAGCGCGCCGAAGCAATACCCGAGGACGTACTGCAGCAACGCCACGGCCTCGCCGCGGTGCATCCGGTCGGCGAGATCGACGATCGCGTGGCGCACGAAAGGGGCTTGCAGCGCGACCCAAGGTGCGATCAGCATCACCGCCAAGGGCCACGCGCGGCCAAGGGTGCGCAGTCGATCGCGACCCATCACCGCTCCCGCTGCGAGGTGGCCCCTGACGGACAACAATCACGGAGGCCAGGCCTGCTCATGCGTAACGGAATCGGACGGAGAATGCGGTTCATCGGTGTTGTGGCCCTCGGAGGGATGGCCCTGCCCGTGGCGGGCTACAGCTACGGCGTGGAGGTGCCTGAGAATGGCACGGTGGCCTATGGCCGCGGCGGCGCATTCGTTGCGCGCGCGAGCGATGCCTCCGCTGTGGCGCACAACATGGCAGGCATTCTTGGCCTCAACGGGTGGCAGCTCGTGGTCAACGCCAACGTGGGCGCTTCGTCCAACTGCTTCCAGCGCGCGGGCACCTACAACGGCAGCGCCGACGTCCCCATCGAGGGCACCGGAACCCGCTTCCCCAACGATCGGCTCACGGGCCTGCCGTCGTACGCAGGCCGCGCGTATCCCGAGGTGTGCAGCAACACCGCCGTCGCCCTCGCCGCGCAGGTGCTCGCGAGCTACCGCGTCAACCGCTGGCTGGCCTTCGGCTTCGGCCTCACCACCCCGAGCACCCCGGGATCAGGCCAGGTCTTCAACGACAGCGTGCGCTTGCCCGACGGCACCGAAGCGCCGACGCCGGTGCGCTCGATGCTCTTCCAGAAAGACCTCCTCGTCGCCTATCTCCCCATCGGCGTCGCGATCGCCCCGCACCCGCGCGTCCGCCTCGGGCTCACCTTCGAGCCGGGCTTCGCGCGCTTCCAGTTCGGCGTGATGGCCAACGCGGCCTACTCCTCGCCGCAGTCGCCTGACACCGACCTTCTCATCCGCCTCAACGCGAGCGGCTTCTTCCTCGGCGGCGCTGCCTCCACGCAGATTCTCGCGTCGCGCTTTCTCTCCTTCGGCGCGCAGTTTCGCTACCACGCTCCGGTGAGCGCGTCGGGCACCGCCGCCACCACCGCCAACTACTACGCCGCCAACGCCGCCAACCAGGCGCCCGGAACTTTCAGCATCGACGAGATGCGCGTTCACCTCCCGTGGACGCTGCGCGCCGGCGCCCGCTTCGCCCTCCCCCGCGCTGGTCGCCCCACGCAAGACGACGGCAGCGGCCGCTACGACCCGATGTCCGACGACCTCTTCGACGTCGAGGCCAACTTCACCTACGAGGCCACCAGCCTGCTCGGCACCACGGCCATTTCCAACAGCGGCAACATCACCGTCGGCGCCGGTTCGACGGTGCCTGCCCCGGCGAAAATCGCCCTCAACAGCAACCTCGGCGACGTGATGGGCGTCCGCGTCGGAGGCGACTTCAACATCCTCCCCGGACGCCTCGCGCTGCGCGCCGGGTTCTCCTACGAAACCCAGGGTATCAACGCCAACCAGGCCGTCGTGCACATCCCCGCATATGGCGGCGCGAGCATCCACGCCGGCCTCTCGTACCGCTGGCGCTGGCTCACGGTCAGCCTCGGCGTCGGGACGTTCTTCTTCACCCCGGTCAGCGCCACCAGCGCTACCGGCGCGGTAGTCACCCCGGGCGACACCGCGGGCGCGCAGATCAACCCCGCCAACTGCACCACGTCGCAGGGCCAGGGAGCCTGCACCATCAACCGCGGCGACTTCCACGGCAACCTGACCAACGGGTCGCTCGGCTTCGCCTTCCGCTTCTGATCCGTTTTTACCTCACCCCGTAATCTGACTCACCCCTCGACGCGCGCCGCGAGCAGCCGCTTCAGGCGCTCCGACGAGCGTTCGACGCGCCCGGGGCGCAGTTTGGCCGCCGTGGGTGTTTACGGGGTACGCTACGCCCTGATGTCCAATGCCATAAATCTCGCAGATCCCGCCGTCGAGCCCACCGACGAGGACCTCTGTCGGCTTTCGCGGGAGGCGTTCGCCGACGTCGCTGTTCGGCATCGCGAGACGCTCGTCCGGCTTCGAGAGCGAGTGGCCTCGCTCCGCATCGATGCGCTGGCACATGCTGCCGCGCTGAGGGCGCAGGCGCTGCGCTCGGCGCCGTGAGACCTGTTCTGCTCGTCATCGCGGGCCCCAACGGATCCGGCAAGACCACGGTCACCGTGAGGCTGCGGGCCGAGCGGTGGAGTCACGGCGTCGAGTATCTCAACCCTGACGACGTCGCCCGCGATCGCTTCGGCGATTGGAACTCCCCGACGGCTTCGCTCGAAGCCGCGCGATGGACGACCGAGCGTCGCGAAACCTTGCTGGCGAGCGCGGAGAGCCTCGCGTTCGAGACCGTGTTCTCATCGACAGAGAAGGTGGAATTTCTGGCGCGCGCGAAGGCACGGGGCTACTTCGTGCGGGTGTTCTTCATCGCGACGTCAGACCCGCGCATCAATGCGGCGCGCGTGGCTGGACGGGTCATGGAAGGCGGGCACACGGTTCCGATCGAGAAGATCGTGAGCCGCTACAGCAAGTCGATCGCGAACCTGTCTGCTGCGATCGAACTCGCCGACCGCATGTACATCTATGACAACTCCATCGACAGCGTAGAGGCGCGGCTGTGCGCTCGGACGCACGAAGGCACGCTGCGGAAGGTCTATGGTCCTCTTCCGGAGTGGGTCGCGGATGCCGTCGATGGGCTGCCGCGCCACGCGGAGTTTCTCGATCTTCGTCGCGAGTAGCAGGCAGAGAGCTCGACGATCCGAGTCACCCCTCGACGCGCGCCGCGAGCAGCCGCTTCAGGCGCTCGGGATCGGCCCCCAGCGCCAGCACCCTCTCCCGGTCTACCGCCACCTGCCCCACGGCCGATCCCTTCGGCTTGCGAACGTAGCGCCGCTCGGACCACGTCACCTCCGCGAAGTCCGCCCCGCGCGCATCACTGTGATGCACCGCGAGCGTCGCGGCGTCCCGCAGTAGCTCCGGCGGGCATGCCGCGCCCTTCACCAGCGGAACCACCACGTGCGCCCCGGTATATCCCCGCGCGTGCATCCAGAGGTCGTGCATACGCGCGACCTTCGTGGTGAGCCGATCGTTGTCCGCCGCCCCGCGTCCCACCAATATCTTCCGCTCTCCGCTGCCCAGGTACTCGATGTACGGCCGCCGCGGCGCCGTCTTTGCACGCCCCCGGGACACCACCCACTGTCCCTTCGCGACGCCCAGCGCCTGCGCCTGCTCGGTCCACCCGCGCAGCGTCGCGGCGACCACCTCCGCCCCGCCGTCAATCTCTGCCAGCAGCGCGCGCACCGCCTCCAGCGCCCGCGTGGTGACCTCCAGGCGCTCCCACATCACCGCGCTCCCCCGTTGGATGCGCCGCGCCTTCTGGAAGAACCCCGCCGCCTGCCCCTTCGCCCCCGTCGCCGGGTCGAGCACCACCTCGATGGTTCCGCCCAGCTCCCAATCTTCGAGCACCGCCCGCTTCGCACCGCGCGGAATCTTCTCCCCCTGCGCCAGCAGCAGCCGCCCGATGCGTTGCAGCCGCTCCACGTCGTCGAGCCGCCCGAGATCGCCCTCCACCGCCTCGGCCCGCTTCGCGAGGCGCTTCGCATGCGCCCCGAGCGCCTTCGCCAGCGCCGTCCGCCGAAGCTCGCCCGCGAGGGCGTCGCTCATCGCACGCAGCCCCTCGCCCGCCTCGTCCCACGTCCCCGACGCCGCGTTGGCGTCGAACACCCGCGCCACCGCCGTCGGCTCGCCGCGCCACGCGAGCAGCACCGCGCCCGCGTCGTCGAGCACCCTGGCCTCGCCGTACACCCCGGGAAACAGCCGCAAACGCGCGGTGATGCGATCGGTGCCGAGGTCGATCCAGAGGGCGTCGTCGTCGTCGCGATGGGCGCGCCGAACGACCTTCCCCACGGCATGCGCCCGCAGCGCGGCGACCAGCGGGTGCGTCGCCGCCGCCCTGTACGCCGGCTCGCGCTGCGCCCACCCCACGCCCACCACCCGCGGACCGACCCCCACCACGAGCCGCCGCGCCCCGCCCGGGCACCACACGGTGACACCCACGAGGCCCGTCTCCGGGGTCACGAACGCGCCATCGACGCGGCCGCCCTCCAGCTGCGCGAGCGGTTCGTCCATGGCTTTACCGGATGTTGTAAACGGCGGTGGGAGCTAGGAGACCTTGCGGCGAAGCTGGTTGGCCGCGTCGCGCGTGTCCGGCTCCTCGGCGTTCTCTTCGATGCGCTTCAGCCGCTGCAAGAGCACCGGCTTGCGCTTCGGAAGCTGCCCCATGAGCAGCCGATCGAGCTGACCGATGGCATCGCGCACGCGCTCCTCGTTGCGGTGCTCGAGCATTTGCAGAAACACCTCCTGGTCGTCGGGCAGCGTGTGCCCGGCGTTGAGGAAGGCCTCGATCGAGTCCGAGATCGCCTTGGTACTGCTCGCCGCGAGGATCTTCCTCAACTGGTCTTGTCGGCGGCTCGGGCCCACCTCGCCTTCGGGCACCACGGCCTCGACCACCTTGGGCATCCGGATCGCGGGCGCCAGCTTCTCCATGGCCTCGACCGCGTCGGGCTTCTTCTGGAAGAGCGCCTCGAGGGCGGCCTTGTACTCCTTGGTGACGGAGGTCTGATGACCCTTTTGTTCGTGACGCGCGAGCGTCTCGGTGGCGTGGTAGCTCGATGATCGTGCGCGATCGCTGTCACGCCAGCTCTTCTTCGCGGGCCCTGGTTCACGCGCCATGCGGCATGTTCCTCGGTGGCATTGGTGGGTGTTGACGGGATTGAGTGCGAAACAGACTGAGGGAGTGATGAACCCTGCCAGTGCTGGGGCGCCGATTCTGGGAGTCGCCCGGTGGGGACCGGAAGATGCCGCTTCCCGCGCCGTTCTGCAAGGGCGCTCGCGGCCCGGCGATCAACCTTGTCGGAGCAACAGTTCGGCGTACCGCTCGATGGCCGCCCTCATCGCCGGTGGCGCATCAATGAACTGCAACCCGAACGCACCGCGCTCACGAGCCGCCGACACGCGCTGCCGGGCCCAGCCCACCACCGCGGAGCACTGCACCAGGTTGCCCGTCGTCGGCAGCGCAAACCGCACGGTCACCCGCTCGCCCTCCGGCAGCGTGGCGTCGGCGATCACCAGCAAGCCACCCGGGGAGATGTCCTCGCTGCGCCCGTCGATGACCTCACCCCCGGCCGCGATCACCCGCAGCGGCGTCTGGTAGTACGCGCGCGGCGATGCCCGCTGCGAGCCGTCGTCCGTCGTCCCGTCCTCCGCCACCGTCGGTGCCTCGTCGAGGAAGCGCGTCGGCGTCTTGCACAGCCCGGACGCATCGAGCGCGTCGAGCAGCGCGCGGGCCGACGGAAACCGCGATGCCGCCACCGGGAGCAGCAGCCGATCGACGATGTCCGCCAGCGCCGCCGGAACATCCCCACCCAGGGACGCCAGCGACGGCAGCGCGGCCCGCTGCTTCGCCACTGCCAGATCGCCAGGCATCGGCACCTCGCCGAGCAGACACTCGAACAGCGTGACGCCCAGCGAGTACAGGTCACTGCGAGCATCGATGGCATCGCCCCGCACCTGCTCCGGCGACATGTACTCCGGCGTCCCCACGAGCGTCTCCGCCACGCCTGCGGCCACTTCCTCAGCGCTCCTCGGCGGCGCCGCTAGGCCGAAATCCAATAGCTTCGAGATCTCGCCCTGCACCCCCCGCACGATCATCACGTGGTCTGGTTTTATATCCCGATGTAAAACCCCAACCGCGTGCGTGGCGGCGAGGGCGAGGGCGACCTGCCGCGCGACGCGAGCGACCTCTGGCCACGCGAGCCGCCCACGAGACGCGAGCAACCCGTCGAGCGAGCGACCCTCGAGCATCTCGGTCACCACATAAGCGCGCTGGCCGTCGAAGCCGGCGTCGTGCACTTCGATGACGTAGGGGTGCCGCACCGCACCGAGCGCCCGCGCCTCATCGAGCAACTGGCGACGCGCAACAGCGTCCGACGCATACGCCGAGTCAAGCACCTTCAGCACGAGTCGTCGCGTGGTGTAGCGGTGCTCAACTTCGTACACGGCGCTCTCGCCGCCACGCCCGAGCTGACGGCGTACCTCGTAGCGATCGTCGATGATCAGGCCTGGTTCAAGGTCTTCCACAGGGCTCCAGTGAGTGCCTCGGCGCGCGACAACGTCGCCAGGGACCATCGTAATACCACTGCCCCACACGCTCCACGACTGCAACCTCTCGGCATCCCACGCCCCACACCGACCCAGCACGTCCGAGAGCCCCCGAAGACACCCCTGACGTCTACACGTGCGTCACAAAAACACCCTGCCGATCGCCCGTCCGATCGGGATACGATTGCGCATGCGTCGCAGTCCCATCGCTTTACTCCTCTGTCTATTCGCGCTGCTGAGCGCGTGCGCCGACCAGCAGCGCGCCACGCCCATCGCAGACGCCGGCTTCACGAAAGACCTGGATGCGCTCGGGTACCCGGACGTGCAGGCCGTGGAGATTCCCAACCGGGACGAGCGCCCGCCCCCGCCGCTCACGGGCCAGCGCTGCCCCGACGACCGATTCTGTCCCGTCGGCACGCGCTGCATCGGCGGCCGCTGCGCCTTTGATCCCTGCTCCACGGAGAACACCTGCGGCGACACCGCGACCTGCTTCGCGCAGTGCGTCGCCGTGCGCGATCCGTGCGCGGGCGTGACCTGCGCCGCCCGGGAGACCTGCGTCGAGGGCCGCTGCGTCGCCGGATGCTTCCCTACGCCGTGCAACGGCGTCGTGTGTCCCGATGGGCAGTACTGCGATCCCGGCACCGGCGACTGCACCGCCGTGCGCCCCTGTTCTGCGCCGTGCCCCGACGGCCAGTCGTGCCACCTCCAGTGCTACCCCCGCACGTCGTGTGACGGTGTGGTGTGCGCCGCAACGCAGTACTGCGTAGACGGCACCTGCATCGACAATCCCTGCGCCACCGTCACCTGCGCGGCCGGATCGGTCTGCGTCAACGGAACCTGCCTCGACTCGTGCCAGTGCGCCCCGGCCTGCAACCGCGGACGCAACGATCGCTGCATCTTCGGGCGCTGCGTGTGCTCGCCGGACTGCTCACCCGACGCCCCCTGCGGCGTCGAGGACGGTTGCGGCGGACGATGCCCCGGGTCGTGCTCCCGCGCAGGCGAAGCGTGCGACCCGACGACGCGCGCCTGTGTGTGCGTCCCGTCGTGCCCCGCGGGCGCGGCCTGCGGCGCAGACGACGGCTGCGGCGGACGCTGCACCGGCGGATGCGGAACCAACGAACGCTGCGATCCCGCCGCCCGACGATGCCTGTGCGACCCGCAGTGCCCCGGCACCAACCCCGCGACCGTCGCGTGCGGCACCACCATCGCCAACGTCTGTGCGGGGCAGCCCGCGTGCGGCACCGGGACGCTGTGCGCCGCGGGCCAGGCCTGCGTGGACGGCCGATGCCAGTGCACCGTCTCCTGCCCCGCCGCGGACGCCGTCGCGTGCGGTGAACCCATCCGAACGGGGTGCACCGGCGCAGCCTGCGCGGGCACCGGTACCCTCTGCACCGGCCGCCTCGTTTGCACCGCCGGAACCTGCCGCTGCGCCCCAAGCTGCCCGTCGGTCAACCCGCTCTCGGTGATGTGCGGCACGCCCATCGCCAACTCGTGTCCCGGCGAGGCCGCCTGCGGCACCGGGCTCATGTGTCCGCCCGGCCAGCGCTGCAACGCCTCGGGCGCGTGCGAGTGCGTGTCGTCCTGTCCGATGCCGAGCACCGTGGCGTGTGGATCGGCGGTCGTCGGGTCGTGCCCCGGCGTCGCGTGCCCCACCGCCGGGACGCTCTGCCCGTCGGGGCAGGTGTGCAACAGCGGCCGCTGCGAGTGCTCGCCGCTCTGCCCTGGCGCGGCTTCAGTGACCTGCGGCGCGCCCATCACCAACCGCTGCCCCGGCGTCGCCTGCACGGGCACCGGAACCCTCTGCCCGGCCGGCCAGCGCTGCAACGCCAGCAACCTGTGCGAGTGCGTCCCGGCGTGCCCCTCGGCCGCCGCCGTGGACTGCGGCGCGCCCATCCCCAACGTGTGCCCCGGCTCCACCTGCCCCGGCACCGGAACCCTCTGCCCCAGCGGCCGGACCTGCTCCGGCGGAACCTGCGTGTGCGCGACGTTCTGCCCCGCGGCGGCGACGATCACCTGCGGCGCGCCCATCACCAACCGCTGCGCGGGCCTCACCTGCACCGGCGCGGGCACCCTCTGCCCCGCCGGGCAGACCTGCACCGGCGGCGCCTGCGTGTGCGCGCCCCGCTGCGCCGGCACCAACCCCACCACCGTCGCCTGCGGGACAAGCATCCCCAATGTGTGTTCAGGCGGCCCCACCTGCGGCACGGGTACGATGTGCGCCGCTGGACAGTTCTGCAACGCCGCCCTCGGTCGCTGCGAATGCGACCCGCGCTGCTCCGCGCCCTCTACTGTCGCGTGCGGCCAGACGCCGCCGAGCGCGTGCCCCGGCATCACCTGCCCAGGCACCGGAACCCTCTGCGCCGCGGGTCAGTCCTGCACCGGCGGCGCCTGCGCGTGCATCCCGCGATGCCCCGACGCAGCCACGGTCGATTGCGGCGCCGAGGTGACCAACATCTGCCCGGGCGCGCCGGTCTGCGGCTTCGGCACCCGCTGCGGCTCTGGATCACTCTGCCGCTTCGGGCGCTGCGAGTGCACCTCGATGTGCCCGACCACGGCCCCATCGGCAGTGCCGTGCGGGGTGAGCATCCCCAACCTCTGCAGCACATCCCCAGCCTGCGGAACCGGCACCCAATGCCCCGCCGGGCAGTTCTGCAACAGCGTCACCCAGTCGTGCCAGTGCGCGCCCATGTGCCCCGCCGTCGATGGATCGCTCTACGACTGCGGCGCGACGATTCCCAACACGTGCTCCGGCGGCCCGTCGTGCGGCACGGGCACCCGCTGCCCCAGCGGCCAGGCGTGCTCCGGCGGCGCGTGTCGGTGCGTTCCCGCGTGCCCGACCACGGAGCCTGCCTCCGTGGACTGCGGCGTGGCCATCTCCAACGTGTGCGCAGGCGGCCCCGCCTGCGGCGTCGGAACGCGCTGCAGCGCCAGCAACCAGACCTGCGACACGGCCCGCGGGCGCTGCATCTGCACCCCGCGCTGCGCGCCCGACGCCGAGTGCGGCGCGAGCGACGGCTGCGGCGGCCAGTGCGTGGGCCGCTGCGCAGACGGCCGCGTCTGCACTCGCGACACCGTCGATAGCACTCGCCTCTTCTGCGCCCCTGCGTCGTGCCCCACAGGCTGCGCCTGCGGCCAGGTGTGCAGCTTCGGAACCTGCGTCTCGCTGTGCGCCCCTGGCACCCGCATCTGCGGTTGCAACAACTGCTGCGCGGGCTCGCAGGTGTGCACCGGCGGCGTCTGCATCGGCCCCCCGCCGTGACGTACCGCCGCGCGATGCCCCGCCGAAACACCCGCCTCCGCTTCACCCCCCGCTGACGCAGTTCATCCCAGAGAGACACCTTCATCGGATCCGGTGAACGGCTTCATCGGATCCGGTGAACGGCTTCATCGGATCCGGTGAACGGGTGCACCTCTTGGGCGACTCACTGGAGAGCCATGCGTGGGCGGTGCCCGTCCTCCGCGATCGGGTTGCCGACGCGGCGACTCGCATGCGCGCCCTGATGGCCGCCTCCGAGTCTGCGCTATTGGAGAAGTTGATGAATGCGGAGTGAAGGTGTCGCAGTGAGCCTGTACGCACGGCTCAACCGCGACCCGGCGATGGCGACGGTTACGCCCCGGTGTGGATGACGTTGTCGTTCCTGGGCTCGGTCACGACGAGGACATCACCCGGGTTGCCCGCGGGCTCCAGCGCGGCGGCCAGCACCTCGCGCATGTCGTCCGCGAAGATGAACTCCATCGCGTCGCGCACGCTCGTCGGAATCTCCTCGAGATCGCGCTCGTTGCGCGCCGGGAGAATCACCCGGGTGATGCCTGCGCGGTGCGCCGCGAGCACCTTGGCCTTGATGCCGCCGACGGGCATCACCTTGCCGCGCAGGGTGCACTCCCCGGTCATGGCGGTGTCCGGCCGCACGCGCCGCCCGGTGAGCAGCGAGGTCAGCGCGGTGAACATCGTCACGCCCGCGCTCGGTCCGTCCTTGGGCACTGCCCCGGCTGGCACGTGGATGTGCACGTCGTGCTTCTCCAGTGCGTCCGCCGGGACGCCGAGCTCCGCCGCATGCGAGCGCACGTAGGTGAGCGCCGCGCGGGCGGACTCTTTCATCACATCCCCGAGTTGTCCGGTGATCTCCAGCGTGCCCTTCCCGGGCATCCGCGACGTCTCGATGAAGAGAATGTCTCCGCCCACGGGCGTCCACGCGAGGCCCGTCGCCACGCCCGGCGCCGCCGTGCGCTCGGCCACCTCACTGAAGAACTTCGCGCGCCCCAGATACTTCGCCACGTCCGCCGAGTCGACGACCACCCGGGTGAGCGCCTGATCCGTCGCCCGCGCGACCTCCAGGGCCACCGCGCGGGTGACCCTGGTGATCTCCCGCGTCAGCTGCCGCACGCCTGCCTCGCGTGTGTAGTCCCGTGCGATGGTGCGCAGCCCCTCGTCGGTAAACGCGAGAACCTCGTCGGGAATCGCGTGCTCCTTGCGTTGCCTGGGCACGAGGTGCTGCTTCGCGATGAGCACCTTCTCCTCGGTGGTGTAGCCCTGCAGCTCGATGATCTCGAGGCGATCGCGCAGCGGCGCGGAGATGGCGCCGAGGTCGTTGGCCGTGCACACGAAGAGCACCTCCGACAGGTCGAAGGGAATCTCCAGGTAGTGGTCGGTGAAGCTCTTGTTCTGCTCCGGATCGAGCACTTCCAGGAGGGCTGCCTCGGGTGATCCGCCCCACCCGCTGGTGAGCTTGTCGATCTCGTCGAGCAGCACCACGGCGTTGCGCGCCCTGGCCTTCTTGAGTGCGCCGAGCACCCGCCCCGGCAGCGCGCCGACGTAGGTGCGCCGGTGCCCGCGAATCTCTGCTTCGTCTCGCACGCCGCCCAGGGAGATGCGCACAAACGGCCGACCCGTCGCGTCCGCGATGGACTGCCCCAGAGAGGTCTTGCCCACGCCGGGAGGGCCCGCGAGGCAGAGGATGGTTCCGCGCGAATGGCCCGTCAGCTTGAGCACGGCCATGTGCTCGAGGATGCGCTTCTTCACGTCGTCGAGGCCCGCGTGGTCGGCGTCGAGCTGCCGCGACACGGCATCGACGTCGTCCCTGGCCGCGCTGCGCTTCGACCACGGCAGGTCGGCGATGAGCTCGAGGTAGGTGCGAATCACGTTCCCCTCGGGCTGCTGTCCGCTCATGGACTCCAGCCGCCGCAGCTCGCGGTCGGCCACCGCGCGGGCCTCCTCCGGGAGCGCGGCGTCGTCGAGCTTCTTCTTCAGCGCCGCGAGCGCGCCGTCGCCGTCGCCGTCGTCGCCGATCTCCTTCTTCATCGCGCGAATCTGCTCGCGCAGCAGGGCGTCGCGCTGGTTGCGGTTGACCTCCCGGCGCACGTCCTGGTCAATCTTCGTCTTGATGTCGTTGAGCGCGCGCGCCTCCGAGACGAAGCCCGCGACCAGCCGCAGCCGTGCGCCCACCTCCACCTCGCGGAGCACCTCCATTTCCTTTTGCGCGGGGAGCCCGAGCAGCGCCGCGACCTGATCGGCCACGCGGCCGGGGTCGGTCTCGTCGGCCTGTACGGTGCCGAGCGATCCGCCGTTGCGCGAGGCGAGATCGGTCACGTGCTGCTTGAGCGACTGGGCGAGCAGCCGGGCCTCGGCGAGGTCGGCGATTTCCTCCTCAATGGCCTCGCCCTCGGCCAGCCAGAACGGCTCGCTGCGCGCGAGACCGTTCAGACGAAAGCGGCTCAAGCCCTCGAGCACCACGCGGTATCCGCGATCGCGAGTGCGCTCGATCTGAACCACCCGGGCGAGCGTGCCGACCTCCTGCAGGTCGCCGAGGCTGGGATCAGCAACCGCGGGATCGCGCTGGGTGACCACCCCGAGAATGGCGCGGGCGCCGAGGTCGTCGAGCAGGGCAATCGAGCGCATACGCCCGACCGGCAGGGTGAGCGTGGTCCCGGGAAACAGCGTCCCGCTGCGCAGGGGCAGCAGGGCGAATGGAGAGCTGGGCATCTCAGTGTCGATTCGATTGTTCATCTTTGTCGGGTGTCCTTCCGAGATCACTTCATCAGCGGACGCAAGCTTCCAGGCGGTCGGCAGACACCTGTGTGTCACCACCGACCGGCCGACTGCCGTCGCTCCTGTTTGGCCGAAATCCCACTGAAACCCTTAGCCCCACCCGTCCGGTGGAGCCGTTCAGCGGCGCTTCGATTTGAGTGAACGGAAACTAAACTCGTTCAAACGATCGTCAAGACGTCCACCCGATTTGCCTCGGACCATTCACATCTGCAATGCACTTTCATTCATGAATGAACTGTTTGTTCGGTGAAGAATCGCCGAATTGCTTTCAATACAGCTCTTCGCTCGTTGGCACGGACGCTGCACATGTGCGATTCGGCGGCGGCGCCGGCGTCCTCCCCCCCCAACGCCTATGGTGCCGTCGCTTTATTAATTCTGCCCTGGGATGCGGACGTCCCCGGGGTGATTGAGACCCGATGGGTCGGTGAGCGTTGATCGCCCACCGGCCCTTTTTGTTTTGTGCTTACGGGGCGCTGACCCCGAGGCGATCTTCGATAAACGCGAACATCCGGGTGAGCCGACGGAGTTCATCGGAGCGCTGAGTTCCGGCCCCGTGGCCGACATCGTGTTGCATGTAGAAATACACCGGGGCGTCACCGGCCTGGGAATCCTGGAGGCGCGCCGCAAACTTGGTGGAGTGACCCCAGTGGACGCGCGTGTCGTGGTCGGCGGTTTCGATCCACGCGGCGGGGTAGCGGAGACCGTCGCGCACGCGATGGTAGGGCGAGTACGCGTGCAGCCACCGGAACGCATCGGGCCGGGTCGGATCGCCGTACTCGCTGGTCCAGATTTCCGCCGGGGGGAAGCGCGCGAAGCGGACCATGTCGTACAGCCCGACGCTCGCGAAGGTCGCCGCGAAGGCGTCTGGAGCGCGGGTGAGCATCGCGCCCATGAGCAATCCCCCGTTGGATCCGCCGTTGATGGCGATGCGAGCGGGGTTGCTCCAACGGCTACTGGAGAGCCACCCGAGCACGGCCTCGAAGTCCTCGAAGACGTGCTCTTTGTTGCCCATGGCGCCGGCGCGATGCCAGTCCTCGCCAAACTCCGCGCCGCCGCGAAGGTTGGCCACGACGTAGATGCCGCCGCGCTCGAGCCAGTAGATCGGGTCGCGGCGGAAGGTCGGAAGCAGCGACACGTTGAACCCGCCGTAGCCGTAGAGCAGCACCGGGTTGCGGCCGTCTTGCGTGGCCGCGCGAGGGCGGAGAATAAAGGCGTTGATGGGGGTTCCGTCGCGAGAGGGAATCGACGCGCGCTCCATGACGAAGCGGGAAAAATCGATGTCCGTGGTGGCGTGATCGATCACGCGGGCTGCGGGAATGGCAGCACGGGCATCGAACGCAAGCACCGCGGAGGGCTCGAAGAAGGACTGGAAACCAAGCGCCACGATGGGGCTGTCGCCGTTGGAGACGACCGACGGCGCGCTGCCCTCCGCCGGGAGCGGAACCTCCCGCGCATCGGTGCCGTCGAGGGCGTACGAGCGCACGTGAGAGGCAATGTTTTGCAGGTAACTCACGACGACGCGATCGGCCGCGAGGGTGAAGTCCTCGATGGGGTTCTCGCCCTGCGCGACGACGGTGCGCCACTGCGCGGCGGCGAAGGGCGACGGGAGGCCGTTGACGACGGTCGGGAGGCGAGCCGACGCGACCGGCGCGCTCACCAACCGGAAGCGCGGCGCCTGGTGGTTGCTCAGCACGAACATCGTCCCGCGGTGCACCGTCGCCTGCGAGATGCTCTCGACCCCGGCAACCACCGCCGCCACAGCGGGGAGCGCGCCACGCACCACGGGCGCACGACGGTCGATGAGCAGCACGTCCGAGCGGCTCCAACCCTTGAAGAGGTTGATCACCAGCCAGCGGCCGTCGTCGGAGACATCCGGGGAGGGCGCGTCCGTGCGCTCGGTGACATCGAAGACACGGGCGTCCGTCGCGCCGTCTGGAGATGTGCCGAGGCGGTGGAAAAACAACGCGCGCCAGTAGGTGTCCTCCGCTGCGGACTCGTAGTGGGCTTCGGTCTCGCGCGGATACCGAGTGAAGTAAAAGCCAGACTCGTCGGGCAGCCACGAGAGGCGGCACCACTTGGTGTGCGCGATGGCCTCCGGGAGCATCCGCCCGGTGGCGACCTCCATCACCCGGAGGGTGCTGCGCTCATCGCCGTTTTGCGAGACCCCCAGCGCAAGGTAGCGGCCGCGCGCCGACGGGACCATCCAGTCAATGGCGCTGCGCGCGCCGAGCGTGTGCGGATCGAAAAGTTGCCGCGGCGCAGACCACGCGCCCGCCGCGCCGCGCTCGCTCATCATCACCACGGCTTGCTCGCGATCGCCGTCGCGCTTCGTGTAGAAGACGCGCCCGCCGCCGATGGTGACGCCGCGCAGGTTGCCGATGGCGAGCAGTTCGCCGAGCCGATGCGCGGTGTCGGGCCGCGGGTGCGCCGTGAGCCACGCCTCGCTGCGGGTGTCCTGCGCCTGCACCCAGGCCGCGGTCA
Source organism: Deltaproteobacteria bacterium (assembly GCA_947477565.1). Lineage (GTDB taxonomy): Bacteria > Myxococcota_A > Polyangia > Polyangiales > SCUS01. Next base: position 28,802 of record CANJUR010000042.1, read on the forward strand.
CCGGCGACTCGCTCTCCAGCGCACGGTACGGATCAGCGACCTCCACGCCGTGGAGGGTCTCGGTGACTGCGCCCACACGGGCGGGCGCGTTGATGGCGTCCGTGTCCCGCGCGACCATGGACGAATTTACAAGACCAGGTAAAACGGCACTGGGGCGCGGTGGCGCGGGCGCGGCGACGGGGTGCGCGCACGCGAGGGCCGCGAGGGAGAGCAGGCCAACGACGGTGGGGGTGAATCGCATGGCCGCGGAGGATGCCACGGGCGGGCGGTCGGACTGATCTTACACCGTGAGGTGAGTCGCCACCGCGGCCGTGGACTGCGGTATCTTCGAGGGAACTATGCTGACCCGACGAGATCTTCTGGCTGGTGTGAGCGCCTCCGTGGCGTTCGGTGCCGTGAGCGCAGGGTGCGGTGACCCGGCGGCCACCCCGGTGACCGACGCAGGAACCGCCCCGCTGGACGGTGGCCCCCCCATCGACATGGTGGACTTTCTCCATGGCGTCGCGAGCGGCGACCCGCTGGTCGACCGGGTGATCTTGTGGACGCGCGTGACGCCGCGAGCGGGCGTCGCGGGCACGGCGACGGTGCGCTGGGAGACCTCGAGCACCCCGGATTTCGCCACCATCACGGACAGCGGAACCTTCGTCACCACGGCGGCGCGCGACTACACCGTGAAGGTCGACGTCACCAACCTCACCGCCGGAACAACCTTCTATTACCGCTTCTCCGTCGGTGCGACGCGCTCCCCCGTCGGGCGCACCCGCACCGCACCGACCGGCTCCGTAGACCGACTGCGCTTCGCAGTGGTCTCGTGCTCCAGCTACGCCCACGGGTACTTTCACGCCTACCGCGACATCGCCGAGCGCGCCGACCTCGACGCGGTGCTGCACCTCGGCGACTACATCTACGAGTTTCCCAACTACCTGTACGGCAACGTGCGGACGTACGATCCGCCCACCCCGACGGTCACCCTCGCGGATTACCGACGTCGGTATGCGCACTACCGGCGCGACGCCGACCTGCGCGCGGTGCACCAGCAGCACCCGTTCATCGCGATCTGGGACGACCACGAGTTTGCCAACAACGCGTGGCGCGATGGCGCGGACAACCACTTCCCGGAGACCGAAGGCCCGTGGCCCGTCCGCAAGGCCGCCGCCATGCAGGCCTACTTCGAGTGGATGCCCATCCGCGAGCAGAGCGCCGGGCGCATCTGGCGACGCTTCGCCTTCGGCAACCTCGTGGATCTCTCCATGCTCGACACCCGCATCTGGGGGCGCTCGCCGCAGGAGATCGAGCCCTCCAATGATCCGACCCGGCTGATTCTCGGGGCCGATCAGGAGCAGTGGCTCCTGGGCAACCTGGCGAGCGCAACGGCGCGCTGGAAGGTGATCGGCCAGCAGGTGATGATCGGGTCCATTCGCCCGCAGATAAATCCCGATGCGTGGGAGGGCTACCCCGTGGCGCGCACGCGCTTTCTGCAGGCGCTCGCGACCATGCGAACGACCAACGTGGCGATGCTCACCGGTGACGTCCACTCGTCCTGGGCGCTGGACATCGCGGTCGATCCCTTCACCGCCGCGGCGTACAACCCGACCACCGGCGCGGGGGCGCTCGGCGTCGAGTTTGTCACCCCCGCCGTCACGTCGCCCGGCGACGACCCGAACGGGCTCATCCCGCCGCTGCTCGCGCAAAACCCCCACCTCCGATACGGCGAGCCGGGGCTGCGCGGGTTCGTCATCCTCGACTGCACCCCGGAGCGCCTCCAGGCCGCCTGGTATCACCTCGCCGCCGGGAGCATCGAGCAGCGCGAGCGCCAACGCACCGCGTTCGGCAGCGCGTGGAGCACCCTCAACGGATCCAACCGCCTGAGCCCGGGTGGCGAACCCGCGATGCCGCGCGACAACCCCCCGGCCCTCGCCCCGTGGGAGCCGACCTGAAGCCCATGCGCGGACGCTCCAACCTGCGACGCTGGCTCGGCGTCAGTGCGCTCGCGACCGCGTGCGCCATGGGCAGGGATGTCATCGACCCGAGGGATCTCGACGGCAGTACGGTCTCCCCCAAAGACGACGCGGCGGTCGATCCTGACCCACGGGGTCGCGTCTGTCGCACGCTCGATGACTGCACCGGGCCGAACCTCTGCTCCGACGCGCAAGCCTGCGAGGGCCACCGCTGCGTGGTCGTCGGCGGCAAGGCCGGCTGCGACGATGGCGTGGCCTGCACCGACGACACCTGCGACGCCACCGGGGGCCGCTGCGCGCACGCCGCCATCGATGCGCGCTGCCCATCGGGAACCTTCTGCGCCGTGGGAAGAGGCTGCGTGGATGTGGTTTCGTGCGAGCGCGACGCGGACTGCGCGGGCCTCGGCGGCGACGTGTGCGCCGGCGTCTGGACCTGCGACGTCGCAGGGCACCGGTGCGCGCAAGGCGTCGCGTTTGACTGCTCAGACACGGTGCCCTGCAACGTGGACGTCTGCACTCCCGAAGGCGCCTCGCCGACCTGCTCGCACCGCGACGCGGACGTCCGCAGCGACCCGATGAACTGCGGCGCCTGCGGCCGCGCATGCGTGACCGCTGCGCACCAGACAGCGACCTGCGCAGCGGGGGCGTGTACGTACGTTTGCGAGCCTGGACACCTCGATAGCGACCGCTCGCCGATCAACGGCTGCGAGTGCGATCCGAGTGCGACGGACCTTCCCGACGTGCTCTTCGCGGATACCAACTGCGACGGCCTCGATGGCGACCCGACGCGCGGGGTCTTCGTGTCGCCGCGCGGGGACGACACGCACGACGGCTCCATGGCGAGCCCGTTGCGCACGATCGCCGCTGCGGTCACCGCGGCCGGACGAGCGACGCCCCGACGCGTGGTGTACGCCGCGGTCGGGCGCTACGCCGGTCCCCTCGAATTGCGCGAAGCCGTGAGTATCTACGGCGGCTACGACGACGCGCGGGCGTGGGCGCGAACCCGCGACACCGCCACGGTGATCGAGCCTGGCGCAGTGGGAGTGATGATCCGCGGGGTGGCGGCTGACATGGAGTTGCAACTGGTGACCGTGCAGTCCGCGGCGGCGATGGCCCCGGGGGCGAGTTCGTATGGGGTGCGGGTCATCCGGTCGAGCGGGCGGGTGCTGCTCAATGGGTGCGCGATCACCGCGGGCAACGGCGGCAACGGCGCGGCGGGCACCGCGGGTGCGGCGGGCGAGCCGGGCGGCGCGGGCGGCGGCGGCGGGGTTCCGGCGGCGGGCGCTTCGGGCCTGTCGATGTGCGCCGGCGCGGGCGGCGCGGGCGGCGCGGGCGTAAGCGGCACCAACGATGGAAACAACGGCGCCAACGGCGCGGGCAACCAGGCGGCCTACGGCGCGGGCGGCACGCGCGGGACGCAGGGTGGCGGTTGTTGCAGCCTGTCCGCCAACGGACAACCCGGTCGGCCGGGCAGCGCGGGCGGCCCGGGCGGCGGGGGCAACAACGGCGTCGCTGCAGTACCGCTCGGCACCATCGGGGCCGACGACGGCAACTACGTCGGGACCGCGGGCGGCCCAGGGACCCACGGCGGCGGTGGCGGTGGCGGTGGCGGCGGCGGATCCGGCGGCGGCGATCGAAACGGATGCCCGTTCTCGTGCAGTTCAGGGACGAGCGGCGGAGGCGGAGGAGGAGGCGGAGGCGGGTGCGGCGGTCGCGGGGGCGTCGGCGGGACGCCGGGCGGCGCCAGCATCGCGGTGCTGAGCGTCGGTTCGCGTGTGGCCATCGATCGCTGTCAACTCACCACGGGGCGCGGTGGCGCGGGTGGATCCGGGGCGGCCGGCGGGACCGGGGCACCCGGCGGAATCGGCGGAACGGGCGGCGGACACAGCCGCACGGCAGGCGACGGCGCGGCCGGAGCGCCCGGTGGCGAAGGCGGCGCCGGGGGCGGCGGCGGCGGGTCGGGCGGTCCGTCGGTGTGCGTGTACTCGACGGGAGCCGCGGTGACGGTGACGGGGATGACCTGCATGCGTGGGGGCGGCGGCCCTGGGAGCCTCGGCGGCGCCGGTCCGGCGGGCAACGCGAGCAACGGCCCGTCAGGCTTCGCGGAGGACGTCCACACCGCTCCCTGAGGGGCGATTATTGGGTGCGGTAGTCGCCCACGTGGCTCGCGCCCTCCGGCATCACCACGCGCCTGAAGCGGGGCATCGGCCGCCTACCCACGGACCATCACGCAGCCTTCGGGGGATCAGCGATGCAACACCCCGGTCCCTTCCGGCACGCGTCCGGTCCAGTGAACGAAAGACCCTCGATTTTCCCAGTGGCTGCTGGGTCGTCGAGAGATCCTGGCGTGGCCGCTGGAAAGCCCGATCGCTACACCGACCACAACCCGGCGAGGTCGAGCGGCACCGCGTCGAAGGGCTCCGCGCGCACCACCTCGCCACCCTCGAACGTCGCCACCAGCCCCCAGCCGATATCCAGTCGACGGAGCACCTCGACGGTCTGCATCACCGGCGAAACGAGCCACACGTGACCCACTTCCTCGCGGTGGTAGATCGCCAGCTTGCGCCCGCGATCGAGCTTCTCCGTTGACGGGGAGAGCACCTCGCAACACCAGTCGGGTGCGAGGGCGATGCCGTTGCTCACAGGATCGAGGAAGTCCGCCGGCGCCCGCTCGCGCCGCCACCCGGCGAGGTCGGGCACGAGCACGTCAGGGCGCGCGCCGAGGTGAATCTCCGGCTCCACCAGGAGGATCCATCCGCCGGGACCATCGCGCCCGCGGTCGAAGGGCCCGCGCAGCTCGCCGTGAAGCTCGCCGGCGGAGCGCGCGTGTCGCGGACGCGGACGCGGTAGCAACGACATTTCCCCGTCGATGATCTCCGCGACGAGGTGCGCGGGTGCGTTGCGGTAGCCCTCGACGACGTCGGGCGCGAGGCCGGGAAACTCCGGGTCGATGGTGCGTGCGGCGTTGCCTGACATCCCGCGAGCGTAGCCCACCACGTGAGGGCATAGGGCACTTTGGGGGTGCAGGGGATCAGTGCGATGCAACACCCCAGTCCCTTCTGGCAAGCATCCGCTCCAGTGAGCGAAAGACCCATTGCCCGATTTTCGCAGTGGCTGGTGGGTCGTCGAGAGATCCTGGCGTGGCCGCTGGAAAGCCCGATCGCTACACCGACCACAACCCGGCGAGGTCGAGCGGCACCGCATCGAAGGGCTCCGCGCGCACCACCTCGCCGCCTTCGAACGTCGCCACCAGCCCCCAGCCGATGTCCAGTCGGCGGAGCACCTCCACCGTCTGCATCGCCGTCGAAACGAGCCACACGTGACCCACTTCCTCGCGGTGGTAGATCGCCAGCTTGCGCCCGCGATCGAGCTTCTCCGTTGACGGGGAGAGCACCTCGCAACACCAGTCGGGCGCGAGGGTCGCCGCCGCGTCGTCGATGAACCCGGCGGGCAATCGCTCGCGACGCCACCCGGCGAGGTCGGGCACGAGCACGTCAGGGCGCGCGCCGAGGTGTAGCTCCGGCTCCACCAGGATGATCCACCCGCCCGGGCCGCCGCGGCCGCGGCCGAAGGGGTTGTGCAACTCGCCGTGCAGCTCGCCGGCGGCGTACGCATGTCCCAACCGCGGTCGCGGGAGCAACGACAGCTCCCCGTCGATGATCTCCGCGACGAGGTGCTCGGGTGCGTTGCGGTAGCCCTCGACGACGTCGGGCGCGAGGCCGGGAAACTCCGGGTCGATGGTGCGTGCGGCATTGCCTGACATCCCGCGAACGTAGCCCACCCAGCGAGGGCATAGGGCACTTTGGCGGGTGCAGGGGATCAGTGCGATGCAACACCCCAGTCCCTTCTGGCACGCGTCCGGTCCATTGACCGAAAGTCCCATTGCCCGATTTTCGCAGTGGCGGGTGGGTCGTCGAGAGTTGCTGGCGAGCCTCGCTGGCTAGTTTTACCGATGTCTTGTGGCTACGTCTTGTGGCTACACAGGGGAAGCGGCGGCGTATCGCCCGCAACCCCGTGCTCCTCCCCCGATACCCGCGTGTATCCCCGACACCCGCCGACAACCGCCGCGCTATCCCCATCGTGTCCCGTCCGATCCCCGCCCCTTCTGCCCCGCCTGCCTACCATCCGCCGCGCTCCCGCGGACGCCCCCCGCTGATACCCGCGTGTATCCCCGGCGCCTCTCACCCCACTCCGCCGATACCCGCGCGTATCCCCGGCGCCTGAGCAGGGATGTTCGAGGATGCGCACGACGCCCGCCCGCGCCGCGATCATCGTCCTGCGTTCGCCGCATCGGGGGAGTAGGCGCTCCAACGCGACTCCAACGCGGGTCACAGGCCCGCTCCAGGCGACCGAATACCCGGTGTACGAAGTTCGCGACCGGGGGTGTGTCGCCGAGTGTTCCAGCGAAGCGCGCTGGAGAGTTCGCTGGGGGTCGCGCAGGACGACGACGCCGCAGTGCTGTGGCACGGCCTTCGCGGAGAACACGCCGATCGCCGTGTCCGGGCAGCGGGGGGCGAGGAAGCCGCTGGTCGAGGTGCTCGCGATCGATGTGGTTTAACGAGCGAGGGGGGTCGGCTGCCTCGGTGCTGCGCTGGCTTGCCCGCCGAGCGCGCGGGGCACCCGCAGACCCTGAAGTGCCTGCTCAGCGGGGTCCGTCCCGGTCCCGATCGCGCGCCGCCGCGGCCGTCGCGCGGGGCCTCGGATCACCGACACCACGAAGACCTTCGAGCCGTCGTATCGATAGAGAACGCGGCACCGGGGGTTCGACGATCTGGCGGTACCGCGACCGTCGAAGCTCCGCCGGATGCGATCCGCTCTCCGGGTGCTGCTCGAGCTGCCCGACGTGCTCGTAAACCCGCCGCCCCATCGCTGCCGCGGCGGACGGATTCTCGACGGCGATGTACTCGGCGATCGCCTCGAGGTCAGCGATCGCCGGCGCGGCCCAGACTACGTCAGCCATCGCTTCAGGCGCGTCTTCGCCTCCGCGTGGGAGACCACCCGCCCCTCGGACACCGCCATTTCTCCGCGCGCGATGCCGTCGAGCACCTGCATACGTTCGAGCAGCCGCTCGTAGCTCTCGACGTCGACCAGGTACGCGCTCGGAACACCGTGCGGCGTGATCATGATCGGCTCCTTGTCCCGCGCGACGTCAGCGATCAGTTCCGTGGCCTGTCGCTTTAGTATAGTGACGAGTTCGGTCCGCATAAAGTGACACTGGAGTAGCACTCGCGGACGGTCAATCGACACCTCCATCGGCACTCGCGGCTGCTCCACGCGGTGATCGGTATGGTTGTGGCGGATATGAAATCCAACCCGGCAGGTGGTTGGCGCCGATTCGCCCACGGGGTGCAGGTCGCCGACATCCCTTGGTGGATAAACGATCCAACAGCCCAATGTCCCTTCTGGCACGAATCCGTTGCAGTCACCGAAGTTCCCTTTGTTTGCGCCGTCGAGAGCACCCGCTCACTGCGCTGGAGGAGCCTTGCTGGCACCCGACGCCGAGCGAGAGCAGCAGCGCCCCCGCGAGGGCCTTGGCAGACGAAGGAAAGTTCAAGGGGATCGTTGGTGTGACCCTATTCCGATCGCCGCACCGGGACAACGTGGGCGCTGGGCCGCGGCAGTCGGGCGGGCGCGGGCACGAGATCGGAGGGGCCTGGGGCCGTACCTTCATTCTGATGCATCAGGCTAGCGTGACACGATCGCGACATTGTTGGACCGTCTGGGAGCCTCGCTTGGAGACCCCGGGCGCTCTGCGTACTGGTCTGCGCTACCCAGCTTTCCGGTGAGCCATAATTCCTTGCGCGAGACGGTCACAACGCGTGATGCTCAATCTGGCCGTAAGTGAAGCGGTTGGCGCGTGAGTTCGATGCGGCCCCCGGGAGAGAAGCAGCATGGCGTTAGCGGATGACTTGAAGCAGCACGCGGAGCAGGTACGAAAGCGCCAGCCCAACGTGAAGGGCTAAGAGGCAACGAAACAGGCACTGATTCTACCGTTCCTTCAACACCTCGGGTTCGACATCTACGACCCGACGATTGTCCAGCCAGAGTTCGTCGCCGACTTCGCCAAGAAGAAGCCAAGCGGTCCGCTGGAGAAGGTCGACTTCGCGCTCCACGCTGGCGGGTTGCCGATCATTTTCATCGAATGCAAGGCGGTCGACGCTCATCTTCCAGCGCACGACGCTCAACTTGAGCGTTATTTCAACGCGGTTCCATCGGTGAAGTTGGGGATCATTACGGATGGCATCCGATATCGGTTCTTCACGGACCTCTCGACGCCCAATGTGATGGATCCTCGCCCGTTCTTTGAGTTCAACGTATTGCAGTTCAACGATCGAGACGTCGACACCCTTTTCCATTACACGGCGAACGAGTACCGTGCCGATCAGGTCCAGAAGCACGCTCAGGAACTTCGCTTTACCGATCAAGTGGGAGGGCTGCTCAGTGAACTGATGCGAAACCCGTCCGACGAGTTCGTTCGGTTTCTCCTCAGTCAACTGGATCTTGTGCCTGGAAAGGTCACCGCGAAGGTCGTCGAGGGCTTCGTACCTATCGTTCGTATGGCGTTCGCTGGTGCGGTGATGGAGATCACGACACGCGGACTGTCCCAAACGATGGCGGCGTTCACCGCTCCCACGATCCCACAAATCGCCACAGTCATCACTCCACCGACAACCATTGATGCGGGGCCAGATCCTGCGAAGTCAGTGACGACTGCCGAGGAGATCGACCTATTCGAACGTGTTAGGAAGATCGTCGAGCACTCCCCGAGCAAGATGCCACTCGCGTACAAGGATAACGCGACCTATTTTTCACTAAACCTCGGCAACGTGCGGAGGTGGTTCCTCCGGTTCTTCGGGAACGGCCCGACGAAATACATCGTCCTCCGAATGCCATACGACACCCTGAAAGTGAGCCTCGGTGCTACCCCGGCCACCGCGGTGAACGTAATCGAGACGCGGGTAAATGTAGCATCGGGCGCGGAGGTCGATCGGTTGGCGGCCGCGATTCTCGCGACCTACGAGGCGGAGGCGCGTCGCAAGGACGCTGATCCCGGCGGGGAAGCATAGACGACGACCGAGTGCCTAACGGTGTTCGTACGCCGTTCGCCTGCCGCGATTGGCGACCTCGGTCGTCTGTCGAGGTCGCGACCCGATCATCTCAAGCGACCATACTTACCGACATCCCTTGGTGGATAAACGATCCAACACCCCAATGTCCCTTCTGGCACGAATCCGTTGCAGTTACCGAAGTTCCCTTTGTTTGCGCCGTCGAGAGCACCCGCTCACCGCGCTGGAGAAGCCCTCGCTGAGCGACGGCCCCGACGGCGATCACTGCGACGCCGAAACCAACGAGCGCCCGAGCGTCAGCCGGTCACGCCAAGGCGCTCGCCAGGCCGCGCCAACGAACGTCCGCCATTTCTTGTTGGCAGGTGTTTGACAAACGCAATTAGGGTCGCAACAGTGGGCAACTTTAGTGTCGCTTGACACCGAGCCGAAATCACGCGGAAACTTAACTTATGTGCGAAGTGATCTTGTGATCACCACGATCCCGCCGCTGCCCGTGCTCTCGTCCCGCATCGTCGTGATGTCGGACTTCAACTGCCCGTACTGCTTCACGCTCAATGAGTGGCTGAGCGAGCTCGGCGCATCCACGCGCGTGCGGTGGATCGGCATCGAGCATCGGCCCGATCTGCCGCTGCGCCCTGCGAACCTCGACGTCGACGCGGGCCAGCTCGCGCTCGAGGTCTGCGACGTCGAGCGGCGTGCGCCGGAGGTCGCGGTGCGCAGCCCGGCGTTCTGGTGCAACTCGCGGCGCGCGCTCCTTCTGCAGAACGCCGTCGAGGTCGACGCGCCCGAAGAGGCCGCCGCGCTCCGGCAGCGCCTCTTCCGTGCGTATTGGCAAGAAGGGATCCCTCTCTGTGACGAGGCCGCGCTCGCGAGCGAGGCCCAGCGCTTCCCCGAGCTCGACCTCGAGGTCGAGGCCGCGGAGCTCGCACGGCTCACCGCGTGGTGGCGCACGCACGTCAACCGCATCCCCGCGATGTTCGCGCCGACGGGCGTCGTGCACCTCGGCCTGCAAGACCGCGCGACGGTGCAGCGCTTCGTGCAGTCGGCGATCGCCGAGGCGTCCCCCGGCCCGGGCTGCGCGTGAGCGACGACGAGGTCCGCGCGCTGCGCCGCGAGGTCAAGCGCCTCGAGTACGAGTTGCGCGCCGCGACCTCGCAACTCCCGCTGTTGCGCGCGATGGTCGAGTCGACGAGCGACGGCATCGCGCTCCTCGACGAGAGCGGCCAGATCGTCGACCACAACCGCGCATTCGGCGACCTCGTCACAGGCGCTGCCGTCGGCGCACCGCTCGACGCGCTCTGCAGGAGCGCAGACGACGACGCGGGCTGGCCCCTCGATGCATCCCGCGACACGACGCCGAATCCGCACATCGTGCGCGCCGCCGCCGGACGCCCGCTCGAGCTCGTCGCGACCCGGAGCCGCGCGACGCCCGGCGTGACGTGGGTGATCGGTGCGCGCCTCCTCACCGACGCCGCCGTGCAGGCCCGCGCGCTCCACGAAGCGAGGCAGCGCGTCGCGACGCTGGGCTCGGAGCTCGCCGAGCGCGAGGTGCTGCTCCGCGAGATCCACCACCGCGTGAAGAACAACCTGCAGGTCGTCTCGAGCATGCTCTCGCTGCAGGCCGATCGCAGCGGCGCGCCCGAGGTTCAGGCGTCTCTCCAAAAGACCGTGCGCCGCGTGCGCTCGATGGCCCTCGTCCACCAGCTCCTCTACGGCGGAGAAGCGCTGTCGCACCTCGACGTCGCCCACTACGTGCGCACACTCACGGGCGAGCTGGCCGGCGCCCTCGACGCCGCGAACATCCTCCGCGTCGAGGCCGAATCCGTCGAGCTCGGCATCGATCAAGCGATCCCCTTCGGTCTGCTGCTCAACGAGCTTGTGACCAACGCCTACAAGCACGGCCGCTCGGCCGACGGCACCCACTCGGTGAGCGTGCGCGTCGCGCGCGCCGGCGACGAGGTCGTGCTCACCGTTCGTGACCGCGGCCCGGGCCTCCCAAGCGACATCTCGACGCGGCGGCGCGGCTCGCTCGGGATGACCCTCGTCGGCGCGCTCGTGCGACAGCTCGGCGGGCGCTGGACGACGACGTCCGACGACGGCGCCATCGTCGAAGTGCGCTTTCGACCGAGGGGATAAGCGATTCAACGCCCCAGACCATCTGGCACGCATTCACTGCAGTTGCCGAAAGAGATAGCGGTTTGGCGAAGCGCCACCGCGGTCGAGTGACAGTCAACCAGGCGGCATCAGTCGCTTTGCCGAGGTGCGGTTGAACGAAGCCGCGGAGCCTCCGAGCGTTCGTCAGTCCAGAACCCTATGGGCAAATTAGCCGAAGCCCTTGTTTCCCAGCGAATCGGTCGAGAGCGGGGAGGGTATTCGGGGGGTGTTCCGGGAGGCACATTGGGCGATGGCGGGGCGTCTCGTAACGCGGTCAGGACTAAAGATCTGTTGATAAATGGGGGGTCGGTGGAAGTATTCGTTCACCCCTCCGCGTTTACCTAACATGGTAACGATGCGCGTCGCGAATCCCCACATCCGGGAGCCCCAACGCCTCCAGAGCGTGATCGTCTTCGAGGTTCCCGAGGACGCTTCCCGCGGATCACCCGGCTCGGGTCTTGTGGACGGTTCTCGGTGGCTTCGACCTCTCGGCGTTCTCCGCCGAGGTCACGTCTGTCGCAGGTGACGCGGGGCGTCCGCAGCTCAGCCCGCGCATGATGCTGACCCTGTGGTGCTTCGCGATCTCCGAGGGCGTCGGGAGCGCGCGCAAGATCGCGCGTTTGATCCGGCGCGACACGGCATACCGGTGGATCGTCGGCGATCTCACGGTGAGCCACGGCAAGCTCTCGAAGTTTCGACGCGAGCACGGCGCCGCCTTCGATGCGCTCTTCACCGACGTCGTCGCGACGCTGATGCACAAGGGACTGCTGTCGCTCGACCTCGTCACC
>CANJUR010000043.1 GCA_947477565.1 Deltaproteobacteria bacterium
AGAGCGCACGACATCACCGATGATCTCAAGCGAATCGCTCTTCATTGGACAACCTCCCTAGATTCCTGTGACCACGCGAAACCACCGCACGCCGAGCGCCGCGGTGGGCACTGCAAAGAGCATGTGGCTCAACACGGCATTGAGCACCACGAAGCACCACCCGGCGAAGGACCACGCACGCGACTTCGCCAGCCGCTTCGCCCACGGCTTCCGCCCGAAGAGTTGTCGATAGACCATGTAGCCGGCGAGCAGCGCGCCGTGCCACGCGCCGAAGATCAGGTACCGCAGTTCGAGCCCGTGCCACAGCCCGAGTATCAACATGCTGCTGAAGGCCGCCATCGGCGCACCGTAGGTCCACCCCCGCCAGCGAATCGCCAGGGGGTTGAACACATAGTCTCGCACCCACGCGGAGAGGCTGATGTGCCAGCGCTGCCAGTAGTCGCTGATGTTGTCTGCCAGGTACGGGCGGTTGAAGTTCTCCGAAACCTTCACCCCGAAGAGGCGACTGATGCCAATGACGATATCGCTATATCCCGATAGGTCGAAGAAGAGATACAGCCAGTACATCGCTGCGCCGAGCATGAGCGGCGCGCGCGCCCCCGCGGCGATGAGCGCCGGATGCAGGTTGAAGAGCGCAAACGCCCCTAGCGGATTGGCCAGCAGAGCCTTTTTTCCGACGCCCAGGAGGATGCGCCGCGCGGCCCAGGCAACGTCGTCGGGATTCAGCCGCTCTGGGGCGGTGATATCGCGGGTGAAGTCTTCATACCGCCGCATCGGGCCGATGACCCGCGTCGGAAAGAAGAGGTTGAACACCACGTGGCTCCACCACGATCCGGGATTCTCCGTGCGACCCAGGTAGAGGTCCGCGAGGTGCGCGGTGCCCTCGAACATCATGAAGCTCAACCCCAGCGGCGCGAGCACCGGGTTGGGCAGCCACCAGCGCAGGCCCACTCCCGCGGCCGGATCGTATCCGGTCCAGAGCGCGAGGTATCGGAAGAGGATGAAGTATCCAATGAAGGATGCGATTCCCAATGCGCAGACGAGGCCGCGTTTGTCCTCCGGGCGGGCCATCATCCAGCGGCCGAAGAGGTGAGTCGTAGTGGCCATTGCGACGGCGACCACTGCGTGCCACCAGACGCCAAACGCAAACCACACCACCGTCGCGCCGACGAGCGCGAACTGCCGGAGTCGCGGGGACCGTAGCGCCCAGTAAATCGTTACGCTCAGCGCCGAAAACACCAGGAAAGTCCAGCTGAGGAGGTTCATGGCTGCGCCTCCAGGCGGGGGAGCCGATGTGCGAGATAGCCAGCGAGGTGCCGACCCATCGCGCTCGCGCCCAGCGGCGTGAGGTGCGCGCGGTCAAGGTAGCCGTCGTCGGGCAGATTCGGCGCGTCGAGCACCTCCATGCCGTCCGCGCGCATGCGCCCCAGCATGGTCTCGCGGAAGGCGAGCAGCCGCGCGATGTCCTCTTCGGACATGAAATGAAAATCCCGTTGAAACGCGAGGTTGACCGGGGACTCATAGAACACCAGCGGCACCCCTGCGGCGCGCGCCAGACTGGCAAGTAGTACCAGTGAGCGATAGGCCTCTTCGTTGACCTGCGTGTCCGTGATGCTCAGCCGCTGGACGGCGCTCGGCGTCTGTCCGTTGCGGTACGCCTCGCGCCACGGCAACTTGCCGATGTTGGTGCTCTGGCCCTGAAAGCGCCGCGGGAGAATTCCCATCGTCGCCGCCCTGCGCCGCAGGGTCCAGGCGATGTGCATGGGCTGAAACTGGTCGTCGATCCAGAGGTGGCCGCGGATGCGGTAGGTGCGCCAGAAGCGGTTGGCGAACCCGCCGAGGAAGCCCTCGACCCGCCGCGGAACCGACGGCGTGATGTGCGCGGCGTCGAGAAGGCGCTGCTGCGCGGCGTTGCCCACGAGCAGCAGAGGGAGTTCGTCTTCGCCGATCTCGTCGGGCGGATACGGCTGCCCCCGCACGAAGTTGTGCGGCTGAATCTCCACCATGAGCAGGCGCAGCGGGTGCGTCCCGAGGGCGGTCGCCACCGGGAGAACATCCCGCGGACCGCCGCCCGCTTGCGACAGGTTGAACACCGGTCGTCGGTCGCCCGCCTGGCGCAGCAGCGCGGCCACGTAGGCGGGGACGGTCTCGTCTTCCGAGACTCCTGCGCCGTAGGTGATGGACGATCCCGCGATGCCGACGGCCTCACGGCGCAGGCCCGCGGGGGTGTCGAACATCATCCGCCGCGATCCGTCGGCGGCGGCGATGCCGGGGGCGTTGCGCAGCGCGCCGTCGAGCAGGCGGGCCTCCAGGCGGCGCTCGACCGGGGCAAGAACGGCGTCGATGAGGGCGAGGGTGAGGGCGGTAAGGGCGACCAGGCGCGCGAGGCGCGACCACGTCCACCGCGGCGCGGCGCTGGCCATCGGACTAGGACTTCAACTTGGAATGCAGGGTCTTTTTCATGTCGCCGACGTTTTTCCAGCCGGTGATTTCACGGGTGCTGAACTTCACCCCGAAGCCGCTCTCGATCGCGACGACGAGCTTCACGTGGTTGAGCGAGTCCCACTCCTCGAGGTCGGCGGCGGCGAGGTCGTCGCGCAGGGTGATGGCGTCGAGGTCGAAGACGTCCAGGAAGATGCGGGTGAGCTTCTCGGTGATGGCATCCATGGCGATATCCGTGGGCGAAGAGGCAGTGTTCTCGGGGGCGCGAATCACTCCACCCGAATGAAGCGGTTGGCAAGCACCGGGAGGAGGTCGAGCCGGTATTCCCAGGTGGTCTCCCCGTTGCTGACCGACGGCGCGACGAGGGTGAACCCGAGCCGGGGGTAGAGTTCGCGCACGAGGCCGTTCTTCGCTGTGGGGAGGTAGCGGCCGACGACGCGAGTGAGCCCGTGGTCGAGCGCGGCCTGCATCACCACGCCGACCATGAACTCCTCCACCCGACGCCCGAGCACCCGGCAGCTCATCAGCCATGTGTCGATGGTCAGCGTCGATTCGGCGGCATCGACCTGCGCGATCATCACGCCGATGAGTCCGTTGTCGGCGAAGCGGTCGCGCAGCTTGAAGGTGCGCACCACCCGATCGGGCCGCGTGGACTCTGCGCGCAGCTGCTCCTCGGTGTACCGCCGCGTCGTCAGATTGAACTGGTTGCTCTTGTTTACGAGCTGCGCCGCGCGCGGGAGGTTGAACTCATCGACGGTCGCCACGGTGGCAGACATCTGCAGGTTGGCGATGAACTCCTCGAGGTTGCCCGCGCTCTTCATGAGCTCCGAGCGCCGCGCGTTGGCGGCGTAGTCTGCCGCCCGCAGCCGGTCTTCCTCGCTGAGCGCGAGCGCATCAAATGCATGGTGTCGATGGAGCAGCCCGAGGTACCGCGCTGCGTCGTTGCCGATCTCCGGCACCATCACCTCCGGCAGTTGGCTGCGCACCCACGCCCGCTCCGTGGGGTTGTCATCGAGGAACACGAAGCTGTCCGTGCCCAGCTCCAGGGCCGCGGCGATGTCCCGGATGTTGGTCGCCTTGTCGAGCCAGTTGGCGCGAAATACCGCGATGTCGTCGAGCTTGAGCACCATTTCGGCGCTGCGCTCGAAGGGCTCTTTTGCGTCGGCCTCGTTGTTTTTCGAGCACACGGCGAGCACCACGCCGCGGTCGCGCAGTTCGCGTGCGTAGCGCTGCAGGTCGGTGTGCGCCTCGCCCTCGGCGTCGGTCACGCCGAGCTTCAATCCCTCCACGCCGTCCTCGCCGACGATGCCGCCCCAGAGGGTGTTGTCGAGGTCGAGTACGAGCACCTTCCTGGTGAGCCCGAGCACCGCCCGCACGTGCATCATGTAGTGGTCTACGAGCAGCGGAATCGCCGCCGGGGCGGGGTGTTGCTTGGCGCGGTACCAGAGGCCCTCGTCGCTCCACGCGGCCTTGCCAAACTCCGCAGCCACGCCGTCGAAATCGAGGATGGACACCCCCGCGCCGGCGGCCTCGAGGAGCGCGTGGTTGGCCCGGCGCAGCACCCGCGCGCGGCCCCCCGGAAGCGACGCGCCGAGGTGCCCGTAGCTGTCCACGAGCGGCACGTCGAAGTTGTGCTGGATGGTGTGAGCGCGCATCTCGTCGCGGATGATTCGCCAGAGGGCGACGAGCGGGCTGATGGCGGCGGCGGCGGCGGCGTCCGGGTCGGCGCTGATCGGGGGGAGGTTGGCGTCGCGCCAGCTTGTGGCGAGAATCACCACGTCGGGGCGGAAGCGACGCAGCCCGCTGGTCGGGTCGAGCACCTCCTGGTGGAGCACGCCGTACTCGGCCTCGTAGACCTCCGCGGCGACGCCGTCGCGGAAGGCCACGAGCTCGAGCAGTGGCTTGATGAGCCGCGTGGTGAAGCTGCCCAGCAGGGCGATGCGGGCCTTGCGCAGGCTTGGGAGGGGGTGCCGTTGGAGGCGCTTCCAGAGCTTGTGCCCGCGCTCCATATCGTTGTGATCGCAAGGATCGCGCAGGGCCTCGCGGAGGTCTGCCGCGGCCCCGACGGGGTCGCCGGCGTCGAGTCGCTGCCTGCCGCGCGCGAGGTAGCGTGCGGGCCGCGGACCGACCGCGTGCTCGATGACCGCGTCCCACGCGGCGAGGGTATTTGGGTGATCGCCGACGGCGGACCAGACGCGCGCGGCGACCCACTCGGCGGTGGCGCCGCGGTCGGCTGCGAGGATGGCGAGCCAGGCGAGGGTGGCCTCGCGGTCGAGGGCGAGGTGCCGCGCGGCGACCCGGGCGAGGGACTCTGCGGCTTCGTGGTGGTAGCGCTCGCGATGGTCGAGCGAGCGCACGCAGCGGCCCACGAGCGCGAGGGCCTCGGCGGGTGCTACCTGCGCGAGAACGACCTCGTACACGGGGGCCGTGAGGGAGGCCGCGAGGAGGTCTTCGAGGGCGCTTTCGGTCGGGCTGTGCATCATCCGTTTCCTTTGTGATATCGAATGGTTGGGTTGATGTTGTCGCGCCGGGAAAGGCTGTCGAACGCTAGCCGAAAGGGTCGGTGTGTCAATGCCTCGGGGCTCGGCCTATCATCCGCGCCGATGAACCCCAACTCGATCGAGAGCATGATGAAGGAGACGCGGGTGTTTCCGCCCGACGAGGAGTTCTCCAGGCACGCGCACATCCGCTCGTTGGAGCAGTACCGTGCGCTCTACGAGAAGTCCCTGCAGGACCCGGAGGCTTTTTGGGGCGAGATGGCCGACGCGCTGCATTGGTTTGCGCCGCCTCGCGAAGTGCTCGTGGAAGAGCCTCCGCACTCGCGCTGGTTTGTCGGCGGAACGACCAACCTGTCCTACAACTGTCTCGATCGGCACCTGTCTTCGCTGCGCCGCAACAAGGCTGCGATTCTGTGGGAGGGCGAGCCCGGCGAGACCCGCACGCTCACCTACCAGCAGCTGCACCGCGAGGTGTGCCGCTTCGCCAACGTGCTTCGCAAACTCGGGGTTCGCACCGGCGATCGCGTGGCCATCTACATGGGCATGGTGCCCGAGATCGCCATCGCGATGCTCGCCTGCGCCCGAATCGGCGCGCCGCACATGGTGATCTTCGGCGGCTTCGCGGCGGAGGCGGTGCGTGACCGCATCAACGACTCGAAGGCCTCCCTGGTGGTCACCTGCGACGGATCCTGGCGGCGCGGCCAGGTGGTTCCGCTCAAGGCGATCGTGGACAAGGCGATCGTGGATTGTCCGAGCGTGCGTCACACGGTGGTGTTCAAGCGCACCGGTGAGCGCGTCAACATGGAGCCCGGCCGCGACCACTACTGGCAGGAGGTCATCGAGGCGGTCAACGCGAGTTCGACGCCGGTGCCGGTGGAGAGCGAGCACCCGCTGTTCATTCTCTACACGTCGGGCACGACGGGGAAGCCCAAGGGCATCGTGCACACCACCGGCGGCTACATGGTGGGCACGCACGTCACGACCAAGTACGTCTTCGACCTCCGCGAAAACGACACGTATTTCTGCACCGCCGACGTCGGCTGGATCACCGGGCACTCCTACGTTGTCTATGGTCCGCTGCTTAACGGCGCGACCATCCTGATGTACGAGGGCGCGCCCAACTTCCCGGACCCGGGGCGTCTCTGGCAACTCTGTGAGCGCTACGGCGTCACGATTTTCTACACGGCACCGACGGCGATTCGCTCGTTCATGCGCTGGGGCGAGCAGTGGCCCATGAAGGCCGACCTCTCGTGCCTGCGGCTGCTCGGCAGCGTCGGCGAGCCCATCAACCCAGAGGCCTGGATGTGGTACCAGCGCGTCATCGGCAACGCCCGCTGCCCGGTGGTGGACACGTGGTGGCAGACCGAGACCGGCGCCATCATGATCTCGCCGCTGCCCGGCGCGACGCCCACGAAGCCCGGCAGCGCGACCTTGCCCTTCTTCGGCATCGACGCCGACGTGGTGCGCAAGGACGGCACGCGCTGCGCGACCAACGAGGGTGGGTTTCTCGTGATCAAGAGGCCGTGGCCCTCGATGCTGCGCACCGTCTACGGCGACGATGAGCGCTACCAGAAGCAGTACTTTTCGGAGATTCCCGGGGTGTACTTCACCGGCGACGGGGCCCGCCGCGACGAAGACGGATACTTCTGGCTGATGGGCCGCGTAGACGACGTGCTCAACATCTCCGGCCACCGACTCGGAACGGCGGAAATCGAGAGCGCGCTGGTCGGTCACCGCGCCGTGGCCGAGGCCGCGGTGGTGGGACGACCCGACGAGATCAAGGGACAGGGACTGGTGTGCTTCGTCACGCTGCGCCCAGGTTTCGCAGCCACCGAAGAACTGAAGCAGGTGCTCGCCGACCATGTGGGTTCAGAGATCGGGCGCTTCGCGCGACCCGACATGGTGCGCTTCGCCGACGCGCTCCCGAAGACCCGCAGTGGGAAGATCATGCGCCGACTCCTGAAGGAGATCGCCGGCGGCGGCGAGGCCAGGGGCGATACCACCACGCTCGAAGACCTCTCCGTCCTCGCAGCACTGCGCGCCTCGGACGAAGACTGACGCCGCTTCCACTCCCTCCTCGCCGACCTCTTCGGCAAAATGATTCTGGTATTCACAATCCATTGAGTGCGTGGTAGTTCATCGGGGCATGAAGTCCCAGTGGTCTGCTCCAGGTGCTTTTCTACGAGGTTCCTCGTTGTTTTTGCTGCTCTCCGCGGGCTGCAATTTCTCCGAGGCGACGACTGACGCTGGGTTGGTCGATGGCGGCGGGGGCGACGCGAGCGTGACGGAGGCGCCGCGCGTCGTGGCGGTGTCGGCCACCGGGCACGACCGCTTCTACGGCGTCACCTTCGACCCCGCGGGCAACTTCTACGCGGTCGGCGTGGTGTCCGAGAGCAACGTCGCCGCGACGGCGGACTTCGAGACTGTCGTAGCGAAGTTTACTCCGACGGGCGCGCTCGACACGACCTTCGGCGCGGGCGGCTACGCGCGCCGCAACGTCGCCGTCGGGCTCAACGGCGAGGTGGCGCGCGGCGTCGTGGTGCAGTCCACGGGCAAGGTCGTCGCGGTGGCCACCATCGAGCACGTCGCCGCCGGGGCCGACGCGCGCGACCGGGACATCGCCCTCGTGCGCTTCAACACCGACGGCTCGCGTGACACCACCTTCGGCGCCGACGGGGTGGTCACGCTCGACCTGAGCGACGGCATGGTGGTCGGCACCGGGTACGTCGCCGACGCTGCGTGGGGCCTCACGGCATACGCCGACGATCGGCTGCTCGTGACCGGCGCGCAGCGGCGCGACGGCGGCACCGTGGCCGACTTCGCGGTGGTGCGGCTGACCGCAGATGGCGCGCGCGACGACTCCTTCGGCACCCGGGGCGTGGCGACCATCAACGTCAACGACCGCAACGCCAACCCCCGTACGCCGACACTGCTCCCCGACGGCGGCATCGTCGGGTCGGGCTACATCGACGACGGCGGCGTGGTGAAGGCAGTGCTCTTCAAGCTCACCGCCGCGGGGCGCCCGGACGCCACCTTCGGCACCGGTGGAATCTTTGCACCGACGGTGCTCGCGGTGACCACCGAGGCCTACGACGCCATCCCGCAGGGGTCGTCGTTCGTGACCGCGGGCTACGGCCGCAACGCCACCACCGAGAGCCTCGACTGGGTCTCGCTGCGGGTCTCGGGCACGGGCGTGCTCGACCCCACCTGGGGCACGGCGGGCGTCGCGCGAATCGACCTCGCGCGCTTCAACGACAACGCTCGCGCGCTCGCGGCGCTGCCCGGCAACCGCATCTTGATGGTCGGCGGTGGCCGACCCTCGGAGACCAACGTCGACGGGATGATCGGCGTGCTCACAGCGACCGGCCAGGCGGACACGACGTTCGCGCCGCGCGGTCTGCGCACCTACGACTTCGGCGGTGTGTCGGACTTCTTCTGGGCCGTCGCGGTCAACCCCGCGCGCACGCACGCGGCCATCGTCGGGGCGCGCGGCGTCGGCGTGGCAGCGGGCGCGACCACGGCCAACGACGACAGCGTGGTCTTCCTGCTGCCGCTCTGAGCGTCGTCTACGCCGTCGCCGCGAGCATCCTCAGGCGGGCCGGATGGTCAAACTTCCAGCGGCCCCGGGTTTTCCGAAGGCGTCCCGAGAATCTGCCCGAGGCAGTCGAAGACCGACTGCCACAACCCTTCGAAGGCCACGACGCACGAATCGACACTGGCCGCGTTGCCTGCCTTCGCGGCTAGCTCGAGCCTTTCGCAGCACTCGCCCAGCGGTCGCGCTCCGACCGACTGCGACGCCGACTTCAACTTGTGCGTGATGCGCTCCATATCCTCGTAATCACGTCGATAATGGGCGGCGTGCAGGTCGCGCGCGTGGCCCTCGGCGACGCTGCGGTACTCCCGCAAGAACGCCCGCACTACCACCGGGTCGTCGCCCACGAGGCTTTCGAGCATCTTCACGTCGAGCGCCGTCGAGTGGGCCTCTGGCTGCGGTGCGGGTGCCTTCTGGACGAGCGCCGCTGCGCTCTCGTCCGAGCCGCGGTGCATCCACTCCTTCAAGGCTTCGCCGAGCATCGCGAGGGAGATGGGCTTCGTGAGGTACCCGTTCATGCCGGCCTCTTCCGCGCGCAGTGCCTCGCCTGGCCTGGAGTTGGCGGTGAGCGCGATGATCGGGAGACGGTGCCCCGGCGTCTCCGCGGCGCGAATCTCCCGGGTGAGGGTGTACCCGTCCATCTCCGGCATCTGCAGGTCCGAGAGCAGCAGCGTGTAGTGGCCGCGGCGCCAGAGGTTCAGCGCCTCGACGCCGTTCGAGGCGATCTCGCACGCGTACCCGAGTCGTTCGAGTTGCCGACGGATGACCTTCTGGTTCACCGCGTCGTCTTCGGCGACGAGGATGATTTCCTTGCGCGCGCCCGTCTCGGCGACAGACCTGGGGCCGATCACCCCGGGCAAGTCTGAATCGCCGTTTGTCATCACGTCCCCCGGGGATCTCTCGGCCGCTCGCCACCGCGGTCAGTGCAGCATTCTGTCGGCGCGGAGGAAATCGCAATCGACGGAAAAAACCGACCGATTGTTGATGCGTAGGCGATGTCGCCGCCCGCGGGAGATGGCGACGTGTCGCGCCCGCTCAGTGCCCGCGAAGCAAGGATCGAACGCACGTTCGGCATGGCGTTCTTCGTACGCGACGACGCACACCGAGTCGAGCGATTCCCAGCGTTCCAACCTCGAACCTGGCGTCAAAATTGGCGCGCCATCGTCACTTATCGACCCCGTCGGCCGCAAGTAAAGACGAGGTAGTGTCAGAACTATAAGAGGCCGCTCAACCCTTCAAGCGGCTCCAGAGAAACACCGCTGCGGCGCCCAGGAGGGCGGTCGAGAGGCCCAGAAGCACCAGGGCCTGGAGGGTGCTCGGACCCTTCTTCGTAGGGATGTCCCACTCTTCGTGTACCCGCGAGTCGGGGAGCGTCGCGTCGGCGGACGCCTTCGGGGCGTCGATCTGCTCATCGAGACCGCGGGTGAGCTTCTCGTCGGCTTCCGTCGCGGCTTCAGTGCTCTCCTCGGGCCGCGCCGGCCGGTGATGCTCGCGCACCAACCGCCCGAGCATCCGCTGCGCAGCCCCACGGTTGAGCGGAACCAGCGCCGCCGCCAACTCCGACGCCAGCGCCGAGTGGGTAAACACCGTCTCCGCGCGCAGCCGCGCGATCAAATCCAGAACCGCCATGGGTGTCGGTACGAGAGCGGTCTCCAGCAGCGCCGCCACCCCGTGTTGCACCTCGTGGTCGTCCACCGCCGGGGAGCACAGTTCGTTGAGCGTTACGGCGCCATGGTCATCGACCTCGACGCCCGCCGCCTCGATCACCATCCGCCGGTCTTTCATCGTCTCTACGGCTTGCAGCACGATGAATAGCGCGCTCTCGGGCGTCATCGGCGCACCGCGACGGGACATCGCCGCCACCAGATCGTCCATCGCTACCGGCTCGCTCATGGGGTCTCCAGCGTGGTGTCGTCTCTCACGACGATCCCGCGAGAGCGAAGGTAGCCGCGGGCCTGTCCGAGAGTGAAGAGACCGTCATGGAAGATCGTCGCCGCCAACGCAGCGTCCGCGCCGCCGCCTCCCTCGGCGATGGACATCACTCCCCGCGCGAGGTGCTCCAGCGTCCCGACACCGCCGCTCGCGATCACCGGGCACCCGACCGACTCGACCACGGCGCGCACCAGGTCGAGGTCGTACCCGAGCCCGGTGCCATCGCGGTCCATGCTGGTCAGCAAGATCTCCCCGGCTCCGAGTCGATCGACCTCGCGCGCCCACTCCAGCGCGTCGCGTCCGGTGTCCACCCGGCCGCCGTGCGTAAACACCCTCCAGCCTGCGCTCGGGTCTTCGGTATCCCGTCGTCGTGCGTCGATGGCCACGACCAGCGCCTGTCGTCCGTACGCGCCCGCCACCGCCTCGATGAGCCCCGGGTTGGTCACCGCCGAACTATTCACCGACACCTTGTCCGCGCCCGCCCGGAGAATCGCATCGACGTCCTCGCGGGTGCGAATTCCGCCCCCCACGGTGAGCGGCACAAACACCTCATCGGCCGTGCGCGCCACCACATCGAGGAGGATGTCCCTCGCCTCGTGCGACGCGGTGATGTCCAGGAAGGTGATCTCGTCGGCCCCGGCGCGATCGTACGCACGCGCACAATCCACCGGGTCGCCCGCGTCGCGCAGCCCGACGAAGCGCACGCCCTTCACCACGCGGCCGTTCTTCACGTCGAGGCAGGGGATCAACCGACGCGCCACGGCCATCTCAGCCTCCGCTCCCGACGGCGAGCGCCTCGCGCGCGGTAAATGCGCCCTCGTACAGCGCCCGTCCCACCACCACTGCGCCGATAACCTCCCGCGCTGCGAGCGCCCGCAGGTGCTCGAGCGAGCCGATGCCTCCGCTGGCGATCACCAGCGCCGCGGGAACTGCGCGCGCGAGCCTCTCGGTGGCCTCCACGTTGGGCCCGTCGCCGGTGCCGTCTCGCGCGATGTCGGTGTAGAGCACCGCGCGCGCCCCACGAGAAACGCAGTCCTTCGCGAGGGTGACGGCGTCCACGGTGGTCGTCTCGGTCCACCCCTTCGTGGCCACGAGGCCGTCGCGCGCATCGACCGCCACGGTGACGTCCACCAGGGCGCTCGCCGCGCGCACGAAGTCCGGGTCTTCCACCGCGCGCGTGCCGATGATCACTCGCGACGCGCCCGCCTCGCGGTAGGCGCGCACCTGCTCGAGGGTGCGGATGCCGCCGCCCACCTGCACCCGCAGCGCAGCGCCGAAGCGTGCGAGGAGGGCGTCCACCAGCGCCGCCTGCGTGGCCTGTCCGTCGCGCGCGCCGTCGAGATCGACGAGGTGCACCCAGGTCGCGCCCGCGTCGAGGTAGCCCGCGATCACCGCCGCCGGATCATCCCCGTACACGGTGACCTTCTCGTAGTCGCCTCGGTGCAGGCGCACCACACGGCCGCCCAGCAGGTCCATCGCGGGAATGACGATCACGGCACCCCTCGCACGAAGGCCCGCAGCAGTCCGAGGCCTGCCGCTTGTGATTTCTCGGGATGAAACTGCACCGCCCAGAGCCTCCCTCGCGCGACCGCGCTCACGAAGCGCTCGCCGTGCTCGGTCTCCCCCGCGATGCACCCTCGCGCGGAGTCTTCAGGCAACACGTAGTAGCTATGAACGAAGTAGTACCAGTGCGTACGACCCAACCACACGCCCTGCGCTTCGTCCCTGGGCAGCACCTGGTTCCAGCCCACATGCGGGACCTTCAACCGCGCGCCCGCGGCGTCGGTCATCCCGTCGCGGAAGCGCTGCACTGCGCCTGGAAAGATCCCGAGTCCGCGCGCCCCGCCGGCCTCTTCGCTCGACTCAAAAAGCACCTGCAATCCAAGGCATATGCCCAGGTAAGGACGATCCGCCGCGAGGTGCTCTCGCACGGCCTGTGCGATCTCTCCGCCGTGCCGGTGCAGGGCCGTCGCGCAGTCCCCGAAGGCCCCCTGGCCGGGCATCACCAGCGCCGCGGCTTCCCGCATCGCACCCGGATCGTTCGTACACTGAACCATCTCCGCCGGCCGCCCCTCCGCGACCAGTGCTGCGCGCAGGGCTCGCTCGACCGAGCGCAGGTTTCCGACGCCCACGTCCACCACCACGATCGCGCCGTCGTCGCTCACTCCGTCAGGGTCCCCTTGGTGGAAGGCAGCAGCGTCCCTTCGACCCGAACAGCATCGCGAAGTGCCCGCGCGAGCGCCTTGAAGGAGCACTCGATGACATGATGGAGGTTGTCGCCCTCGATGCGGCGCACGTGCAGGTTGCACATCGCCCCGCGGGCGAAGCCCTCGAAGAACACCCCTGCAAGCTCTGCGTCGAAGGTGCCCAGCTTCGCCTTCGGAAGGTTGAGCCGATCGACGTAGTAGGTGCGCCCGGAGAGGTCGAGCGCCACCTGGCAGAGGGCCTCGTCCATGGGCAGCGTCGCCTCGCCGTAGCGCCGAATACCGACGCGGTCGCCGAGCGCCTGCTCCACGGCGCGACCCAGCACGATGGCGAGGTCTTCGGTGGTGTGGTGGCCGTCAATCTCCACGTCGCCGGTGGCACGAACCGTGAGGTCGATGCCCCCGTGCCGCGCCAACTGATCGAGCATGTGGCTCAAAAACGGAATCGGCGTCTGGACGTCCGCCACCCCGCGTCCGTCGAGGTCGAGCGTCACCGAGATGGACGTCTCCCGGGTGGTGCGGGTGACCGTGGCCGTGCGTGTCATTCCTGTCGGCGCGTACCATGTCGCCTGCGCCCCGGGCAAACTGCCCCACGCCGCGGGGCGTTCTTCGGCCCCGGCTCGTGCTACCCCTGCGGCAGTGTTCATGGGTGCTCTCATCATCGCGGCGGCCTTCCTGTTCATGCTCATCGCCCTCGGGGTGTGGGCGCTCCTCGGCCGCGTGGCCCTGATGCAGCGGGTCAACGATCGCAACATCGTGACGGCGCACTGGGAGTCCCTGGTGATGCAGCGCCGCGACCTCCGTCTCGCCGTCGATGCGGGCGGAGTGCCCACGCTGCACGGCCGCGTCGGTGCCGTCGCCTACACCATCGAGCTGAGCGCGAGGGGCGGCGCCTGGGGCGATCGGCCGCTCGCGCACGCGGCGACGCTGGCGCACGGCCCGCGCGTCGCACTCGTGCGCAAGGGCGAAGCGGGGGTTCCGGTGCCCGGTCTGCCCGCGATGATCACTACCGGCGACGACGACTTCGACGCGGTCTTCGAGGTGCGCTGCGACGACCCCGAGGCGGTCCGCGCGCGGCTGGGGCTTGAGGTGCGCGCGGCGCTGTTGGCGATCCCCGGGGCCTTCGCCTGGGTGGACGCGGACGGCCTGCGAGTGGACCTCGGCGCGTCCGCCACCACCATCGATCACGCGCTGCTCGACGCGCTGCGCGACGTTCTGCTGGGCCTCGGGTGCGCCGCGCCGCCCGCAGTCGCCGCGGGCTGATCTTCCGAAGCCGCGCTCCTCGCGGACGATCACGGGTTTGGTGCTAGGGTGCTTGCCGCCATGCGCTTGTCGCTCAATGCCCTGTTCGTGTTTGTCCTCGTCGGCTGCGCCAACGACCCGCCCTACCAGAACTGCTCGCGCACAGTGCTCTGCACCGGCGACACGTCGCTCTGTCTCTCCACCACGGCGTCGTCCGGCCGCACCGCGCTCTTCTGTACGACCCGCTGCACCATCCCCATCGGGACGGCCTCCGCGGAGTGCCCGGCCAACAGCGCGTGCGTGCGTGTCAACGGCGGCGACGCGGTGTGCCTCCAGCGCTGTACTGCGGACACCGAGTGCCCGTTTACCAACGGCGCATGCCTCGTGACGGCCGACTCCCTGGGGGCCCGCGTTTGCTCTGTGCGGCCGTGATTGAGCGTGTCAACGGCGCGCGCATCGGTGCTAGGGTTCGAAGCTGAGAAATGGTGAGTCGTTGTCGCTGAATTTTACAGCCAGCGTCCCGGGAGAGTTGCGGTTCCGCGATCTGGTCGGGTCGATGGTTCGGGCAATGTGCTTGCGGGTAGAGCGAGACGCCGGGTGCAGCGGCCTGGAGTGGCGTCTCATGAGCGCTTACAACGAAGCCTTCAACAACATCGTCGAGCACTCCTATGCAGTAACCCCGGGGGACGTTGAAGTGGCGCTCCTGGTCAACGATGCCGAGGTCATTCTTCGGCTGGTCGATCAGGGGGCGGGCTTCGATTTCGAAGACGCCGGCGCCACAGACACGGTGCCCCCGCTCGACAGTCTCTCCGAAGGTGGCATGGGGCTATTCATCATTCGTAACGCCATGTCGTCCGTCACGTACGAGCGCCGTCAGGACAAGAACCTCCTCACCATGACCAAGACTCTCTCTGAATGCGCGGGCGTGTCATCCGCGACCGCCCATGGGAATCCCCGATGCTGAAGCATGAACTCACCGAGCAGTCTGGCGTGGTCGTCCTGCGGGTGCTGGAAGAGAACCTCGACGCCCTTACCGTTCCGGAGGCACGCCTCCTCGTCGAGCAGTTGGTCGAGCGGGGTGGCATCAAGGTGGTCTTCGAGATGTCCGCGGTGAAGGTGATCGACAGCTCTGGCGTGGCCATCATCGTGTCGCTCTTCAAGCGCCTGCGGGTGCTCGGTGGCGCGTTGCGGGTCGCCGGGGTCCTCGGCCAGCCCAGGGACATCTTCGCGATGCTCCGGCTCGACCAGGCACTGTCCATCTTCCCGACCGCCGAAGAGGCGCTCAAGGGATTCTGACCCCGCCGTGGCCATCATCGTCACCCTCGGTCCGCAGGATATCGGCAAGACCTACCGCCTCGATGGTGGAGAGTGCCTGATCGGTCGCCGTCTCGACTGTCAGATCTGCATCCCCGACCAGCGCATCTCCCGCCGCCACGCGCGCATCCGCCGCGAAGGCGACGACTACGCCCTCGAAGACCTCGGGAGTTGCAACGGATCGTTCGTCAACGGTCGGCGCATTCAGGGGAGTTCGCGGCTGCGGCACGGCGACGAAGTGGAGATCGGCGCGTCGCGCTTCCGCATCGACCTGAGCGACGACATGGTTGCGCAGACCGAGAGCACGGCAGTGCGCATCACCCAGGACACCACCGAGCACACGCTCAACATGATCGAGGTGGCGCACCTCGGGCTGAGCCTGAAGCCGAGCCTCGCGCCGCTGTCCGCGAAGACCCCCTCCGGGCGTCCCCTCGATGCGAAGCGGCTCGAGCGCAAGCTGCAGGCGATGTACCGAATCTCCGAGACCGTCGCGAGCACCCTCGACGCCAACGCGCTGCTGGAGAAGGTCTGCGAAATCCTCCTGGAGGTGTTTCCGCAGGCGTCGGCGGTGGCGGCGGTGACCTTCGATCAGCGCTCGAAGCAGCTACGCACGCAGGCAGCGCGGCGGCGCAACGGGCGCGAGACTCCCGGCGCGCAGGCCCCCATGGACATCTCGCCGCAGGTGGTCGATCGCGTGCTCCGTCAGGGGCACTCGGTGCTGCTGCGCGCGAGCGCCGACATCCCCCTTACCCCGATCGACACGCTGGTCATCAAGAACCCGCTGCTCATGCCCATGCCCGACGGCACTGTGCCGCCGCTCGAGGAGGGCGCCGTCGGTTGGCGCATGGGCGCGCCACTGTCGTTTCGCGGCGAGCATCTGGGCATCCTGCACATCGATGCGGAGACCGCCCTCGGGTACTTCACCCAGGACGACCTCGACCTGCTCCAGGGGCTCGCCAGACAGGCTGGCATCGCGCTGCACCTCATCGGGCTGCACGGCCGACTGCTCGCTCGCGAGCGCCTCGACTACGACTTGCGCCTCGCCCGGCAGATTCAGCGCAACCTGCTCCCGCGCGAGGCTCCGAAGGTCTCCGGGCTTGACTTCGCGGTGCACTACGAGCCGGCCTACGAGGTGGGCGGCGACTTCTACGACTTCCTCTGGCTCGACCCGACGCGCCTCGCGATGGTGGTCGGCGACGTGTCCGGCAAGGCCATCTCCGGCGCCCTCTTCATGGCCCGGGTGACCAGCGAAATCCGCTTCGCAGCCCCTGTCGAGTCGCACCCGCGACGAATCATCCAGCGCGTAAACAGCGCTCTCTCGGAAGTCGCCGACGACGGGATGTTCGTCACGATGGTGGTTCTGTCGCTCGATTTGACGCAGCAGATCCTGCGCTTCTCGAACGCCGGGCACACCACCCCGCTGCTCCTGCGCGGTGGTCGGGCGACACCACTGGAGTACGCCGAGGCGCGCTGCCTGCCGGTGGGCGTCGAGGCGCGCGTAGAAGTGGCCGAGGCGCAGGTGAAGTTGCTCCCGGGCGACGTACTGGTGCTCTACACCGACGGCATCATCGAGGCGCGGTCGATGGCGGGCGAGTTCTACGGCGTCGAGCGGCTGCATGCGGTGCTCGAGCGCACCAGGGGCTCCGCACAACAGGTGCTCGAGGCGGTGCTCGGTGATCTCGACAAGTTCGTCGAGGACGCGCCGCAGGCCGACGATCAGACCGTGGTGTGCGTCGCCGTGAGCGAGGCGTCGTCGAAGCGCTTCGAGAGCACGCTGCCTTCGCGGGGGTGATCCCGCGGTCGCTCACCCGTCGCCGATCGGATGCGCCGTTCACGGGTGATTCGCAGGACGATCGCGCGCCCTTGCCCGGTACGACCATGAGGCCATCCGCGACCAGATCCAGACTCCCAAAGCCCGTGGGAGCGGGCGAGCGACCTGCCGCGCTGCCAGTCGTCGTCCGGATTCGTCGTCGGTGTCCGACCGGAGGCGACGTCAGGGTGCCGTGCTGGCAGGGTTGTCGGTCGCTGCCCCGCCCGGCACCGGCGCCAAAGCCCATCTTCGACGGGCTGCACGCCGATCGCAGTCGCGATGGTGCTTCCCGCGCGGCGTCGAGAACACCCGTCGCAGGGCGGTCCAGCTGGCGAAGAATGTAGTCGAGGCAGCGTGGGGTGAGGTCGCTCGAACCTCGACGCATGGCCGTTTCTCCCTCCGGCAGCGGAGCGTCCGGTGGGCCATCGCACGGACGTGATAAATTCCGAGTCGCGACCACCATGAGCGACACCGGTAGACGATTCAGCGAGGCCGAGGTGGAAGCCATCCTGCGCCATGCAGTCGCCCGCCAGGAGCACGGACAGTCGCTCTCGCGGGACGAACTCGCGGACGTGCTGAAGCAACTCAACCTCGACGAGTCGGTGCTCGACGAGGCCATCGCCGAACAAGACGCCGAGCGCGCCGTGGCCGCGGAGACCGTCACCTGGAAGGAGCGCCGACGACGCGCGGTGCTGGGCCACGCAGCGACGTTCGTGTCCGTGATGACCCTGCTGGTCGCGGTCAATCTGCTGGTGACGCCGCACTTGCTCTGGTTCGTCTGGCCGCTCATGGGGTGGGGCTTCGGCCTGCTCGCGGACTGGCGCCGGTACCAGATCGGACCTGATCCGCGGGAGCTTGTGTCGGGCCGGTTGCAGGAGGCCGAGCGCGCCGAGCGGGCCGCACGCCGGGCCGAAAAATCGGCGCGGAAGGCTCGAGGGAAGGAGGCCAACGAGGCCATGGCGCGGGCCTCGGACGAACTCAAGGACGCCGTGAAGGTGGGCGTCGCGGGCCTGCTCGAAAACGTCGGAAAAGCACTGCGCAACGTGGCCGGACCGGACGAGCGAGCCGCACCGCGCGCGCGGGCAGAGCCTCGGACGGGCGTGCGCGTCGAGGTGACGCCGACGCCTCGCATCGAGGACGAAGACCTGGAAAACGACCTCGCGGCCCTGCGCGAACGCCTCGCGCGAAAGGGCGACCGTCACGAGTGACGTGGTAGGGTGCGCGCCGTCATGAACATCAAAACCCTGGCGTTGGGTATGTTGGCAGTCGGGGCGGTCGCGTGTCAGGCCCCGGCGCGCCTCGCGGGGCGTTGGGTGCTGCTGTCGGGCAACGCACCCGTCGCGGTGGGCCAGGCCGATGCGCCGGCGGCAGGCGGTCCGCTGCGGCTGGTGCCCGGGTCGCCGGCGGCGGGGGCCTGCCTCGCGGCGGAAGAGTACATGCAGATGTTTGGTCCGGTGTGCCCGCATGACCCCGAGGAGGGGCCACCCGGCTCGGACGTCGATGTGCGCTGGTACTGCCACGGCAACCTCGCGGTGCGAGTGCGCCTCGAGCGCTGCCCCAACCCCTCGCGCCTCCGGGTCGTCGAACTCGCCGTCGCGACCGTCGACCACTGACCCCCAAACCCCGCCACGCCCTTCATTTCGGTAATACCCACCCCCCCGCCTCAGGGAGCGCTGATGTCCTACGACCCCTCTGAAAGTGAACCCTCGCGCAGGCCCCTTCCTCCGCACCTCGTCGAGGGCGTGCTCGCTGCGCTGCTGGCGATCTCCCTCGTGGCCAACGGGTTGCAGTATTCCCGCCCCCCGCACGTCGTCGAGCCCCCGTCGCCCGCGGCCGTTGCCGTGGTTCTGCCGCCTGCGCCGCCCGCGCCGGAGTGCCCTCCTGCGGTCGAGTGCCCCGCGCTGCCGCCCCCTTGTCCGACGGTAGCCACGGGCACCGGTACCGGGCACGGACCGCCGACGCCGCGCGAAGACGTCGCGCTCGCCCAGCAGGGCGAAGGGCAGATCGCCACTGCTGTCGATCATGGCGAGCGCGATCCGATTCATCGGGTGGCGCAGCGCAACGTGGTGACCGGCGTCGATCAGATCGTCACGTCGCACAGCCCTGCAGCCGCGGAGCGCTTTCTTCAGCGCAACCTTCCCTCCATCGCCAGCATGGACTGCGCCTTCCGCGACCCGGCGATGGCCGAGCACGTTCGCATGCAGCTTCGCCCGATGAACGCCCTTGCACGTCCCGCCAACCGCCTGTCCGAGACTGACCTGTTGCGGTACGAGAGGGAGCTGCGATGTCCACGCGAATGAAGGTCTCGACGGTTCTGCTCCTCGCCCTGGCGGCCTCTAGCGCGGACTGCGCACGCAACATCCCGCCGCCGTGCCTCGGCGACGCGTGCCGTCAGTGGCCCCACATCGAGGTGCGCTTCTGGAAAAACCACGGCCCGCCGTCCGGCCGTCGCTACACCGGCGCTCTCTGCGTGCAGGTGGCCTTCGACTGCCCTGAAGAGGGCCGCCACCAGGTGTGGATCGAGCCGCAGGCCCCGCGCTGCACCACCATGCTCAACAACGACGGCGGCCCCGAGTGGCTGCGCGTGGAGAACGGCCGGCTGTCCATCCCGTGGCCCGCACGGTGTCTCGGGCAGCGCGTGGAGATGTACGTCTCCGCGCAGCCCAACTTTGCGATCTGCACCGCGGTCAACAGCCAGCTACTCACGCCCGATCGCACCACCCTCGGCGCCGACCTCATCTTCCAGTGCCGCTAGACACCTGATCGCCCGATCGGTCGCGCGCCTCCTCTACACCGATGCCCACAGATCTCGTCCCGCTTCTCTCGCAGGCATTCGGGGCGCGTGGAGAACTCCTCGCCGCCCTCCACCGCGAGCACACCGACGCCTATCGGCTCTTTCACGGCAGCGTCGAGGGAGCGCCCGGGATCACCGTCGATCGCTACGGCGACCTCCTGCTGGTGCAGTCGTTTCACGCGCCACTCGACGAGGCCGCTCAGGAGGCGCTCGCGGGCTTCTATGCCGACGCGCTTCCTGGACTCGCGCTCGTCTACAACGACCGCAGCCGCGGCGGATCACGCGTCGCCAACGACCTCCCGGCCGAGCAGCTTTCCGCGGCGATGCTCCCGCGCGTCGCGCACGAGATGGGCGTTCGCTATCGCATCCAGGCGAGGCACGCGGGGCAGGATCCGTGGTTGTTTCTCGACCTTCGTGCGGGGCGGCGGCGGGTGGCGGCGGAGGCTGCGGGGCGCGCGGTGCTCAACCTCTTCGCGTACACCTGCGGGGTGGGCATCGTGGCCGCGAAGGCGGGCGCGCGGGACGTGCTCAATGTGGACTTCGCCGCGTCGAGCCTCGCCGTCGGCCAGGAGAACGCCCGGCTCAACGACGTCGCCCCGCGGTTTCTCCAGAGTGACGTGTTTCCCGCGGTGCGTCAGCTTGCGGGCATCGCGCAACCGGCGGTGGTACGCGGCCGCCCGATGCCGCCGTTTCCGAAGCTGGAGGCGCGGCGCTTCGATGTGGTGTTTCTTGACCCGCCGCGATTTGCGAAGAGCCCGTTTGGCATCGTCGATCTGGTGAATGACTACGCGGCGGTGTTCAAGCCGGCGCTGCTCGCGACGGCCGAGGGAGGCGTGATCGTGTGCTGCAACAACGTCGCGCAGGTGCCTCGCGACGAGTGGCTCGATCGCCTCCGCCGCAGCGCCGCCAAGGCCGGCCGCCCGGTGCGCGGCGCCGAATGGATCGCCCCGGAAGCAGACTTCCCCACCCGCGACGGACAGGCGCCGTTGAAGATGGTGCTGCTGCGGGTGTGAGCCTCGAATCGGGGGACCGAGGCGAAAGAAGTGACGGAGGCGATTCTCCAGTTCGACCACTTACCCGCGCACCGGCCTCGTACGGTCGTGCCGGGGGCCGCCCCTCGGCAAGCCGTTCAGGGCGCTACTTTTGTGCGCGTGGGCTCGCAGAGAGTGGGTAACACAAGTGTTCTGACGGTAATGCAGGTGTTCCCCGCGTCGCTGCTGATCAGGGAGCATGGACTTCTTCCGAAGCGCTTTTGATTGTCTGATAGACAATCTTCATACCCAAGGATTGGTCGGCTCTCCCGAAGGCCCCTCTCGCCCTGAGCTCGAGCCCGCGGCAAGCCCGAAAGGTCATCGTGCTGACGGTATCCGACGGCAATCCCGGAATGCTGCTTGCCCGCGAGGTCCGCTTGAACATGGACAGCAGCATGTCTGGTGTCTCGGGGGCCTTCGACGAGTCGGTCTAGACCCCCTGAACAACCGTCGGGGAGACCGTCGTAAGCGCTTCACCACACGTTGCATCCACAACTGGTTTCGTCGCCCCTGTGTGGCAATCGTCCGAAAGAGGTAATCCTGCGAATGGCAAAGATGGAAAGCCAGGTGCTTTTGCCAGGTTCACCGAACGATCCGACCACTCCCTGCCGATCACCGAGGGGCGTGGGAATCGTCTTTGACAGTCGAGGGCGACTTCTCATGCGCCTTGCGCACTCCGATCGCTGAACCGCCAAAAAACAAAACCATCCAGCACGTCACAAAGATACCGACCGCGAGGGTATGAGAGTCAGTCATGGCGTTGCCCGTTCTGCGCAAGCTTGGCAAAGCACGCGAGACTCAGGATCGAGGGAACCCAGATACCGACGAAGAGCCCTGCATTCTTGTCGGGTGCACCAAACGCTCCGAACCAGAGACCGATTGAGTAGAGGAACGAAACCCCGGTCGCGATGAGTACAAAGATGTCTTGACGCTTGAACATGAAGTGAACTCCGCCGTGCCATTCCGTGCCCGGGAAAGGCCGCCATCCAACACCATGGGACTGCCTCAGCCGAAGAGAATGAAAGTCTCTCTGCGGTGATCGGCTGGTCTTTACGGGAGCCTGGGCGGTGAACGCCCGTGATCGGGAAGTCAGATGAAAGTCCACCCCCGCGGGGTTCATCCCAAATCGGGGTTGGGCCGAGATTTGGTAGGCCATGCGTCGAAGCTCGCGCGACCTCAATGCCCACGAACAGCGGCGCCGGGCGCGAAGATCGACCCGACGGCGATACGGACCCGCTCCCTGGGCACCGCGGGCGGAGACAGCATCGGGCGCACCGTCGGTCTCCAGAGTAGGCGGTGACACCGTGATAGAAACCCCGAGACGCCCCCATGACCCAACCCCGGATCGCATATGACTCGCTCGAAACGTTCCTTGTGGCCCTGGAAGCGGCCGGGGTGCGCGCGGTCGGGGTGCGCGCGGTCAGCGAAATCCGCCCGGCGCCGACGCCCACGGGCCACGGCATCGTCATCGGCCACCAGCGCTGGGTCGATATCACCGGATACCGGTCCGGCGTGCTCTATGTCGTGCGGTTGCGCGACGCCTTGCCCGGGCCCGTCGCGGCCGATCTGGAGACGCGCGGGTACAAGGTTCGCACTGGCAGCGATAACCTCACCTGACCCGCCCTCTCCGTCTTTCGTAAGTACTTTAATTTAGGGAATAAATATTACATAATCATGTAATATTTTCTTCTGGTTCCATGGTGTTTACGGTCACGGGGATACCTCAGGGCGCTATGTACACAAAGCGACGGAACTGAAGTCGGCGGCGTCGCGCTCACCGACGCGCAGGGCGGCGACAAACTTCGTCGGGCATCGCCCGCGCCTCCCCTGCGATGTCGAGCTCCTCGCGCGAGGTGCCCTCGGCTTGACACCCTCGCTCCGCCAATGCGATCCCCACCGCGTCGGGGATGACGAAGAGACGGAGAACACCAGACATGATGACCTCACGAATTGCGCTCAGCGCGCTGACTGCGATGCTGATGGCCTGCGGCACCGGCGCCGGAACCACCACCGCCGACGCAGGAACCGGCGGCGGAACCACCACCGACGCAGGAACCGGCACGCCCCCACCGACCGGCGGATGTCCCACGCAGACCGAGATCGCATTCAACAGCGCGGTGCGCGGATCGACGGTCGCGGGTTGGGACCAGAACCTCACGACGTGGTTCTCGCAGAGCAACGTCGCCTGCGCGCCCGCCACGATGAGCGCGTCGTACCCGGCACCCTTCGCCGTATTTTCGCTCCCGCAGCCGCGCACGACGGATTGGGACGTCGTGGTCACGCCCGACAGCGGCGTCGACATCAGCGTCGTCGCGTGGCAGCAGTCGTCGACCGACGGGTCGTGCTTTCCGGCGCGCGGCATCGGCGTGGTCAGCTGCGAGGTCTCTGGACGCGCAGGTCCCGGCGGTGCCGAGACCGTGCGCCTTCAGGCCACCACCAACCCGTATCGCATGGGGATCCTGGTCACGACGCCGCAAGGCGGAACGCGCGGCGGATTCTCCGTCGTCGTGCGCAACCACTGAGCCTGCCCGCACCCATCCAGCCTCCGATCCGCCCTCTCCGTCCCCTTCATCTTTAGTAAGTACTTTGGTTTAGTGAATAAATATTACACAATTGTGTAATATTTTCTCCTGTCTCCATGGTGTTTCCGGTCGCGGGGAAGACGTCTCCCTGCGCCGACCGCTGGGGGGAGCGCCCTCGCGGTGGGGTCGCTGGACGCCCTATCCGCCCTCGGCACGGTCAAGTGCGTTGCCAACTTTCAACAACCACGGCCCCCCCCGAAGCGCTCGGCCGCGAGAGAGAGCGGCAGCAACGTGCTTGACACCCCTCCGACCCGCCGCCTAGCGTCTCTGTACGATCGTGCGACGAAATAAGGCTATTTTCGCTGCGGCACTGTGGATGTCTGCCGGGGTTGCGAGCGCGCAGGAGGTCGACGGGCCCGCCGCCGGGCCGCTGCACCTGCACTCCGAGACGGCCCGCATCGTCGATGTGGTGGACTCCTTTGACGCCGGGAGCCAGTTCAGCCTGCGACTCACCGCGGGATACCAGTTCCAGCGTCGCGACCTGCGCATCCAGCGCGAGATGCGCGTGAGCAACCCGGGCACCAGCCTCGGCGTTCCGCAGTACGGCGACGTCGCGGACTACAACCGCAGTACGCACACCCTCATGGTCAACGCCGAGGTCGGCCTCTTCCACGACCTCGCGTTCACCTTTGGCCTCCCGCTCGTGCTCTCCGATGCGCGCAAGTTGCGCCCCGTCAGCGGCGTCTCCGCCGACAGCACCCGCGCCGCCCTCGCCGACGGCTGGACCGAGGGCACCGGCAACCCGAACGCCACCACACTCTTCGACGCGTCTTTCGATAGCCCCGAGCGTTCGGGCATCGACCAGGTGCGCCTCGGGCTCCAGTGGTCGATCTTCAACCAGCAACGCGAGCGCAACCGCCCCACCTGGACGCTCTCCTTCGAGTGGCGTCCGCCAGTCGGATCGCTCCTCCGACCCTGCCGCCAGACCACCACCGGGACGTTTTGTCCCGACGCAGCGAGCGTTCCGACGACGCCGGAGAGCGGCAACACGGCGCCCACCGCCGCGGCGCGCTCGGCGCCCGCCAACCCCGCCCCGGGCATCTCCCGCGGGCTCCACGGGGTGTACTTCCAGACCATGGTCGCCCGCCGCTTCGGGTACGTCGAACCCTATGCCGGCCTCGATTTTCTCGCTGAATTCCCAGTGCGCGATAGCGGGTTTCGCTACGCCGACACCCCCCTCGGGCAGCTCGCCAACTTCCCGCCCCTCGTCGGCACTCTCACTGCGGGCCTGGAGATCATCCCATGGGAAAACCGCGAGACCTGGCAGCGCTTGCTCCTCGATCTCCGCTTCCGCGGGTCGTACTACTCCCCGGGCCGCGATTACTCTGCCCTGTATGACGCCCTCGGTTCGTCGCTGAGCCGCCCGCTCAACCTCCCGGGGTGCCCCTCCAACGCGCGCTCCTCGGACGGCAGCTGCCAGACCGAGCGCAACGTGTACTTCGACGGGCTCACCACCACCGCGTCGCACGTTGTCCTCGGCGGCAGCGCGATGG
The DNA here is from genome assembly GCA_947477565.1 of Deltaproteobacteria bacterium. Classification (GTDB taxonomy): domain Bacteria; phylum Myxococcota_A; class Polyangia; order Polyangiales; genus SCUS01. Next base: position 24,935 of record CANJUR010000043.1, read on the forward strand.
TGTCCGTGCAGCCTGCGAAGTTTCTCCGCTTCACCCTCGGCGCGGCCTTCGCGTGGACGTCGCCGCACACCATCACCAATACCGATGCCTGTAATCCCGGGCAGACCGTCCCGGCGGATCACCCCGAATGGCGCGGCGGCTGCTCGGGCAACAGCTCCCCAGACCCGACGCACCGCGCCGTGATCGACTCTGCCGGTGGTCGATTCCGCACCACCAACGACCTCACCTGGGACTTCTACGCCGCCATCGCGCTCACCCCGCGCATCTGGTAGCGCCGCTCACGGCGTGAGGTCGGCCACGCACACCCGGCGGGTTCCGGCGTCCGCGGTGAGGCCCCGGCAGAGCGTCCCGGGGCGACAGTCTGGATCGTTCGTGCACGCCCGCAGGCAGCGCCCCGGGAGGCCGCCGTCGGCCACGGTGAGCGCCACGCCGGTTGCGCACACGCCGTCGAGCCCTGGGCAGTCGGTGTCAATCGAGCAGGGGAGGGTGCAGACGAGCGCCGGGGCGCCGGTGGTGCTCGCCGCCACGCGGTCGCAGCGCGTCTCGAGGCCGCACAACTCCATCGAGTTGCAGCGCCCATAGCTCAGCGGAGGCTCGTAGTTCTCCTCGCACCCGGCCAGAGCGAAGAGCAACAGCAGACCTGTGGAGAGGGAGCGCATCGCGGCGCGCAGCATCCCGCGATTCCCCGGCGGGTCAACCGTCACCGGGGGCGTACTACAAACCCGGGAAAGCTCAGTGATGCTGCATTGGTCGAGCCTTGCGATCGCGCGTACGCTGCCGAGCGTGAACCGCGAGGTGATCATCGAGTGCCTACGATCCTCCGTCGAAGGGCCCGTGGCGGCGTACCTGTTTGGCTCCGTCGCGCGCGGCGACGACCACCCGGAGAGCGACCTCGACGTGGCGCTGCTCGCGTCGCGCCCGCTCGAACCGGTGCGCCGATGGGAGGTGCAGGAGCGTCTCGCTGCGGCGGTCGGCCGCGACGTTGACCTCGTAGACCTGCGCGCGGCCTCGGCGGTGCTGCGGGTGCGCGTGCTCGCCGATGCAGCGCTGCTCTGGGCGTCGGGCGACGCCGGGCGCGAGTCCTTCGAGGCCTTCGCGCTGGCCGACGACGCCCGCCTCAACGAGAAGCGCCAGGGCATCCTCGACGACATCGAACGCCTCGGATCCGTCCATGGATGACGTCGCGCTCAACAAGGCCGAGGTCATCGAGCGGTGCGTCCGTCGGGTGCGGGCAGTGCACGCGGGCGACCCGCGCAACCTCAGCGACGACCTCACCCGCCAGGACTCGATCATCCTGAACCTCCTGCGCGCTTGCGAGGCCTCCATCGATCTCGCGATGCACCTGGTTCGTCTCGATCGCCTCGGCATCCCGCAGCAGAGCCGCGAAGCGTTTGCGATGCTCGCGCAGGCCGGCGCGCTGCCTGCGGACCTCGCGCAGACCCTCCAGAAGATGGTGGGGTTTCGCAACGTCGCGGTGCACGACTACGCTTCGCTCAACCTCGACATCGTCGGGTCGATCATCGCCCGGCAACTCGACGACCTGCTTCGCTTCGCTTCGATCGCGGCTCGCCGCGGCGCCGTGCGCTGATCGGCTCCAGCCTCGCGGTCGTACTCCGAATCCCCGGTGCGCAAACGGGCGCTCGGTCCGCGACCGCAGATCGATGCCCGTTCGGGCCCTGGGCGGGCCGTCCCCCGAAGGCCTTCTGTGCACGATCTACATGGTAGAGAGGTCCGTCGTTTGGCGATTCGCCTCCCGCGGTGCAGCGCTTCGAGAGTCCCCGGCGCACCGACGATCCACCGCCTCCCCCAAAAGGTCCGATGATGAAAAAACCGATCCGATCGGGTGGCGCGTTTGCCATCGTCTGTTGCTCTTTATTCGCGTTAGCCGGCTGTGATTCCGCGTCCGTCGTGGGGGCTCCGCTGGACGCCTCGGCGGACGTAGCGACTCCGTCCGACCTCGGGACACCGATCGATCGTCCGCTGGAGTGCGCGGCGGGTCAGGCCGCCTGCAACGGCGCGTGCGTCAACGCGGCGACGGACAACGCAAACTGCGGCGTCTGCGGCACCGTCTGCGGGGCCGGCCTGGTGTGCTCGCGCGGTCGCTGCGAGGCGTCGTGCGCAACGGGCCTCGCGACGTGCGGCGGCGGCGACGGAGGCGTGGCCCTGCGCTGCGCCGACCTGCAGACCGACCGGACCCACTGTGGCGTTTGCGGAACAGCGTGCGCGGCGGGCAGCGTGTGCGTGGCGGGCGCGTGCGTCGTGAGTTGCGTGGCGGGGCAGAGCACCTGTAGCGGCGTGTGCCGTGACCTGCAGACCGATCGTGCAAACTGCGGAACATGCGCCAACGCCTGCCGGGCAGGGCAGGTGTGCAGCGCGGGAATGTGTTCGGTGTCCTGCGGCGCGGGCCTACTCGACTGCACCGGAAGCTGTCGCGATGTGCAGACCGACAACGCGAACTGCGGGATGTGCGGCCAGGGCTGCGCGGCGGGCCAGCGCTGCTCCGGCGGCATGTGCCAGGTGAGCTGCGGCGGATCGACGACGGAGTGCAGCGGCACCTGCCGTGACCTGCAGACGGACAACCGAAATTGCGGGATGTGCGGGACAGCCTGCCTGGCGGGACAGGTGTGCAGCGCGGGGACGTGTTCGGTGTCCTGCGGCGCGGGGTTGACCAACTGCGGTGGTATCTGCCGCGAACTGACGAGCGACCGCTCAAACTGCGGGACGTGCGGGACGTCGTGCGCGGCGGGTCAGGTGTGCAACGCCGGTGCGTGCGCAGTGAGCTGCGCGACGGGCTACACCAATTGCGGTGGTGCGTGCCGCGACGGGCTTACGGACAACCTGAACTGCGGCGCGTGCGGGACAGTTTGCGCGGCGGGGAGCGTCTGCACCGGCGGCGTTTGCCAGGTGTCCTGCGGCGGCGGGCAGGTGTCGTGCAGCGGCGTGTGTCGTGACACGCAGAGCGATCGGGCGAACTGCGGGGCGTGCGGGACGGTCTGCACGGCGGGGCAGGTGTGCGCGATGGGCGTCTGCGCGCTGACCTGCGCGACGGGCTACACCAACTGCAGCGGCGCGTGCCGCGATCGGCAGACGGACAACCTGAACTGCGGCGCGTGCGGGACGGTCTGCGCGGCGGGGAGCGTGTGCACCGGCGGCGTGTGCCAGGTGTCCTGCGGCGGCGGTCAGGTGTCGTGCAGCGGCGTGTGCCGCGACACGCAAAGCGATCGGGCGAACTGCGGCGCGTGCGCCACGGTGTGTGCGCCGGGGCAGGTGTGCGCGATGGGCGTCTGCGCGTTGAGCTGCGCAGCGGGGTTGACCAGTTGTAGCGGCACCTGCCGCGATGTGACCAGCGATCGGGCGAACTGCGGGACGTGCGGGACGGTATGCGTGTCGGGCCAGGTGTGCTCCGGGAGCACCTGCGCGGTGTCGTGCGGCGCGGGAACGACCCTCTGCACTGGGGCGTGCGCCAACCTCTCGACGGACAATCTCAACTGCGGCGCGTGCGGTTCCGCCTGCGCTTTGGGCACGGCGTGCTCGGCGGGATCGTGTCTACCGACCTGCGCGCCGCCGCTCACCAACTGCTCGGGGGCGTGCGTGAACACCGCGCTCGACCCGTCTAACTGTGGAAGCTGCCGTAATGCTTGCGTGCTCCCGCACGCGTCGGCCTACTGCCTCGGCGGCAGGTGTGGGCTCGCGGTGTGCGAGTCGGGGTACTTCGACTGCAACCGCATCGCGTCGGACGGCTGCGAGTCCATGAGCTTGTGCCTGGACACGGTGGTTACCTTTAACGCCAGCGGGTCCGGGCGTAGCGGCGGGCTTCAGCGCTGGACCGTTCCGCCGGGGGTGACCACGGTGAGCATTGAAGCGTGGGGCGCGCAGGGCGGCGGGAGCCCCACCACGGGAGGCTGCAACTGCAGCCTTCCGGGCGGCCGTGGCGCTTATGTTCGGGGCACCTTCTCGGTCACCCCCGGGAGCGTGCTGGACCTGCTCGTCGGGCAGGTCGGCGGCTCGAGCGGCGGCGCCCACGGCAATGAGAACGGCGGCGGCGGCGGCACTTTCGTGGTGCTGAACCCGAGGACGCCGCTCGTGATCGCCGGAGGCGGAGGTGGCGGTCCCTCGACCACGTACGGGTCCTCCTGCGCGAGGACGGCGTCCGTAGGCGATGGCCAGGCCGGCAACGGGGGAGCCTCGACGAGTTGCTCCACGTCCGCCGCTGGCGGATCGGCGGGCAGCGGCGGGGCGGCAGCCGGAACCTATGAAGGCGGCGCGGGCGGCGGCTTCACCGGGGACGGGGCCAACGGCGGGACTCACTGCGTACTGGCCTACGGCGGGTCGAGCTACACCAACGGCGGCGTCGGCGGCCTGGGTAACAACTGTTACGACACCAACAACTTCGGCGGCTACGGCGGCGGCGGCGGCGGTCAGCTGGGTGGTCCGGGCGGCGGCGGCGGCTACTCTGGCGGCTCGACCAGCGGTGCCTGGTCAGCCTCCTCCTCCTATGGCGGCGGCGGCGGCTCGTACAACGCGGGCGCGGGGCAGACCAACACCGCCGGCGTGCGGTCCGGGATGGGCATGGTGACCATCAGGTACTAAACCTCCGACGGCCCCGCGCGCTCACCCGCGCGTCAGCACCACCCGCGTGATCTCTCCGCGGGTGCCCAGTCGCATCGGCGGCCCCCAGTAGCCCGTCCCTTCGCTCACGTAAGCCCACGTCTCGCGCACCCGGTGCAGCCCCGCTACGAAGGGCTGGTCGAGCGCCACGACGTACCCGAACGGCCAGAGCTGTCCCCCGTGCGTGTGCCCCGACAGCACCAGCCCGACGCCGTGCTCCGCGGCCTCCGTCACCGCCTTCGGCTGGTGCGCGAGTAGCACCAGGGCACGCGTCGAGTCGCGTCCGCGCAGAGCCTGTTGGAGGTCGGCCCCGTGTCCGTCGCCGAAGCGCTTCGCGGACCAGTCATCGACGCCCGCGAGGTCGATGCTCGCCGCGTCGTCGCCGAGCGTGACGCGCTCGTTGCGCAGCACCCGCACGCCCAGCCGCGCAAGCTCGAGCAGCCACTCCTCGACGCCAGAGTAGTACTCGTGGTTGCCCGTCACGAAGAACACCCCGTGCCGCGCGCGTAGATCTGCCAGCGGCGCGACGTGCTCGCCGAGGGCGGAGACTGATCCGTCAACGAGGTCGCCGGTGATGACCACCGCGTCGGCGCGGAGGGCGTTGACCCGCGCGACAAGATCGACAAGGAAACGTCGGTCGATGGTGGGGCCGACGTGGATGTCCGTGAGTTGCACCAGGGTGTAGCCCTCCATCGACGGGGGCAGCGCCGCGAGGGGGACACGCACCGTGCGGACCGTGATCGCCGCGAGGGCGGTGCGGACGGAGACCGCCGTGAGCGCGACGCCGCCGACGCCGGACGCAGCCGCGAGGGCCCGCGCGAACCACCGGCGCCGATTGGGGTCGGGAAGCGCACCGACGAGGCCCGCCGCGACGCGCGCGACCTCACCCGGAGACAGCAGCACAAACAACACGAAGGCCCCGCCCATCCAGAGAAACATCACCCACGCGAGCGGCGTGGCGAGGCTCCGTGGGAGCGCGCGCCCCGCGAGCAGCGCCAGCGGGAGCGAGAGCCCGAGGGCGCTGAGGAGGATCCGCCCGACGCGAGGCCACGGGGCGGGCCAGGCCGGGTCGCGGAAGAGCCGCGCCCAGAGGAAGAAATGCATTCCGCCGACGACCAGCAGCGCGATGGCGAGAAACATCAAACGTTGACCGAGGTGCATGGTTTGCTCGCGGACTACGACGTTCGGGCGGGGTGCGTCGATGTGCTAAAGCCCTTCATCGGTCGATGATCCGCCGCCCTCGACGATCGCCCTTCGAGGCCCTGCTCGCGGACCCTGATCTTCGCGCCCTCGAGGCTATTGTGCCGGCGTTCGATCCGCTGGAGGTGCTCGCCACCGCCCGCAAGGAGCGCCCGCACACGCGCTTTCTCGCCTGGCTGCTCGATGCCCACCCGGTGCAGCCCGGCGGGGCCCACGGCCTCGGCGCCACCGTGCTCGACGCCGTCGTCCGTTGCGCCCTCGCGGCCCTCGACCCACTGCCCGGCGTCCGCCTCGTCCGCCCCGTCGCGCCGCCCACCTTCCGCCCGGAAACCCTCCGCGTACTGCGCGAGCAGCCTCTCGACGACCACGACCGCGCGCCGGACCTCCGCTGCCACGCCACCGCCACAGACCAGCGCGAATGGGTGGTGCTCATCGAAAACAAACTCGACGCCGACGAGGGCGACGGGCAACTGTCGGCCTACCTCGCCTGGGCCCGCACCCGCCACCCGGACGCCGAACGCTTACTGATCTACGTAAGCCCCGACCGACGCGCGCCCCGCGAGGCCTTCCCCGCCGATCGCGTCGCCTGCCTCGCCTGGAGCGACGTCGTCGAGGCCGCCCGGTTCGCCCTCCGCGCGGACCTCCCCCGCGCGCCCGCCACGCTGGCCGCCCGCACCTTCGCCGAGACCACCCTCGAGGCGCTTCGCATGCGCTTCGGCGCCCACCCCGAGGCCCGCACCCTCGTCGAGGCCCTGCACCACCGGCACCCCGTCGCTTCCTCTCGCGGCGCGCACCTCACGCCCGATGATCCCGCCTGGGAGCGCTTGCACCCGCTCATTCCCAACGCCCTCTGGCACCTCCGCACGGTGCGCCCGCAGGCCGTCACGTTCTCCCCGGCCTTTGCCTCCCGCGTCGCCGCCGCCTGGAGCGCCCTCTACCCCGACGCCCCTGCGCTCCGCCCGGGCGCCCCGCATGCGCGCTGCCCAGACCTCGCGGCGTGGTCCATCGACGGCGTCACGGATGCGTGGTCGCTGCACCTCGTTGCCTCCGCGGGGCCGCACCCCGGCGTCGTGCGCCCGCGCCTCTGGCTCGCCCTCTACGCCCCGAATACCTCCCCCGGTATGCTTCTCGAAGCCCGGGAGCACACCGTCGACCTCGCGCTGCTTCCGGCGGCCACGCGCGACGCGCTCCTCGGCGCGCAGCCGGTGCCATCGACCCCGGACGCCTGGCGATGGCTGCAGGTCGGGCGCGCCATCGAACTACCCCGCGGGTTTTCGCCGGAGGACGACGCCCGCCGCGTGGTCGAGCGCTGCTTCCCGGAGTTTGCACCGCACCTCGTTGCGCTCGCCGCGCGCTCCCGCGACCCCGCTCGCTGGCTCTACTCCTGCGACCGCGACGACGACCTCCACCGCCCCACGGACGCGGTCGATCGCCGCGCGCTCGCCGCTGCGGCGCTTCCCTCCGCGGAGAGAGTTCTGCTCGTGGCGACACAACCCGGCGGCCACCCGGCCGAGCTTGGCGTCGCGCACGATCTCGGCGTTGCCCTCGCGCGCTCCCTCGGGCAGCACGCGCGCTTCACCTACGACTACGGCCCCGCGGCGGGACTGGGGTTGTGGGCGAGCGCGACCATCGTGGTGCTCGAGGGCGCGCTCTTCACTGACGCCGCCGCGGTGGGGGTTGCCCGCGCGGCGGTGACCGCGGGCGCCACGCTGCTGCTCCTGCCCGCCACCGGGGAGGGCTTTACCCTGGAGGGTAAAGTGTCGCTGCGCCCGTGGGCCGACGCGGTGCTGGGCCCGAGCACACGAACCGCGGCGCGCGCGCTGACTGCCCCTGCGGGCGACCGGGAGACCGAGCGCTGGCTGCGGCGGTTGCAGCACCTCGATCGGGTGCGGCTACGGCGTGACGCGACGGTGGCGCTCTGGGCGGCGTGCGACGACGAGCGCCATCCCGCGCTGGCCGGGTGGCGCGAGGGCGCAGTGCGGGTGGTGTGCTGGACCGGCGACGTGCGCGCGGTGACCACGGACGACGAAGCGGCCGCCCGCTGGTGGGCGGCGGTGCTCGCGGTGCGCGATGGATTGTCGGGGTGAGTTGGGGAGAGGCGGGAGAAAAGAGAGATCAGCCCGCGGGGGCGGCGGCGGCAGCGGTGGGCTTACGCGTGCGGGTCTTCTTCTCGGCGGCCTTGCCGGCGCTGGCGAAGCGGGCGGCGCGCTCGGCAAGCTTCTTGGCGGCGCGCTCCTTCTTCTTGCGCTGACCTGCGCGCTGAATCGACTTCTGCGAATGACGGCGATCGCCCTTGCCCATCGTGATGCTCCGGTAGATTGACTGGTAAGTCGGTGGTCGACGCGCAGGGTAGATCCACGCGCGGAGTCGATGCGGGTACCACCCGGCCCGGCGCGATGTCAACGCCGACCGACGGGTGGCGGTGAGGTCAGGAGACGTTGCGTACGGACACGGGCCGAGAGGCTGCGGGGAAGTCCGCAAGCTCTTCACGGATCACCTTGTTGGTGTCGAAGTACACCTGCCAGTAGTGCTCGTTGCTGCAGTACGGCCGCACGCAAAGCACGGGACCAAACTCCGTGAAGGTCTCGATCTCCACGTCCGGGCCGGGGTCGGTCTTGATGTTCTTCACGCGGGCCACGATGGCGGCCTTGAGGCGCGAGATGGCGAGGTTGTGGTCGGCCGCACCGGAGATCTGCGCCTTCAGTTCGACCCGCCGAAACGGGTTGGCGGTGAAGTTCTGGATGTCACCGCTGAAGATCTTGTTGTTGCCCACGAAGGTCCGAACGTTGTCGGGCGTGTCGAGGGAGGTCACGAAGAGGCCGATCTCCTGGATGGTGCCGGTCACGCCGCCCGCGGTGACGAAATCGCCAACCTTGAAGGGCCGGAGAATCACCATGAAAGCGCCGGCAGCGAAGTTGGACAGCAAACCGCCCCAGGCGGTGCCGATGGCGAGACCCGCGCCCGGCGAAGGAGCGAGGTCACGATGCCGATGAGCCAGCGGCCGACGATCCAGATCGCGAAGGCGCCAGGCACCTTCACTCCAAAGTCGAGGCCGCGGGTCTTCAGAGTTCAATGACTTGATCGAGGTTCACGAGGTCTGGTCCTGGAGGGAAACGAGACGTCTAGCCAGATGCGCACCATCAGGGCAGTTCCCGTGAACCTGCTTTCGATACGCACAAGCGTGGAGGTGGGGTCCCTCCGACCTAGTGCACGAGCCCGAGGCGTCGGCGGAAGAACCACACCCCCGCGATCACCGCTGCCAACAAGACCACCAGAACCACCGTGCGTACGGAGTGATCCTCGTCGTCGGGGTGCGCCGGGAGCATGTCCTTGCGGTCGAGCACCGACCCCGCGGGGAGGTCGGGGACAAACGCGAACAGCCGCGCGATGGGACGCGTGATGGTCATACGGACGTTGACCGCCCACCCGCTGGCCTCGAAGAGCAGCGCCATGTCGCGGCTGCGCAACTTCATCCACCCGAGCAGCGCGGAGATGCCCAGCACCACCAGCACCACGCCCAGGATCGCCAGCCAGCCCTTCAAGCTGCTGATGACGCCGAAGAGGCCCGCGAGCACTGCGCCGATGCCCGCCAGCGCCATGCCTCCACCCAGGATGAGCGAGTTGGGGTTGAGCGGCTCGGACGCCGGCGCGGCGGGCGGGGGCGGCGGGGGCGCGGTCATCTGCGCGGCGCCAGCATCGACCCGGGCCTGCGCGCCCGCGACGCCCGCTTCGGCGCGCGCGGTCATCGCGGACTCCTGCGAGCTTCGGGCGCTGGCGACGTACTGCTCGATCTTCGAGGAGATCATCGCGGCGACCCGACGAAACGGCGCGAAAGTGGCCTGCTTGACGGAGATGGGGTTGTCCACGATCTCGGTCACGACGGCGTCGAACTGCTTGCCGTCGAGGTCGATGAAGAGCCCGCGCTTGCCCACGCGCAGACGCCCCGACTCGCCGCCGGTGACCGGCGCCATGAGTTGCGCGACGACCGCGCCGCCCTCCTTCTCGAGCACCTCGACGTACACGAGGTAGATGTTGCTCAGCGCGGCGACGGCCTTGTGCGCGCCGCGGTCGGCGACCTTCAGGCAGAAGTCCAGGCGGCGGCCGTCGATGACCAGCGAGCCGGCCTCCACCAGCGCAGTCGCCCTGGGGAGGTAGACCGCGGAGAAGTTTACGAAGTTGTTCACCAGCTCGACGAGCCAGCGAACGAAGAGCAGCAGCTTCTCCAGGTCGTCGAGCTGCGCGATCTCCGCAGACGCCGCGAGGTCGAGGGCGATGTACTCCTCCACCTTCGCGCGGAGCCCGCTCGCCAGGTGCGCCTTCACCGTGTCGTCGCCGAGCTTCTCGAAGGGCTCCGCGGGGCGCGCTCCGTCCCATGCCGCAAATCCATCGAAAGTGCCCTTCACCGTGCGCCAGTCGGCGCGGGTGAGGGAAGCCACATCACCGCCGAGCGCCCGGCGGATCACCGTGTCGCGCAGCGCCTCGAAGCGATCGCGGTAGAGATCGTTGATGGCGCCGTTGAGGGCGAGCGCGCCGTCCGCCACCGGGGCGGCGAGGGGGGCGCCCTGGAGAAATTGTTCGAGCTCCCCCGAGGCCTTGAGCCGGAGCGCACGGAGGTCGTCAGACGTGAGCCGCAGACTCTCCGGCGAGGGGTTCTCCTGGCGCAGGAGTTCGCAGTGGAGGAAGTACGCCTCCAGCTTCGGGTCGAGCTCGCGCACCAGCGCATGCGCGGCCCCGGTGTCGTCGCCCCAGGGCTTCGCAGTGGCGGCCTGCGCGCGCCAGTCCAGCCAGGCCTGGCCCTGCGCGAAGAAGCGCCCCAGATGATCGCCGTCCACGCCCATCGAACCGCCGCGGTCGCCGGTGCCCCCGAGCACCGCGACGATGTCCGTCAGCAGCGCCTTCGCGCCCTCGTCGGGAACCACCTCGGGCGGCACAACACCGTCCCCGTTGGCCAGCAGCTTCAACGATGCAGCCTGAAACGCCCGCACATCCGCGAGCGCAATGGTCTTCGCATCGGGGAGCTTCTGTTCACGGTTGATGCGCTCCGCGGCGGCGCGCAGGTCGGCGCCCGCGCCCTTCGTGTCCAGCGCCGCGACGGCGATCGCCTCGACGGGTTTGCGCAGCACGTCCCTCTGGGCGAGGCGTGCGAAGAGCCAGTCGCGGGCGTCGATGAGTTGCGAAACGCGCACCCGCCCGGTGGTCGCCGGGTCGATGTAACGGAGAAACGCCTCGTCGCAATGGAGGTCGTGAAGCGGCGCGCTCGTCGCTGCCCAGCGGGCCGGATCGAGCTCGTCGATGCGCGCAAGGTCGGCTTCGTCGCTGACCATGAATTGGTGAATTCCACCGAAGTTTCTGAATCGCATCTCGGTCATTGGAGTCTCCAAAGAAGTGCTGGTCCGATTAGGGGAGAACGGACGGTCTGGCTCTGGTCGGTGATGGCCGCGCGGTCGTACTCCGAACTCCAGACCCCTCAGGCTCGCGTTGCGCCGTCCGGAGGCCAGCGTGTACCGTGCCCGGCGTGACAAGGACAGTGCTGCGCGGTGGCCGGGTGATCGATCCGTCAACAGGCCGCGATGAGGTGGCCGACGTCATCATCGAGGGTGAAATCATCGTGACCGTAGGTCCGATGGCAGCCGCGGGGGTGAAGGACGACGAGCGCGATACGGTGATCATCGACTGCGTCGGGCGCTGGGTGACGCCGGGCTTCGTCGACCTGCACACGCACCTCCGTGAGCCGGGGCTCGAGTACAAGGAAGACATCGCGTCGGGCACGCGGGCGGCTGCAGCAGGCGGGTTCACCACCGTGTGCGCGATGCCCAACACGAAGCCCGTCAACGACAACCGGGCGATCACCGAGATGATGGTCGCGAAGGGGCGCTCGCACGGGCTCGTCAACGTGCACCCCATCGGGGCGATTACCCGCGGGCTCGCGGGCAAAGAACTCGCGGAGATGGCCGACCTGCGCGCCGCCGGTTGCGTGGCCGTCAGCGACGACGGGCGATGCGTCTCCGACGCCGGGGTGATGCGCCGCGCGCTCGAGTACGCCCGCACCTTCGGACTCGTGGTGGTGCAGCACGCCGAAGACCACGGGCTCACCGCCGGCGCGCAGATGCACGAAGGGAGGGTGTCCACCCGCCTCGGACTCAAGGGATGGCCCCGCGTCGCGGAAGATCACATCGTGGCGCGAGACATCATGCTCGCGCAGACGACGGGCGCGAGCTACCACGTCGCGCACGCCAGCACGGCGGGCAGCGCAGCGCTGGTGCGCGAGGCGAAGTCCCGCGGGATGGCCGTGACGGCGGAGGTCACGCCGCACCACCTGACGCTCACCGACGAGGCCGTGCTCGGGTACAACACCGCGTGCAAGGTCAACCCCCCGCTGCGAGAGCAGTCGGACGTGGATGCGATGATCGACGCGCTCGCGGAGGGCACCATCGACTGCGTGGCGACGGATCACGCGCCGCACGCCGAGCGCGAGAAGGACTGCGAGTTTGCCGAGGCGCCGCCCGGGATGCTGGGCCTCGAGACGTGCCTGCCGCTGCTGCTCGGGCTCGTGCAGAAGAGACGCATCACCGCCAATCGGGTGATCGAGTCGCTCACGACGTCGCCGGCAAAGGTGTTCGGGCTGCGCGTTCCGTCGATGCGGGAAGGATCGCGCGCGGACGTCGTGGTCATCGACCCGGAGTGCGTCTGGACCGTCACCGCGAAGCGCATGCAATCGAAGTCGAAGAACTCCCCCTTCGAAGGCTGGTCCGTGACCGGCCGGGTGGAGCGCACCTTCGTGGCGGGGCGCGAGGTCTATCGCCACGCGGGCGAAGGGGTATAGAAAGCGCAACGATGCATGCGGTGGTTCCGAGCTCTGGGGTGCGGTACGAGCTGACGTTGGTCGAGGGCGCGGCGACGGAGGCGAGCTACGACGCCGTGGTGTTTACCTGCGGGGTGACCGGCCGCGGCAGGGTGTGCATCCGTCGCGATGGGGCCTCCCTCGTGGGCGTCGCGGAGGGCATCGACGAGGGACACCTCGGGCAACTGCTCGCAATCGCCAAGACCATCGGCAAGCGGGAAGACGCCCCGTGGCCGCGTCGCATCAACCGATGGCGCTCGCCCGGCGTTCGCTGACCGTTCTCGGCCTCGCAGCGCTCGCGGTTCCGGCCGCGGCGCGGGCGCAGTCGGACGCCGATCCGGAGGTGTCGCTGGTCACCATGGGGCCGGGCGAAGATGTGTTCTCCCGCTTCGGCCACGCGACGCTCTGCGTGCGCGACTCGCTCACCCCGCAGGGCCGTTGCTACAACTACGGAACCGCCTATTTCACGACCTTCCCTGGGCTCCTCTGGTCGGTGCTGCGGGGCACCGCGCGCTTCTGGGTGTCCGTCGCCGACGAGCCGCAGATGATCGCCCAGTACGCCCGCGTGGAAGACCGCACGGTATGGCGTCAGGTGCTGCCGTACCCTGCCTCCGCGCGCCGTCGGCTCGTCGCCCGCCTCGCCCTCGACGCCCTCCCCGAGCACCGTTTTTACGTCTATCACCACTACCGGGACAACTGCACCACGCGGCTCCGCGACCACCTCGATGTCGTCAGCGAGGGTTCCCTCTCGGCGGTTCGCTCGCAGGTCACCGCGCGCACCTGGCGCGAGCGCACCCTCGAGGGCCTCGCCAGCGACGTGCGCCTGCTCGCGCTCGCCGAACTACTCCTCGGCCGCCCCCTCGACGCCCCCATGAACCGCTGGGAAGAGATGTTTCTCCCCGCCGTACTGCGCGAGGAGGTGCAGCGGGCGACGGGCGTGGCGCCGGTGGTCGTATCGACGCGCGCGCACCCGCTGCCCAACGGCGAGCCCGGGCGCGGCCTCGGGGCGCTGGGGGGCCTCAGCGCGGCGCTGGCTGTGCTCGGGCTCGGCGCGGGACAGCGGCGCTCGCGGGCGTTTGCGCTGGCCTGTCGCGCGCTGCTGGTGACCTCCCTGACGGCCCTCGGGGTGGTCGTGTGGGGCATGGCTGCGGCGTCCACGCTGCCGGAGCTTCAGTCCAACGCGGTGGTTCTCGTGTTTGCCCCGACGGACCTCGCTCTTGCGTGGTCGTCCACCTGGGCGCGCTACGCCCGCGTCCGCCTGGTGGGCCTCGTTCTCGTGCTCGCAGCGTGGATGGTCGGGTCGCTCACGCAGGTCGCCGTCGGGCTTCTCGCCGTGGGTGTGCTGCTGGCGATCGGGGCCTTCGCGCAGCCCAAAGAGTCCATTCCGCCCAGTTGGTGATGGCGACGCCGGGTTGATGATCCCCCGCTCTCCCTCCTGGGAGCCCACGTTTCGCGGGGATCTGTTGGATGTCTGTGATTTTCCCGCTGGGGGTGCAACCCGCTGGAGAGCTTTCGGGGTCTGGACGTTTGAGGCCATCCTGGTCCGCGGGCTGAAGCCCGCGGCACCGTCGCCAAAGCCCGTCTTCGACGGGCTGCACGCCGCG
>CANJUR010000044.1 GCA_947477565.1 Deltaproteobacteria bacterium
CCCGCTGTCGGAACCGCGCGACGTGCTCGCCCGAGTGCGCGCGTGAGCATCGTCGACGGCAGGTACGAGAGGCCGGGCGGCGGCACCAACGAACGCCCGAAGGGGCGGCCGATCATGCCGACCGACAGCATCGCTACCGAGAGCGTCAGCGCCAAAGCGTGACGCATCAGGATGGACAAGGTCGTGACGGCGTGGTCGCCCCTGCGCCCGTCGCCGAACCCGCGCCTGCGTCGACGATTCCTACGACGGGGCAGGCTCCGGTCGAGCGGCGATCGACGTCGGCGACCGCCGGGGTTTCTCTCTTCGAGTGCGCGTTCTGTCGGCGAGTCTCGTCCCAGTGGCACCGAATCCGACGGCCCTCACGCCCTCGTCGTTCCCCCGCGCGACGGGGGACGCAGCGACGGCTGCGATCTCCCTCTTCGCCCCCGTCCTGAGCGACGAAGTTCCCGCAAGAAACCGCTTCGCGCAGCGCCGCCCAGGCATCAACGGACCGACCAGCGGGAGGGCCGGGGCCGAGACGTTGTCGAACGACACCCGCAAACACGGGAACCCCGGGGCGGGAGCCCTGCCTCTTCGCTCGGGGGTCCTGGGGGCAGAGCCCCCGGGCGACATGCGCATTTCCCTGTGAAAGAGCGGCGCTCGCCCGTCAGGGTCAAATTCATGCGGAAGTGGCTGGCCGTCTACACACCAAACAAGGCACAGCCTTTGCGTGTGAAATACGCGAGAGCTCTACCTAATTCTCTCCCACGAGGTCTTCACCCATGGCCGATAACGAACGCTTCTTCCGCGCCGCCGGGTATCTTTTTACCTGGGCATCGGCTGGTGAACGATTGGAAGCCGTGGAGATGTGGCGAGAATCAGCCGACGGGCATGAGCGCTTCTGGGTGACCCGGGCAAGGTGCCGCCCCAACCGTGAGGGAGCCTACTCGGCGGCCATGGCCATGCTTGCATGGGTGAAGTCGCTAGATGTTCCCGTCCGACGCGACCCGAAGGCGCAGGCCGTATTGGAGCAGCTCGCCGTGACCCATGACCGGCTTCGCAACCTGCCGCCGCACAGCGATCTCGCGATGACCGCGGCCCTCCATACCCTGGTGAGCCGTCGCGTCGCCGCTGCCTGATCACCTCGCGACGAGACCCTCCACCGCGGTACAACCTGCTGTATCTGCCGTTCGGGAGGCCCCATGCGCGCTGCGTCTGTTTTTTTCACCTCGCTGCTGCTGTCTTCGTCTGCTCTCGCGATCACCCAACCCAACGGCGCGCAGATTCCGGTCGGCAACCAGCTTCAGGACCTGTTTAATGCACGCGGCGAGACCGCGATTCGGGTGCGCGAGGACGCGGCCATCGTTCCAGAGCGATTCGTCCCCGGCTGCAACCTCACGTTTACGCTTATCACGCGCGGAAACGCGGCATTTCGTAACGTCTTCGGCTGGTACAACGTGCCGAGCGGAGCGGTTCCGTCGCCAAGCAGCGCGCGCGCCCTCGATCTCCATGTGCTCATTCCGTGTGGGGCAATGCCCGGAGAGCAGTTTTCGCTAAACCTGCGGGCCAACCCACGGTACCTCGGCGGCGAAATCGGCTTCTTTCTGCGGACACCCGAGACCGGCACCTCAGGCACGTGCTCCGGGACCTGCTGCGCGTCGCTCTCTTCGCTCGGCTCTTCGTTCTTCTCCGAACGCGGATACAACCCCGACAACGTCGGCGCCGACCGCTCGTACATCCACCTCCTCACGTACGACTCGCGCGTCCGACCGCAGGCCTTCTACTTCGCGTGGGAAGACCTCTACTCGGGCGGCGACAACAACTTCACGGACTTCATCGCCCTCGTCGATCAGATCGTCTGCACGGGCGGTGGTGGCAGCTGCGCCACCTCGATGCCCGGCGCGTGTGGTGCCGGAACGCTCCAGTGCCGCGCGGGCGCGCTCGCCTGCGTGGGTGCGATCGCCGCGTCGGCGGAGCGATGCGATGGCATCGACAACGACTGCGACAGCATGACCGACGAGGGTGACGCTCTCTGCGGAATGATGCAGGTGTGCGACCGGGGTCGGTGCGTAGACCGGTGCCTCAGTGAACTCGGATGCTTCCCGGGATTGCGATGCACCGATCGGGGCACCTGCGTCGAGGCGGCGTGCGAGACCGTAAACTGCGGCCCCAACCAGCGCTGTGAAGGCGGCCGGTGCGTCGGGACGTGCGAGGGCATCATGTGTCCCGCAGGCTCACTCTGCCGCGCAGGACGATGCATCGACGCATGCGCGGGGGTGACCTGCGACAGCGATCAGGCGTGCGTCGATGGCGTGTGCGTGCCCCGCTGCGAGTGTCGTCGTTGCGCCGCGGGTCAGGCATGCGGAGCGGACGGGCGCTGCCGCGCGATGGCCTGCGCGACGGTGGCCTGCGCCGACGGCACCACATGCGTCGAAGGGCGCTGCGTGGACGCCTGCGAGGGAGCGTACTGCCCGGCGGGAGAGCGCTGCGAGACCGGGCGATGCGTGACCATTCCGGTGCCCGACGGTGGCGTGCCGCGCGATGTCCCAGCGCTCGCGGACGTGGGCTTCTTCGACCTCGGAGCGAGTGACGTCCCGGTCGAGAAACCGGACGCCGGCGCGAGCATCGACGCCGCCACGGATGACGGACTGTTGATCGTCTACGACACGTCCAATGGTTGCAGTTGTCGGGTGGAAACACGCGCACCGCCCGGTGGTCCGACGGGGCTATTGGCAGGTGCTTGCGTGGCGCTCGCGTGGCGTCGTCGTCAGCGCTTCGGTGCGAAGCGCTCGCGCAGGCGCCTGCCGTAACCTTCCTTGTTCTCCTGCTTCGCGCGGCCAATCGCGAGAGCGTCCTCGGGTACATCGCGGGTCACTACCGAGCCGGAGCCCACGTAGGAGTTCTTTCCGATGGTCACCGGGGCCACGAGAGAGCTGTTTGAACCGATGAAGGCACCCTCCTCGATGGTGGTGACGTGCTTCCGGAAGCCGTCGTAATTGCAGAAGATTGTTCCTGCGCCAATGTTGGCGCGCGGACCCACTACGCCGTCGCCGAGGTACGCGAGATGGTTGGCCTTCGCGCCCTTGCCCAGTCGGGTCTTCTTCAACTCCACGAAGTTGCCGACGTGCGCGCCGGCCTCCACCACGCTCTCCGGCCGCAGATGCGCAAACGGCCCCAACTGCGCTCCCTCGTGCACTTCGCACCGAGTCACCAATGTGTACGGCTTCAGCAGCACCTCGCGGCCGATCGAGGCGTCCTCCAGAACGCAGCCCGCATCTACCGTCGTTCCGCTTCCGATAGAGGTCTTACCCCGTAGCACCACGTTCGGGCCGATGGTCACGCCAGCCTCGATCGCAACGTCGCGGTCGATGCAAACGCCTGGCGCCACGGTGCTGCCCGCGCGACGGTGACCATCTGCGATGCGCTGCCAGAGATACGCCTCGGTCGCCGCGAGTTCCGCGCGGTCGTTCACTCCACGCAGCGCAATCGGCTCCCAGGTGAGCTCTCCCACTCCGCCTTCGCTCGCGGCGATCTCCACCAGATCGGTGAGATAGAACTCACCTTGCGCGTTGGCGGCGCCGATTTTCCCGAGAGAGATCTCCAGGAACTCTTTACCGGCCACGTAAAGGCCCGGGTTGACGCAGCGCACTGCACGCTCGTCTGCGGAAGCATCTTTATGCTCCCGAATCGCGCGGATACGCCCGCTAGCGTCACGGAGAACACGGCCGTAGCCCGCCGGGTCGCTGACCTCGGTGGTGATCATCGCTAGCGCCGCACCGGTGCTGAGTCGCGTCGCGATGAGTTGTCGCAGCGCCTCTGCAGGGACGCATGGAACGTCCCCGTACGTGATCAGCACCTCGGTCGCCTCGGCCGGAACAGCAGACATCCCTGCGCGCACCGCGTCGGCCGTACCGCGTTGTTCGGTCTGCACCGCGAAGCGCACCTGCTCGCCGAAGCGCGCCTGCACGGCCTCGATGACCGCTTCGCGCCCGTGCCCAACGACGAGCACCACGGAGTCCGAACCAGCACCAAGCGCCGCCTCGATCGACCAGTGAACCATCGCCACACCGGCGACCTTGTGCAGCACCTTGGGCAGCGCGCTCTTCATCCGGGTGCCCTGGCCAGCGGCCAGGATGATTGTGCATCGACCGTTCATTTGTATTTCCTCTGTGCTTCGGGAATGGGGGCTGGCGGAGGCCGACGCTTCTATCATGCGTCCGTGCGCTCGATGGCTGCTTGGGCTTAGGCTCCGCGCCGCATGAACGTCGGCTTCTTCGGCGGCAGCTTCAACCCGCCCCACGTCTCCCACGTCCTCGCGGTCTCCTACGTGCTGGCCACGCAGCCGCTCGACCTCGTCCTCGTGGTGCCCTGCTTCGACCATCCGCTGGGCAAGGAACTAGCGCAGTTTACGCACAGGCAAGCGATGTGCGAGCGCGCCTTCGAACACCTGCACCACGTCGAGGTCTCTGCCATCGAACAGGAAATGGGCGAGACCTCTCGCACGCTTTTCACCCTCCGCGCACTCCACGCCGCTCACCCCGACTGGTGCCTCAGGTTGATCATCGGCGCCGACATCTTGAACGAAACCGAGCGCTGGTTCGGCTGGTCGGACATCGTTCAGATCGCCCCGCCGCTCGTGCTCGGCCGGCTCGGTCATCCCCACGCCGACGCGCCGCCATCCGTCATCCCGCAGCTCTCTTCCACAGACGTTCGTGACCGCCTCGCGCGGGGTCTCGCAGTCGATGAAGTCGTCCCGCGGCGGGTGATCGAGTACGCCCGGATGCACCGACTCTACGGCGCCACGTGACCGCTCCCTGGATGGTGATCGGCCTCGGCCGGATGGGAAGAGCGTTTCTCGCGCTCGCACAGAACCATCGGGCTGTCGCGGCTGGATACCCTGCTCGCGCTGCGATTCCTGAGCGACTGCGAGCCGAGGCGGTGACCTGGATTCTCGCCGTCAGTGATCAGAATATTACCAAAGTCTGTAAAGACTTGCTCCCCACGCTACGGCCGGGAGACGTAGTGCTCCACCTGGCGGGAGCGCGGGGACTGGATGTGCTGGTTTCTGCAAGGGACGTGGGCGCTGCGATCGGCGCGCTGCATCCGCTCGCGGCCATCGCGACGCTCGAGCCCGCTGGATCGCTCGTCGGTGCGGCATTTATGATCGAAGGCGATGCGGCTGCGGTCGATGTGGCGCGTCAGGTCGTCGCCCTCGCAAGCGGTCGACTGATCGTGGCCGACGCCGTGGACCGGGCGGCCTATCACGCCGGGGCCGCGCTGGTGGCCTCCGGAGCCGTGGCGATCGCACAGGGGGCGGCGTGGTTACTCGGCAACGCGGTTCACCCGACGCCCTCGGAGGAAGACCTGCGGGCGGCGACGGCATCGCTGCTGTGGAGCGTTGCGCGCAACATCGAGCACCTCGGGCCGGACGCCTCGCTCGCGTCTCCGCTCTTGCGGGACGACACCGAGACCGTGGCTCGGCACCTCGCCGTGATGGCTGCCGATCCGACGGTGCGCGCCCTGTATCGGGCGGTACTCGCCCGCGTGATTGTTCCGCTTGAGAGCAGCGGTCGCGTGCGGCCAGAGACCATCGCGGCGGCGAAGCGACTGGCGCAAGCGGAGTCGGACACCCATTGATGGCGTCGCGTGGCCTGTGCAAGAACGCGCACGGCAACCGGTTCCTGAACTCTGATTAGAGGAGCAATAGCGATGTACTCAGGCTCGGCACTCACGACCCAGGGCATCACCCTGGAGCGGCACATCCTCGAGGAGCAACTCGCGATTCCCGACGCGACCGGGGATTTTACCGGGCTCTTCCAACAGATCGCGCTGGCGGCGAAGGTCATCAACTCGCGCGTTCGGTCGGCGGGCCTTGCCGGCATCCTCGGTCTGACCGGCGAGAAGAACATCCAGGGCGAAGAGGTCCAGAAGCTGGATGAATTCGCCAACAACGTACTGATCCGCTCGGTCGAGGCGGGTGGTCACCTCTGCGTGATGGCCAGCGAGGAAAACGAGGGAATCGTTCGGATCCCGGACCGTTTTGCTACCGGCAAATACGTGATGATGTTCGACCCCCTCGATGGCAGTTCCAACATCGACGTCGACATCAACATCGGGACGATTTTTTCGATTCATCGGCGCATCACGACCGGTCGGCATGGCACGGAGGTCGATTGCCTCCAGCCCGGCACCTCGCAGGTCGCGGCGGGCTACGTCATCTACGGATCGAGCACCGTTCTCGTGTACACGATGGGCGAGAGCGTTCACGGGTTCACACTTGATCCCGCCGTCGGTGAATTCTTTCTGTCCCACGAAAACATCCGCATCCCCCCAAAGGGGAAGATCTACTCGGTCAACGAAGGCAACGCGCAGTTGTGGCCGGCGGGTCTGCGGCGCTGGGTAGTCGATATGCAGACCCCCAGGCCCGGTTCCGACGGCACGATGGGGACGCCGTACTCTGCGCGATATGTCGGATCGCTCGTGGCGGACTTCCACCGCACGCTGCTCAAGGGTGGCGTGTTTGCATATCCAGCGGACTCAAAGAACCCGCAGGGCAAGCTGCGGCTCTTGTACGAGGCGGCACCCATGGCGTTTCTCTGTGAGGCGGCTGGCGGGGCTGCGTCCGACGGGATCCAGCGGATTCTCGACGTTGTTCCGACATCGCTCCATCAGCGGGTGCCGCTCTACATTGGCAGTCGCGATGAGGTCGCCGCCGCCGAGCGTTTCCTGCGCGAGGGGTAGTCGATTCGAGTTCGCCAGTTGAGGGAGGGGGGGGCTGGACGCGATCAACCGGTGGGCGGCTCGGGGTCGCTTGCGTCGTCCGCCGGGGCATCCGCCACGGGCGCAGGGCCGATGTCCCCACGGGTCATCGGATGCTGGCGGAAGCGAGCATCGCGCTGCTCGCTGAATCCCGGGCTGCGGTAGGCGTTGGGGTCAGTGCCACCGCGGTCTGGTCGGCGGCCACCCATGCCGCGAGGTGAGCGGCCACCGCGCGTCTGCGACTCGTGCGAGGTAAGGACTGCACTCGGGAGCCCCGGTGCCACGGGAGGGAGAGAGGGGTCTTCCCCTTCGTCCTTCGGGAGCCCGGCATAGTCGATCTTGTATTCGTACGTCGGCGCGTCGCGAAACCCAGGGCCCCGGTAGGCCTTCGGGTCGTTGGGTGACGGGCGCGCAGCAATCGAGGTCGGGCGCTGCGGGGCTTTGCGGACAGGTCGATCGGCCATCGAGGTCTCTCTCTTTTCAGTGGACGGCGGGACAGCAACACCGGCGCGACAGGCCTGTCAAGCACGTCGGAATCTTGCTCGTCGGCGCGGGTCCGCGCTGTTTTGCAAGGTGGAATGTTCAGAGCGACCCGCTGGATCTTGTCGAGCCTGATCACACTCATTGCGCTCTATGCGTACTTCTTCGTTCCTATCGGCGGCACCCGCACGCTTTGGGAGCACACCCGGCGAATCCTTGGCACCCCCGAGGCGCATGACCTCGGCCAGGACATCCGCTCGGCGGGAGACGACGTGGCGACGAAGATCCGTCGCGAGGTCATCCCCTCTGTGATGTCCGGGTTCGACGGCGGTCACCGAACCGATGCCGGCAGAGCGGTCCGTTCGCGCTGAAAGAGCAGCGGTTCACACCCTCGGCGCTTCATGTTAGACGGCCCGGCCTGTGATCCCCTCGAGGAGGCCGTTTCTGTCGTGATCAACCTCGCCGACCCCGCCCGTGAACATCGCCAACTTCAAGGTCCGATCGAGGAGGCCGCGCTGCGCGTACTTCGCTCCGGTGGGTACATCCTTGGCGCCGAAGTCGAGACCTTCCAGAGCGAGTTTGCCGCGTACTGCGGCGCCGCCGCATCGGTGGGTGTCTCCAATGGCTCCGACGCCATCGTCGTCGCGCTTCAGGCGCTCGGCATCGGCCCTGGCGATGAGGTCATCACCACCGCGTTCAGCTACCTCGCTACCGCAAGTGCCATCCACCGCGTCGGGGCGACGCCCGTGTTTGCCGACATCGACCTCGCCACGTTCAATCTGCACCCTGCCCGGGTCGCCGAGCGCATCACGCCGAAGACCCGCGCCATCCTTGCGGTACACCTCTTCGGGCGCGTAGCCGACACCGATGCCCTCGCGACCCTCGCTCGCGACCGCAACATTCACCTCGTCGAGGATGTCGCTCAGGCCGCAGGGGCCGAGCGTAATGGTCGCCGTACCGGCACACTGGGCGTGATCGGCTGCTTCAGTTTTTTTCCGGCCAAGCCACTCGGCTGCGCGGGCGACGGCGGCGCGTGCGTCACCAACGACCCGACGCTGGCCGAACTGATGAAGAAGGTTCGCGTGACTGGCGCTACGGCCAAAAACGTCCACGAGTTGCCTGGCGGAAACTTCCGCCTCGACCCACTGCAGGCCGCGATTCTGCGGGCGAAGCTCCCGCACTACGAGGCTCGCATCGCTCGCCGTCGCGACCACGCAGACCGTCTGCGGGCGGCCCTCAAGGGCGTCTCCGCGGAGCTCGTACTTCCGACGGACGACCCCGACGGCCGACACGTCTACGCGCAGTTCACGATCCGGCACCCGCGGCGCGATGCAATCTCCGCTGCACTTCGCGCCAAGGGCGTCGGGAGCGAGGTCTACTATCCGTTGCCGATGCCTTACCAGAAGGTCTTCGCGTCGCTCGGTCACCGGCCCGGAGAGTTCCCTAACGCGGAGCGGGCGTGTGCTGAGGTGCTCTCCATCCCGGTGCACAGCGAACTCGAGGTCGCCGAGGTCGAGACCGTGGGGCACGTTCTGCGAGACGTGGTGCGGTCCGTCGAAGGCGGCGCTGCGTGAGCGGAAAAGTACGCATTGGCTGCGTCGGCGCTGGCTACTGGGGGAAGAACCTGGTCCGCAACTTCGCCACCGCCGAGGGGGCAGAGCTCACCGCGATTTGTGACGCCGACCCGAAGGTGCAGACCCGGATGCGCCGGGAATATCCGGCGACGAAGGTCACGGGCTCCTGGGAAGAGTTGCTCGCGATGAGCGACGTTGACGCAGTAGTCCTTGCGACACCCGGCTCATCGCACGCGCAACTCGCGCTGCAGGCGCTGGCCGCTGGCAAGGATGTCTTTGTCGAAAAACCCCTCGCGCAGACCGTCGCCGATGCGCGCGCGGTCACCGACGAGGCTGCGCGGCTGGGTCGCGTGCTCATGTGCGGTCACTTGATGGTCTTCCATCCGGCGTTTCAGCGGGTCGTCGAACTGGTGCGCTCCGGCGCGCTCGGCGACGTGCTGTACATCTACGCGCAGAGGGTCAACCTCGGGAAGATTCGCACCGACGAGAACGCCCTCTGGTCCCTCGGACCGCACGATTTCTCGATGATTTTCGAGTTGATCGCCGAGCCGATGGAGTCGGTCTCCGCCCGCGGTCACGCCTACCTCCGCCCGGGCACCGAGGACGTCGTATTCGTGAACGTGGCGTTCAAGTCCGGTGTGATGGCCAACGTGCAACTCTCGTGGCTCGATCCGCACAAGCACCGCTCGCTCACCGTGGTGGGCTCTAAGAAGATGCTGGTCTTTGACGACACGCATCCGACGGAGAAGATCCGCATCCACGACAAGGGCTTTGATCGGCCGCAGGAGTACCACACGTACGACGCGTTCCTGACGCTGCGCGACGGGGACATCCTGATCCCGAGCGTGCCGATGGAAGAGCCTCTGCGGCTCGAGGTTCGACACTTCATCGATTGCGTTCGCGACCGTACGGCCCCACGCACGGGCGGCCCGGAGGCGTGTCGCGTTGTCGAGGCTCTCGCGGCGGCCGAGGCCTCGCTTCGGCGCGGCGGAGCCCCCATTCTTCTCTGACGGTCCCTCACCGTCCCCACCGATCTCCGCAGGAGGCGTCTGCAACCCAATGGCTGAAACGAACCCGTCATACTACGTCCATCCGAGCGCCATCGTTGACGAAGGCGCCACGCTCGGCGAGGGCACCAAGGTCTGGCACTTCTGCCACGTGATGGCGGGCGCGCGCATCGGCCGCCGCAGCTCTTTCGGACAGAACTGCTACGTCGGAAACCGCGTCACGGCGGGAGACAATGTCCGCGTGCAAAACAACGTGTCGCTGTACGACGGCGTGCACCTGGCGGATGACGTATTCGTGGGTCCGAGCGCGGTTTTCACCAACGTGCTCAACCCGCGGTCGGCGTTTCCACGCAAGGACGAGTATCGCGAGACCCGCGTCGGCAGGGGCGCGAGCATTGGCGCCAACGCCACGATTGTGTGCGGCCACGACATTGGCGAGGGGGCCTTCGTCGCTGCGGGCGCGGTGGTGACACGACACGTGCCGCCCTTCGCGATGGTCGGCGGGGTGCCCGCGCGCTTCATGGGCTGGATGTGCCGCTGCGGCGAGCGCCTCGACACTACGCTCAAGTGCAAGGCTTGTGAGCGAGCGTATTCCCGTGATGGGGACGGCCTGGCGGAGCAGCCTTCGAGCACGGAAAAGTGATGACGTGAGAGCTACGTTGGCGGTCGTTCTCATGTGCATGGCGTCGTGCTCGTCGGCACACCCCGCGCGCCCGACCGACGTCGTAGCAGCCACTCGATACGTTCAGGCGACGGCTTGGACGGCACCTGCGGACACGCTCCTCCTCGCCGACGTGGTGCGAGCGGCTCTCGGGTCTGATGGTGCAAGGTTGGTCGTTGATCCTGCACTCACGGAGACCGCACGTGCGATCGCGCAGAGGGTCGCAAACGACGTCGCGCATCGTCCGCCGAGCGCTCGTCTCGTGCAGCGGCTGGCCTGGCAGGCCGGCTTGACGGACCCAATTCCGAGCATCGTGACGGTGCACCGCGGAGGAGTAGGACCGCTCGGCGACGAGACCGCGTCGGGACTGCGCGAGATTGCAGAGCAGGACCGCCCGACCCACGTGGGCGTCGCGGAGGTCGTGCACGGTGACGAGCGCTGGATGGTGATCGCGCTTTCGCGGCGTCGTCTCCGCCTGGGCGCGGTGCCGCGCCACCTGACGAGAGGCGCTCGGTTGGTGCTCGAGGGAGCTATCGAGGCGGGTCTGCGGGCACCAACGCTCTCTCTCGCGCACCCTGACGGCCGGGTAGAAGATCAGCCGCTGGGGGAGGGACCTGATTTCCTCGCGCGTGTTCCGCTCGACGTGGCGGGCGTGTGGCAGGTCGAAATCGAAGCGACGGGCTCGGAGGGCAACACCGTACTCGCGAACTTTCCAGTGTACGTGGATGCCGCTGCGCCAGAGACCCCGGACGACGAGGCGCCGGAGCAGGTCGGCGATCCCGAGGAGGTCGAAGCCTCGTTGTTCAGCATGATCAATGAGGCACGCACGCACGAACACCTGCCGCCGCTCGCTCTCCTCGCCGGGCTCACCACGGCGGCACGGTCGCACTGTCAGGACATGGCTGAGCACCACTTCGTCGCTCACAACTCTCCCTCGCAGGGCAACACCGCCGATCGACTGCAGCGCGTCGGTTTGCGCAGCGGTCTCACCCTCGAAAACGTCGCCCGTGGCTACGGCCCGCGCGAGATTTTCGAGGGACTCATGGCCAGTCCAGGGCACCGCGCCAACATCCTCAACTCAGACGTGACTCACGTCGGCATCGGTGTGGTGCGCGGCCCGTCGGGCAACGGCCTCCTGGTCACGCAGGACTTCGTCGCCGTCGCGACCGCGATCGACATCACCGCCGCTGCGCAGTCGTTGCTTCGGGCCATCAACCTTGCGCGTCAGGGTCGCGGACTCGCCCCCCTGGAGGAGCGTCCGACGCTCACCACGGCGGCGCGCGAGGCGTCCGCGGGCTTTTTCCGCGACCCCGCGAGGACCCAGCAGCAAGCCCTCCAGGATGCGAGCGCGCGGGTGCAGCGCGAAGGACTGCTCTACCGTCGTATCAGCGTGGCGGCGGCTTTCGGCCCACGCATCGATGGCGCCGAGCGCCTGGAGCCGTTGTTGGACGACGCGGCGCGCTTTATCGGCGTCGGTGTCGCCCAGGGAGATCACCCAGAGTCGGTGCCCAACTCGGTGTTCGTGGTCTACGTGCTCGCCGTCCCGAGATAGCCTCGCGATGCGTTCGTCGGAGATCGGAGAGCCACTCGATCACTGGAGCGCACCGAAGTGGACGCGTCGCCGGCGCTGAAGCGAACGCGTCGCGGACACTGGAACCGACAGGCCCGACGGTGGTAGACGCCGTGGCCTGTGGACAAGGAACTTCTCATCGCACTGCAAGCGTCGCTCGGGATCACGCTGCGTGATCCGACCTTGCTTGAGACCGCGATGACGCACCGATCTGCGGCCCACGAGGGTCGAGCGGCGCGTCGTGGGCATCGGGCCGCGGACAATGAACGGATGGAGTTCCTCGGCGACGCAGTGCTGTCACTGTGCGTGAGTGAGTTGCTCTGGCGCCGTCTGCCGCAAGCACGGGAGGGCGAGTTGACCCGGTTGCGAGCGGCGGTGGTCAACGAGACCGCGCTCGCCCGACTGGGCACCTCACTCGGCCTCGGAGAGACACTGCGACTCGGTCGCGGGGAGGCGCTTACGGGCGGGCGCACCAAGCCATCTCTGCTGGCCGACGCGCTGGAGGCAACCCTCGCGGCAGTGTACCTGGACGGCGGTCTCGACGCCGCGCGCGCGGTGGTCGATCGACTCCTGACTCCCGAGATCGATGCCGCGCTGAGCCGCGCGACGCCGGACCTCGACGACAAGACGCGACTGCAGGAACTCTTCCAGGCGAAGCACACACTGACGCCGCACTACGAGGTCGTGCGGGCCGACGGACCGGACCACCACCGGACGTGGGAGGTCGAGATGATCGCCGATCCGTACCTCCGGACGCGCGGTGTCGGCACGAGCAAAAAGCGCGCGGAACAAGCCGCCGCCGGTGAAGCACTTCGAACGCTCGAGGGCGGTTCGACGTGAACTTGACTCACGCCATCGGTGGAGACGATCCATCGGATTGATGCGACTGGCCATTCAACGACTCGCCCACGCCGACGGGCTCCCGCTTCCATCTTACCAGACCATGTATTCTGCCGGCCTCGATCTCGGCGCGGCCATTCCCGAAGATCAACCGCTAACCCTGCTCCCCGGCGAGCGGGTGATCGTGCCCACGGGGTTCGTGCTCGCGGTTCCAAGTGGGCATGAAGGTCAAGTTCGCGCACGATCGGGGCGGGCGCTACGGGAAGGCCTCGCGGTGCTCAACGCCCCGGGCACCATCGACTCTGATTTTCGCGGCGAACTCTGTGTACTGCTCGTCAACCTGGGGTTCGCCCCCATCGTGATTGTGCGCGGTGACCGGATCGCCCAGGTTGTCATTGCCCCCGTGTGCCAGGTGAGCCTCGAAGAGATCGATACGATCGACCCGACGGACCGCGGCACTGGAGGGTTCGGCTCGACGGGGCGGTGACCGGACGTGGTAGGTTCGTAAAACGGAAATCGCTGTGCCGACCCACTGTCCGTACTGCAATGCCCGCCTGGAACCCTCGGCATCTCGCTGCCCGGTTTGTAAAGCTTTGCTCGCCAACGCACGCCCGCTGCAAGCTCCGGCTCCTTCGGTGCGCCCAGGGATTTCGCCGTCGTCGGCAGCAGCCCGAATCGCGCCGTTGCGCTTGAACTTCGGTGCGCTCCCCAGCACGCACGGCGCGAGCGGCAACCAGAAGCCTGCTTCCCGCACCACACGGCCACCGCCTGCGCCCTCGACGACTCGCCCCGTTTCAAAACCGATCGCGGATGACGATGACATCGACACCCTGGCTGCTCTCACCAACCCGCAACTCCAACTTGCCGCGGGGGCGTGGCTACGCGAGCGATTCCGTCTCACCGTGCGCCTGGGCGAAGGGCTCTTCGGAACCACCTGGCGCGCCGTCGACACCACCGGGGGTTCTGACGTTTCGGTGAAGATGATGGGGTCGCTGCTCCTTCTCAACGAGGGAGAGCGACGCGACTTTCTTGGTAAGTGCGAGATGTTCACGCGGCGCACGCTCGCCGGATGCGTGCTGCCTTCGGACGTCGTGCTGTCTCCCGGCAGCGTGGCGGTTGTCAGCCCGTTCGTGGATGGCGTTTCTCTCCGAGCGGTCTTGACCGCGCGTCGCTCCGCTGGAGTGGCGATTTCCGCAGAGGAGTCGCTGCGCATCGTCCATTCTCTGGTGCTCGCACTTCAGGCGATGCACACCGCGTCGCCCCATGGATTTCTTCGCCCTGAAGACGTGATGCTCACCGCCCGGGGACTCCTTCTCACGGACGGTATCCTGGGCGTGTGCATCCCTCCAGATCGGCTCGTAGAGCGGGTGCGCGCGGCGCAATCTCAAGCCATGCCGTATCTCGCTCCGGAGGTCCTCGCGGGGCGTCGACCCACGGCTAGCGCTGACCTCTACGCACTCGGTGCGATGACTACAGAAATCATCGGCGGCGCAACGCCCGATCGCGGACCTGACCTGTCGACTTTCACTCCGGAGCTTCGCCGCGCAATCGCGACACTCCTTGATCGCGAGCCCGGTCGTCGCCCGGCCGGGAGCAGGATGATGCTCGACGCACTCTCAGCGATGGTTGGCCTTTCCCAGCGTCCGGCCGATCCTCCGCTTCCACTACCCGGGCAGGTTTCGCTGCGCACGCCACCCGAGGCAACTGACCCCAGTCCAGCGGCAGCGGCCCTCCCAACCATCGCGCCCCCCAACGACTCGGCGCGCGGTCCTGCGCTGGGTCGGCTCGGCAGCGCCACTGCGTCGTTGCCGCTCCTGTCCAACCAGCGTTCACCTGCTGCCATCGCCCTCTCGGGTCCGCCCCCCGATCTGGCCGTGCGGTCGGGTCCACCCGCCGGGCTCACCCTTCCGCCCCTACGTCAAACGCCTGGCCTCCCGCTAAAGGCTCGGCTGCTCCCGCCGCTCCAAGTTGCGCCCAAGCCCTCTGTGGAGCCCGAGACCGTGCAGCGCGCGGTGCCGCAACGTCTGGTCCCTGCAGCACCCGCCAGCGCAGGGACCAGCGAAGACGACATGATCGACCCGAAACTGCTTCGTGCCGCCAAGATGCTTGACGCCGAGCGACGGGTGCCTCGTCCCGAGACGTTGGATGAAATTGATCTGATCGAAGTGGATTGACCGGGAGAGCGGACGCGAGTTCAGCCCAGGTGGGATTCGAACATCGCGATGAGCTTTGACTCCGGCGCCAGGCCGACAGAGCGTCCGACCTCACGACCGCCCTTGAAAAGAATCACCGTGGGTACGCCCCGGATTTGCAGGCTTGCGGGCGTCTGCGGAGAGTCGTCGATGTCCAGCTTGGCCACCTTGAGTCGCCCAGAATAGCCGTTCGCGATCTTGTCTACGATCGGAGAGAGAGCCTTACACGGGCCACACCACGTTGCGGTGAAGTCCAGGAGCACGGGGAGGTCGGATTTCAGGACCTCCGCATCGAAGGTCTGATCGGTTACGGTCTTAACAAGATCTGATGCCATGAATCTGCTCCTTCACGGACGCGACAGGTGCGCCCACTGACGATGATGAGGGGGCCACGATGGTGCTCGGCAAACCCGCTGTCAATCGATCCGGCAAGACGCCGTGGATGCGCGCACGACGGACTCCACGATCTCGAAGACCTCATCTGGGCTGAGACGACTGCGAGAACCATCCGCGTTACGAGGTGCGCCGCCGACGGTGCTCCCGCCGCCCCAGCCGCGCTCGCGAGCATTGAGCGCCGCGAGAATCGTTCGAACCGGGAAGAACTTCACGAACTCTGATCGCTTCGCCACCGTGTATGCGTGCGATCCGTCTCGGAGCGCGGAGTGGATCAGCACTCTTTGGTGGCCGTCGGAGAAGAGCCTCGCGTGCGCCCGATAGCCGAGGCTCTCCACCAGCTCCCAGTCGGTGCCTTCTCGAAGCACGCGGTAGCGATGATCGACGACAAAATGGGCCGTGTAAGCATGCGAGGCCCCGTCGGCGTAGACGGAAATTCTCCTCCCGACCTCGTCGAGAAGCGCGCGCAGTCCGGTGTTGTCGAGCGTGTAGTAGCTCCCGTCGGCGCGCGCCTGCAACTCAGGCTCGGAGAGCCACTCGACGATGGTGGGCATGTCGCCAGCGAGTGGATACGCCCCCGCGTGTGCGTCGAGTAGCCCGGCACAGAGCACCAGCCGGTTGATGAGTGGTTCCTGCGCGCGCTCGATGTGCCGCAGAAGCCAGACGGCGAGCGCGGTGTCGAGATCGACGTCGTTGAGGAAGACCGTGAGCGAGCGAGGCTTGAGGCCAAGCGCGATGGCATCATGCACCTGTTCTGCGGTGCTTCGGGTGGCGTGGCGCACGCAGTCGCCGTGGTGGTCGAAGCTGAAGCGCTCGCACTCGGCGTCGATGCGCGGACCGAGCACGTAGCCATCCAGCGCGATGCTGCGGGGCGCAAGTTCGTCGAAGTCGACGATGCGGCCTCGCTCGATGACGATCTCCATCAGGGAAGCACCTCTCGCGTGCGTTCGTAGAGCAACCAGTCGCGGCCCGAGAACGCCAGACGATAAAGAATCGGCTCCGCGGCTGCGGTATCAGTCACGCCGCGGCGCACCAGCACATAGTCGTAATAGCGCCGATCGGGGTCGGCCACATCGAGCGACGCGGTCCATTCCCAGCGCGGCGGAAGTCGAGGCGGGCGGGTTGGGCCCTCGCGGTAACGAAACGGCGATTGCGGAAAATCCGCGAAGGAAAATGTCGCTACCGCACCACCCCGTGCCTGGTAGTACGCGGCCGCGTGGAGCATCGGAACATTGGGAACCCAGGCGCTCGACTGCGGCGCCAGGATGGCCACCAGGCGACGGCCGGAGCGCGCGTGTGAGAGTGCGTCGTCGAGGTCGCCGAGTTCGCTTGCCTGCCACTGAATCACGCGGGTGCGGAGATCGACCACGAAGCCCAGCGAGGCGGCGCCCATCCCGGCCACCAGGAGCCAGCCGCCACGTCCCAGCGACCTGCGCGGCAACCAGAGCGGTGCGAGCAGTGCTGCGATCAAGGGAAAGCGCGTGTGAATGGGCCAGACGAAGCCGTAACTCGTCGGCGTCACCACGTAGAGGGCCGCGCAGATCACAGGCACCCACGCGAGCGACAGGCGATCGGAGGAGGGAAGGACGTTCGACATCGACCGGTCGAATGCGAGGCCGATGAAGGCGCCCACCGCAGCCAGCATGGCCGCACGAAACCCGATCTCCGCCCAGGTCGCTTCGGGCGGCACCTCCGCACCCCACAACGCGACGAAAGTACGGTGCCGCAAGAGGTAAATCGACGCGATGAGAACCGCGCCGAGGAGTGTTGCCCAGCGCGTTCGGGACGTCGGTTCATGGACAGCGCTGTGCTTCCGAGAACCGAGCGCAACCGCCACGAGGATGCCCAGTCCCCAGGCGAGGAGCAGTCGCTCGTCCCGGTCACCCGGGACATCCAGGAGCGTAGAGCTTAGATCTCGCGCGAGGCTCGTTACCGAAGGCCACTCGGCGTGCGCTGCGGTCCCGACGCCCCCGGCGAGGATGGTCGCGTCGTTGGCGGGCGAACGCACAATCCAGAACAGGACGGCGACGAGCGAGGGCGCAAGAAACACCAACTGTCGAACGAGCGCGACTAACTCCGCCCTTACAAATCCACGACCTAGACGTGGCCGTGGGAGCGTCGTCAAGACACCCAACCCGAGCACACCGTAGGGGATGAGGTGAGCGTAGAAGGTTGCGAGCGCGAGGACTCCGAGGACCACCTGCCGACGAGGTTCCGCGCGGCGAATCGGATCAGCGAAGATCGCGATCGCGAGGAGCGCTAGCGGCACGCCGATGAGCAGGTTGAGGAACCCAAGGAAGAACTGCGGGTTCCAGAGCAAGGGCCAGGAGAGGGCGGCGAGGCGCTCATCGCCACCAGACCGGCGGAGCGCGAAACGAAGCGCGTACGGAATCGCGACGAGCGAGGCGGCGGCGAGCAGACGCACCGCACCTTCGGCACCGAGAACGGTGGATAGGGGAACGCCCAGCGCATACACCAATAGGTATTGTGTCCGGGAGAGCGTGATCTCGAACACTGTGTCGAGCGATGACCCGAACAGCAGGCGACGCAGCACCGAAACGGCTGCGATGTGCTGCGGAAGATCCTGGAGCGGGGCATGCGCGGCCGCGTAGAGGGGGGTCACAAGGCCGAGCGTCACGACCGCAAACGCGGACTCGAAACCCACGCTGAATCCTCGGAAATAATCGCGAATCGTCACCGTGCGACGAGCTCCCTCCAGCGGTCGCGATAGAGCTTTAGCAGCGACTTGATCTCTCCTTCGTGCTTCGTTGCCTTCGGGCCCACGAGGACAACGTTGGCTCGGGCTGGGTCAAGCACGCGCACGGCGGCGGCGCGGATTTCTTCGACACCTTGCGACATCAGCTCGTCGCGCCGGGCGTCAGGGCTCCGACGATGCCCGAACAGCTCCGCCGGTCCGTAAAAGTCGCAGAGGTCTTGCGCGTTGTCGTCGAGAGCATCGAGATCGAACCCAAACCGTCGCTGCGCCTTGTCGAGTTCAGCCCTCGTCGGCCCGCTCTCTGCGAGCTGCCGAAAGATCTCCAACACCTCTTCGACAACCGCCCCGACCGAGGCACGCGCCACGGACGCGGCGACGTCGATCACCCCGACCTCGGCGAAGCGCTCAATCTCCGCGGACACGTCGTAGGCGAGGCCGCGCTCCTCACAGACCTGCCGGTAGAGCCGCGTGGACATTCCGTCGTCGATGACCCGCAGCAGCATCTCCGTCGCAGAACCGCCCTCGTCGTCCAGGCCCTCGCACGGGTATGCGATGCGCAGCGCGGTCTGGCTGGCCGAGTGCGGAACGAGCGAACGACGACCCCGCCGGTGCCGCCGCAGGTAGGGCCTCGCGGTGCCCAACGGACCGGCCGGGAGATGCTGCAGTGAGTTGCTCACAGCGCGCAGGAGGTCGTCGTGGTTGAGGGGCCCGGCGGAGCAGGCGACCATGTTGCCCGCGACGTAGTGACGATCGTGGTGGGCGCGGAGGTCGTCGTCGGTAAAACGGGTGACGTTCTGTGCGGTACCCGCGATCGGCGAGCCGAGCGGGTGTCGGCCAAAAACCAGCCGACGCGCGTGGTTGTCCGGCGAGATGTCGCGGCCGCGATCATCGACGTCTTCCAGGAGCTCTTCGCGGACGATCCCGACCTCCACCTTGCGATCGGCGAACACCGGCCGCGTCAGGATTCCCCCGAGGATGGCCGTAGCCGCTCCCAAAGCATCCGGCGGGGCGCTGAGTTCAAACATCGTGAAATCGGCGTGGGTCGCCGCGTTCATCGATCCACCAAGCGACTCGACCGCGTCATTGACGAGCGCCGCCGAGGGCAGCGCCGTGGAGCCACGAAAGAGCATGTGCTCGAGGAAGTGGGAGAGGCCGTTCTGCCGCGCACGCTCATGTCGAGAGCCCACGTGGACGTAGACCGAAGTCACCGCCCGATGGAGATGCGGGCGGTGGATCGTAAGAACACGCAGCCCGTTGGCGAGCTTGTGCGTGCGGACGTCGTGC
Source organism: Deltaproteobacteria bacterium (assembly GCA_947477565.1). Taxonomy (GTDB): domain Bacteria; phylum Myxococcota_A; class Polyangia; order Polyangiales; genus SCUS01. Next base: position 19,456 of record CANJUR010000044.1, read on the forward strand.
ATCAGCGCGAGGGCGTCAGTTGCCGTCCTGGCCCGCGGCGGGAGCACGGAGCCGGGGGGAGTTTCCGATTCGAACCTGACCATCGTGCTCGGCGTCCTGCCGAAGGTGCGTGACGTATTGAACAAGCACGTCCCGCTGTCGCGCGGCGAGGGCCGATGCGTTGACTGTGGAGAGAAGCTCCTGACGTTGGCGGCCGAACTCTTCGCGGGTGGCCACGGCACGGCTCCCGTCCTTGAATCGCATCACGAACCAGTCGTCTCCTGCTTGCACGGGCTCCCTCACAAAAGGGCTCTCCTGGGTCAGCCCAAAGGCGACCGAGGTGAGCATTTCCGCGCGCTCGACGTCGTTCACGACGAAGCCGTTGCGAGCGAATACTTCGCTGTCCTGGAGTGTCGGGACATCAAGGTCTGTGCGCTCGGCGGGGGCCAGCGAAATTCCGTTCGCTAGAGCGATCGGGGCGGGCACCTCACCGCGGTAAAACTCGCGCAACGCGGTGGCGCGGATCTGCGTGTTTACTTCGTCGAAGTTGGTCGCGGAGCGCATGCGCTCGAGCGTCGTGCGGGCTGCCTCGCGGGCTAGCTCAGCGCCGCGGGCCTCGCGAAAGAGGGTGCGCGCAATGTCGCTCTTGGCATCGACCTCGGGAACGTCACCCTCGCGAAAGGCTAGCAACTGAACGATGTGTGCGCCAAAGGGTGTCTCGACCACCGGAGACAGGCCGTTGGCCTGGAGAGTGGTCGCTGCGCGCACGAAAGCCGCGTCGAAGCTGCTTCCCTCGACCGCAGTCCAGGGGAGCATCCCGCCCTCGCGCCAACTACCGGGGTCTTCCGAAAACAGCCGGGCCAGGCGGACGAAGTCGCCGCCCGCGACGAGCTGCGCACGGATCGCCTCGACGCGCGCACGGACCTCCGCCTTCTGCGCGTCCGTGGCGCCCTCCGGGTACTTCACGAGAATGTGCCGCGCATGAAACTCGCGCCGCAATCCCCGCAGGCTCTCGCGCCGCCGATCCCACAGCCGCTGGATCTCTTCGGCGTGCTGCCCCGCCCACGCCTCGACCTGCGCAGCGTCGTCGTCGCGTACGAGGCTCCGGTAGAAGTTCAAGTTGAAGCGAAGGAAACGAACCGCCATCTGGTCGTGCGTGCGCTGGTAGTCGCGCCACATGTCCTCGTCCGAGAGCTGCACCGAAGCGCGAACGGAATCGCGCATCCGCTGGGCGAGCATCTCGCGCACCATAGCTTCCCGCAGATCGGCAACCGTGCGGCGGAAGAGGCGGCGCGCGACGCGCTCGAACTGCGTGAAATCGAAGCGGTCACCGACGCCGCCGCATGACGACGACGGAAGATCCACGCGGCCCGATTGCACGCCGAGCACCGTCTCGGCGCCTACGCCGACCGACGCGTAAAATCGGCAGTTACGGAACTCTTCGTTGACCATTTCCTCCGTCACACGAAGACCCAGGCGCTCGGCCTCGTGAGCAAGGAGCTCCCGCTCGATGAGACCGTCGAGGGCGCCCTGTCGGATTGCGCTAGCGACCGCAGGGTTCTCGTCCGACGCGCGCATGATGCGGGGCACCATCCCGACGGCGGCGACGAAGTCGGTCTCACTGAGGGTGCGGCCGTAAACCTTGGCCGCATACGTGACCTTCAGGCTCCCCTGTGAGCAGCTCTGCGAGCCTGGCCCCACACCGAAGATAGCGGCCACCGACGCGACCAGAACAACGAGAAAGAATGAGTTGGAGTGCCGACGGAATCGTTCCAGCATCGGATAACCGCTCGCATCGGGGCCTTCGGCCCGGTTAGTCACCGTGAAGGTGTCGGGGCGTCGCATCTTCGACGTCCACCAACACCTCCATCGGGGTGGGGCTCGCACTAACACATCAGTGGATGATTGACACCAGTCCATAAGCGGAGATACTCCGCGCCCGTTTTCGAGTAAGGAACGCACAACATGTCGCTGCACACGTCCAACAAGGCCGAAATCATCGAAAAGTTCCGTCAATCCGAGGGTGATACGGGCTCCCCCCAGGTGCAGATTGCCCTGCTGTCCGCGCGTATCTCTCAGCTGACCGGGCATTTCGAAACCCACAAGAAGGACCATCACTCTCGCCGTGGTCTGCTGAAGATGGTCGGCCAGCGCCGCCGTCTCCTGGACTACCTCAAGAGCAAAGACGTCGCGGGTTACCGGAAGATCCTCGGCGAACTCAGCCTCCGTAAGTAAGTCCAGGGCTCCGCAACCCTCGCCTCACCTTCTCCTGGGTGAGGCGGCGGTATTTTCGGGGATTCACCACGCGGAACGGGGCGCACGTCGGCGCGCTCCGAACATCGCGAGGAATCGATTGACCACGTCGCTCCGGTCTTCGCTTCGTGTGCGTGGTTTTGACCGCGCCCAGGAACCGAGGACACCGAACGACTCGATCGACCCCGTAGTTCTCTCCAACGCCACTTTTCAGGCCGACGGATACAGAGGCTCGGACATGTCGATTATTCGTGAGAGCGTCGAGGTCGGAACCACCACCATCACAATCGAAACGGGCCGGATTGCCAAGCAGGCAAATGGCTCCGTCTTCATCAGCGCCGGCGAGTCGATCGTACTCGTGACGGCCTGCGCCAGCGCCGACGAGCGCCCGGGCATCGACTTCTTCCCGCTGTCCGTTGATTACGTCGAGAAAACCTTCGCAGCCGGTAAGATCCCCGGTGGATTCTTCAAGCGCGAGGGGCGCCTGCGGGACGATGAGATTCTCGTCTCGCGTCTTATTGATCGGCCCTGTCGCCCGCTCTTCCCCGAGGGCTACCGCAACGACATCCAGATCATCGCGACGGTACTTTCGGCCGACAAGATTCACACCACGGACGTCCTGGCGCTGATTGGTGCGAGCACTGCGCTGCACATCAGCGACATCCCGTGGGCGGGTCCCATCGCCGGCGTGCGCGTGGGGCGCATCGACGGGCGGCTCGTCGCCAACCCGACCTTCGACGAGATGGCGAAGAGCGATCTCGACCTCATGGTCGCCGCGAGCCGCGATGCCATCGTGATGGTGGAGGGCGCCGCCGACGAGTTCTCCGAAGACGAACTCATCGAGGCCCTGATGTTCGCCCACCGCAGCATGCAGGGCGTGCTCGACCTGCAGGACCGTATCCGCGAGGCCGTCGGCAAACCCAAGCGCGCGTTCTCTGCCAAGCGTCCTTCGGACGACATGTTCCGGCGGATTCGCGAGGTAGTGGGCGCAGGCCTGAGCGACGCTTCGCGCACCCGCGTGAAGGGCGAGCGCTACGGGAAGTTCAAGGCGCTGAAGAGCCAGATGCTGGAAGCTCTCCGGCCCGAGTTTCCCGAGAAGGACGCCCTTCTCAAGGAGGCCTTCGGCGAGATTCAGGGCAACGTCATGCGCCTGATGATCGTCGATGAACTGGTCCGCATCGACGGTCGCGATAGCACCACGGTGCGTCCGATCTCGTGCGAGGTTGGGCTCCTGCCGCGCGTACACGGCAGCGCTCTCTTCACCCGTGGGGAGACCCAGGGAATCGTCACGAGCACTCTCGGCACCGCGCAGGACGAGCAGAAAATCGACGGTCTCGTCGGCGAGAAGTGGAAGCGCTTCCTGCTCCACTACAACTTCCCGCCGTACTCGGTGGGCGAGACGAAGCCGATGCGCGGACCGGGCCGCCGAGAGATCGGTCACGGCAATCTTGCGGAGCGCGCGCTCTCCCGAATGATCCCGCCGGCCGATCAGTTCCCGTACACGATCCGTATTGTGAGCGAGATCACCGAGTCCAACGGTTCAAGCTCAATGGCGACGGTCTGCGGCGGCACTCTCGCGCTGATGGACGCGGGCGTGCCAATCAAGGCGCCGGTTGCGGGCATCGCGATGGGCCTGATCAAGGAGGGCGACAAGATCGCCATCTTGACTGACATTCTGGGCGACGAAGACCACCTCGGGGACATGGACTTCAAGGTCTGCGGCACCGCGAAGGGCGTCACCGCGATCCAGATGGACATCAAGGTCGAGGGGCTCTCGCGTGAGATCCTCGAGAAGGCCCTGAAGCAGGCTCGCGACGCTCGGCTGCACATTCTCGGTCGCATGCTCGCGACGCTGCCGACGCACCGTACCGAGCTTTCCAAATACGCTCCGCGAATCACTACCCTCAAGGTAAACCCGTCGCAGATCCGCCTCGTGATCGGCCCGGGCGGCAAGACCATCAAGGGTATCGTCGACCAGACCGGCGTCGCGATCGACGTCGAGGACGACGGAACCGTCAACATCGCCAGCTCGGATAGCGTCGCCGTGCAGCGTGCGATCGACATCATCCGCGGCCTCACTGCGGAAGCCGAGATCGGCGCCGTCTACAAGGGCACTGTCAAACGCATTGTAGATTTCGGGGCCTTCGTCGAGATCTTCCCGGGCACCGAAGGGCTCGTTCACGTCAGCGAACTCGCGCATACCCGCGTCGAGAACGTCGCCGATGTGATCTCCGAGGGCCAGGAGGTCGAGGTCAAGGTGCTCTCCATCGAGGACGGCACCGGCAAGATCCGATTGTCCCGCCGCGCCGTGCTCCCGCTGCCCGAGGGCGAGGAGGGCGAGCGCGCCAAGGAGCGCATGGAGAAGTCGCACAACGAGCCGACCCGTAGTTCGAGTGACCGTCGCGGGCCTCCCCGCGGTGGCGACCGCCCGCGGCGCTGATCAGTCCCCAGGCCATCTAATGCCCGTCGCGTGATTGTGCGCGGCGGGCTCCTTCGATAGAGAAAGCCGCCATGATCGATCCCATGGATGTTGTGCTTGTGGGCGCAACCGGCGCCGTCGGGCAGGAGATGCTCCGTGTGCTGGAGCAGCGTGCTTTTCCCGTACGACAACTGCGTGCCATCGCGTCACCGCGTTCGGCAGGCGGAACAGTGACCTTTCGCGGGCAGGCGCTCACCCTGCAGGCCCCTTCCGCGAGCGTCTTCGCAGGAGCCGCGGTGGCCCTCTTCTCCGCGGGCTCATCGATCGCTCTGGAGTGGGGGCCCATCGGGGCCGCCGCCGGTTGCTTGATCGTCGATAATTCCAGTGCATTCCGCATGGACGACGACGTCCCTCTGGTGGTTCCGGAGGTCAACGGCCACCGAATTCCGCCACGGGGCGGCGCTGTGGTGGCTAACCCAAACTGCTCGACCATCCAGATGTTGATGGCCCTGAAGCCGCTGCACGACCTTGCGGGCCTCGAGCACATTGTGGTGTCCACGTACCAGGCGATCTCAGGGAAGGGCGCGCGAGCGGTCGACGAGTTTGAGCGCCAACAGCGTGCGCTTTTGGCAGGAGAAAATCCCCCTACGGAGATCCTTCCTGGAGTGCTCGCGGGCAACCTGCTCGCAGACTGGAAGCACGAGCCATCGGGCTTCTCCGAAGAGGAGATCAAGATCGTCGCCGAGAGTCGAAAAATTCTCGAGATCCCTGGGCTGCGCATCTCGCCGACGTGCGTCCGGGTTCCTGTACGAAACGCGCACTCGCAGAGCGTATGGGTGCGATTTCGGCGTCCGATCACCCGCGCGGAAGCCATCGCGTGCCTGCGCGCTGCGCCCGGCGTCGTAGTGGACGACCGCATCGGTCCGGGGCAGCACCCGCAACCACGTCAGGTGTCCGGTAGCGACGCTGTGGCGGTGGGTCGCATTCGGCAAGACCTCGACGACCCGCAGGCGTTGTCACTCTGGATCGTCGGAGACAACCTTCGCAAGGGCGCCGCGCTCAACGCCGTGCAGATCGCCGAGCGTGCCTTCGGTGTGACGCCACCGACCTCGGCATGACCGGCCGCGTGACATCCTGGCAGTCGATCCGGAGCCGCGATGTGCGTCCGACCCCGGCATTTGCAGGCGAATCACATCGTTGTCAGTCGGAACGCACCTTGCTCACGACTGCTCGGATGTTTCGCCATCAACTTTTGATCGCGCTTACGGTGTTGGGTATTGCGGCCCCGATTTCCGCGCAGGTGTTCACCAACATTTCGCGAGAGGGGTCCCCTCGCACGTTGGATCCGGGAGGCGTTCAGGGATCGCTCAACACCACTTCGCCGATCGGCCGTCGCGACTGCGAGGGTGAGCAGTGGACCTTCACGATCAACTATTCGGCCAACCCTGCGGGGATGACGACCAGCTCGCTCCAGTACTTCATCGGCGCCGACGCCATGGCCTGTGCAATGGCCAACGCGCGTGCTCCCGTGACGACCGGCACCGCCCGTTGCTGGCCGATCAGGCAGACTCCGTCGCTCACCTTCACCAACCCCACGACCCCGCTGAGCTACACCATCCGGATCGACAGCAAATATCTGATCGATCCTGAGGGCGGGAATTGCGTCACGCCTGGCACGACGCAGGGCACTTCCAACACAAACTACCTCTCGGTGTTGGCCTTTCCCCCGTCCGACTCGAACGTCATCGGAACTTACGCGATCTCGTATGACGTGACCCCGCCAGACGCTCCGACGAGCGTCTCCGCGAGCCCGGGCGAGGGCGTGGCGGTGGTCTCCTGGACGTACCCCGGTTCGCTCTCGACGACGACCGATGGAGGGACCACCACGGCCGCTCCGCCGGACCTCCAGGGGTACTGGTTGCTCTGCGATCCGCCGCCGGGTTCGACGGCATCAGATGGAGGGGTGGCGGACGTCGCGGACGCTGCGGTTCTGGATGGTGACGATGAGGATGAAGGGACCACCGGGGCGACGTGCGCGACGTCGGTGCTCGCGACGATTGACCCCAACGATAGTGCGGCTTTCGCTCGCTACCGCTGTAGTTCGCTGATTGGCGCGACGGCGACGCGGGCGATCGCTGAGGGGCTCTCCAACGGGCGGGCGTATCGCGTGGCAGTCGTGGCGCAAGACCTCGCGGGGAATCGGAGCACCATTTCCGTAGCGGCCAACTGCGTGAGACCGGTGCCGGTGACGGATTTCTGGGAGTCTTACCGTGCTGCGGGTGGTCTCGCGCGGCCCGGAGCGTGCGGCGTACAGGTAGGGCGTGTCGGCGGTGCTGGCGTGTGGATTGGTCTGGCACTGGGCGTCGTGCTGTTGGCACGGCGCAGGAGAACCCGATGAGTCGCTGGTGGGCATGTGCGGTCGCGGGTCTACTTGCTTGTGCAGCACCCGCTGTTGTCGAAGCGCAAACCTTCGAACTCTTTGGGCACGACCGCTCGGGGAGTCGTCACGATTCGCCGCAGAATTTCCTTGTCGAACTCCGCGGTGGGCCCTGGTACCCGGATACCGACGCCGAATTCAACGGTCGCGCAACGCCCTTCGGAGACATGTTCGGAACCGCCGATCAGCTACTCCTCGGGGCCGAGATCGACTGGCAGTTTCTTCGGGTCAACCCGATCGGCTCTCTCGGAATTGGGCTCGGCGCGGGCTACACCTCGGCCTCGGCCGTCGCTCCGCTGACCCAGAACCCGATGCCCGCGGTGGCCAGTTGGGAGCGCCCGTCATCGGGTCAGCAGACCTCCCTGCAGGTGATCCCCGGGTATGCGGTCGCGGTGCTGCGCATCGACGTGCTCGCGCGACGTACGGTGGTCCCGATCGTTCCGTACCTGAAATACGGGGTAGGGTATGCCTACTGGTGGATCAATAACGGCGACACGCTCGCGCGACGCTCGCTCGCGTTGTCACCCGGCGCAACCGCGTCCGACCCCGACCTCGGCCAGGCAGCGACCGGCGGAACTTTTGGCACCCACTTCGCAGCCGGGCTGATGCTGCGTCTCGACGTGTTCGAGCCCACGGTACAGCGCGCCTGGGACCAGGAGATGGGCGTCAACCATAGCTACATCTTCGCCGAGTACGTGCGCTCCGATCTCAGCGGCATCGGCTCGCGTCCGCAGCTGCGTCTCGGCACCGAGACGTGGAACGTCGGCCTCGCCATGGAGTTCTGAGACAGGCATCGGTGGGGGGGAGTGGTAGGGCGCCTCGGAGCGGGGGCGCCCTGTCAGCCGGGGTCGATAAGATCAGCGCGCGGCGGGCGGTGCCGACGGCGTGCCGCACTCAGGGCAGAAGCGCGCGCCTGAGGCGAGTTCAACTCCGCAGTTGCCACAGATCTTCTTCGCGGCGACCGCGATGTTGCCACCGCACTCCGCGCAGAACTTCCCTGGACGCACGTTCGCGTTGCAGTGCGGACACGCTACGGTGTTTCCCTGCTGCGCCGCGGCGCTGCCCGCCACCGCGCCGGCTGCCATCGCGCCACCGAGGGCGCCCGCGCCACCACCGACGAGGCCACCGAGCGCACCTCCGGCGAGGTTGGATCCGAGCGAAGCTCCGACGCCCACCTGAGCGGCCATGCCCGCCAGGCCGGTGTTGGCCCCACCCTGCGCGAGGCCTGCGCCCGCGCCACGCATCGCCTCGAACTGACCAAGTCGATTGATATCGCCGCCCGCCATTTGCACGTAGGACGCGTCGTTGGCGCGGCGCTGATCGAGCGCAAACTGTGCGGCCTGCGCCTGGTACTGCGCGGTCGAGACACTGACCTGCGCGGCGGCCGCAGCGGCCTGCGCCTGGAGTGCCGCGCGCTGGATCCCGATCTCATCGACCTGGAGCCCGACCATCTGCTCGGCGACCTTCTGGCGCATCTCGTCGAAGCGCTTCACGTCCTCTTCGGGGACATCGACCTCAAGCTTGGTCACCTTGACGATACGGATGCCGGCCTGGGCCAGCTCCGTCGCGTTGGCCACGCAAGCGGCGGCGAGTTCATCCTGCATGTCCATGATGTCGAGAACCGACCGACGCTGCTCCCGGGCAAGCTTGCCGATCGTGCTCTTCACGGTGTTGAAGAACGAGTTCACGAACCAGTCGAAGATATCCGCGTGTTCCTGGTACTTCCGCATTCCGAAGTACTGGTAGATCAGCGTCTCGGGGTTCTCGACGCGGAGCAGGATCTCACCGTGACAGCGCGCCCTCAGGCGGATGCTGGTCATCGGATCGATCATGTTTCCGAGGGTGCCGCCGAACTTCTTGGGAAACGGGGTCCGCTTGACGAAGAACAGCTCCGTCATCAGGAAATTCCCGCCCGTGTACTGATCGATCATGTTCGACAGAAACGGGATATTCGCTGTCGAGAGGGTACTTCGGCCTGCGTCGAGCGTGCCGACGGGACGACCTTCCTTGGAGAACACTCCCCACTCGTCCGCGCGAACCGTGCACTGCGCGAACATCGGGATCGTCTGATCAGGGTGTTTCCAGATCAGGTCATTGTTGTCCTCTGGGCGCGCGATCATCATCTCGCGGACGCCGTTCTTCACCACATCGCTCTGTAGGAAGTTTTTCGCGCTGTCGATCAGTCCCATGCGTGTTCACCGGCTCCTCTAATGTTGGACATCGCCCGCCACCCTCTACGCTACTCTGCGCGTCTTACGTTCGTCGCTCGTCGAAGCTTTCGAAGCCTCTCGAAACACTAGCCGCGCCATTCGTCCGCGAACATACGTTGCTCGTTCGAGCGCTTCAACCACGACGTTCGCGGGTAGGCGGCCGCACCCGAGCGCTGGTTCGCTGTTGGTGAATCGACAACGAACCCTTCCCCGATGCGGGCGGAACAAGGCAACCCGGCTTGGTGCCGATGAGGTCCTGTCTGCCAGCCTTGACGAGAGCCTCGCGGGTTTCGTCGTGATGGGAGGGATCCCAGTAGAAGATCAGCGCCTTCTGAAGCCGCTTCTCGTGGAGTTCGCGCGCCGTATAGACCGCAGTGCGAGAGAGCGGGTCGATGCCGGTGAAATACATCGTCGTCGCGAGGCTCATCGGAGTCGGGATGAAGTCCTGCACCTGCCGTGGCTTCATGTTCCGCTCCTTCAGCCAGAGCGCGAGGTCAACCATGTCCTTGAGCGTCGAGCCCGGGTGCCCAGAGATGAAGTACGGCACGAGGAACTGGTTTTTGCCTGCCTCCTCGCTCGCGCAACTAAACTGCTCCGCGAAGCGCTCGTAGCTCTCGATACCGGGCTTCTTCATCTTGTCGAGCACGTCCTTGTTGGAGTGCTCGGGCGCCACAGAGAGCTGGCCGCCGGTGTGGTGCTTCGCGAGCGTCTCAATGAACTCCGGCGAGCGCTCCGCGAGGTCGTAGCGAACGCCCGACGCGACGAAGACCTTCTTCACTCCAGGCTCTTCACGCACCCGCTTCATCAGGGACAGCAGCGGACCATGGTCCGTCACGAGGTTCTCGCAAATGCTTGGGAACACACAGGAAAGCCGCCGACAAGACTTCTCGATCTTCTCGTCCTTGCATGCCATCTGGTACATGTTCGCGGTGGGGCCGCCGAGGTCACTGATGACGCCGTTGAACCCCTCCATCCGGCGCAGCGCGCGTACCTCTCGCAGCACGCTCTCCTCCGAGCGCGAAGAGATCACGCGCCCCTCATGTTCGGTGATCGAGCAGAAGGTGCAGCCACCGAAGCAACCGCGCATCGTCACAATGGAATTGCGCACCGTCTCGAAGGCCGGGATCGGCGCGTCGTACTGCCAATGTGCCTTGCGCAGAAACGGAAGATCGTAGAGTCCGTCCATCGAACTCGTATCGAGCGCAAACGCGGGCGGGTTGAAGTACACCGCCTCGTGTTCGTGGGCCTGAATCAACGGCCGCGCATTTCCTGGGTTGGTCTCGTACTGAAAGGCGCGGGACATCTCTGCGAAGGCTTCCTTGTCGGCCCGCACCTGGTCGTAGCTAGGCAGCACGACGACACCGCCATCGGCCACGCGACGGCTCGATTCGATCCCCTCCCACTGCCCCTTACGAAGTACGTAGGCCGTGCCGCGAACGTCGCGGATCTGATCGATGGATTCGCCCTCCTTGAGCCGTCGAGCCACCTCCCATACGGGGCTCTCCCCCATGCCGAAAATCAACAGGTCGGCCTTGGAGTCGAGGAGAATCGACCGTCGTACCGAGTCAGACCAGTAGTCGTAGTGAGCGATGCGACGTAGCGACGCCTCGATGCCGCCGAGCACCAGCGGAACCCCAGGAAACGCCTGCCGACATAGGTTGGCGTATACGATCGAGGCGCGGTTGGGACGCAGACCCGTGCGCCCGCCCGGCGAGTACTGGTCCTCCGCGCGAGTCTTCTTCTGCGCGGTGAGCTTGTTGAGCATCGAGTCGAGATTGCCCGCCGTGATGCCCACCATTACCCGCGGAACGCCCATGCGCAGCAGGTCTTTGGTGTCCCTCCAGTCGGGCTGCGCGATCATCCCGACGCGAAACCCACGACCCTCCAGGAACCGCCCGATGAGCGCCCCACCAAACGCGGGATGATCGACGTACGCGTCTCCATTGACGATGAGAATGTCGATCGCATCCCAGCCGCGCGCCTCCATTTCCTCGCGGGTCGTCGGGAGGAATCGTCGGAGGTCACGTGGCGGAGTCTGCCCGTTGCGTCGGAGGGTTACGAGGTCCATGAGTGCTTCGTACTCTAGTAGAGTCCCCGCGTGACGGAAGGGATCTCTCCTCGCTATCGGCTGCTCGGGCGCATCGGCGCCGGTGGAATGGCGGAAGTGTTTCGGGCCGAGCTCGTGAGTGCCGAAGGCATCACCCGCGAGCTGGTGATCAAACGCGTACATCCTCGCCTCGCGCTCGACCCCGACGCGGTACGTCGCTTCATCGACGAAGCCCGCGTCGCAGCGCGATTACGCCACCCCAATGTCGTGCAGGTCTACGAATTCGGCCGCAGTGGCGACCACTATTTCCTCGCGATGGAGTTCGTCGAAGGCTGCGACCTCGCGACGTTATTGCGCCGTACCGCGGACGGATGCCTCGCGCCCGGGGTCGCCCTCGCGGTCATCGACGCGCTGCTCGACGCGCTCGAATACGTCCACGCCACGCGGACGGCGGACAGCGTGCCGAGCGGCCTCGTGCATCGCGACGTCTCCCCGCATAACGTTCTTCTCGGTCACGCTGGCGAAATCAAACTGGCGGACTTCGGCATCGCTCACGTGTCCGCAGCAAAGCTCGCGGACTCCGACGGACGCAAGATTGTCGAGGGCAAGTTGTCGTACATGGCGCCGGAGCAGGCGCGCGGCGACCACGTAGATGCCCGCGCAGATCTGTTCTCCGCCGCTGCGATCCTGCAGGAGATGCTCACCGGAGACCGAGTCTACGGAACCGCTACGGGTGACGCGCTGCGCGAGCGAGCGACCCGCGGAGACGTCCATATCGCCGCCATGGACGCAAACATCGCCGCGGTCGGCGACGTGTTGCGTCGTGCTCTCGCGCCGTCAACAGACGACCGTTTTGATTCCGTAGCAGCAATGCACGAGGCCCTGCGGACAGCCTGCGATGCCATGGGTTTACGTGCCGATGTAAACGCCCTGCGTGCCCTGGTAGTCCGTGGCGCAGGGCCCGACGCACCGGCCCCGCTGCCTACGGAACCCACACTGACCGACGGGGCCGCGTCGGGTGAGGGTTCCATCGCCGCGACGTCTCCGCCGATCGCCTCACCCGTACTTCGGGTTCGTCGGGCGTTCCTCGAACGAGTGGCCATCGCGATCGGGGTCCTCGTCGTCAGCGTCCTCGCGGAGCGTCGCACGCGCCCGTCTGTGCGCCCTGTGGGCGTTGTCCGTTCGGCCGCGGCCCGCGGGCGTGCATTGCGGGTCGGGCTACCCACAGGGCTCGGCGAAACATGGTGGCAGCCGGGGCTCCTTCGACGACTGGAAGGCGTCGTCGATGTAAGCGTCGAGCGAGTGGACCTCGACGGGCCGCTCGCTACGGCTCGAGCGCTTCGTTTGGGGGAAATCGATATTGCGCTGGTCCCTTCTGAGAGCCTGCGAGCCCTCGTGACGGCCGACGCCGTCCGTCGCCTCGACACCGTGCTCCCGGAGATTGATGGCGCGGGGTATCTTTCGCTCCGCACATTACTGCGCGCGGAGGCTTTGCGCTGGGGTGCGAGCGTCGGTGGCGAGGGCGAGGGGACCTACGCTCTGCCCGTCGCGGCCGATCTGGTGGCGTTCGGGGTGAGCGATGCAGCGATGCGGGAGGCCAACGAGTGTGTGGTCACGCAGCGCCCCGCGCTCGACTCGTGGCTTCGGTCGCACAGCAGGCTCCGACTTCCATCCGGCGCGAGCCTGCGTCGAGAACTCGACGGTTGGACGTCCTGGGATCTCGTCCTTGCGTCGTGGTGTTGGTCGCTTCGAGGCGCTCACGTTGGAATGCACACTCCCATCGATGGCTCTGGCGTGGCGGCGGCCGTTGCGCGATGGGGTTCGCTCGGAGTGCCTGCCGATGGATTTCTCCCAAACGCCGAGTCATTGAATGCCGCGAGCGAGGCCATCTCGGTGCTTTCCGCGATGAGCGCTTTTGCCGATCCAGACGGCGCGCGGGAGGACCCCTCGGTAGTCGCTCGCTGGGCGCCGCTCTCCTGGTGGTCGAGCCACTCCGTCTCTGGATGGTCGCTCGCCCGTCCGCCTCGGGGTGATCGGCTCGTGCTCGATGCGATGGGTGACCCGCTCGGTGAGGGGCAGCGCTCCGTCGTCGGCCGCACGTGGGGATGGGTTCTCGGCCGGGGCTCCTCGCGGACGGCCCGCGCGGCGCGGTTGCTCATGCTCGTGACCCAGGAGGCGGCGAGTGCCTCGCTGGTTCTGGAACTCGGCGGCGCGGATGCAACCGCGCGAGTGACTGTGCTACCCGAACCGATGGGGTCTTTTATTCGCACCGCCTTCGAGCAGTCCCCTTTCGTTAGATTGGATGGGCCTGCCGCTCTCGAGGAAGTCGAGTCCCTGGCCGCCAACACACGCGCACTCCTGGCCGACGAGCGCTGAATCCTGCGGCGCGTCCCCGGTCGGAGTCGTTGTGAACCCTCGCCGCCCTGTGTTATCCGAGTGCCATGACTCAGTGGCTTGGATATCTCGGCGCGATTGCGGTGGTCTGTGTCGGCGCAAACCTCAACGCACCCACTGCTCCCGCCGAACCTCTCCCCGAACCCGTCGTCGTCGCCGCCCCCACTTTGGCGCCCTCTCCAGCGTTGGACCCGTCCGGCGCCGCACCGGCCAACGCTCCATCGGGTGGTTGAGCACACTGACGGGCTCCGGTCTGGAGCCCAACGATAATCGCTAGCGACGGCTGAGCGCGGCCAACACTGCCCGCGCGGCCTCGCTCCCCGGATCGACCACGAGCGCGCGTCGTGCTGAGTCCTCTGCGGCCTGGTGATCACCGAGATGGTGATGGCAGGAGGCAACTCGAGCGAGCAGCGATGCGTCTTGTGGCTTCGCTCGCGAGGCGCGAAGCCAATTCGCGGTCGCTTCAGGCCAGCGACCTGCCTCCTCGTCGCGTCTCGCCTGGAGGGCCGCCAGTGTGGCGCGTGTTTCCGCCAACGCCTGACCAGCATTCTGGAGCGCCGACGCACGGTCTGCCTGCGGTTCGAGAATCTGGGCGATGCAGTACTGCACAGACACCGCGATTCGCTCGACCTCGGCGACGAGGGCGTCAACATCTCTCCGGTCGGCGGCCTGGCTGGACGACGTCGCTGCCAGCGTGGTGCGCCGGGACGCAGACCGCGCATAGGCATCGATCGGCGGCGGAACAAACGGCGGACGCGAGCTCGGTGCCCGCACGCCGGCAGAGGGCACGAACGGGTCTTTCCGCAAAGGAGCAGGAACCACCAGGGGGGCGGAATCCGCGGGAGCGAAAGGAGGGGTAGCCTCTGTGAGGCGCGGTCCCCACGCGTCGGGCGCAGGGCGGGTTGAAGGTCGCGGCGGAATCGGGGTCAGTGCGGGTCGCACCGGCGACGGTGTTTCTCCCCGCCGTCCATCGCCACGCCGAAGTTGCTGGTCGTAGAGAAAGCGTCGCACCGGGTCGCTCAGCACTTCCGTCGCCTGATCGAGCGCCCGAAAAATGTGGTCGATTCGACGCTGATATTCGACCGTGGGGACGCCTACGAAACGTGTCACTTCGAGGCGTTTGCGGATGTCACACACCGCCCTCTCGACGACCTCCCACGAAGAGTCCGCAGGTACGGTCAGGATCTCGTAGTGGGTCCCTCCGTTCAGCCGCTCGAACACCCGGTCGATCGCGACGCGATCCTCAGTGGACAGCACGTTTACATCCTCCATCGCTCTCTCCTCCAGGACGAAACCCCACACGATGCCGCCCCATGCCTGAAGCCTAATCCTTCATGAGCGGCCAGATCGTCAAGGCCCCTCAGCATCTACAAGACCCGGGAGGACTGAACATTTGTAGCCGTTATTTTTGTATCCTCAACCATTGCGGGGTACATCTGTTCAGCGAGGCGGGCACCCTAGCCTCGAAGCACCCGACCCCCGTCGCATTACCGAAGGAGACGCCATGACCAACCCCACCCTGATCCTCCGTTCCGCCGGCTTCTGTTTTACCTGGCGTCGTATGTCCGAGCGACAAGTGCGCGTCAGCCTCTGGCGCGTCGATGCCGCAACCGGACAGCGGCACTGGGTCACCTGTGCGTTTGCCTCCAACGATCGCGATGCCATCCGCGCCCGAGCGCTCGCTCTCATGACCTGGACCCGATCGATTCCCACGTGCGCCGGTCAGGACGTTCAGGCGCAGGCCGTCGCAACCTCGCTCGCCATCACCGCCCACCGCCTCGCCCGCCTCGGCCTCCCGGGGGCGTTCGGACGCCGGACCGCGAGACCCATCGCTGCCCGAAGTCATGCGGCCTGACCCATCAGGTCGGACAGCCTATGTCCGTTTCACGATCCGTCGCAGCCCTCGGCGCAGCTTCGAAGCCCGGAGCGTGATGCTATGGTGGGCTCATCCCCATGACCGATGACGCCCCCCTGGTCGCGCGCGACCCGCTCCGCTCCGCGCTGCTCGATCGGTTCGGCCTCGATGACTTCCGTCCGTGGCAGCGCGAGGCCATCGACGCCCTCCTCGACGGTGGTCAGGCCCTTGTCGTAGCGCCCACGGGCGGCGGGAAGAGCCTCACTTACCAGTTTACGGCCACCTGTTTACCGGGTGTCACACTGGTCATCTCCCCCCTCGTCGCGCTGATGGAAGACCAGGTCCGTGCGCTGCATCAGCGCGGGGTTTCGGCAACCTATCTCGCGTCGACTTTGCAGCCTGACGTCCGCCGCGCACGCATCTCCGGGATGCTCTCCGGCCGTTACAAGTTGGTGTATCTCGCTCCCGAACGGCTGCAATTCGATGGCTTCGTCGATGCCTGCTCGCGCGCGAAGATCTCGCTGCTCGCTGTCGATGAAGCGCATTGCATCTCGATGTGGGGGCACGACTTCCGGCCCGATTATCTGCGCATCGGCGACCTTATCGAGCGCCTGCGCCCGCCCCGGTTGATGGCTTGCACCGCCACCGCGACGCCAGACGTGCGCAACGAGATTCTCGAGCGGCTGCGTTTCGACCGCGAGCGGGTGAAGGTGGTGCTGCGTGGTTTCGCCCGGCCCAACCTGCACCTCGCCGCGCGCACCGTCGACGGCCCAACGGAGTCCAAAGAGACCGTGCGGCGTGAACTTCGCCGTGTGCTCGGAGAGCCGGCCCGGCCGAAAGGCGGCGCCATCATTTATGCCGCCACACGCAAAAACACAGAGCAATTTGCGGACGATCTCCGACACGCCGGGTGGAACGCCGCGCCCTACCACGCAGGTCTCGGCGCGGAGGAGCGCTCCCGGCTCTCCGAGCGCTTCAGCGGACGCAGAATCGATGTCGTCGTGGCGACCAACGCGTTCGGCATGGGCATCGACCGCCCTGACATCCGGACGGTGCTCCATCTCCAGCCACCGTCGAGCATCGAGTCGTACTATCAGGAGGTCGGCCGCGCGGGCCGCGATGGCGCCGAAGCCCACGGATTACTTCTCTGCTCAGGTGTCGATATCGCCCTGCGCCGTCGGCTCACCCAACTGGGATCCGATGGACAGCCTCCCGATCCCGCGCAGGCCGCCCGTGCCTGGAGCCTCTTCCGCGAGTTGTTGCGCTACCTCGACGCGGGCACCTGCCGCCATGACTTCATGCTTCGGTACTTCGGAGACGAGCGCGAGATTCTCGGCGGTTGCGGGCACTGCGACGTCTGCGCCAACATCGACCAGCGCGAAGACGACGTGCCGCAGTCCCAGGTCGACACCACCGTCCGGATGGGACTTTCCGGTGTCGCGCGCGCCCGGCAGCGGGGCGGACTGCAGGCGATCGCGGAGATGCTTCGCGGGGCTTCGTCGCAGCGCACCCAGCGCTTCGGCTTCGACCAGTTGTCCACTTTTGGCCTGCTCCGCGACCGCTCGCAACCGTGGGTTCTTGCCCTCCTCCGGGGCTTCCTCGCAGCAGGCTGGATCGACCTGAGCCCGACCGAACACCCAGTCCCTTTCGTCACAACGAGCGGTGCCGCCGTGATGCGCGGCAACGAGCCCGTGCGCTTTCGATTGCCGCCCGATCGTGAGCGCCCCCGTGCGACGCCCGCCCGACGCCCGACGCCCGACGTCGCGGTTTCCGGTTACGACCCGGCGCTCTACGAACGACTCCGCTCGTGGCGCGCTGACGAGGCGAAGCGCCGTGGTCTGCCCGCCTATGTCGTGGCCTTCGACCGTACACTGCAAGAAGTCGCAGCGCGACGTCCGGGCGACCTGTCGGCGCTCGCGCAGGTGCACGGACTCGGTCCGGCGCGAGTCGAGGCTTACGGAGAAATCCTGCTCAAGATGCTCCGCACGCCGGCCCCGGCCTGAGGGCGGCCGCAAGATTTTCCCCTGATCGTGCCAGTCACTTGCAACTCTATCGTGACCCGATGCATCTACCGTCTGTCGTGATTTACCGTCGGATTCGCACTCGCGTCCTTGCTCTCACTCTCACCGCCGCGGCGCCCGCGGCCGCGCAGATCGGGGCCACCACTCGGGCGGATCCACCCACCACGACGGCGACGACGGCCGCGCCCCGCCTGACCCAGTTCATTCAGGCGGACTATCCTCCCGAGGCGCTCGCGCAGGGTCTCGAAGGGTCGGTGTTGCTCGAACTCACCGTCGACCCTGCCGGCCATGTGTCGCTGGTGACCGTAGTGCAGCCACTCGGCCATGGGTTCGACGAGGCAGCCACCGCGGCGGCTCGCAACTTCGTATTCGAACCCGCGCGCCGCGACGGCACTGCGGTTGCGTCGATTCTTCGCTACCGCTACCGCTTCAGTGCGGCGACCGCCCGCGCC
The DNA here is from genome assembly GCA_947477565.1 of Deltaproteobacteria bacterium. Classification (GTDB taxonomy): domain Bacteria; phylum Myxococcota_A; class Polyangia; order Polyangiales; genus SCUS01. The sequence continues at coordinate 37,523 of CANJUR010000044.1, forward strand.
GCCCAACGGCCCCAGGTGCATGCGTTGCTTCGCGCGACGATTCGAGGGCGCGGCGATCAGCCGATCGCGGGTGCGGTGGTCACTCTCACTCTTCCCGATGGCTCGACCCGGCCTTCCACGAGCGACGAGAACGGCACGTTTCGATTCGAACTCGAGACAGTTGGCCGCATGCAACTAGGGATTCGGGCGGAGGGCTACGACCCGATGACCGTGTCCGAGGAAATCGCAGATCGCGAGGACATCGGGCTCACCTATCGGCTCAGCCCGGTGCGCCCGGTGGTCGGCCCCACAGCCACCGCGACGCCCGACTCTCCAGCGACGCCCGAGACCGAGGACGAAGCGACGGTGCGTGCACGTAGGCCACCGCGCGAGGTCACGCGCCAGTCGCTGGAGTTTCGGGAGATTCTCCGGATGCCAGGGACGGGCGGTGATGCGCTCCGGGCGGTACAGAATTTCCCGGGTGTAGCGCGTGCCATCAATGGGCTGCTCATCGTGCGGGGCTCGACCCCTCAGGACACCCAGATCTTCGCAGACGGCACCTCGATTCCAATCATCTACCACTTCGGCGGACTCTCCTCGGTCATCAGCACCGAACTCCTCGACCGCATCGACTTCTATCCCGGCAACTACAGTGCGCGGTACGGCCGTGCGCAAGGTGGCATCGTCGATGTGGGCCTGCGCTCGCCGCGCCGTCAGGGTTATCGGTTCGTCGCAAATATCAACCTCATCGACGCCAGCCTCTTTGCCGAAGGGGCGATCACCCGCAATCTCAGCTTCGCGGTGTCCATTCGCCGCAGCTACATCGACGCCATTCTCGGTGCCGTACTGCGTGGAGTAAGCGCGGTTTCCTTCACGTCACTACCGGTCTATTGGGACTACCAGGCGGTGCTCGAATACCGGCCGAGCCCTCGCGACCGATTCCGGCTGGCGCTGCTTGGCTCCGATGACTCGTTGGCGCTGATACTGAATCGCCCGTCGGAGACCGCCCCGCGGTTCTCTGGAAGCTTCTCGACAGGCATCGGTTTCCACGGTGGACAGTTGCTATGGGACCACACGTTTTCGTCCATCATCTCCAGCCGCGCGATGTTTTCCATGAGTCGCAATGCGATCAACGTCGGTGGCGGCGACATCTTCGGCCTCGATCTCAACTTCTGGAACATCACTGGCCGATATGAGCTGACCGCGCAGGTCAACCGACACGTCCGGGCCAACGTGGGCATTGACCTCACCGGCGGCCCGGCGGAGATCCGATTCAATGGGGTTCGGCAGCCCGGCGAGGGACAACAGCCCAGCCCACAGAGCATGGCGCGTGTCTCTACGCAGGACTCCGGCAGCCTTTATCGTCCGGGCGCATATGCCGAGTTCGAGGTGACACCCAACTCGCGACTCCGACTCATTCCTTCACTTCGCGTAGACTACAGTCGGGACGCCAATCGCAGTTGGGCAGTGCAGCCGCGCCTGGCATTTCGATGGGAGTTCTTGCACGACTGGTTTCTCAAGGGAGGGGTTGGCGTTTTCAATCAGCC
>CANJUR010000045.1 GCA_947477565.1 Deltaproteobacteria bacterium
CGCCGCCCCGGCCCGCCGGGCCGCGTGCTGAAGCCCACGGCACCCCCGCGAAAGCCCGCAGCGGGCTCCATCCCGGGTCCCACGGGGCAGCGCTTCTCCATCGGGACATTGTAGGAGCCCCGGTCTGCCCCGGGCTTCCACACCGTGCCGTGTGCTTCAGCACGCGGCGCAGCGGGCCGAGGCGACGTACTCCGAACCTCAGCGACGGGAGCCGACGCTCCATCGTCGTGCGATCGCCACGATGGACGCCGCCCGACCCTCGCATCGAGCACCGCAGCGAGCGCGGTTTCCCCTCCAGCGCCTCCGAGACACGGGAGAGCGCCTCCGAGACACCGGGGAGCGCGTGCGAGACACCTGGGAGCGTGTTCGAGACAAGGGGGAGCGTGTGCGAGACATGGGGGAGCGCGTGCGAGACACGGGGGAGCGCGTGCGAGACACGGGGGAGCGTGTGCGAGACAGTCCCCCGGTCACAGACCTGCGAGCGCGCACCACCCGAGGAGAAGAGCGATGGCGAATTCGGACAAGAAGAAGAAGCCGACAGCGAAGAAGAGCGGGAAGCCGACGGTGAAGAAGGCGGCGCCCTCGCTGAAGGCCGAGAACAAGACGATCGACTGGATGGAGAAGGCGCAGGAGGTGTCGGCGACGCGGCGGTGGTCGGTGCCGTGGTTTGTTCTGATGCAGGAGGCCGCGACGGCGAGCGCCTTCGTGGACAAGCACTGGAAGCGATGGCGACCGGTGGGGAAAAACACCACGGCCGTTCCGGGGCTGGAGAGCGTCGCGAAGCAGTTGTCCGCGGGCGTGGCCGACGATCTGCGCGAACTTCAGGCCCTGGCGCAGGCGGCGCAGCAGGAGTTTCTGGCGCACACGCGGCCGAAGGCAGGGGATGACCCGAGGGCGCGCGCGAACTTCGTACTCGGCGAGATCACCGCGGCGCTGGAGTTCCTTTTCGATGACGGGGTGGAGGACGCGCGGGACGAGCAGCTCGCCGCGGTCGTGCACGCTCACGCCGAGGACGGCGACTCCAACGCCGCGGTCGCCAGCGCCCTCGAGGACTACGCCGGCCTCGCCCGCGCGCACCGCGCCGAACTCGACGGCCTCGGAGGCTTCGACGTCGGGGTCTTCAAGGAGGTCGGCGCGCTGGTGAACGCGCTTCGGCAACCGACTCCCGGCAGCGCGACGCCGCGATCGCCGGAGGCAATTGCGGCCCTCGATCGGCGCAACCGCCTCGGCAACCTGATCGTCGAACGCATCGTTCGGGTACGCAGCGCAGCGCGGTTCGTGTTTCGCGCGCGGCCGGACATCATCCGTGAGGTGACGAGCTCGTACCTCCGCCGCCACCGCGCTGCGGCGCGCCGGGCCGCTGCGAAGTCCACCGCTCCCACCGCCTGAGTCGGCCGTCAGCGCGGGAGGAATCTCCGCGGTGACGACGCCCGGCACCCCATGAGACAGTTTGCCCTGTTTACACGTCTACGGAGGCAATGGCGCACCTATGAGTCGACGCGATTTTCGGGCGATTGCCCTCATTCCGATGGTGGTGCTCGCGATGGTCGCGGGCTGTTCCGATGATTCGATCTCAGGGGTCGTCGAAACCGATGCCGGGGGTGGCCTGGACACCGGTCGCACCGACCTCGGGGGCGCCGACACCGCCGGCAACGACGCCACCCTGGACGCCCCGATGGACGTGCGGGCGGACACGGGTCCGTTTCACTGCGGCGTCGATGGCGATTGTCTTGGCAACGCGGGCGGTCCGGTCTGCGAGGTCGCGAGCGGCCGCTGCATCGGCTGTCGGCTCTCCCCGGACACCTGCCCCGCGGACCAGCACTGCGACGGCGCCTCGGCGCGCTGCGTGAGCGGCTGTCGCGCCGATGAGGGCTGCCGCACCGGCGACGCCGGCACCGGCGGACAGAGATGCGACACCAGTTCCCACAGTTGCGTGCAGTGCGTCACCGACGACCACTGCCCCACCGGCAACCTCTGCGTGGGCAACCTCTGCGTGACCGGCTGCACCGACACCCGCGGCTGTCCGGGCGGGCAGTCGTGCTGCAGCGGCGCTTGCGTGGACACCACCACCAACCTGGCCAACTGCGGCCGATGCGACTCGCGCTGTACCGCCACCAACGCCGCGCCTGCGTGCCGCAACAGCGTGTGCGCGATCGGGGCGTGCACGGTCCCCTACGGCGACTGCGACTCCATGGCCGGCAACGGCTGCGAGACCAACACCTTCACCGACGTCTTCCACTGCGGGGCGTGCGGTCGCCCCTGCGAGGCGCGCGCGCACTCGACCAGCGCATGCAGCGCCGGGACGTGCGCGTACACCTGCGAGGCCGGGTTTAGCGACTGCGACGGCAACCCGACCAACGGGTGCGAGACCAACACCGCCGGCAGCGCCACCAACTGCGGCGCTTGCGGGGCGGTCTGCATGCCCCCGCGCGGAGTCGGCGCGTGCATGGCCGGGCGATGCGTGGTGACGGCGTGCGCGGCGGGCTACGGCGACTGCAACGCCAACGCGGCGGACGGCTGCGAGACCAACACCAACACCACCACGGACCACTGCGGCGCCTGCGGAAACGTCTGCGCCTCGAACACCAACGCCGCCGCGGCGTGCGTGGGCGCGGCATGCGTGACGTTCTGCGTGACGGGGTTTCTCGACTGCGACGGGAGCGACGCGACGGGCTGCGAGGTCAACGTTCGCACCGACCTCGGCAACTGTGGCGCCTGTGGCCGCGCGTGCACCACGGCCAACGCGACGCCGTCCTGCATGGCGTCGCGGTGCCTCGTGGCGAGCTGCAACGCCGGCTTCGCCAACTGCGACGGGACCGCGGCCAACGGCTGCGAGATCGACACCCGGTCCGACGCCCTGAACTGCGGTGGATGCGCGATTCGCTGCCCGGTGGGCCTCAACCAGATCGCGTCGTGCAGCGCGACGGTGTGCGGGCTCGCGTGCGCGCCGACGTACGTCGACCTGGACCGAACCCCCAGCAACGGCTGCGAGTGCCGCAACACCGACCCTGACCTCCCCGACGACGGCTTCGCGGACACCAACTGCGACGGCATCGACGGCAACGCGGCGCGGGCGATCTTCGTGGCGCCGGGCGGCAACGACGGCAACGCCGGAACGCGCGACGCGCCCAAGCGCACGATTCAGGCGGGCATCACGGCGGCGACGGCCTCGCGCTTCGGGGTCTACATCGCGGCCGGCACCTACGGCGAGTCGATCACGCTGGCTGCGGGCGTGAGCCTCTACGGTGGATACAGCGCTGTGGACTGGTCGCGGAGCGCGAGCAACATCACGATCATCGCGGGCGGGACGACGGCGGTCTTCGCCCGGGTCAACGAGGCGGTGGAACTTCAGTTGCTGACCATTACCTCCGCCGACGCGACGGTCGCGGGGCAGAGCAGCTACGGCGTTCGCATCGTGGCGTCTGGCGCGCAGGTCAGCCTTCGGTCGGTGACTGTACGCGCGGGCAGCGGCGCAGCCGGAGCGTCAGGCACCGCCGGAGCTACAGGCGCCGGCGGCGGGAGCGCCTCGGGCACCGGCGGTGGCGGGTCGTCGTGCGGCGCGCAGGGAGGCCCCGGCGGCGCTGCAGTGACCGGCACGAGAGACGGCAACCCGGGCGGCGCCGGTGGCACGCCGCAGGGCGGAGGCGGAGGCGGCGGCGGCAGCGCAGGCGGCGGCTGCGGCAACACGCGCAACGGCGCAAGCGCACCGGACTCGGCGGTCCCTGGGCGGGGTGGTCCTGTGGGCGCGCCGGGCGCGGCTGCGGGCGCGGTGGGCAGCGTGGCGTCGAGCGACGGTACCTACAGCCCGACGAGCGGCGGCGGCGGCGGCGCGGGCTCGCCGGGCGGCGGCGGCGGCGGCGGCGGCGCAGGCGGCGGCGATGCGCGGTACACCGGATTCTTCAACTGCACCAATCAGACAAGCGGCTACGGCGGCGGCGGCGGTGCGGGCGGCTGCGGCGGCGGTGGCGGAACCGGCGGTTCGAGCGGCGGCGGCAGCTTCGCGGTGATGTCGCACTCCAGCGTGGTGCGCATCGAGAACAGCATCCTCGCGACTGCCATCGGCGGCGCGGGCGGGCGAGGCGGCGATGGCGGCCCCCCCGGCGGCGCAGGAAGCGGCACCGGCGGCGGTGGAGGCGGCGGCACCGCAGGCAACGGAGCGCGGGGGCGCGATGGCGCGTCCGGTGGCGCAGGCGGCGGTGGCGCGGGCGGCGTGGGTGGTCCCTCCGTGTGCGTGTACTACGTCGGAACCGCTCCGACGCAGTCTGCCGTGTTGTGCACTCGGGTCGGCGGCGGTGCCGCCGGGGTCGGTGGCTCGGGCGGGGCCCCGGCGGGGTCTACGGGGATTTCCGTCGATACCCGCGGCGGCTGAGTTGAAGTCCGTGTTGCGACGCGCGGTGGTGTCCTTCACCCTCGCGCGTCGTGACTGAGGGCAACGATCCATCTCGCGACGCCTGGCTGGAAGTCAGCCCCAACGCGCCCGAGCCAGCACCGGTTCTTTCCTCTCCGGAGCCGCCCACGTCGTGGCTCCAACCCGACTCCACCGAAGCTTCCCCGGTATCTGGCCGCAAGAAGGCCAGGGCCACCGAGCGCGCTGCCCCCACCGCCGCGCAAGACGCAGCCTCGCTCGCGATCGTCGCCGCCCTCCAGCGTGATCTTCCCTTGATGGCCGCGCTCTGGCCGAACGTGCGGCCGGCGGAGTTGCTCCGATCGCCGCCGCCGATCGAAGCGTTCCAGGCGCGCTGCGATTTCGCCCGCCGGGCCATCGACGCCGTCGGTCGCCGCGATGCCGATGCGCGCGCGCAGGCCGAGCTTGCGCAGCGGCGATTGGGCGATCAGCTCACCCGGCTGGGGCAGCGCGGCGCTCCGCTCGAGGCCGCCCTCGCGCACCTCGAAGAGATGCAGGCGAGCGAGCTTCTCGACGCAGTGCGCACGCTCTTTCGCGACCAGCGCACCCTCTTCGCCGGGGACGTCGCGCGGGTCGATGCGGCCGCGGTGGAGGTCGGCATCACCCCGACGCGGGCCCGGGAGATCCTGACCGGCGCGGGCTTCGCGCTGCAGTCCGTCGAGGCCCAGCCGTGGTCGCCGTTCGCGCAGCTTCCGGGCGCGCCTGCCACGATGGATCAGCTCGCCGTCGCCCTCATCGCCCACCCCGCGCAGGCCATCGATCTGCTGCGCCGGGGTGTCGTGATCGAGTGGCTGCGCGCCAACGGGGCGAGCCCACTGGTCCTCGAGCGGTCACGCGAGGCGCGGCAGTCCGCCGAGCGCGGGGCGTCTCCGATGCTCGCGGTGCACCTGCAGACGTGGGCGCTCGGCCGCCGTGAACTGCGTCTCGGCGCGGTCGCCGTGCCCAGCCCGGACTCCCTCGGTTCTCTTGTGCGCGACGGTGCGGTCTCCCTCGACGAGCTTGCCACCGCGGCGCGCGAAGGCCTGCTCGCAACCTGGCTGCGCCTCGCCGGGTGGATCGTCGCTGCCGGAGCGGCGGACCTCGTCGCCCGCCACGAGCCGAGCGGCCTGCGTCGCCTTGCGTGGTCGCTCGGGGAGCCTCTGTACCTCGGCCCCGCGGCCATCACGGACGTCTCTTCGCTCGCCCGCATGGTGCTTGCGCAGCCGACGCTCCGCGACGCGCTCCCGCCGCTGCTGGCCTCCGGGGATCTCGTTGCATGGATGGAGTCGCTCCCCCTGGCGCGCCGCGACGACCGCTGGCTCGACGCCTTGCGCCGCAGCCACGACGACCCGCAGCAGCGCGGCGACACGCTGGCGTTTTGGACGGGCGCGTACGCCCTCACCCGCACGCCGTCGCTGGACGTCGTCGATCGCCGCGGCGAGGTGCACAGCTTCTCCACCGTGCAGATGCTCACGGTGACCGCCGAACTCGCCAGGACCTGGGACGGCCTGAAGCGCTGTTACCGCAGTGGAGAGTTGATCGCCTGGGTGCGCACGCACCACCCCGACCTGGCCCTGCCCTCTCTTCCGCGGCCGCCGCTGGAGGATGAGGCCGAACTCAATGAGTTTCTGTGGTCCCTCGGGCACCACGGACTGGTGCTCGAGTGGGGCGACCACGACCTTGCGATCAGCGCGCCGACAGACCTTGTGCGGGCTTACCGCGACGACTGGCGCAGCCTCGAGGCGCTGCTCTCGCGCGGGCACGTCTTCGGGTGGCTCACGCGTTTCCACGGCGACCGGATGCTCGTCCCGCGCGACGCCGAGGGCGCCGGCCTCTCCGTGGCCGAGACCGTGGAGGCACTGCGAGCAGAACTCCCGCACCTCCCGTCAGGCTTCGGGGCGCTGAAGATCGCGCTGCTCTGCGGCCTCCGCGCACTGCCGACGGACCCTTGCCGCCCGGGCGATGATGCAACCGTCGAAGGTTTCGTAGACATCACGATGAAGCCCGATGGCGACGCGCACGCCTGGGATCCGCTGCGCGCCCACGTCCTCCACGGTACCGCGCTGCTCTGGGTGGCGCTCGATCCGCGCGTGCGCCGTCCGGTCACCCGCTCTCTCCTCCACGCTGCATTCGCGGCCTGGAACCCCAGTGCCGATCAGGTCGAGCACAGCGCGCGCGTCATGACAGGACTCTCGCGGAACTTCGGCCGCCCGCTCCCCTCGCCCGCCCTCCAGGCGCGGCTCGCGCAGACCGCGGACGTGGGGCAGCGCTCGGTGGACATGTCCCGCGCGCTCATCGACGCACGGCGGGGTCGGCGATGGCTCGGCGCGCTGGCGGCGCTGTTCTTCGTGGCGCTCTGCGCGATGGGGCTGCGGCTGGTGCGCCCCGCGGCCGGGGTCGGCACACAGGATCCGGGCCCCGACGGCGACGCGCTGGTGCGGCTGCGGGTCGAAGTGACCATTCCCCGCGCGCAGCTCCAACACCCCTGGGATCTCGACGGAAGCGGCCCAGAACTCCACCTGGCGCTGCAGACCCGCGACGGCCCGGTGGAGGTCGGCCCATGCGTCCCCGACCACGAGTGCGCTCAGACCTTTGACAACGTGCGCCTCGCCGCCAACACGCCGCTGCAACTACTGCTCGACGAGGACGACCTCCTCACCCGCGAGCTTGTCGGCCGCATCTGGCTGCGCTGGCAGGGCGGTCGGCAGGAGACCCTCCGGAGCGTCGTTGGCCCCTGCGTTGTGCAGGTCGAGGTTCGCCGTGTGCTCCAGCTACCGACGCCGAGCCCACCGGCGCACGCCCCGCCCGCCCCACCCCTCCGCGTCGATGCCGGGGCCCCGCCGACCGAGCGACCCCGCCGTCCCGTCCGTGCGCCCCGTCGCCTCGTCGCCCAACCCGTGGACCTCAAGTGGAGCACCCGATAACCCCTCCGCTGCCCCGATACCGTTGTACCCTCCAGGGCCGCAAAAACCTCGTCGGGAGTTCTTCACTAGCCCCATGACCAGCCGCCTCGAGATCCTGGCCGCTGCCACCGCGCGCACCCTCGCGATCAGCTTTCCTACGGTGTTCGACCAACTGTGCGGTCGCACCAGCATGGACGCGTGTGACCTTCGACTGAGGGACTGGTCGCGCGGGCTCCTCGACGACGTCGGCATCCGCATCGAGGCGCACGGCACCGAGCATCTGAGCCCGCGAACGCCGATGATCGTGATGTCCAACCACCAGTCGCTCTACGACATCCCGGTGATCTTCCAGGTGATCGAGCAGCGCCTGCGCATGGTCACCAAGATCGAGCTTGCACAAGTGCCCGTCTGGGGCGCTGCGATGCGTGCGTCGGGCTTCATCTTCGTCGATCGTCGCAACCGCGAGGCCGCCATCCGCAGCCTCCGCGAGGCGCGGGCAAAGCTCGATGATGGCGTGCTCGTCTGGATCGCACCGGAAGGCACCCGCAGCCGCGACGGATCTCTCCTGCCCTTCAAGAAGGGCGGCTTCGTGCTCGCAGAAGAAATGAACGTCCCGGTGCTCCCGATCTCCATCCACGGCACCTCGGCGATTCTCCCTGCGCGCACCTGGGACCTCCACCGCGACCAGGCCGTGCGCGTCACCATCCATCCGCGCATGCGCCGCGCGGACTACGCCACCCGCGAGGACTTCATGGCCGCCGTGCGCGACACCATCGGCTCCGGACTCGGGGCGCAACCGCCCGCGCGATGACCGCCGCTGCGTTCACACCCGCGCGAGAGGAAGCGCGGGTCCAGGGTCTCGTGGCGGCGGTTCGAAGCCGCGGAATCGAGGGTCCGCTCTGGCTTCTGTGCCCCCACGAGGGTCGCCGGGGCGCGCTCCTCGACCACCTCGCCCGCACAGGCGGCGGCTGGATTCATCCCCTCGACTGGAACGCCTTGCTCGATCTCCTCGAGCACCGTCTCCGGATCGCCTCGCGCCCGCTCCTGGCACCGACCGACCGCCTCCTCGTGGTGGAGTCCGCGCTCGAGCACGCCGCCGCAAACGACCGCGGCCTCTCCGCCGCGCTCCGGGGCAACTCGCTCGAGGTGACCCATGCCGTCGTCAGCGTCATCGATACCCTCCGGCTCCACGGCTGGGACGGAGAACTGCCCGCCGCCAGCGACCCGCGCGCCCAGCGCGTCGCCCTCGGCCACCTGGGAATACTTTCTCAGGTAATCGTTGCCCTCGCCGCGCACCTCGCCGCAGTCGGGGCCACGGATCTCCCCGACCGCCTCGCACGCGTCGCGCTCGCCCCGGCCCTCCCGGTGCTTCGCGGCGTGCTGCTCTGGGTAGATGGCACAGACCGCCTCGCCCCACGCGAGCGCCACGCCCTCGCGCTCGCCGCTGCCTGCGGAGCGACGGTCTCGCTCCCGCCATGGATCGACCTCCCGATCGACGCGCTGGACCTGGACGCCACCGCCGATACGCTCCTCGTGGCACTGCGCGAGGGCGTCGCGAGGGCGGCGACGGACGACGGTTCGCTCGCGATGCATCGGGTGACAGACCCCCTCGAGGAGGCCGAGGCGGTCGCGGCGATCATCGAGGCGCACGTCACCGCCGGTGGCCGACCCGAGGACGTCGCGGTGGTGTGCGGGACGGAGAGCGGCGCGTGGCCCCGCGTGGCCCGCGCACTCGACCGCTGGGACATCCCCTGGAACGGCGGCGGATCGCTCCCGGTGCAGCAATCACTGCTCTGGCAGATCGTCCGCGCTTCACTGCGCCTCGCCTGGAACGGCCCCGACGCCATCGACCTCGCGACGGTACTCGCCGCGCCCGGCTCGGGAATCTTCGGCACCGAACGGGACTACTTCCTCTCGCTGCTCCGCCGCCGCGTGCCTTCAACGTGGACGGAAGTGCGAGCGCTGCTCGACGAGTCCACCACCCTCGCGGAGCCCGCGCCCGGCGACGCGCCCGGCCCCGAAGCCGCCGTCCGCCGAACCCGCGCGGAGCAGATTCGCCAGCGAGTCACCGCCCTGTTCGCGGCCTGGGAGACCGCCGGACCGCTGCAGCGCCGCACCCCGGACGAGCGAGCGGACTTACTTCCCATGGTATTCGAGAGCGTCGTCCTCCCGCTGCTCGACCCCGCCGCCATCGCCCGCGCCGTGCACGGCCCGCGCGCCTGCGCCGTCTGGATCGCCGCCGCCGCCGCCGTCCGGTCGTCCATCGACCTGGTGCGCCGCCGCCTCGCGAGCGCCCCGCACCGCGCCCGCCGCCTCCACGACGTCGAGCGCCTCCTCACGGACCTCGAGGCCACCTTCCCGGTACTGCGCGACAGCGCCCCGACGTCCCGTAGCGACGGCGTCGCGCTCCTCGGCGAAGACGCCTGGCGCTGCGACCACCCGAGCGTCGTGATCGTCACCGGGTTTCTCCGCGGTCGGCACCCGCGCATCCCAGGCCCGATGCTTCTCCTCGGACCCGCCGAGCGGGTGCTCCTCGGCACGCTCTCCGCCGACCTGCGCGCGCTCCCGGACGACGAAGTACTTCACTCCCTCGCACGCCGCGGCACGCTCCGCATGCTCGCCGCCCCGCGCCGACGCCTGGTGCTCCTGGCCCCGCGCCGCACCGCCGCTGGCGATCACGGCGAGGTCGCGCTCGCACTGCGTGATCTGCTCGACCGCCTCCCCGCCGCCGCCGCTGCGCCTCCCGACGTGCTCCCCTTCACTGCGCCCCGCGCCCGCGTCGCCGCAGCCATCCGTGCGCTCGGCCGCGGGGACGTCTCACACGCGCTCGCCGCCGGCGCCGACCTCGCCCGCGCCGACCTTGCCTGGCGTGACCTTTTCGCCGCGCGATTGCGCCCAGACGCCGACTTCTCCGTTGGCGGGCTCGTCCGTTCGCTGGTGCGCTCGCACCCCCACGTTGCGACGGACCTCGAGGCGCTTCTCACCTGCCATTACCGCTACCTGATGACCACCCTGATCGGCCTTCGCCCGGCGTCCCTGCGACGCCGCCCGCGCCTCAGCGAGTCGATTCGCCAGGCCGTCGGGCGCTCGCTGCTCACCGGCCTCGACGACGCGCTCGTCGCCGACCGGACGGTCCCCCGCGAGGCCGTCGCGGAGGCCATCGAAGCGGCAGTCCAGCAGCATGCTCCGTGGTCGCTGCGGGCCGATCAACGCGACGACCGCCGCAAGCTTGTCTCGGACTGCCTCGACCTCGCGGAGCGCTACCTCGAACTCCGTCACTCCGTCGTCGATGCGACGCTCGCGCCCGCCGCCGCCGCCGAGTCCCGTCCGCTCTTCCCGCTGGCCGACGGCACCGCGGTGAGGGTCTTACTGCCCGTCGCGACGACGTTGCAGGTCACCCTGCCGGGCGGCGCGGTGACGCCGGTGCTGGTGCAACTCACGCGGGCGCGATCGTCGTCGCTTCCGCAGCGCCGGGACGTCGGCCTCGACGTGGAGGGCGCGCTGCTCGCGCAGGTCTCGTCGGCAGAGACGGTGCTGCGGTTCGATCTGGCGTCCCAGACCATCGATGTGCTGACCGCGGAGCATGCGCCCGCCGCAAAAAAGACCCTCGCCGCGATGCTCACCGGCGCAGTGCGCAACGAGTGGATCCACAAGGCGCAGTTGAGCCTCGACGACCACGCGGCAGCGGCTCTCGCCCAGGTCAACGACGCGCTCGCGGCGATCGACGGCGCGGACGGTCGCTTCCTTCCCCTCGATCTCGCCAGGGTGGAGACGCTCGAAAAGGTGAAGGCGCTCCCTTGCCCGCGGTGTGAGGTTCGCCTCGGGTGCCGCGTGGGCCTCGCCGGGGGGCGCGTGTGAGCACCCTGCGGCTCGTCTCCGCCGGTGCCGGGAGCGGCAAGACGTGGCGCATCGTGCAGGAGGTCGTCGCCCGCGTCGCGGACGGCCTGAGCCTCGACCAGATCGCCGCCGTCACCTTCACCGAAGCCGCCGCCAGCGAGCTTCAGGACCGCATCCGTGCGGGGCTCCAGCAGCGCGGGTTCGCCGCCGAGGCCGCGCGGGTCGAGCGCGCGAACATCTGCACCATCCACCGCTTTGCGCTCACCCTGCTGCGACGCTTTCCACTGCCGGCGGCGCTCCCGCCAGACCCGATGGTGCTCGAGCCCGACGAGGCCAACGCACTCTTCCACCGCGCACTCCAGGCTGCCTTGCGAGCCGAGGACGGCGAGGTCGGGGAAGACACCGCGGAGCTCATCGCGACGCTGGTGGAGAAGGCCCGCTCGCTCGGCATGGACGGCGACGACCTCCAGCGCGAAGCCCCGCTCGCCGCCGCCTGGATCGCGAGCGCCTTCTCTCCACCGATCGACGGCGCGGAGCTCGACGCAGCCTTTCGCGCCGCCCTCGACGAGGGCTTCGACTGGCTCGACGTGCGGGCGAAGACGCGAGTCACCGACGACGCGATCCGACGCGAGCTGCGCCTCTTGCGACGCAATCTGCCGGGCGACCTGCTCGACGTCGCGATTCGGCTGCTGCGTGCCGCGAAGCCCAGCAAGACCTTCTCGAAAGAACTCCCCGCGCTGCTCCCTGCGGCGGAGGCCATGGTGCTGTTGCACCCGGACGCACGCGGCCGCATCGACGCCACGGTGCAGCGGCTCTTCCGCCTGGGCGCCGCCGCCGCCGGGCGCTACGGCGAGGAGAAGCAGCGCCGCGGAGCGCTCGACTTCGAGGAGATGCAACGCCGGGCGCTCGCGCTGCTCAGCGAACCCGATGATCGGTACGCACGCGCCGTGGTGGCCGAGTTGCCGTACATCGTGGTCGATGAGTTTCAGGACAGCAGCCCGCTGCAGTTCCAACTCTTCGAGGTGCTGCGCGCGGCGGGCGCGGAGGTCTGCTACGTCGGCGATCTGAAGCAGGCAATCTACGGTTTTCGGGGTGCTGACTCGTCTCTTTTCAAGGCGCTCCTCACGCAGGCCACCGCCGCCGGAACACCCCCCGAAGTTCTCGATCGCTCCCGGCGCTCCCGCCCGGAACTGGTCCGCTTTGCCAACGAACTCTTCTCGAGGGTTCTGCCGCGCCACGGCATCCCCTTTGACCCCCTCGTTGCCGACAACGACTACACCCGTCCCGCCACGCCCGACCGCCCCGGCGCAGTGGAACTCCTGCGCATTCCCTCCACTCCCCGCAACGGTCCACGCATCGATCTCGGGGCCGACCGCATCCGCGACCTGCTGCGCTCCGGGCTGACCGTTCTCGACCGCGCGAGCCGCACCTTCCGTCCGCTGCGCCCGGGAGACATCGCCGTGCTCGGCCGCCAGCGCGGTCAGCTCTCGCAGTGGGGCGACGCGCTGCGCGCCCGTGGCCTGCCGGTACTCCAGGAGGCCGACGGACTCTTCGACACGCTGGAGATCCGGCTGGCGCGGGCGTGGCTCGCGATGCTTGCGTCGCCGCGCGACCGCTCGGCCAGCGCGATGGTGCTGCTGTCCGAACTCTACGGTCTACGCCAGGCGACGGTGGTCGCGCTCTCCCTGGAGAAGCTCAGCGGATCTCCCCGCCGCGCCCTCGAACTCGCCGCGCGTGAGCCCGCGCGCCTCCCGTTGACGGACTTCGAGCGCCGCGCCCTTGAGCGCTGCGACGCCGACCTCCGGGTCTGCCGCGACGCGCTCCGATCGCTCCCGCTGGGCGAGGCTACGGAGCTTGTCCTTGAGCGGGTATCCATCCGCGAGCGCCTCGGTCTGCGCTGCGACGCCGCGCAAACCGCGCAGCTCGGCGCCAACCTCGGGTGGCTCGTCGCCGAGGCCCACGAACTCGGCGGTCGCCGCGACCACGCCCTCGAACTCGGCGGCGTCACCGGGGCCACGCTGGAGAACCTCCTCTTGCATCTCGATGCGAGGTCTTTCGAGCAGCCGCGGCAGCCGGTGGCCCTGCACGACGACGTCGACGCCGTCCGCCTGATGACCCTCCACGGCGCCAAGGGGCTGGAGTTCCCCGTGGTTCTGGTGGACCTGCTGCACGCCGAACTCAAGGTGCGGGTGCCTCGCGTGGACGTGCTGCGCCCCGCTGATTCCCGTGCGCTGCTCGGCCCCGGCGCGCTCAAGAACTTCACCATTCGCTGTATTCCCGAGACCGGGATGCCGCCCGTAGACGACCTCCTTCGCGTTCGCCTCGGCGACCTCGACGAGGAGCTTCGCGAGTCGCTGCGCCTTCTGTACGTCGGCATCACCCGCGCGCGCGACCACCTGCTCGTGACCTGGCCCACGCTCGCCGCCAACAGCAGCCGGTACCTCCTCCGCGACGCCCTCGGTCCGCTGCTTCCAGACCTTCCCGAGGCCCATCCCGATGGCGTCGATGCCCTCTGGCTCGACGCTCCGGTGCGTGTCTTCGGCGCCGCCGAAGCAGGCCCGCAACTCCGCAGCGAATCAGCACCGCCGCTCGACCTCGCCCCGTGGCGCGCGCTCGTCGAGGACCTCTCGGTCCCCGCGCCCACGGTCCCCCCTGCCGCGAGCGTTCCGCGGCTCGCGCGGGTCACCCCGACGGACCTCTGCAAGGTCGCCGACTGCCCCGAGGTGATGATCCTCGCTCGCGTGCACCACGGCGAGCACCTGATGGCGCGCAGCGACGGGGCGGAGGTGCTGCGCGTCGGCGTGCCTGACGCCTGCGCCTCGCGCCTCGCCATCACCAAAGACCACGTGGCGCCCACGCGCGTCGGTCTCCTCGTTCACGCCGCGGTCAGCCGCGCGAGCCTCCTCGCCCCGAGCGCCGACGACCCCACCGACGAACAACTCGCCGACGCCGTCCTCACCCAGCACGGCCAGGCCGACCACCGCGCCGCGCTCTCGCTCCTCATCATCGACACGCTGGTCAGCTTACGCGCATGCGTAAACAAGCTCCGCGCGGTGACCGAGCCGACGCGGGAGATCCCCTTCGTGCTCGACCTTCGCGGCACGACCCTCTCCGGCGTCATCGATCTGGTGGTGCGCGCCGGCGACGGCCTCCACGTCATCGACCTGAAGACCCACCCACTGCGCAGCGCCGATCTGCCGCGCTGGGCCGCGTACTACCGCCCGCAACTCGACGCCTACGCCCTCGCGCTGCACCGCCTCACGGGCATGCCCGTCCTCGGCCGCCACCTCGCGATCCCCGCCGCAGGAACGCTCCTCACGCTGACCGCCCCGTTCGATCCCGAGGAGACCTCCGCGGCCCTCGCCGACCTCGCCGACCGCATCGCCCGGGGCGACCGCGGCCCCTCCCGGGACTGCGCCCGCTGCGGCTGGAAGGGCCAGTGCCTCACCGGCCAGCGCCACCTGCGCGCCGCCGCCGCCCCGCGCTGATCGCCGACTACATCCCCAGCTTCTCGGCGACGTTCTTCGTGACGATGCCGTTCGCCATGGTGACGCCCGCGCGAAGCGCCGCCGTGCAGTGCAGCGCCTCCGTCATGTGCTCCATGGTCAACCCGGCTTCCATACACTGCTGGGTAAAGCTGTCGATGCAGTACGGGCACCGTTCGACCTGCGCCACGGCAAACCCGATGAGCAGCTTCTCGCGCCTGGACAGCGCTCCAGCCTCGAAGGCGCTGCCGTAGTAGGCCATGAAGCGCTTCCAGTGCTCCTTCGCGTGGTCGCCAACGGAGCCAAACTTCGCCAGGTCTGCGTCATCGAAATACGTCGTCATGGGGGGTCTCGCGCTTCGCTCGGAAGGTGTTCCCCGATGCTCGCGCGGCGGTAGAGTGCCGCGCCAATGATCCGCATTTCCGTCCCGTGTTCGACGAGCAACCTCGGCCCTGGCTTCGACAGCCTCGGCCTCGCCCTTTCCCTTGCCCTGGTCGTCGAGCTTCGCCCTGCGGCGGAGCGCGTCGTCACCCGCCACGGCGACGAACTCTTCTCCGCCGTCACCGACGAAGACGACCTCTTCCTGCGCGCGCTGTCGCACCGTCGCGCATCGCTCGGGCTGGCCGACGCCCCCTTCGCGGCGACGCTGCGCAGCGCGATTCCGACTGGCCGCGGGCTCGGATCGAGCGCCGCCGCGGTGGTCGCCGGGGTGATGGCCGCCGACGCGCTCGCAGGGCGGCCGCACGACCCCAGCGATGTGCTCCGCGCAGCCACGGTGATCGAGGGCCACCCGGACAACGCCGCGCCTGCGATTCTGGGCGGTCTTTGCTGCGCGGTGGTGGACTGCGACGTCTACGCAGCGTGCATCGCGAGCCTCGCCGACGTGCGCGCGGTGGTGGCCTCGCCGGACGGTGTGTTTCCGACGAAGGCCTCCCGGGGAGCGCTCCCGGCATCGCTCGACCACAAGACTGCGACGGCGAGCCTGGGGCGCGCGGTGTTTCTCTCGCACGCGCTCCGCGACGGGCGCACGGACGCTCTGACGTGGGCCTTCCGCGACGCCTTCCACCAGCCATACCGGTCGCCGCTGCTGCCGGGGTTCGAAGCGGCGATCGCAGCGGCGCACGAGGCGGGTGCGATCGGTGCGTTTCTTTCCGGCGCAGGGTCGTCGTCCATCGCGCTGGTGCGCGACGAGCGGGCGCGGGTCGAGCGGGTGTCGGCGGCGATGCGCGACGCCTACGAAGCGATGGGCACTCCGGTCACCATGCGGGTGCTCACCGTGCACTCACGTGGCGCGACGGTGTCTCGCTAGGGCACTGCATCGAGTCGCTTCGGGAGCGCGCGCTCGACGACCGACGGCGGTGGAGGGTCTCGCGGGGAAAGTTTTCCGGGCATGTCCCGGCACATCCACGGGTGCCCACGAACCATGTCCGGGCATGTCCCGGCACATCCACGGGTGCCCACGAACCATGTCCGGAGATGTCCCGGGACATCCACGGGTGCCCGTCGGCCATGGGTCGCTACGTCCCGGGACATCACCAACGCCCGTCGGGCGTGTGCGCGGGACTCCCGGGCACGTCTCGGACGACGGGGGTTGCTACCCGATCAGTGTCGTGGGGTCCGCCGGAGGTGCCGCGGGGTTGAGCGGAGCGACGGTCTTTGCGCGTGCCGCCTGGCGAGCGCGCAGATCGACGATGGGCATCAGCGCCTTGCGCACGAACTCCCAGGTGTCCGAGCGTCCGGCGCGGGCTAGTGGGAGCAGCTGCGCGACGTACTCGCCGAGTTGATCGACCAGCGCGAGGCGCGCTTCGCCGCGGTCTCTGGGCCTGGACGGATCGTCGGGCTTCGCCACGGTGATCCCCTGCGCGCGGCCGTATTCACCGAGACAGAACAGGGCGTTGTCGAGAAACACTCCTCCGGCGAGTTCGCGCACATCGGAGAGCATGGAGTTTTTTTCGAGGAGTCCGAGTCGCGCGGTGATCTGGGTGTGCTCGTTGAAATAGTCGAGTTTGAGAATCGTGACGCCTTTGATCACCTCGTAGATTTCCGCAGCGCGGGCGGCGTTCTCGTTGCGCTCGGCAGACACCTCCGTGTGATCGCCGACACGCCGCACAAGGGTTGCCCACGCGCGGTCCATGGAAACGTCGAAGGGGCGAAGGTCTTCGACTTTAAACACCGCGAGGTGGCTCTGGAGCACGGTCTGCGCGCGGTCCCGGGCCACGATCATCCGCGCGGCCTCTTCGGTGACTGCGGGCGTCGCTCCTCCCGGTTTCGCCGAGTTCAGCGCGGTGGCGAGGGCGATGGCATCGCCGAGGTCCATGACGGGTAGGGGTTCGTACGGGGTGCGATCGAAGCGTTCGGGCCTGCTGAGGATGTCGGAGGGCTTCTCGGCGACAGCGGGTTTCTGCGTGGCGGGCCTGGGTGATTGGATCATACGGACGAGCCTCCCGCGCGGTGTGTCACGACGGCAAGCCCCCCCCCGCGGATCACGATCCGGTCGATTGCAGCGTGTCGCCTTCACGGCGGAGGCTTCCCGCGCCGTCGGTACTGCGCCCATCGGCTTTGGGTGCCCGCGCGATGGCACCGGAGGAATACCCGGCGATTCCCTCGCCATTGTCCGGAAGCGTCAGGCTATCCTCCGCCGCGAGCCCACGGATGGAGCAAGAAAATCACTGCGAGCACTGCGGCTTTGACCTGAGCCGCCTGGAGATGACGGTGCTTTTCGCGCGCAAGGGCGCGGAGCCCCGCAAGTTGCACTGCCCCATCTGCCGCAGCGACCGGGTGAAGATCCGGGCGCTTGAGCGGGTATTTCCGCGTGCGGACTCCGGGCGCTGGGTTCGTTGGCGCGAGGGCGGCGTGGCGGGACCGTCCAACGTCATCGCGGTGGGGCGTCTCAAGTTGCGGGTCGAGAGCGAGATCGAGTCCCTCTCGAAGGAGCAGATCTGCTTCCGTTCGGTGCCGGTGTTCATGTCCGCGGGCGAGCGTGTGTTGCCGGTGTTGCCGGTATTGCCCGAGTACCTGGACTGTCTCGACCCGGCGCAGGTTCGCCTCGCGCGGGAGAAGCCTGAAGTCTTTGGTCGGGTGATCCAGGAGCGCGGGAAGTCCCGTTACCAGTGCGTGCTGCCGCTGCGCGGGCTGAAGCAGACCGAGTGGCCGACCTACGAGTGCGACCTCCTTCCAGCGAACCCGTTTTCGTCCAACACGGGCGACGTCGATGCGGTGGCTTTCCGCGGCGTGACCTTGCGCGTCTGGCCCAACCTGAAGCGCCCGACGCACGCCTGGCGCTACTACGTCGTCGGCGTCCAGGCGGCCACGGAGGAGGGGATGGCGCTCTTCGCCCAGGGGCGGATGCTGCGCACGCGAATGCTTGTTCCGCCGAGCGACGCCGACGGTCGTCCCACGAGCGAGACGAAGCTTGAGGTCGTCGCGCTCGACCAGGAGGTCGGCCGCGAGGGCGAGAGCGGCCCCACGGGGTACGTCGGCGCGACCCGCAAGGGACGCCCGGCCTGGGTGAGCGTGGAGTTCATGCAAGCCACGCAGGGCGGCGGCGCCGAGGCGATCGGCGGCGGTCTCTTCCCGCTCCCGCCCCCGAGCGATTCGCTCCCGAGCGACACGTGGTCTTTCGGTGTCGATTTCGGCACCTCCAACACGGTGATTGCGGTGAAGCGCCGCGACGGCAGCCTGCAGTGCGTCGCCCCCGAGCGCAGCCGCGACCGCACTTCCACCACGCTCAATCTTCTCGACGGCGGCCCTCCGACCATCCAGCGAGGCATCGACCTCTGGCCTGGTGGCGAGTGGTCCGGCCCTTGTCACGACCTCCTCCCGAGCGAGCTTGGCTGCGTCCGTAAATGGACCGACGTCGCGTCCGAGTCGGCCATCAACGCGCTTTCTTTCGGCAAGGACTTCGGCGTCCCGTTGCGCGGCGCCTCCAGCGCCATTTCGTCCGAGCACACGGTCAGCGAGTTCAAGTGGCTGCGCGCCGTGGAGAAGGACAAGAGCGCCCTCGCCCGCCGGGAGATCGTGCAGGCGCTGCAGTCGCGCTTCCTCGAAGGGGCGATGCTGATGACCGCGGCTTCGCTGCTCTCCGAAGAGGAGGCTGCGCCGAAGACCGTCAACGTCAATTACAGCTTCCCGCTGGCCTTCGACGAGGGCGATCTGGAGACCCTCCGGCTCGCCGCCGACGAAGCCGGAACGCGCTTGAAGCAGCTCACCGGCGCGGACTTCGTCTTCCCGGCGACGCCCCTCGTGGACGAGGCCCAGGCCGCCGCGGGGCACGCGTCGTCGGACAAGATGTTCCGCGTGTACCTCGACCTGGGCGGAGGCTCGCTGGAGGTGCTGATCGACGACACCCTCGCGCGCAACAACCACCAGGGCCACTCGGGGTTACATCCTCACGTTTTCAGTTCATCGATCTTCTTCGGCGGCAGCGTGTATCTCCGCTCTCTCGTCGGCGCCGGCGAGGGCGATCGCCGCGGCGCATGCGTGATGCCCGGCGTGGGTTCGTACACCCGGCTGGCGAGCGCGGTGCGGCAGAGCCAGTCGGCGAAGGCGCTGCTCGAGTCGCCGCACGTCATTGCGGAGGCGCGCAAGTCCACGGCCGAGCGGCGCGCGCGGGTCTTCATCGGGTACATCGTCGAGTACGTGGCGCGCAGCCTCGCGGGGGTCTGCCTCGAACACGGCCGCACGGCGCAGGGTGCGATCGACCTCTCGCGCAACCGTCTCTTCTCTCTCTCCGGTGCCGGCGCGCAGCGCGGATGGATCCTCGGCATCAACAAGGGCCCACAACAGAAGCGTGTGGTGGAGTTCTGCCTGGTGCTGCTGGGCAACGGATGGGGCTTCGGCGACATCGTCCGCGATGGCATGCGAACCGTCGAACAGATGATGGCCCACCGGGTCTACGAGCGGTTGATCGACCTTCTGAAGGAGACCGACATCGCGAAGGACATCAGCGACGGGGACATCCACCTGCTCGATCCTCGGCTCTCCTTTGACATCTCCTTCGTGCTTCCCGCGGAGGGTTCTCACCGCAAGGCCGCCGTGGCGCTGGGACTGCTCGGCGCGCACCAGAGCACCGAGGACGCCGCCCGTTTCTTCAAGAACCGCGCACCCGAGCGGCACGGGGTGATGGGCCTCGACCTCTGGCTCAACGACCAGAGCCGACGCATCCCGTGGTACCGCCCGTTTGGTCCGCCCGCGCAGGACGATCCGAGCCAGTTTGAGGTGTTCGTGCCCGCGGCGTCGGGGATGCCTCCCGCGATGCCTCCCTCGATGCCCGCGATGCCTGCCGCGATGCCTGCCGTGGGTGGGTTTCCGGGCGTTGCGATGTCGATGGAGATGGTGGCGTTTGCGCTGGTGCAGCAGTGGCCGATGCTCGCGGTGCAGGCCGCGCAGCAGGGCATCAGCGCGGTGGAGTTTGCCCAGCTGCAGCTATGGCAGCAGGTGGTCACGCAGGCTGCACAGATGGGTCAAGCGCCGGAGCGGCTGCTCGCGTCGCAGCAATGGCAGAAGCTGATGCAGACGATGGCGATGCCGGGGATGACTCCCGAGCAGCTCGCCTGGGTGCAAAACCAGCAGATGACCTTCGTGACGGCGCAGGCCACGCAGCGCGGGCAGTCTTCGGAGTCTTTCCTCGCCGGACAACGGTGGGAACAACTCGCGGCGATGCTCACCCCTCCACCGGACCCGACGCCCGGTGGTTTCCCCCCCATGCCGGGGATGCCCCCGATGCCCGGCACGCCCCCCTTCGGAGGAGCCCGATGAGCCAGGAATTCCGTGGTGCGCCGATGATCGGCTCGCGTGAGCACTACCAGTTCGGCGAAGACCCGATCGGTCAGAAGGTCCAGGTCACCATCCTGGAGACGCCCAGGATGCCTTCGGATTTGCCATCGCCATCGAAGATCGACCCCGGCCTCGAGGCCACCAAGATGGCCGTCGAAGCCCAGTTGGCAAAGAACGCCATCGCCCCGCTCCCGCTGGTGCCGCCTGCATCCACGCGCTGGCTTCGCTTCTCGCCCCTCGAGCTCTTCATGGAGCACGTTCTCGCCCGCCGTCTCTGGACCATCGAGTAACCCTTTTCATGGCACGCCCCCTTCGCGTCTCGGTTCGTTGTCCGCACGCCAAGCCCGAGGACCTCTGCGCGCTCCCTCCCGGCGTGCGCTACTGCCTCTGCTACGCCGACCAGCACCGCGAACCGGTCGGTCAGGTGAGCGTCCAGCACGGGCAGATTCTCTGGTCCGTCCTCGTCGCCGGGAGGGCCCGCGGGCTCTACTCGTACGTCGCCGTGGTGCGCCAGGGCACCGTGCTCACCCCCGTCGAACTCCAGGACGAAGCTACCGTCCGCGAGACCGTCGAAAACGGCCGCGCCGTATACATTTTGCGTGGCCCACGCGAGCAGCGTCTCGAGATCGACGCTTCCTCCCTCATCGAAGCCGCCGTGGAAAACCGCGAGTACGTCGATGCCGCCGTCGTCACCACCCACTGATCGTCCGCCAATGCTCTCCCCCCGCGTGCTGTTTGCCCTGGCCCTCGCGGCCTGCAGCCCCTCCGGCACGCCCGCCCCTGCCCCTGCGCCCGTCCCTGCCTCCGCGCCGGTAGGTCCTGCCCGCGCCGCTCCCGCGCCGGGACGGGGCGCGCAGGTCTTCGTGGACGTCTCGGAGAGCATCCGCGGGTTTACCTCCGCCCGCTCGGCAACCCTGCAGACCCTCCACGCGCAGGTCATCGAGGCCTCCCTCTCGGCGCTGCAGCTCAACAACCCGTTTCAGCGCTGTGCGGTAGACACCGCGGTGCACTGCGAAGCCCCGCAACTCACGGCGCAGCAGGCCCGGCTGCCCGCTACTTACCGCGGGGGGTATTCGGCGCTGCACCTCGCGCTCCGTCGCCCGCCGCGCGCCCCGCGGGCCGACCTTCAGCAGCCCGATCCGCTCGATCCGTACAACCTTACGGTTCTTGTGACTGACGGCTTCCAGAGCACCAGCACGCCCTTTCAGCCCGGCGCGAGCGGGGACGTGGCGTGCACCGCAGGCGCAGATCCCAGCTGCCTTGCCGCTCTGCTCAGGCAGCGCGTCGAGGAGGGCTACGGACTCTGGGTGGGTCGGCTCATCCTTCCCTTTGACGGTCGTTATTTCGCCGAGCGCCACCTTGATCCGCCGATGTGGGCGCGCATCACCCAGCACGTCGCCGCCCTCAACACCTCGCCCGAATGGAACGGCGTCCATTTCGCTGCCAGCGCGCCTGCAATGTCCGGTGAATCCGGCGCATTCCGCTGGCAGGGTGCCCGTCCGCTCCTGGTCTTCGTACTCACCCGCGACATCCCCCGAGGGCGTCTGTTTGTCGGCGAGATGCAGCGCCGCCTTGCGGTCGAGCGCATCACGCTCCGGCACTCCCCAGCGGACATCGCCTTTAGCGAGTGGTCTCCTTTCGAGGGGCTCAACGCGCGCACTCTCAGCGCCGCCCGTAACGAGAGCGGCGGAGCGGCGGACAGCGTCATCGTCGATCGTCCCATCCGCCAGGGCGAGACGCTCTTGATTCCGACTCACTGCGACGTCCACGGTCAGGCTCGCATCCGCCTTGATGGCGTCATCCAGTTTGGCTCGATGCCTCCGCCGCCCATCGCCGCGGTCACGCTCTCCTGGCAATCCCCTGCTCCGCTCGACGGCTTCTTCCTGATGCCGCGCGAGCCGATGCGCACGCTGCCCGGCCCCTTCACGGTGCGCACCGGCATCGATTGCCGACAGCTTCCGCCAGGCACTCGCGACTACGCCTTCGGTCTCTTTGGACAATGGACCGTCAACCCCGCCGTGATGGCCGCGGAGTGGTTCACGACGGGCAGCGCGGAGACCAGCTACGACAGCCCGGAGAAGGTGTTCGGCCTCGCGGATCTGGCCCGCACGGTCATCGCCGCGGGCATCAACCGGCAGGGATACCTCGACCGCGTGACGCTGCGGGTCACCCGGCAATAAGCGAGAGGGCCCGTCGTGGCGGTCTACGGCATTGACCTCGGAACCACCTATTGCTCCGTCGCCTATGTCGAGCGCGGCCAACCCCGGCTGGTGACGCTCGAAAACGGCGGCCCTACGCTGGCGTCTCTGGTGCTGCTCACGGCTCGCGGCGGCCCCCACGCGGTCGTCGGATCGCGAGCTCCGGCCGCGTATCGCGAACTGGTCGGCGAGGCCGAGCGTGCCCCGGACGACGCGGTATTGGTGCGCGGCTCGAAGAACCACATCGGTGTCGGCAGCCAGGTCTACGCCGGGCCTCCGTGGCACCTCGGGACGTACGAACTTTTCGCGACGGACATCGCCGCGGTGCTCCTCCGGACGCTCGCGGAGATGGTGCGTGCGCGCCCTGCGCTGCCTCCGCTTGATGGCGTGGTGGTGTCGCACCCGCAGCGCTTCCGCAACCGGGAGAAGCTCGCCACCGGCCAGGCTGCGAAGATGGCCGGAATTCCGCTCTGGGGAATGATCACCGAGCCCGACGCCGCGGGCTGGGCGTACGGACTTCACTCCCGAACGGTCGGCTCTTTGAGCACGGGACAGACCTTCATGGTCTTTGACTTCGGCGGAGGCACCCTCGACGTGACGATCCTTCGCCGCGAAGGTGCCTCTGGAGTCGCGCAACTTCACGCCATCGACTCGTACGGCGTCCAACTGGGCGGCCTCGCGATGGACCAGCGCATCCGCGATGCCCTCGTCGCCCAGTACGCCGATCGCGCCTCCGATCATGCGTTCAGCCTCGGAACAGTGAACGAATCCACCCGTGAACGACTGCTCGAATTGGCAGAGTGGTTCAAGGTTTCGCTCAACACCGACGCGGGCACCGATCCGTCGCCGCTGTCCCGCGTGCGCCGACGAAAGTTCATGCCGGTCTTCGATCGGGACACCGAGGGCGAGGAGGTCACCCTTGAGTTTTCCCTCGCCGAGCTATCCCGGGTCATCGGCGGTGAACTCGATCGGGCGATGGCATGCGCCGAGGAGGCTTTACGACGCGCCAGCATGCAATGGAGCGATCTCGATGAGGTTTTACTTACGGGAGGATCTTCACTGCTCTGGCCCCTGCAACAACGGATGCGTGAGCGATGCCCAAGAGTCCGGATTCACGAAGATCCTGGCCACCCATTGAATCCGCTGACCATTGTTGCGGCGGGTGCGGCGATCCACGGTGCTGCCCTCGCAGAAGGGGGTATGCGCCTGGGGGTTGAGCTCCGCGGCGTGGTGCCTGACACCTTCTCGGTACGCGCCTGGGAGCCCGCGCCTGGTACCCCAGAGGGGCGGCGCGCGGTGTTGATTCCGTTGGTTCCGGCGGGCACCCCGACTCCGTTCGTGGGGCGACGGACGTTCAGTGTCCGCGGCGGGTCGAGTGTGTTGCCCGTGGAGGTCTTCGAGGGCCGCAGCGAGCGTGAGGCGACCCGCGTGGGCGAGTACCGGCTGACCTTCCCCGAGCCGATGCCTGACGGCGCGCGAGCGGAGGTTCGTCTCGACATTCGCGCCAACGGGGTACTTGTTTTATCCGTCGCAGACGCCGCCAGCGGATCGATTCAGGAGGCCCGCCTCGACGAGGCGCCGGGGCTCTACTCGGATGAAGTGCTATCCGAACGCTCCGGGTGGCTGCAATCACTTCGACTCGACTGGAGCGGCTGAGTCACCTCGACGGCGGGGTGTCACGCGGATCACCGCGGCGAGGCGCGCTTCATGAAGATCGGAGGGAGGGGGCGGGGGACACGCGGTGTGTCGCGGATAAGCGGCGGAAGTTCAGCGCGAGAAGGTCAGGGTCATGCGCTGGCGAGTCGGCGTGAAGGTGTTGTCGGTCTCGCCATCGGCGACGCGATTGGCGTCGTGTCCGCGCTCCCACGGGAGATCGACGCGCATCCCTCCGAGGATATCCGCGTAGGAGCGAAAGCGACCATCGAGGAAGGCCACCGCGAAGCGGGCCGAGGAGAGCCCCGATCCTTCGAGGAAGACCGGGAGGCCGTTGGTCACGGTGTCCAGGTTGAGCGTGCCGCCCGGGTGCATCGCAAAAAACGTGTTGTAGTAATTGAACGACACGCAGGAGTTGATCATCAACACCTGATATCGATTGGGGAAGTTGCTGGCGCTGTAGTTACGCGCGTCGAGCGGCCCGGCACCGAGGTGTGAGTGCCCCGTGTACTGGAAGACATCGACGTCGCGGAAGGCGGTCTGGTAGCGCTGCACAGCGCCGGTGCCGAGCGTCTCTTCATCGCCGTAATAGACACGAACCTGAGCGCTGCCTCTGCGTGCGGTGCCGTTGATCGACACGCTCACCGCGGCGCTGAGGGTGATGGTCTTGTCTCGCCACTGGCGAATCACAGCCTGACGAAACGGGTCGCGCATGGCGACGGGCACCTGCGTCGGGTAGTTCGTCTTATCGACGATCCACTGGGCGACCTGGAGCGGGGTGACGTTGCTGATCGTCACGCCGCCGAAGGTGACCGTGGTGAGGTCCGTACCCACGGCCGCAACGCTCATCTCGGGCCGCGTCTGAAGCACCGTGCGGATATAAATAAAGAAGTTACGGGCACCATAGTCATTGGCGTCGTCGTGCTTGTCTTCGCCGAAAAACGACCCGATCACGAGTTGGCCGTCATCCCACACGCGGTGATAGTCGGGATACTTCGTCTCCGTGCGGGAGATGGTCGTGAGCCGCACGGTGATCGGCGTGAACCATCGGGTGCTCTCGTTGACGGTGACCTGGCGATCTCCATTGAGGAGCGCCCGTCTCTCCACCGCGAGCCGTGAGGTTTCCGCGTTGATGAGGGTCTGACAGGTCCCCGTCGCGGGCTCGTAGTTGTACCAGATGCCAGACGATCCCCAATCCATCTTCTCGGTCTGGCACTGCGACACGATGTCCGCCGAGTGGGCGTTGTAGTCCCCGAACAGCGACGTGGTCGTGACCGCGCGCGACGACTGCCGCTGAAGCGTCACGATCGCCCGGTCGGTGTAGGTGAAGCGTACGCGCAGCCTCTGCGAGACCCGCGTCTCCGGGTGCGCCGGATCGATGACGTCTACGGTGTCGCGCTGAAACGTCCGCACGTCGATGAAGGTGGGCGCAGCAGGGGTGTCGAGGCGATTACCGAGCCCGATGTCCAACGCCTTGAGCGCTCCGAACAGCGGACGAATCTGCTGCACGGCTGCCCGCTGAATCTCGTTGTCGCTCGCGCCCACGGGCACCAGAACATAGCTCTGGATGCTCGCGTTGCGCCCGACAGCGTTGGCCCCGGTGATCTCGCTCGTCGTGAGGTCGGCCGACGCTTCGCTGTTCTCGTCCGCGAGAAGAGCCTCATCCGTGGCGCACCCGGAGAGCACCAGCGCCGCACAGGACACCCCGAGACCGAAACGCGTCACACAAGAGCCCATGGACGTTTCACCCTTTGCTTTGCCGCACGATCAAACTGGCAGCTGTAGTTACAGCGCCAATACGCGATAGCGCCAATGTAGGTCAATCACCGATATCGACAATCCAGGCGTGCTCGGGACCATTCTGCCGGGATGATCACGTTGCGCTCGGGGGCGGCCGTCCGGGATACTCCCCCCCGAGGAGCTAGTCAGCCCATGCGCGTTGCCTTTACCCGTCCCTGTGTTTTCTCTCTCGCCGCTTTCGGCCTGCTGGGTGGGTGTGCCGAGGAGGGGTTGAACCTCCCCGCCGAGCGCCTCGACGCAGGCACCGATGCGAGGGTCGATGCTGGCTCTGACGCTCGCGCGACCCCGGCCCCGACCCTTGTTGGCGTGCAGCCCGGGCACGGCTCATTTCTGGGCGGAACCGAGGTCACCCTACGCGGCTCGAACTTCACCGAAGCGGCGGTAGTGCGCTTCGGCGGCAACCTCGTTCAGCCTCGCTACACCACGTTCGTCGATCGCAATCGGATCACCGTTCTCACGCCCGCCGGGCGGGCGGGCGAGGTCGATGTTGAAGTCGAGATCGCGGGTCGGCTCACCACTCTTCCTCGCGGATATCGCTACGACAGCTTTTATGTCGATCCGCCTCTCGGGCCGACCACCGGTGGGGCGCGCGTCAGCGTGCACGGCCTCGGCACCCACTTCCGCGACGGCATGCGAATCACCTTTGACGAGGCTCCGTGCACGGGGCTCGCGGTCACCGGTCCCGAACTGGCTTCCTGCCTGACGCCGGAGCATCCCGACGGTCGCGTCGCGGTCGCAGTCGACAACCAGGACGAGCAACTCACAATCGCGGACGGCTACACCTACGCCGACAGCGCCGACAGCGTCGGCGGCGGCCTCTCCGGCGGAACCCTCGCTGGCAGCATTACCGTGACGGTCCTGGATTCGATGACGGGCGGCCCGGTGCCGTCGGCGTTTGTCTTCCTCAACAACGAGCCTGGGGCTGTGCCGCCCAGCGCAGGACAGACAAGCGCGCGCGGCCAGGTGACCCTCTCCCCGCCGATGCTCCAGCCGCCGGTGACCGTCACTGCGTCTGAGCGTTGCCATACGACTACGACGATTCAGTCTTTCGACGCCCGCAGCGCGACCATCTATCTGCAGCCCTTGATGATCCCGGGTTGCGGGAGCCCGGGGATGCCGATGGGGATGCCCCAGCGGGCGGTCTATCCGGCGACGATCTCGGGTGAACTTGTGTGGGCGGGTCCCAACGAGTTCGCCCCCAACGCGTGGTCGAACATTCCCACGCCGCGCTCGGGTTTCCGCCGGGTCGCATACGTCTGGGTCTCGCGTCCGGACATCTTCACTGCCGACCCAACCGGTGCAGCGCTCGCGCAGCAGCGCGATGAGGTACGTGAGATCGTTAACCCCGCAGTGGGTGGCCGCGGGTATCCGTTTCGACTTCAGGCGCGCCCCGCGGCGGTGGCTGTCTACGCGCTCGCGGGACTCGAAAACATCGTTCCGCTCGGTTCCATGACACCGGTACGGTTCACCCCGTGGGTGATGGGCGTCGCCCGAAGCGTGCTCGGAGCGCCTCGCGCGACGATCGAAAACGTCGTCATCGACATGAACATCCCGCTGGACCACGAGACGCCGCTTGAGGTCGCTCCGCTCGGCGGCACCGACCCCGACGCCCCGGATCAGTTTCATGCGAGCGGCTTCATCGACCTCGGGGGCGAGGGTGTCATCCCGATGCCCCACGCGACGGTTACGGGCCTCGACGGCGGCTCGTTTCGCCTCTCGGGGCTCCCGGCGTTCAACCGCAACCTTGCCGACGCACGGCTCACCGTCCACGCGCGCCTCGCCTCGGGCACCGTCACCGGTCCGATGGCATTTCAGGACACCCCGGCGCCCTGCACTGGTTTGGTTCTCTCTGGCATCACGTCGCCCGACGAGACCGTGCGCGTTCGTGGCTGGCTGGGCATCCCTCGGATGACGTCACCGAACACCGGAGCGCGGCTGCCCGCAGACCGCACCGTGCGCGTGGCCATCGATGGGGAATCGCCCGACTTGTTGCTGTTCACAATGCAGTGGACTGGGAGTTCCTGGCAGCACATCGCGCGGGGAGCCGAGCGCTCGTTTGTCTACCCCGACCTCTCGGCCCTGATGGGGCTCAACGACCTGCCGAGCGGCTCACTACTCAACCTCTCGCTGGTCGGTTTGCGGCTGACGGGCTTCGACTTCAACCGTTTCACGTACACGACCATCGGCCCGCAGTACTGGAGCGCGTACGCAGGCCGGGGCGCTTACCTGACCCGGTAAGCGTCTACGGGGTCGCGGCGGGCGTGACCGCGAGGAAATACATCCCGCGTGCCGTGGTGTAGAGACCGCTCACGTGGACGTAGTAGTCGCCGGGGCTGAGCGTGAGTTCGAGCGACGACGAGAGCCCGATGCCCGGGCCGTCGTCGTTGCAGACCTGAAAAGTGGACAGTCCCGGTAGCGCAGAGCCTGGACAAGTATCGGCACGCGTGACCCAGAGCACAGAGTCGAACGCAGAGCCTTCGGTGGAGAACAGAACTCTGCCCGCGGTCGCGACGCGATAGCGATAGACGGCGTCCCCGGCCATCGAGCCGGTGGCGCAGGGGTACGTGTAATCGTGGGCCATCGTCGCGGTGTCGCCAGAGTACAATCCCCCGCCGCTCGGAATCGCCTGAGCGGTGTCGCAGGTTTCGTTTCCCGTGACCGCGGTGGGCACGAGCGCAGTGGGGGTCTCGAGCAGCAGTTCGTAGTCCACCGGACGGGTGCTGCGAACGACGACGAAGTAGTTGCCGGGATCAAGTCCGCGGAGCGTGAGCCTGGCGGGCACGCCACCGCGGCAACCGCGCTCGCTGCCGCGCACCCCGCACGCTCCCTGAACCGCGACGTAGAAGTAGTCGCTCGTGCCTCCGCGGGCGGTGACGGTGACATCGAGACGCTGCCTAAGAGTGAAGGCATAGACCACGTCGCGAGCCGTTCCGGCGTTGCACGAGACGGGCAGGTCGCTCTCAAAGGGCGTGAATGAACCGCGGACGGGAGTACCCGCGGTGAGCGGAAGAGGGCTGGCGCAGGTGTCGCCGGGCGGTGGCGCCGTGGGGGCCGCGGTCTCGACAGTGAGCGTGAACGACGGGAGGCTACGCCCCTCGACGGCGATGAAATAGGTGCCGGCGGGGAGCGAGCGGGCGATGAAAGACGGGGTGTTGCCGCTGTCGCAGCGCAGGGTCATCGGGCTACGGCTGCACTGATCTAACAGCGAGACCGTGACCGAGTCGGAGGCGCTGCCGACGGCGTGCGCGATGACGTCCCGAGGCTCGGTGAGGGTGATGCGATAGAGCACGTCGGGGGTGGTCGATCCGCAGCGTGTGGTCACGTCATCGGTGACACCGATGAGGTCACCGCGGAAGGTTCCGCCGGTGGGCGGAATCTCGATCGGCGAGGTGCACGTGTCGTTGACCGCGGGCGCGACCGGATCGCTCAGTTGCACATCGACGAGGGCATCGGCCGCAGCACCAGTGCTACCCGCGGACGCTCCGAGGACGAAGAAGTACTCGCCCGCGGGAAGGCTGTGCGTCCGCCACACGGTCGGAAACCCGAGGAGGCAATCGCGCGTGTCGGCCACCACCGTCGATCCGCATTGATTCTGGATCATCAGGTAGACAAGTCCGAACCCGGAGCGCGGTTGCACAGTCACTGCCACGTCGCGAGGACTGGTGAGGTTCAGCCGCAGCACCACATCCCTTCCCTGGGTGCCGCCTCCGCAACGGAACATGTAATCCCCGGTGGTGCCCGCCATACCGACGGTGAAACGCCCGCCCGCCGACACGTCGAGGGGATCGTCGCAGCGGTCGTGCGGCGGTCGGACGCACCCGCCCGGCTCAAGTGCGTCGATCAACCCGTTGCAATTATTATCGACGTTGTCCGAGCAAATTTCCGGCAGCGTTCCATTGACCCTGGGATCGCGGTCGTCGCAGTCGGAGCCCACCCAGCACAAGCCGGCATCGTCGCCCGGCACGCCACCGTCGGGGCACTGGGTCGATCGGCAGCCAATGTCAGGGTCGCCATCTCGATCGAAATCACGCGGGCTGTGCTGGCAAGCGCGAGAGGTCTCTTCGCAGCGATCGGTGGTGCAGCCATCGTTGTCGTCGCACGCCAGCGGAGTGCCCCGCACGCAACCGCGCCGCAGGTCGCAGAACTCTTGACCATTGCAGTAAATGTTGTCGTCGCACTGCATCGTGTCGGGAACGTTGGCGCAGCGGCCATCGGTCGAGCAGTAGTCCATGGTGCAAGGCACGCCGTCGTCGCACTGCGCGCTGCGCACGCACACTCGCCCTCGCGCATCCGGAGCGTTCACGTCGACCCTCTGGGTGAACACCTCAGCTTCGGGCGCATCCATGGTGCCCGCGTCAGTGAACGTCGGCGCGGCGCCGTCCGAACAGCCGAGCAGAAAGAGCGAGACTGAGCAGGCCAGAAGAGCGGAGAAGCGGGGCATCACGGAGGCTCCTTCATGAGGATGCAACACGCCGGGAGTATACCGAGGACCCCGGAGCGCGAGGGCTCTATGAACTTTACTGTCCCTTTACGTTGAATGGGCCTACAAGGGCGCCGCGATGAAGCGAGTCGAGGCGATCATCAAGCCGTTTAAGCTCGACGAGGTGAAGGACGCGCTCGCGGAAGTGGGCGTGCAGGGAATGACCGTCACCGAGGTCAAGGGCTTCGGCCGCACGGGCGGCCGGAAGGAAGTTTACCGGGGCAGCGCCTACGTGGTGGACTTCGTTCCCAAGGTGAAGATCGAGGTCGTCGTCGCGGACGAGCAGGTCAACGCCGTGATCGACGCCATCGAGCGAAGCGCACGTACGGGCCGCATCGGGGACGGAAAGATCTTCGTGGTGCCCATCGAAGAAGCCGTTCGCATCCGCACGGGTGAGCGCGGCCACGACGCCATCTAAGACACAGGAGTTGACGAGACTGTTATGACGACGAAGAAGCAAAAAGACGCCATCGCCCTCGGCAAGGACGGCGGCGCAGTGATGGTCGATCTCAAGTTCTGCGACCTCTTTGGGCAGTGGCAGCACACCAGCGTGCCGATGCATCGCATCACGGAGGAAGCCTTCGAGGACGGCTTCGGGTTCGATGGCAGCTCCATTCGTGGATGGCGGGCCATCAACGAGTCGGACATGTTGCTTCTGCCCGATCCGTCTACCGCCGTCATGGACCCGTTCATGGCGCGACCGACGCTAAGCATGATTGCCAACGTGATCGATCCGATCACCCGCGAATCGTACGATCGCGACCCGCGCTTTATTGCGCGCAAGGTCGAGCAGTACGTGCGCTCGACGGGCCTCGCGGACACCGTATATGTAGGCCCGGAAGCGGAGTTTTTCGTCTTCGACGACGTTCGCTACTCGACCTCGCAGAACCACAACTTCTTTCAGGTCGATTCGAAGGAAGCCCACTGGAACTCGGGCAAGGAGATTCCGGGCGGCAACGGCGGCTACACCATCCGCCCGAAGGAGGGGTATTTCCCCGTCGCTCCGCACGACACCCTGATGGACGTGCGCACGGAGATGGTCGAGGCCATGGAGGCTGCGGGCATCGAGATCGAGACGAGCCACCACGAAGTCGCGACCGCCGGGCAGTGCGAGATCGACATGAAGTTCGACTCGCTGCTCCGCATGGCCGACAAGCTCATGTGGTTCAAGTACATCGTCAAAAACGTCGCGAAGCGAAACGGCAAGACCGCGACGTTTATGCCGAAGCCCCTTTTTGGTGACAACGGCTCGGGCATGCACGTGCACCAGTCGCTCTGGAAGGAAGGCAAACCGCTGTTCGCCGGTAACGGCTACGCGGGCATGAGCGAGATGGCGATGTTTTACATCGGTGGGGTGCTCAAGCACGCCAAGGCGCTCAACGCGATCACCAACCCGACGACGAATAGTTACCGCCGTCTGGTGCCGGGCTACGAAGCGCCGGTCAACCTGGCCTACTCGTCGCGCAACCGCTCGGCCTCTATTCGCATCCCGATGTTTTCGCCGTCACCGAAGGCGAAGCGCATCGAGGTTCGCTTCCCTGACCCGAGTTGCAACCCGTACCTGGCCTTCTCGGCGCTGGTGATGGCGGGTCTCGATGGCATCGAGAAGAAGATTCATCCGGGCGACGCACTGGACAAGGACATCTACTCGCTCTCCCCGGAAGAGTTGCAGAATGTTCCGCAGGTCGCCGGCTCCCTCGGCGAGGCCCTCGATGCCCTCGAGAAGGACCACGAGTTTCTCCTCAAGGGAGACGTCTTCTCCAAGGAACTCCTCGAGACCTGGATCTCGTCGAAGCACGAGAAGGACGTCGATCCCGTGCGCCTCCGGCCGGTGCCGTACGAGTACCATCTCTACTACGACGTGTGATTCCCTTGCCGCGTGACCCACGGGATCTGTTGACCCCGCTTCGCGCGGCATTCTAGGCTCCAGCCGCGTCGATGACGCTCTGAGCCCAACCCTGATGGTTTCCCTCCGATCGCGCGCCGCCGCCTCCATCCTGCACCTCCTTCCCAGAGGTCGCATCACCCGTGCGCTCGGGCACTTTACCGAAGCACGTATTCCTCGCCCGCTTCTGCGCCCGGTGCTCGCGCTCTACGGTCGGGCCTACGACGTCGTGATGGACGAAGCCGTGGTGCCCGAAGGGGGCTTCCGAAGCTTCAACGAGTTTTTCACCCGGGCTCTTCGACCGGGCGTTCACACGATCGATCCCGATCCCGCCACGGTCGTCTCCCCGGCGGACGGTCGTCTCGACGACGCAGGGCCGATCTCCGCCGATCGTCGCTTCTCCGTGAAGGGCCAATCCTACGATGCCGCCACCCTGCTCGATGACGCCGCCGCGGCGCGCGCCTACGAGGGCGGCCATTACTTCATCGTGTATCTCTCGCCCCGGGACTATCACCGCGTGCATAGCCCGGTGGATGGTCGGGTTCGCGAAGTGCGCCACATCCCCGGCGATCTCTTCCCCGTCAACGCGATGGGCGTGCGCACCGTGCCCGGTCTGTTCGCTCGCAACGAGCGGGTGGTCGTGCACGTCGATACCCCGTACGGCTCCGCGGCGGTGGTCTTCGTCGGCGCCTTCGTGGTCGGGAAGATCACCCTCGCCATCGACGCCCCGCCGCGTCCCGAGTTGGGAGGGCGTGCGGCGGTGCGAACGTTTGCGGACGACACCCGCCCGACGCTGCTGAAAGGGGCCGAACTCGGTGCATTTCAGTTGGGATCCACGGTGGTGGTGCTCCTCAGCCCGGCGGCCCGCGGTCGCTGGGTCGCCGCGCATGGGGTCGATCCGGTGCCGGTGCGCGTCGGAGACGCGGTGGCGCGAGCGCTCGATGGAGAGGCGTACTGATGACTGAACGCAGCGTCGATCCGGCGAATGGCCTGGACTCCGAAGCCTCCTCCCCGGAAGGCGAACGTCGTCAGCGGAAGAGCCGCCGCAGTCTGCGATTCCCGACGGGTGTCCGCGCGGCAGAAGGGAACTTGTCGGCGTCCGCAGACATCGATCTCGACCTGCCCGACCTCGAGCAAGAACCGCTGCTCGCCAGTCGCCCCGCGACACTCGAGTCGTTCACGGAGGTCGAGATTACCGCCAGCGACGAGGTCGAGGTCGAGATCTCGGAGACCGAGGCTGCGATGATCACGATGCCCCCTCCAGCCCCTGTTTTCATGCCTCCGCCCGAGTCGAGTATGCGGGTCGTTCGGCGACGCATTCGGAAGGTGGGTTCGGACCTGCCTTCGCTCTCGGAAGAACACGTCGAGAGGCCCAATCAGGCGACACTGACTCCGTCGTTTGTTGCGGTTCCGGTGCTATCTCTGACTGAGGAACCATTCCTGGAGGCGCTGACCGGGCCGGTCGCACCGCTGCGGCCCAGTCGCCCACCTCCGCCACGAGCGCCGGCGCGGGCGGCGATGATCTCGTCTCACGCGGCGTCGATCTTCACCGCCCCGACGATTCCGCCGATTCCGGATCCGATTCCGGCGACGATTATCGTCGCGCAACGGTCGCCAGAGAGGGCCGAGCCGGCCGCCGCCACTCCGCCTCCGGTGGACGATGCGTTTGATTTCGCCATCGACCCGGACGACGACATGCCGACGATTCGCGCGAGCGACCCGTCACTGGCGTTGCTCGACGACCTCGCCGACATGCCGATCGGCCAGGAGACCCACTCCCCGCGGGCCTCGGCGAGCCGTGTTCCGCCGCCCCCACCCGAGCCGCCGAGAGTCAGCCGTTCGATCGCGCCGCCGCCGCCGCCGCAGGGCTCTCGACCGCACGCGTTGACGGAGCCGCAGCGCCGTCGTCGGCGTCATTGGTGGGAAGAACTCTTCAACGATGACTACCTGCGCACGGTCGCTCCGCTGGACGCCGCGCAAGTCGGAGCAGAGACCGACTGGATCGAGCACGCCCTCGGCGTGGAAGGTGGCGCCGCGGTGCTCGACGTCGCTTGTGGGGTCGGCGGCCACTCGATCGAACTCTCGAAACGTGGCTATGATGTCACCGGCGTTGACTTGTCTTCGACCATGATTCAACGAGCGCAGAGTCACTGCCTCGGCGTACCCCGTCAGCCGCGGTTCGTCGTCAGCGATATGCTCGCGCTCGACTTTGAAGAGTCCTTCGACGCAGCTTTCTGCGTGGGCTCTTCGTTCGGATTCTTCGATGACCAGCGCAACGTCGATGTTGCTACGCGAATCCACCGCGCGCTCAAGGACAACGGAACTTTTCTCCTGCAGGTCATCAATCGCGACCACGCGATTCAGTCGCAGCCAGCCATGGCATGGTTCGAAGGCGACGGCTGCGTCTGCATGGAAGAGAGTTCGGTGAACTACATCACCTCGCGCCTCAACGTGAAGCGCACGGTGATCTTCGACGATGGACGCCAGCGTGAGATCGAATTCTCCGTGCGCCTCTACTCCCTGCACGAACTCGGGCAACTGTTGCACCAGTCCGGCTTCCGTATCCTTGAGGTGAGCGGTCACGTTCGGACGCCCGGAGCGTTCTTCGGACCGTCTTCCCGCGAGCTGATCATTCTCGCGCAGAAGCGCGGAGCGGAGGTTATAGACCTCCAGAACCACAGCGACGCCAACGCAGACGACTGAACCAGTCGCTCAAGGGCCGATGCGGGTGCCGTCCATCTGGTAGCCAACCACGCACGGCAACGCCAGCGACTGCCCCTCCCCGACGCCGATCAGCGAGGTGCAGTCTCCGCTCTCGGTTCCGTAAGCGATGGTCTCCTGGGCCTGGAAGCCCGTAACCACTGTGCCGCCGTCGGAGTTGACGCCAGCGTCGAACGATGGTCTCGCACCAGCGTCCGCCGACGCGCTGACGAGGCCTTCAATCAGATCGACCCGACGCAACACACAGCCAGGAATCTGCCGCTGACGGTTGGGCGCGATCATCTGAGTCGATGCCTCAATTGCGATGCGAAACGTACCCTGGAAGACGTTGAAGATTCCGCTCGCGGTCGTCGCTCCCGCGGGAGTCCACCGGAGGACACCCTGCCGAAGCGACAGCGCGACGTTGAAGCGAGCGCTCTGGAGTTTCCCGGACATCTGCGCGCCGCAGGTGTTCTGCGTGCGGGTCGCAAGAACGGAATAGAGCCCTAGCCTCTCGCCCTCCGAGGCCTCGTCACAACCGGCAAAGAGAACCGTCGAAAGGAGGATACCCAGCACTCGCCGCATACGAGGCCCGGTATCCGAAAGCCGACGAATCAGGCAACTTCCTGTCGGGCCTTTCAGCGCAAAGTCGCGGCCTGGGGGCCAACAGAGGGAGCGGACTACCTGCCTCCTGGGCTCGCTGAGATGATGTGAAACTCCACCCGGCGGTTCCGCCCGCGACCCGCTTCGGTGCTGTTCGATTCGATCGGCTGCGCCGGACCAAACCCGCGGACAATCACTCGATCGCCAGCGATTCCGTGCTCGACCAACCACCGGCGGACGCTCTCGGCGCGGCGCTCGGAGAGGGCCGTGTTGCGCTCGGAATCACCATTGTTGTCCGTGTGCCCCTGAACCTCGACACGCGTGATCTGCGAGTGAGTCCGCAAGATGGTCAACACCGACTCCAGCACGCGAAAACTCTCCGCACCTTCGATGCGATCGCGCGTCCGCGAAAAGTTCACGGAGCCCATCACCTGGATCTGGTCACCCACGATCTGCGCGAGTGTCGGTGCGACCGTGGCCTCCTCCGGGCACCCGTCTGCGTCGTCGATGCCATTGACGGTCTCGGGCTGCATGGGACAGCGGTCGTGGTCATCGGGGATGCCATCGTTGTCGCGATCGGCGGCCACCTCGGGACAGCCGTGGAGGGCGACGGTCCCCGTCTGATCGCTGCACTGGTCTTCCGCATCCGGGACGCCGTCATGGTCGTTGTCGGGATCAGGACAGCCATCCTCGTCCTGAAAGCCATCGGTATCCTCTGGCTCGCCCGGGCAGCGGTCGCGTTCGTCCTGCACCCCATCACGGTCGCGGTCGTTGTCCGGACAGCCGTCCTCGTCGTGATCGCCGTCGCGGTCTTCGGGCTCGCGCGGACAGGTGTCGTATCCGTCGGGCACGCCGTCGTTGTCGTTGTCCGGGTCGGGACAGCCGTCGCTGTCCTGGAAGTTATCGCGGTCTTCGGCCTGGTCGGGGCAGCGGTCGGCGGTGTCGTCGATGCCGTCGCCGTCGTTGTCCAACTCGGGACAACCGTCCTCATCCTCGTAGCCATCGAGGTCTTCTGCCTCGCTCGGACAACGATCGACATCGTCCCCGACGCCATCGTTGTCGTTGTCCACCCGGTAGGGCGCCCAAGCGACGGCCAGAAACGCTCGGGAGACAGGCGATCCGGCGCCGCGCAGTACGCCGGTGCCACCGCCCGCCGTGAAGGTGAGATCGCGAAGGCGATAGCGCGCCCCGGCGAGCACCTCGGCGTTGTTGTTTTGGAGTTGGCTGGTGAGGTCCGAAGCGCCGAACCCCTCGGCCATCACCGCGAGCCGCGGCGAGATCTCGACGCCCACCGCTGCGCCCCAGGTGAGCCGACTACCGACCTCCGTCGAGAGGAGCGAGAGCATGCTGGGCCGGCCGATGGCTCCCAGGTTGAGCGCGACAGAGAAGCGACCGCGGCGGTACTCGCCGATGATCCTGCCGCCGAATGTGGCGCTGCGATCGGCCAGGAAATGGTCGCCAGCGCCAGCCGATCGCCCGAGCGGAACCGTGACAAAACCGCTGACCGCCAGGCCCGGGCCGGTGAGGCCCGATCCAGCGAGGCGCACCTTCGCCTCAACGCGAGGGTCGCCGAGGCCACCCGCGGTCTGCGACTGTGGGGTGCTCGAAGCATCGACGACTGGCCGCCCGTTGGTGCGATCGACGGCCTGCCCGGTCTCGACGGTCAGCGGGAGGTCGAGCGAGAGAAGGAAGCGACCCGCGAGCGTCACGCCGACGAGGAGATTGAGCGCCGCGACGTGTTCGATTGGACGAGCACGGACATCACCGACGGTGCAGCCCGAGTCGTTGACGGCGCTGGGGCAGTTGGCGTTGAAGATCGTAAGAGGGCGATAGCCGTAGTTGGCCCAGGCCCCGAACGAGAGCGCGGTGCGTCCCTCGACCCGACTGCCCTGTACCGTGAAGAAGTTGTACGGCCCTGGCGCAGGGCGAAACTGCTGGAAGTCAATGTTGGTGTCGTAGGGAACCGAACCAGTCTGAGCGCTCGCAGGGAGCGCCATCAGGAGCGCTGCGAACCCCGACACCATCGCCAATCGCCGCTTGGGCATGAGACGTCCTCCAGAGGGTGCGCCGTCACCGTTGTGTCGCCGGCACATCAGCCACTCTCGCCCGCGCGACCGCCCGACTCAAGCCCCAAGCGCGCCCCCGCCCGCCGCCACCGCCTGCTTCACTCAAGCTCGAAGTTGAGCCGGAAGGTCGTCACCGTCGCGACCGCTCGCCCGTCGCGTGACCGCGGCGTGGT
Organism: Deltaproteobacteria bacterium; assembly: GCA_947477565.1. Lineage (GTDB taxonomy): Bacteria > Myxococcota_A > Polyangia > Polyangiales > SCUS01. The sequence goes on from CANJUR010000045.1 coordinate 37,943, forward strand.
GGCGTGGCAGCCGTTCATCACGGCGCGCTCGGCGGCACGACCGAGGCCGAAGCCAGGGTCTTCCATGGACTGCGCGCGAGTGATGGCGCCGCTCGCATCGACGCTCACCCGCACCTGCACCCGCATGCCCGTCAGCCCGCGCTCCTGGGCCTCTTCAGGGAAGAAA
>CANJUR010000046.1 GCA_947477565.1 Deltaproteobacteria bacterium
CGAAAGCCCGCAGCGGGCTCCATCCCGGGTCCCACGGGGCAGCGCTTCTCCATCGGGACATCGTAGGAGCCCGGGTCTGCCCCGGGCTTCCACACCGTGCCGTGTGCTTCAGCACGCGGCACAGCGGGCCGAGGCGACGTACTCCGAACTCCAGCAACGCCCGCTTCGCTTGACAACGCCCCACCCCGCAGGAACCTTCGCCGCCGTCGCAGCTCCGCGACCATCGCCACGCCGAGGTACCTCCAAGATGTTCGACCAGCTTCTCAACCTCTTTGGTCAGTCTCCGCAGGGCCAGCAGGCGTACACCGCGCTCCAGGCGCAGGGGTATTCGCCCACGCAGTCGGCGGGCATCCTGACCACCGCGTTTCCCGCAGCCGTCACGGCCATGCAGAACGCGATGCAGTCGAACAATGGCCAACTCGGCGTCCTGGATCTCAAGAACAGCAACTACGCGATGAACTTCCTCACCGGCGCCGTGAGCGGCCTCGTGCGCGGCGAAGGGATGAAGGGCGCGGCCATCGACGGTCTGCAGGGCGTCGTCGGCGGCCACGTCGCGCAGGTCATCGCCACCCGCTGCGGCCTCCCCGAGCGCGTCGCCGGCGTCCTCGGCGCCGTGGTCACCCCGCTCATGATCGACTTCCTCTGGGACAAACTCCAGGGCATGAACCTCGGCCAGGGAGCCGGCACCGGCGGCATCGCAGGGGCCCTCGGCAGCGCCGCCGCCGCCCTCGGTCTCGGCGGCACGCAAGCACCCGCCCTGCCCGCCCAGGCCCCCACTGGCTTCGGCGCGCAGTTCACGCCCTTCGGCGGCCGCTAGACGCCTCCCCTTCCCTCCCGCAACCGCTACTTCCCCCGGCCATCTCCGGCCCGCCACGCCACCATCGCCGCCGCGATCGACACCGCGATCTCCGCCGGGGATCGCGCTCCGATGCTCACCCCGAGCGGAATCTCCACCCGCGCCCGGTCGGCCTCGCTGAAACCCCGCGCCTCCAGCCGCGCCGCGGTGCGCACTGCCTTTGCGCGGCTCCCCACCGCGCCCACGTAGGCATAGCCCTCCCGCAGCGCCCACTCGACGGCGTCCTGGTCCCGCTGGTGGTCGTGCGTCATCGCAAGCACCGCGCCTCGCCGCGCGATCCCTTCGGCCAACTCCTTCGGCTCGCCGCACGCCACCCGCGCGCCCGGGAAGCGCTCGCCCACCGCGTACGCCTCGCGCACATCGACCACCATCACCTCGAAGCCCAACCCTAGCAGCAGCGGCACCAGCGCCCCCGCCACGTGCCCAGCGCCCACGACCCCCACCAACCACGGCGCAGCCATCGTCTCGATCAACACGTCCACGCTCCCACCGCAGCACATCCCCAACCCCGCCCCGAGCCGAAACGTCTCCACCCGCGTCCCCGCCTCGCCTCGGGCCGCGCGCGCCCACGCCGCCTCCAGCGCGCGCATCACCGCGGCCTCCACTGCGCCGCCGCCCACGGTCCCGAAGCACCCTTCCCCGGTGCGCGCGAGCTTCTGCCCGGGCGTCGATGGCGTGCTCCCATGGCGTCCGATGACCGTCGCCAGCGCCGCGGCGCTACCCGCCGTCAGCGCCGCCGCGACTCTCCGCAGCACCCCTGCCACGTCCGTCGCCACCGCGATTGCGAGCCCCTCATCGACCGCCTGCACCGCCGCTCATCCACCCGTCGCGAGCATCGACACGGCGCGTGCCGTGACCTCCGTGCAGCCCTTCCAGCTCGCATCGGGCTTCATGGACCATGCCTCGCGCAGCGTCGCCGCCACCGCGCCGGGCTCCCCGGTCTTACCCGCCTCGGTGATTCCGACGCCGTCGTCGGTCGCGAGGCACGGTCTCATCTTGCCCTCGCTGGTCACCCGCAGCCGGTCGCAGCCAGCGCAGTAGGTATCCGTCGAACCGGTGATGAACCCCACCTTCCGACCGCTTCCGTCCGCTGCGCGCAGGTACTTCGCGGGGCCTCGGTCGTCGTCGCGCTCGCCTTCGCCTACCCGCAGCAGCCCTGCCAGCCGGGCGATCATCTCCGCCCGCGGGACGAGCGCCTCGCGCCAGAGGTTGCCGCCCTCGCCTACGCCCATCACCTCGATGAAGCGCGGCGTGATGCCCCGCTCCCACGCCCATCGCACCAGCGCAGGAAGCTCGTCGTCATTGACCCCGCGCAACACCACGGTGTTGGTCTTCACCTCGTCGAAGCCGCTCTCGAGCGCCGCCGCGACGCCTGCGAGCACCGCTGCGAGGTCGCCCCCGCGCGTGATCGCCGCGAAGCGCCCTGAATCGAGAGAGTCGATAGACACGGTCACCCGCCGCAGCCCCGCCGCCCGCAGCGGACCCGCGAGCGCCGCGAGCCGCGACGCGTTGGTGGTGATGGCGAGGTCGTCCATCTCGAGCGCCGCCACCCGGCGCACCACTTCGAGCACATCGCGATGCAACAGCGGCTCTCCGCCGGTGATGCGCACCCGCCGCACGCCCTCCGCGTGCAGCCCACGAAGCACGGCCTCCCATTGCGCGACGGAGAGGCGCTCGTCTGCGGGCATGTAGGCGCCGCGCTCCGCCGGGCGGCAGTACACGCAGGCCATGTCGCAGCGGTCGGTCAGCGAGATGCGCACCAGCCGGGCGGAGGCTCGCTCCACCTTCACGGCGGCGGACATCTCGCGAAGCACGGGCAGGGCGACATTCATCGGTGGAGCCTCCATTGTTGCGCGAGCCCGCGCATTTGGAAAGCGCCGTGCAGGGTCCGCTGTCCCTCCCAGCGCCTCAAGAGACTCCACCCTCGGCCCGTGGAGTGGTCGTCGCCACGCACCCAGCGATGACGAGCGCAGACGATGCAAGCCTGGAATTCAAGCAACGGCTGAACCTCTAAACCCCGCCGCGCAGATTCCCAACTGGTCATCGCACCCCGCGTCGTGCGAGCCTGCGCACTGTCGTGAAGGAGGTCCTCGCTGCCGTCCGCGTCGCCTGGCGCATCGCTGCGGATGTCGCGATCTACCGACTTCGCAAGCGCGAGGCGGGCAACCTCGTCACCAGCCTCACGCTCGCCGTCGCGCTCGGCCTCTCTCCCGGCGACCTCGCATCGCGCGCTGGCTTCGGCGCTCTGCTCAACCTCTTCGTTTACCTCGTCAACGACTGCTTCGACGTAGGCATCGACCTGCGTGCACCCGGTCGCGACAACGCGCGCACCCGATTCCTCGCCGAACACCTCACAACCGCCTGGGCCACCGTAGTTGCCATGGCGCTGCTCATCATCGGGTGGGGCGCGCTGCACTCCACCGGCCTGCTGCTCACTGCGCTCATCAACATCGTCGTGATCGTCGTGTACTCGCGCGTGCTCAAGCACCGCCCCATTCTCGACCTCGTGGCCATGGCCGCCTGGGGCCTCTCCATGGCCATGGTCGGCTTCCCAGTCCACAGCACCCTCGGCTGGCGCTGCGCCGGGCTCCTCGGGCTGCTCTGCATGGTCACCGAGGCCGTGCAGGTGCTCCGCGACGAGCCCTCCGACCGCGCGGCCCACGTGCGCACCACCGCCGTCGTGTGCGGTCCACGCGCCACCGCTGTCATCGCCCGCGGGCTCCTCGTCGTCGCCGCCGTGTATGCCGCGCTGCTGCTCCATCCCATCGGCGCGGTGCTCGTGCTCGGTGCCTTCGTACCCTTCGACCCCGCCCGCGCCAACGCCTCCTGGGATCGTCTCCGCGCCCTCTTCGGCCTCACCTGGCTGGCGCTCCTCGCGCTGCTCCGCCTGGCGCCACACCCGTGACCTCACCGTCGTCGCCCTTGCGCGACCACGGCAGAGCCCTCGCGCTCGCGATCATCGGCCTTGCGATCCGCATCACCGCTCTCGGCGCGCCGCCCGTCCACGATGACCACGCCCAGATCGCCATGCTCCGCGGCACCTTCCCTGCGCACCGGGCGCTGTGGGATCTCTTCGCGTTCGTGCGCCCCGGCGAGGCCGCCGGGTTTCGCCTCGACGGATTCCTCCCGTGGTGGACCGACGCGCACTTCGCCATCGCAATGTTTCGCCCGCTCTCGAGCCTCGCGCTCGCGGCAGAGTTCACCCTCGGTGGTCCCCGCCTCGCGCACGCCGCATCGGCGCTGATCTTCGCCGCCCTGGTCGTGGTCGCCGGCGACGTCTTCCGCGCGACCCTCCCCCGCCCGGTCGCCTGGATCGCCACGCTCCTCCTCGCCCTCTCCCCTGCCGCAACGCTCCCGCTGCTCTGGATCGCCAACCAGAACGCCCTCCTCTCCGTACTCCTCGGTCTCATCGCGCTGGCGGCCTTCATTCGCGGCCGCGACATCCTCGCGCACGCCGCCCTGCTCCTGGCAGCCCTCTCCGGCGAGTACGCCGTCCCGATGCTGGGTTACCTCGTCGTCTTCGCGCTCGGCCGCCCGCGCCCAGCGCCGCGCGTCGCCACGCTCTGCACCGCGACCCTGCTGCCGCTGCTCCTCGGGCGCGCCCTCCACTACGGCGCCGAGCACTCGCAGTACCTCGACCCCTTGAGAGCTCCGTCACAGTGGCTCGCGCAGGCCCCCGATCGCGCGCTCGCCCTCGTCGGCACCGCCCTCCTCGGCCAATCCTCGGGTGCCGACTACCACGGCTCCGTCCTCCCTTTTTCGCCTGTCGCTACGGTGTTCGGCGCCGCGCTCCTCCTCGCCGCCTTCGCGGTCACCCTTCGCCGCTCCGACGCCGCAGCCCGCGTGTCCGCCCGTGCATGGACCCTCGGCGCCGCCCTGGCCCTGCTGCCGGTGCTCTCGGCCCCTGCCCTCCCGCGCCTGCTGCTCCCCAGCGCGCCCGGCGTCGCTGTCCTCCTTGCTGTTCTCTGCGCCGCCCCCGTCGAGCGTTTTTCCCGCTGGCGCACGCCCGCGCGCCCCGGCCTCGCCGCCGTCGCACTGTCACTCCTGCTGCTGGTCATCCACATCGCGCTTGTCCCATGGCAGGCCCACATCGACGTGCGTGCCCTCGCCGCCCGCTTCGCCCGCACCCGCGACGCCGTGACCGCCGCGGCCCCGCTGGTCAACCCAGAAGCCCGCTGCGATGTGCTCCTGGGCGCACTCGACCTCGAGGCGCTGCACTACCCGCACCTGATCTGGCGCGAATCCGGCGTGCGTTCGTCACGCTGCTGGCGGGTTCTCACCTCGACGTTTCGCCCGGTCGCGCTAACCCGCCTCGACGCGCGCACGCTGCTTCTGCGCAGCGAGGGCGGCGCGCTCGTCGAGCCGATCGCACTGACCGCCTATCGCGCAGGCCCGGTGCGCGTAGGCCAGGTGTTGGTGACGCCCACGATGACAATCACGGTCATCGACGCCTTCGCGGGATACCCTACGGCGCTGCGTATCGACCTCGTAGACGAAGTCGACGCCTACGCGTGGTGGGTCATGTTGGGAGGGAGAATGATTCGATTGCCGATATCGCGAATGTCGGGCGTGCTGCGGGTGCCGCCGCCCTCGTGACGTTGGATCAGCCCGGGCCGCCAGCGGCAGCGTCGGTACCGCCTGCAGCGTCAGCGCCCGCAGCGTCAGCACCCGCAGCGTCAGCGCCCGCAGCGTCGGCGCCCGCACCACCGTCGCCGCCACCGGTCATCATCCCGGAAGGACAAACGCCCGTCATCGAGATGCAGAGGCCGCTCAGGCAGCAGTAGCGCACGGTGCTCGGATCGCTGGAGGTGCGGCAGGGATCGCAGTCGAGATCGGCAGTGCAGGAAGACGGGCACGCCACGGGGCCACCTCGATCGGTCGGCACCACGCCCGTATCGACGGGACCACCGCGATCGGTGCTGGTGCCGGTGTCGACCCGGCTACCGCGGTCGATGGGAATGTCGAGCGTTGCGTTGCCACGGTCGAGTACCGGGACATCGAAGCTCGGTACCACCCCAGCGTCCATCTCTACGATCGCGGTGTCGTCCGCAACCGCGGCGTCATCTTCTGGAAACGCCATGGAGGGGTCATCGGCGCCGCAGCCCATGACCACACCAAGACAGAGAGACAGCGCAAGAAGGAAGCTGGAACGTTGCATGGTGTCGGCACCCTGATGACGAAGATTGTGGGATGGCGGTTCGCCAGACCCTCGCACGAAACTCCCAACGTCTTATCAGGACGGCGTAACTTTTCCAATGCTTCAGCTGTGGTCTGTCATCACCGTCAGGCTGCGGAAGAAATGTCCTGACTCGCGCTGGCCCATCAAGCGCGGTACCTGACTCAGCCCGATACGAGGAGAATTCATGCTGGAAGAACCGTTGCGCGAGGCTCTCACCTTCGACGATGTGCTGTTGATCCCCGCGTACAGCGAGGTTTTGCCCAAGGACGTCGATACCCGCACCCGCCTGTGCCGCGGCATCGAGCTGGGCATCCCTCTGATCTCGTCCGCGATGGACTCGGTCACCGAAGCCCGCACTGCGATCACCATGGCCCGCGAAGGTGGCCTCGGGGTGATCCATAAAAACCTCTCCCCGGAAGATCAGGCCCGGGAGGTCGAACAAGTGAAGCGCGCCGAGTCGGGCATCGTGCTCGACCCGCTCACGGTCGGTCCGGGCGACAGCCTGCGCGACGCCGTGGCGCTGATGAAACGCAACAACATCTCGGGCCTCCCGGTGGTCGAAGACGGCCGCCCGGTCGGCATCCTCACCTCCCGCGACATCCGCTTCGAGACCAACCTGGACCAGGCCGTCTCCGAGGCCATGACCCCGAAAGAACGCCTCGTGACCGTCCCCGCAACGGTGAAGGCCGACGAGGCTCGCGCGCTGCTGCACAAGCATCGCATCGAGAAACTGCTCGTGGTCGATCCTGAGCGCGGCACGCTCGCGGGGCTCATCACCGTGCGCGACCTCTTCCAGGCCGAGCGCTTCCCAGGCGCGGCGAAGGACTCCCGCGGAAGGCTCCGCGTGGCGGCCGCGGTGGGCCCCGGCGGCGACCGCGACGAGCGCGTGCAGCGACTCATCGATGCGGGCGTGGACGTCATCGTGGTGGACACCGCGCACGGCCACTCGAAGGGCGTGCTCGACGCGGTGCGGGCCATCAAGGCGCGCTACCCGGAGCTCCCCGTGCTGGCAGGAAACATTGCCACCGCCGAGGCCGCGGAGGCGCTCATGGACGCCGGTGCGGACGCCATCAAGGTAGGCATCGGGCCAGGATCGATCTGCACCACGCGGATGGTCGCCGGGGTGGGGGTTCCGCAGATCACGGCGATCTCGGACTGCGCGCGGGTGGCTCGCAAGCGGGGCATCCCGGTGATCGCCGACGGCGGGGTGAAGTACTCCGGCGACCTCGCGAAGGCGGTCGCCGCGGGAGCCGACGTGGTGATGATCGGCGGGCTCTTCGCGGGCACCGACGAGGCCCCGGGAGACCTCGTGCTGCTCCAGGGGCGCTCGTACAAGATGTACCGGGGAATGGGCTCCATGGGGGCCATGCGCAAGGGGTCCAAAGACCGCTACGGACAAGCGGGAGCGGCGGACGAGAAGCTGGTACCTGAGGGCATCGAAGGGCGCGTGCCGTACCGCGGAAGCCTCTCGTCGAACGTGTACCAGCTTGTCGGGGGACTACGCTCGTCGATGGGCTACACCGGGTGCCGCACCATCGGGGAGATGCAGACCCAGGCGCGCTTCGTGAAGGCCACCGCGCTCGGACTCCGCGAGAGCCACGTGCACGACGTGATCATCACCGAAGAAGCGCCCAACTACCGCAAGTCGGAGTAGCCGACGCTCACCACTCCCCGATGTTGGGGAGCGACGACCACGGCTCTGCGGGCGCGAGCGCCGCGCCCCGCTGCAGCAACTCCACCGAATGCCCGTCCGGAGATTTCACGAACGCCATGCGCCCGTCGCGCGGCGGCCGATGAATCGTGACCCCACCGGCCCGCAGGCGAGCGCAGGTCACATAGATGTCATCCACGGCGAAGGCGAGATGCCCGAAGAAGCGCCCCGTCGCGTAGGGCTCGGCGGCGTCCCAGTTGTGGGTGAGTTCGATCTCCGCACTGTCGCCGTCACCGCCGGTGCCCAGGAAGACCAGCGTGAAGCGCCCGGCGGCGTGATCGGTGCGCCGCAGCTCGCGCATACCGAGCTTCGCGACGAAGAAATCGAGCGCGGCGGCGAGGTCACGCACGCGCAGCATCGTGTGAAGGAAGCGCACTTCACACCCTCGTCAGACGCTCGAGTTCGGCCTGGTCGAGGCCCACGATGTCAAACTCTGACGGCGCGCCCGGCTTCGTCGCACGCACGTTCACGGTCGCCGCGACGCCCTTCTGGTGCAGCCTGTGGTTGGCGGCCTCCGCGGCGGCGCGCTCCTCCGGCGTCGCCGTGCGCCCACGCGGCTTCGCGTCGCTTAGCTCGAGTAGCCGCGCACGCACGGCCTTGGTGTGCTCGATGATGCGCTTCGTCGCCACCTTTGCGACGTCCACCTTCGGACCGCCCTTCCACAGCCGCACCACTTCGCCCGTGAGTATGGCCAGGGTGTCGTCCGCTTCGGTCACCGTCGCGAGGTCAAGCAGCGCATTGACCCTCTTCGGACCAAGCGCAGCGAATGCCTCCTCGGAGACGTGAGCCACCGCACGAATCAGCCGCGCAGTCGTCTGCGGGTGCAGCTCGAACTCGCTCGCCACCAGGGCGTCGAAGCCCTCCGGGTGCCCCGCCGCCTCGCTCATCCCGGGCTTCCGCAACTCCGTGAGCGCCTTGCCCAACTCGTACATTCCTCGCGAAGTCTCCCGAAACGCGCCGCGCGCCGCTTCGAGCGCCGCCCTCGCGGCCGCCGCCAGGTTCTCTTCGCCGAGTGCCTTCATCGCGTCGGCACGCTCGCGAAGCGCCTTCGGCAGCGGGCGGACGGACGCCGGGGCATCCTCCTTCTTCTTCTTCTTCTTCCCGGCCGGCGTGGCGGCCTTCTTCGCAGGGGTGGTCTTCTTCGAATCCGTGCTCTTCGTACGGGCCATGACCGCGACGGTGCGCGCGCTGCGGAGGGAGCGTCAAGGCTCCGGTGCGACCTCGGTGACGGCCACATCACCGGTGATGACGGCCACATCACCGGTGATGACGGCCACATCACCGGTGATGACGGCCACATCACCGGTGATGAACCCGCGCGTCAGGTGACCGATCCCAACGAGAACTGGAAATTCCAGGTGCGTTCGCCGACCTCGGGCACGCGCCACGGGTTGAAGCCGAAGTCGATGGAGATCAGCCCGAAGGGCGAGTCGAGCCGCACGCCGAAGCCCGGAGACACGCGCAACCGATAGAGTTGATCGAGCGCAGGAGGCTTCGACCATAGGTTGCCCACGTCCACGAAGGCCCCGAGTTGCACGCACCCAAACGGCGTGCAGAGCGGCGTCGGGATGCGCAGGTCGGCCACCGCCACGATGAAAAACTCCCCGCCAGACGAGCCGCGCACCAGCGGGTTCGACGACGACGGATCCGTGAGCGCGGCGTCGATGAGATCCTGCGGGATCAACTGGTTCTGTTGCCAGCCGCGCATGGCGTCAGCGCCGCCGAGCCAGAAGCGGCGCGAAGGGTGGGTGTTCTGCGTGTTGCTCGCGCCGAAGTTGCGACCGACACGGCCGCTCAGAAGCAGCACCATGCGACCGACGGGAATGGGCACATAGCCCGTCACGCGGGCCGTCACGTGCCCGGTGAGCGGCGCGAGGGTGGGGTTCGACGCGGAAAGAACCTGGAGCATCTCCGCGGTCACCGACGCCACGAAGCCGCGCGTCGGCGAGAGCGCGCTGTTGCGCCGGTCGTACTGAAGCCCAAGGCGCAGCGCCCCCAGCACTGACTCGCCATCGGAGTAGCGCAAGAGTTGCTGAATCAGCACCTGCTGAAACGCCGTGCACGTCTCCGGAGTGTTGTTGTTGGCGAGGCAGCGGGAGGGATAGTCCTGCACCAGCGCAGCGATGGTCTCCGCACCAAAGGGCTGCGTGATGACGTACTGAAGCTCGCTCGTGAAGGTCACCGTGAAGTGCCGAAGCGCGGAGAAGAGCAGCGACGCACCGATGCTGTGCGTGGCCAGCGCATAAAACGGCGGCTGGAGTTGGCGCACCGTCGAGAGGTCCACCGTGGCGCCCCAGGACGGCCCGAGCAGCGGCACGAACGGGAAGCCCAGCGACGCCGCGACGCGCCAGTTCAGGAGGTCGGAGAAGCTCGGCGAGATCTCCGGCGGAAACGTCGGCGTCACATCGGGGATCTGCAGCAGGTACCCCCCGCGCGCCTGCAGGGTGAGCGACACCGCGCGGCCAAGCACGTTGAGGTGCGTGTACTCGAAGCCGAAGCGCACGCCCTCCCCGAGGGAGAAGCCGCCGCGCAACTCGAGCGACTGCGGCCGACGCTCGACCAACTGCACGCGCAACACCTTGATGGGCGCCTCCAGGTCGGGGTCTTCGAGGCCCACGTTCACGCCGCCGAAGAGCCCTAGTTCACTCAGACGCTGCTGCGTCGACTGCACCCCCGAGGCGCGGTACCAGTCTCCCTCGGCCAGGGTCATGCGAGGCCGTATCACCTGCTCCGGCGTACGGCGGTTGCCCTCGATCACCACCGCACCGAGGCGTACCCGCGGCCCCTCGTGAACGATCATCCGGAGCCGCGCGCGCGTGTGGTCCGGCGAGCGCTCGATCTCGGGCTCCGCGCGCACGAAGGCGTAGCCCTCCTCGCGATACCAGGCCGTCAGCCGGATGCGCGCCTCCTCGATGGCGAGGTACGAGAGCGGCACCCCCACGCGAAGATCGAGGGCTCCCGCGACGGCCGCCGTGGGTCGCTCCCGATTGCCCTCCACCCGAAGCTCTTCAAGGGAGGTGCGCGGCCCCTCGGTCACGGTAAAGGTGAGGTCCACCACGTCCGGGTGGCGGTAACCCACCGGTCCGCGCTGCGCGCTGCGATGCCATGCGCGCACGGGCGTCGAGACCGCAGCGTCGAGATAGCCGAGGTCGCGTAGCCGCTGCACCACACGGTCGCGCGCGACGCCATCGACCAGGGCTTCGACGTAGGTCCGGTCGAGTTCGCGCGGCCCGGCGATGTGCGTCGGCTCCTCGGGCACGGCCTCCGCCACCGCGGCGAGAAACATCTCGCGCAGCACCGCCTCGGACAGCGCCTGCGCGCGCTCGAAACGAACCGCGCCGAGAAGCACCGGGACGCCCTCGCGCACCGTCACGCGCAGCACCTTCGCGCCGGGGCCGTCGTCCGCCACCACCGCCGAGACCGCCACTTCGTCGTACCCGCGACGCACGTAGAAGGTCCGAACGCGCGCAAGGAGCGCGTCGATGCCAGCGCCCTCGATGCTCTCCTCCGCGAGGTCGAGCGCGGAACGCAGTGCGTCGTCGGGAAACACCCGCACGCCCTGCCACGCGAGCCGATAGCGAGGCCCCGGCGTGACCGCGACCTCGACCACCGCGCGCGCCCCCTCCGTCCGCGTCTGTGGCGCCGCGAGGGAGCCCGCGAAGAAGCCCGCCCCGCGCAGTGCGCGACGCGCCGCCGTGAGACCGGTGCGCAGGCGCGATGGCGCCGCGATGGCGCCGACAGGCAGGTCGAAAGCTTCGCGCAGGGCGTCCAGAACGTCCGGCGGAGCGCCCGGCCAGCGCACCGCGGCCACGCGCTGCGGAGGGCCCTCATCGACGTCCACCACCAGCACCCGCACGCTCGGGTCATCGGTCTCTCGCCAGCGGCTCGACACCTGCGTCATCGGGAAGCCCGCGTCGCGGTAGCCGGCCTCCACCCGACGCAGCGCGGCCTGCACCCGCGACTCGGTCACCGCCGCGCCCGCGCGCAGCCCCAGTTCGTCGTCAACATCGTCCTGCGATCGCGCGCCGACACCGCGGATTGCGTACGACTGCAGCCGGTATCGACGCTCGCCGCGCACGATGAGTTCAACGCCGCCGGGCGCCTCTCGCACGCTCACCCGGGCCTCCGCGAAGGTGCCGCTGGCGAGGGCGATGCGCAGCGCCTCGCGCGCGCGCCGGGCGTCAAACACCTCGCCAGGAGCGAGCCCTGTGCGCACCCACGGGTTCTCGCCCGGCAACGAGGGCTCGACGAGCACCGAGACGATCGGCCCGGAGATGCTCGGCGCACCGCTCAGCGGCGCGAAGCTGGGCGTCTCCGGGGCGATCTCCTGCTCAGGCTGCGTCTGCGCAAACACCGAAGTGCTCGCGAGCACGACGCAGAGCGCAAGCCACGCGACCGAACCTCTCATTGGAAGTCCATTCGCCAGCGGAGGTCGGCGCCCGCGTTGGCGTTGACGGTGCCGAGCTGGTTGTTGGCACTCTCGACCAGGGCCTGGATGCCGAGCCCGCCGCGCAGGCGCACGTCCGCGGTGAAGCGCGCGATGGGGTTGTCGCTCGCCGTCGTAGAGCCGCCGAGCCGCAACCACTCGAAGATCTGCCGTCCAAGAAACACCTGCGGCTCCGTGCGGTTGGTTCGCGGGTTGTACGCACTGCCGATACGCACGTCGTCGAACACCGGGAGCACGCGACCGAGCAGCCGATCGAGGCCGAGGCCGCGGGAGAGCGCCTCCACCGCGAGGGTCTGCGCGGCGTTGATGGCGCCGATGCGTTCGAGCTCGACGCGCGTGAGACGGAAGAGGAGCATCAGTACGATGTCCTCACGGGAGAGCGACGGCTCGGCGGAGAGGTCCACGGAGAACTGTTCCGGTGTCCCGTGTGCGTGGAGACCGACGCGCCACTGGCTTCGGGCGCTATCCCCGGTGCGCCGCACCTCGGTCTGCGCGGCGATGTCGAAGCGCGCGGCGATGCGATCGGGGCTGTCGAAGTCCACGACTCCGCGGCGCACCTCGAACTGGTTCTCATAGACCCGAAGCACCCCGTGGGTGACGTGCATGCTCCCGATGATGCCCGGGCGCTGGAGCGTCCCGACCACGCGAAACGGCCGCGTCTCGTCGAGGCGTAGTTCAGCGTCAGCGAGGTTGTTCGCGATACGAATCGGCGCAGGGGTACGGAGTTGGAGGTCGAGCCGGACGAAGTCTCGCGCGGGATCGTAGGCCACGGGCGCCGCCGCGGTGCGACCCTGCAGCCGCCCGGCGACATCCGCGGAGAGCGGAACGGGCCGGGTGTAGCGGGCCCGAGTGAGGTCGACCACGCCCTGCAAAAGCGGGAGTTCTTCGCCGCCCTGCCATCGCAGTCGTGCATCGACGTTGGCCGCGAGGTCGATGCCATCGTCCGGCGCCAGCGAGAGGTCGCGCACGACGATGGGCACGTCGAGGCGGTCGAGCCGCGTTCCGTCGAAGCGCACCATCGCGGGGGAATCCTCGCGGGTGAAGGCGATCTGTCCTTGCCCGTATCGCGCGCTCGCCCGTCGAAGAATGGCCTCGCTCCCATCAACGCGCAGGTCGAGTTCGATCTCCCGCAGGGGCGACGCAAGGCCCGTCACGCCAAGGCTGGCGTCGTGCAGTTCAACGCTCCCGGAGACCGACGGACGACCGGGAGTGCCGCGGGCGCGGAGATTGAACACGCCGAGGCCGCGGCCGAAGGTGAGTTGCGGTACTCGCGCGGCGACACGAGAGAGGTCCGCGTCGCCGCGCGCACGGACATCGAAGCTCTCGACGCCGAAATCGGGGGTGACATCCGCCGATCCGGCCACCCAAAGACGGGTGCCGTCGGGCCCCACGAAGAGCGGACGCGCGAGATCAAAGGCCGTTGCTGCGACGGCGGAGGGTGCGCCGCTCGCGCGAACCTCGACCGCCGGAGCGGCATCGCAGTCGGTCGATTCCGGCGGCGCGACCCAGGCCCGGCCCTCGCGAAAGCACACCGCGAGCGTGGCACCGTTGCCCAGCCGGAGCGGGAGACCACGCGCCTGAACATCGAGCGCCGACAGGGTTGCGCGCCCGGTCGCGAGGTGCATCTGGTCGAGGCGGCCGTCGTCGATGGAGAGGTCGAAGCCGGCCACCACGCGCGCATCGACGCCGAGCCGCGCGAGCATCGACGGCGGCAGCCAGGGGAGCAGGTCCACCGGCGCGCGAGTAGCGATGTGAGTGAGCACCGCAGAGCGACCCCAGGCGCGCTCGAAGCCGGGGTGCATCACGCCGAGGGCGTCCCGCCAGCGGGTCGGCTCCCACGGAACGCGCAGGGTGAGGTTGAGGCGGAGCTGATCGGAGAGCGCGCCGAAGGAGAGGTCAATGCGGCCCGTGGGAGGGCGCTCGTCCGAGCGCGTGGGTATCGGACCCTCGGGAAGCTGCGAGAGGTGCAGATCGAGGTCACCGAGCGGGCGATCGATCACCACAAGGTCGCGGAAGCGCGCGTCGCCGACGTAGCGCGGCGCATCGGGCGTGCCCTCGACGGTCACAAGCGCGGACACGCGACCGCTGGCCGCAACATGGCTCTCGCGCACAAGATCGATGGCGGAGACGGGTACATCGCGCAGCTCGGCGACGAAGTGCATGCGGGCGCCGAGGTCCATCGCGCCGCTGGCGCGGATGGGGGCGCCGCCCTTGGTGCTGTTGAAGTGGTCGAGGCTCACCCGTGCGCCGCGCACGCCGTCGCGGCGACGCAGCCACACGTACGAGAGCCGCGCGTCCACGTCCGCGAGCCGCTCTCCGAACGCCGTCGCCACCGCTCGCTGAATCGCAACGTCCGCGGTCATCACTCCGTCGCGGTCGTCGCCGGGGCGACCGAGCACGTAATCGACGCTGGCATCGACCACCCCGCGCCCATCGTACGGCGCAAAGGTCGGGTCGCCGTCGAAGTGAAACATGTCATAGAAATCCGTGAGCTCCATCGGGTCCGAGTGGAGGCGCGCGCCGGCCCGCAGGGAGAACTGGCGGAAGTCGAGAAAGGCATCGTGGATGGTGTACCGGGACCGCCGGTGCGAGCCCTCCACACGCACGCTATCGACGCGCTCGTCGCGCAGCACCCACTCGGTCCCCGGCGCAGTGGCAAGGTCGCCGAACGGAAACGTATTGAACGTGAACCCCCGGATATTCGCTACACCGTGCACACGCGGGTGATCGAAGTCGTCGCTGAGCGCGACCGTCGCCGAGGCATCGCCGGCGATGGGAATGTCCGCGATGGAGCCGAGGTCTGCGAGGTGGAGGCGCGCGAGGTCGAGCCCTTCGATCTTGAGGTCGGTATCGTGGCCGTCGGAGTCATCGCTGTCATGGGAGGTCCGCACCCGGATGCGGCGAATCGTGGCGCGCGACTGACCAAACGCGACGACGCAGTCGTTCCAGGAGACGGAGACGTCGTCGACCTCCATGCGCAGGCTGATGCGCGCGCGCGCCACATGCACCACCGGACGCTGCGGCAGAATGTGGAAGAACTCTCGCAGGATCGCGAAATCCCGGGTTTCCATCTCAGGGAAGTTCGCGACGAGATGCATCGGCGCGAGGCCGCCGCTCAGGTGCGCGTCGCCGGACAGAGTCCAGAGAACCTTCGTGCGCGGAGTCACCGTCACGTCGTTCATCAGTTGCGTAAAATCGAGTCCGCGAATCGCGAGCGTGCCCTCGATGGGCATCGGCGCCGTGAGACCGATGCTGAGTCGCTCGGAGCGCAGCGTGGCGCCCGCGAAGCCGCCGGTAAGGTCGGTGACAACTACGTGCGCCGGGTCCGCCGTCGCCCGCACGCTGAGGCGATCGCCAAGGTTGTACCGGAGCATCTCGCCCGTGGACCGATCAGGCGCATGCAACGCGAGGCCGAGTGCCGTGAGCGCGACGGTGGCGTGAAAGCTACGCTGCGGGTCCGCGAGGTCGGCCACCTCGCCGGCGACATCGACAGTGACCGCGCCTTCCAACCGCGGCGCGTGCGGGATGCGCGAGAGCACATCCTCAAGGTAGGTCTCGACCCGCGCATCGACGCTGAGGTTGCGCGTCGCGGGGTCGAGCCTCGCCTGCCGCACTCGCAGTGACGTACGGCCCGCGAGAACCTGCGCGGAGGCGATGTACATGACGCCGGTGCGCAGGTCGGCGGTCAGCCTCGCTTCGACTCGAGGAATGGGGCCGACGAAGAAGCGCGAGTCTCCCACTGAGCCTACGGCCAGCAGCCCGACGGACCAGCGCGAGCGGCCAAGGTTCAGCAGGTCGAGATCGACCGAGCCGAGGGTAAAATCCCCCGCGTCCGGATCCCGCACCCGCACCCGCACATCGCTCATCGCCAGGTCGCGCAGCGGAACCTCCCCGCCGCCGCCGGCACCCCCGCTCCCCCGCATGACGGGCCCGCAGCGCAGGGACACCGCGCCACCCATGAGGCGTTCGAAGTCGAGGTCCACGGCGCCGCCATCGACGACCACCCGGGAGAGCCTGACGTTGCCGCGCATGAGGTCGCCCAGGGACGGAATCACTTCTAGCGACTCCAGCGTGACGAGCGGCGCACACCCCGGAAGCGGCCGCCGCACCCGGATATCACGGATGCGAACCGCGACAGCGGTCGGGGAGAAATGAACGCTCCCGTAGGTCAGGTCGAGCCCCGAAGCAGCGAATACCTGATCGTGTATTTCTTTCGCGACCCGACGGGCGAATCGGTCACTGTGGACGACCAGCGCAGCCACCGCGAAGAGCGCGAGTAAGAGCCCCGAGAACCACCGGAACCGCGGTCGAAAGCTAACCTTCTGCGGCGTGGGGCGATCGTCGGGCATCGAGGACGGGAAGGGTGTTCCTACCCGATGTCACCGATCGTCGCGAGTATGCGCGATTTGCCGCGGGACCTCCGGGCCGATACAGTCGCGAGGCTACGCCATGACACATCCCGGTGACGTCCTGGGTGATCGGTGGGTGCTGCACGAGAAGATCGATGCCGGCGCCATGGGCGAGGTATTTCGCGCGGAGCATCAGGTCCTGGGCCACGCGGTTGCCGTGAAGGTGCTGCTGCCCGGGATGAGCCGCGACCAGCGAGCGATCGAGCGTTTTCTCCGCGAAGCGCGCATCGCTGCGAAGTTGCGGCACCCCAACGTGGTGCGCGTCGAGGACTACGGCCTCTCCAGCGACGGTCGCCCCTACCTCGTGATGGAACTCCTCCGCGGCGAATCCCTCGCGCGCCTCCTCGCCCGCACCCCGCGACTGCACCCGGGCGTCGTCCTCGGTCTGGTCAAGCAGATCGCCGACGCACTCGACACCGCCCACGCCGCGGGCATCGTGCACCGCGACCTGAAGCCCGAGAACATCTTCCTGGTCGGCCCAGCGACGGCGCCGACGCTCAAGGTGCTGGACTTCGGGGTTGCCAAGCTCACCGACGCACTCGCCGCGGGCGGCGGCGCCACCGCGAGCAACACCCTCGTCGGCACGCCCCGGTACATGTCTCCGGAGCAGGCCCGGGCGTCGCGTTCGCTCGACGGACGCAGCGATTTATGGGCACTCGGCATCCTCGCGTACGAGATGCTCGTCGGTCGTCACCCCTTTAAAGGAGAGGCGATCGCAGAGCTTCTGGTGGCGATTTTAACGCATCCGATCGCACCTCCCACGGCCCTGCGCCCTGCGCTTCCCGCCGCCATTGATGGGTGGTGCGCGCGGGCGTTGGCGCGAAACCGCGCTGATCGCTTCGCCAATGGACAGGCACTCACGGACGCCTTCGCGACCGCCCTCGAGGAGAGCACCCTCGCGACCTGGACCGACGCCTCCGCCCCGGTGCCCGCGCCGTCCCGACACGGCCGCGCAACCCTCCGCGTGCGCCGCGAACAAAGCGATCCGTCCCCACCCAGTCCCGACGGCCACCCAGCTGTTTCCCTCGCGCATCCTGCGCTCGACGGGACCCCACACCGCGGCGTCGCGTCGCAGCCTCCGGCGGAAAGTTCCTCCCGCTGGACGGCATCCTGGTGGGCCGTAATCCCGATTGCTTTCGCAGCGACGGTCGGACTCATCGCAGTAAGCCACCTCGTGGCTCCGACGACTCGCGCGACCGTGCGCGGCGTGCCCGCGGCGTCGGTGCTTCGCGCCACCCCGGCCGTCGCTCCCCCAACGCCGCTCGCCGCACCGCCCGCGCCGCTTCGCCCAGCTGACTCGACCTTGCAAACCACACCGCTGCTCACGGCCACCACACCGACCGCACCCACGCGTCACGACCACGCCCGCAGCGAGCGCCATCAGCACCGACACGCGCCCGATCCTGCGCAGCGCTCGGGTCGTCGCACGACAAGCACCGGCGCACCGTTGTACGATCCAGACGGCATTTGACCGGCGGCCTGTTGTCGTGTGGCGACGGATCGTTTCGCGTACAGGTGCACAGGTCGAACGATGCGTCTGCTGTGTCCCATCCTGCTGGCCGTGTCGCTGGCTCCGCTGAGCGTGGCTGCACAGACGCCCCATGCGGACGGGCCGACGCTCTCCGTGGAAGCGCGCGCACAGGACCTTTACGTATCCGGCCGCGACCGCTTCTGGTCGAAGGATTTCGGTGGTGCTCTCGAAGACTTCCGTCACTCTCTTGACCTCACGGACAGCCCCAACACTCGAATGTATCTCGGCCGAGCGCTGCGTCGGCTCGGCCGCCTCCCAGAGGCCTTCGCGACCCTTGAGCGCGCCTCCAACGATGCCGAACGGCGCGCGGTCGCCGAACCCCGGTACGCACCCACGCGGGAGAGTGCTCGCGCAGAGGCAAACGAAATACGGAGCGAGATCGCATTGCTCACGGTGCGACTCGCGACGCTGCCGCCGGACGCGACGATCCGGGTGGGTGGAGCGGAGTTTCCCGTCACCGCGATTGGCTACCCGCTGCCCTTCGTGGCGGGCGAGGTCATCGTTGAATTCGACGCGCCCGGGTACGCCTCAGCGAGGGAGATCCTGATCCTGGCGCCTGGCGGCGATGCCCTCGTCGAGCTTACGCCGCGCGCTGAAACAGCCTCCCCTCCGGCTTCGCTCCAGCGGACGCCGATCGAATCGAGTCGCGCGCTGATGACTCCGGGAATGACTCTGCGTGGGGTCGATCCTCCGAGGGCGCGTCCATGGGCTACGACGCGGGTGGTCGGCGTTACCTCACTCTCCGCGGGCGCCGCTGCGGTGATCACCGGCGTGGTGTTTGGCTCGCTCGCCTGGACTGAACACGAAACTTTGAGTGTCCAGCGCCTCCCTGATCAGACTCTGAGAATCCAGGGAGAACTCCACCGCGACATCGCCAACGTTCTGATCGGCACCGGTTCGGTGATTGCAGTGGGTGCGCTAGTACTGCTCTGGCTTGGCGGTCGATCGGCCGCGGACGACCGTCGCCCTCCGCTTCAAGTCGATATTGGCATCAATCTCGGCATGCCCAGCCTCGGCCTCTCAGGAGCGTTGTGAAGCGCCTCGGGGGCCTATTTTTGATGCTGGCGGGGGCTACCGGGTGTGTCCTCGACTTCAACGAATTCCGGCGCCCTTCCATCGCCGCAGATGGTGGGAAGACCGTGCCTCCGAGATTCGATTCGGGATTCGACGCGAGCCCGATGTCCACCGACCATCCCGCCGGGACGCCTGATGTCCCGATCGACGATCAACCATCCACCGCTGATCTTGGCGACCCGCGGTGTGCTCCCCCTCGCAACGCGATGATCCGGCTCGCGCACATGGCGGCAGGTTTGGGCGCGGTCGATCTCTGCATGCGCCGTCAGGGCATTGATGGCCCCTACTCGCCAGTCCCTTCCAATGAGTGGCCGACCGCCGGCATCGGTTACGCGATGGTGTCTCAGCATCTCGCGCTCAACAGTCCAGTGATTGCACCCAACGATCGGTGGCAGTTCGCACTTGTGCAGCATGGGTCGGATTGCGCCACGGCGGTCACTGGCAACGTCGCGTCCCTGACGGTTAACATTGGCCCGCAGAGTCAATCGACTTTACTCTTCACGAGCGATTTCGGCAGCGACGGCCGCGTCTTCGGACTCCTTGGCCTCCTGAGCGACCAGACCTGCACCAACTGCCCCGCCAACACGCTGGACGTCCGCGCGGTGCACGCCGCACTTGGAGCCGCTGGCGAACGCATCACCCTTTCAATCAACTACAGTCTCCCGCCGCCCAGCCCACTCCAGTTCGTAAACGTGATCTTTGCGAGCAATATCCCCTATGGTCAGACCGCCCCAGTCGGCGGCGCGGGCTTCGACTGTGATCCTGCCTGGCGAGGCGCTGCAGATCTTCCCGCGCCGTACTCGGTACAGTTCGCAGCGCAGACAGTCTCGGACGACGTCCTCGCCCGAAGCGACCGCGTCGGGTTGAAGGGCGACCTGTTACTGCAATCACGGATGGCCACGGTGTTCTTCCTTGCCGGCAACGGTGTGCCCACGCCCGCACCGGAGTTCGTGCTCTGTTATGAGGGTGCGCGCGATGCGGGCATGACCGTCTGCGATCGCATTCCAGCCACTGCTGTTCCACGGCACGTCGCAGCCGATGCAGGCGGCGCGCAGGACGCGGCCGACGTCCCGATTGATCCCATCGACGCCGCGATGGACGACGACGTCCTGCTCTAATCAGGGATCCGGCGAACGGCCGTAACCCCTCGAAACCACAGAGACAAAACAGTTCCAGCTCGGTGGCCCGAGAGAGCGCGGAGTGGCCGTGGGGTCCTCCCGTCGCACGAGAAAACCATAGCCAGGGATCCAGTCCACGGCCCGGGCAGACTTTGGCCGTCTATCGCGCGATTCCGCACGAAATCTCGCGGCATCGTGACCCTGCTTGCCAACGATCTGACGATCGAAGGTGCTTTCCCCCTCACCCGGTCCGCAGCGTCACCGCAGCGGTCAGGAACCAGCATCGGGACGGCACTATGGATGAAAGTCCTACATCGGGTGGCGCCACCATGGCGCTGACGCCATACACCCCGTCGGTTCCTGCATCGCTCGCTGTTGAGCGGAAGGCACGTCCCCGAGAGGCCTCGCATCACCCTTTTCCATGAAGCGATCCGTCCGCTGACCTCATCGTGCGCGCTGCAACGAGCGCCTTCCATGGAGATTGAGCGATCCCGCGTACGAGTTGAGAGAGCCGGAATGGCGAGGATTATTTGCGAGGGTTGCCTCGCTCGAACCTCCTGCGGTGCGCTCCATCCGTGGTGAGCCAGGAGCACCGATCGGCGACGTTAAAACAGCCCCTCCGGTGTGGCTTGCCCGCCCTGCGAAGTGTGGCACCGATCTTTCATTGGAGCCCTGACGTGCTCGCTTCCATCTTGCAGAGGGCGGCGAAGGACCGCGTGGGCGATGCGTCCACATCAACATCTGATTCCTTGAATGGAGCGCGCCGTGTTTCAGCATCAGTCGATTCTGCCGCCGCCCACGATGCCCCACCCTCGCGCTCGTTTAACCGATGACCTCGCCCGGAAATACCTCGTTCGGGTGATCGCGCACGCGAAGCGGCTCGCTCGCCGTTTACCGCCACACATCGCTCTCAACGACCTCATCAGCGCTGGCCTTCTCGGTGTCGTCGAAGGTTTTCTTCGCTTCGACCCGAACCGCGCGGAGACCCTCGACGCCTATCTCGATCACCGTATCCGTGGAGCGCTGTTGGATGAGCTCCGTCGGGCCGACCCGCTGACCCGGGCCCAGCGCGGTTTCGCCCGTCAGCTTGGGCGCGCCTCACGCGTTGCCGCGAGTGAACCAGGGGGCGCCTGTGACGAGTCACTCGCCAATGCGCTCGGGCTAAGCCTGGCCGAACTACAAGCCCGCGTCTCCCAGGTGAACATCGCGATGGCGATTCAGGTCACCGACTGCCTCGAACGGGTGGAAGCCGAGGCCCCCACGCCGGACGAAGAGGTCTCCACGAAGCAGGAGCACCGGCTCCTGGCCAAAGCAACAGGGGCCCTCCCCGACCGAGAGCGCGAGTTGCTGCGGCGGTACTACGAACAGGGGCAGACATTCCGCGAGATCGGCAGCTACCTCGGCGTTTCTGAGTCACGCGTGTCGCAGCTTCATACCCGAGCCATCCAGAACCTCCGCACGATTCTCTCGCCCTGAGCAATCTCCCCCGGCTTTGCTCGATGCGAGCGAGCGATATCCAGCCGAATATTGAGGCGAGCACCTCACCCGCTGGGCCGACAATTACCTTCGGTTCGGCCCAGTGTCCTACAACTGCGGTGCTGTAGAACCTGTAAGAATTTCAAGATTATTTCTCATCGAATCCCCGGCTTGGCCGATAGTCTGGAACAAAATGGAGCACCGATTCAACACACGAATTTTCGGAGTGGCGGTGACGGCGGCTGCGATGCTGGGCTGCGGGTCGGAGACCGTCGGTGCGGAGGATTGCCTGCAGTGCTCGACGTCGAGCCAGGGGACGCCGATCGTCGCGACGGACGCAGGCATTCGCGTCGGGGATGCCCAGGCGTTGGTCCAGAGCGGCGAGAGCGCGGCGTGCACGGCCTGGCGGACAATTCGCGACCGCCAGACGCAGATGGCCACCTGGGGCGCCGGCGCGACGCCGTGCGATCTCGGGGCGCTGCCGGAAGCGACGCGGCAGGCGTCCATCGAGTGGGTGAACTTCTACCGCGGTCTGGTGGGTCTCCGCAGGGTGACGGAAGACCGCAGTGACCGCGTTCCGGCCCAGGCGTGCGCGGTGCTTCTGGAGCGCAACGGACAGCTTACCCACACGCCACCAGCGACCTGGGCTTGCGCGACGCTGACCGGACGCGACGCGGCTTCCCGAAGTAACCTTTCTGGCAACCCTGGGTTTCCGATGAGCCCCTGGTATGCGGTGCGCGGATGGGTCGATGAGGGTCGCGATCTCTCCAATACGCTCGGTCATCGACGCTGGCTGTTCAGCCCAGAACTGCACACGATGTCCTATGGGCAGACGGGTAGCTTCGCCTGCATGACACTCGGCCTCGGGGCACGGGACACTCGAGCGCCGGCGTGGGTGGCCTGGCCGCCCGCTGGTTGGGTTCCGATGGCACTGATGAGCACGATCTGGTCGTTCTCGAAGTCCGGTGTCGGTGCGAATGGCACCCAGGTGCAGGTCTACCGGGATGGCGTCGCACTGGCAGTGACCGCGGCGACGCGGCAAGCCGGCCTCGGCGACGACACGATCAGTTGGGAGGTACCGACGCCTGCGGCGGGTAGCGTGTACCGGGTTCGAGTGACGCTCCCTGGAAGCCGGGCGACGGAGTACGAAGTCCGGCCCACCAGTTGTGCTGTGCGATAGTTCATCGACTCGCGCTCAGTGAGTGTGAATATCGCCGTCGCGATGCCAGTCTTGGACACCCCATCTCCGCCCACGCGGTGAGCATTGTTCATCGCGATATCAAACCAGGGAACGTTTTTCCTCACGATATGGACGATGGCCGCGGCGCACCGATGATCATCGACGCACTCGATATGATCCGTATGGAGCGTCGGCGCGATGATCTACGAGATGGTCTCCTGGATGCTGCCACCTGCCGGCCACAATCCGAACGCCGTGACGGCGCCGAACATCTTCGGGCGGCCAACTCCGCTGCAACATCACTGCCCAGACGTTCTGCCTTGCGGCTACGATCGGCGAGATCCTCTGCCGGAGAACGCCCATCGATAGTATGCAGAGTAGGCTCGCCATGCGTATTTCTACCGCTGCCAGTGAAACACGATGAATAACCCGAAGGTCGGTGATCACATCGACGACCGCTACGAGATCCGGCGCCAGCTCGGGGAGAGCGAGAGTTGCATCCTGTTTGAAGCCGTTCAGCGCTACACGGGCCGCCGGGTGGTGATGAAGATTCTCCGCGGTGGTGACGGAAGCATCGGCGATGCAGAAGCACTGCTGACCCGCGACACCGCCGCACTCGGGCGCATCCGTCATCCGTATCTTGTAGAAATCCTGGACGCGGGCATCTCGCACACCGTCCCGTACGTCGTGACCGCTCTGCTCGAGGGACGCTCGCTGGAGGGTTTGCTCGCCGCGCGCGTCACGCTGACACCCGAAGAAACGGCGACCGTCGGCCGACAGATCGCCCTTGCGCTCGAGGCACTCCATCGCAACGGAATGCTTCACGGCGATGTGAGCCTTGCCAACGTCTGGATCGTCCGATCACCCCTCGGGGAAGAGCACGTCGTTCTGCGCAATCTACAGATGACGTACGAGCCGCGGAGGCAGATTCCACTCGATGGTCCACAGCGACGCTCGGGGTCGTTCGCCCATCACTCCCCGGAGTCACAGAGCGGCCGCCTGGTCGATCCGCGGTCGGATCTGTTTAGCCTCGGGGCGCTGATGTTCGAGTGCCTGATCGGACGGACTCCCCAGGAGTTCGCCAGCGAGCGGAATGACGGCGAGGCGCCATCTCTGCGCGTGCTCCGGCCTGAGTTGCCCGCAGGCCTCGTATTCGGCGTCGAACGCTGCCTGAAAACCGCCTCCTCGGATCGGTTCTCCTGCGCCCGTGACTTCGTCGGCAGCCTCGAGTCCACCCAGATCGCTCGCGCGACGACCCGCTTTCTCTCGGGCAACTCGCAGCAGGGCCTACGCGCACTTACCCCGCTCCTCGATCCGCCCACGCGCCGGGTTCCGCTGAGGCAACCGACACCCGCGCAGGGGAATCTTCTGCCAGCGACGCCTGCTATCGTACCCGAGCAGACGTCCGCGGCTTCCCGTCGGAAGGTCGCACGCGCCGCATACACCACCCCCGTCCGATTGCTCGGTCACCACGGCGTGATGGAGGGACGCATCGAGGACATCTCCGCCCGCGGCGTGCTCGTGATCGCCGCCAGGGCGCTTGAGATCGGCGCGGTCGTCCAGATGTCGTTCGCCCTCCCGGGCAGTGGCGTGATGATTCAGACCACCGCTGTGATCCGCTGGGTGCGCATTGCGCCGTCGTCGCAACGAGCCGCGTTGGGCTTTGAGTTTCAGGTGCCACCGCTCGCACTGCGTAACGCAGTCGAGAGCTACGTGATGCTGAGAGAGAGTCAGTCGGAGACCGGCGAGGCCCCTGGGGAGAGATAACGGTCGCGAGCGAGACAAACGCGTCGGCGGGGCTCAACCGTACAAGCGAACGGCCGATAGAAGCTTCCACAGGAGCCGACCATGATTCGTCCCCGCCGCCCGAATGATGACACCGCGCGTATCACCCCGATTCGCACTAACCTGCTGATCCAGGGCGCGGTCAGCCCCACCTTCGACGAGATCAAGAGAGTCGCGCAGCAGTACTTCCTGACGAGCCCTGGCGACACGAGCCACGACGATGAGCACGACCAGGCTCTCGCGACCCTCGATGAACTCTCTGAGGAGGGTCGCGGAGGCCTTTGGTGTTGCGCCAAAGCCTCTGCCGGGGTCTGCGACTCCGGCGACGCCGGACGTGCGCATCGCCCCGGAGATGCAGCCGATGGACACGCGCAGATGGACATCGATGGCCCAATCGGCGCCCGGTGTGTCTCTGTAGAGAATCCATGTCGATGCCACGATGATCTGGGCATCCTGCGCGATCTGAGCGTGACGCTGGAGAAGGAGATTCAGAGCTTCGAGGCGGCGAACTTCGACCCGCTCACCGGTCTCACCAACCGATCGGGTCTTTTGGCGCTCGGCGAAGAGATGCTCAACATCTCTCGCTCCGCCGACGAGGGAGTGGCCGTGCTCTTCGTCGATCTTGATGGGATGAGTCCCATCAACGAACAGTTCGGGCGCGAGGCCGGCGATCAGGCACTGCAAGACCTCGCGCGCATCCTGGAAGGAAACTTCCGGGCGAGCGACCTCGTTGCGCGCGTCGGTGGTGACGAGTTCTGTGTCGTGATGGCCCCATACGTCGGTGAGAACGAGAGCTTCCTCGTGACCAGCCGGGTCCAGCAGGCCATTGATGCGTACAACGAGTCGGCAGGCGTTCCGTGGGCGCTGGGCATCAACATCGGTGGCGCGCGCTACGAGCCCGGAATGCGGTTCGAACTCCTCCTCGCCCTCGCGGACGCACGCATGATCGAGGCACGGAGTCATCGCCGCTCGCAGCGTCACTGACCGCAAACTGTTCTCGAACTGCGGACTCGCTTCCGCGCTTTGCGGCAGGTCCGCCGATGGTCTAAGAACGGTCCCTCAGGAGAACGCAGAATGCACCGTTCACATAGTTCTTCACTGCTTGGATTGATCGCTGGGTTCAGTGTTGGGTGTGGCGATAGCGCTTCCCCACCCACCCAGGCGACCGGCGACGCCGCGATCACAACGGACGCCGCGATCACGGCGGACAGCGGGCCGGTCGGTCTGCCTGTGCTGGGTCGCGGCACGCACCGAGAAGACGCCGTGCAAGTCCGCGTGATCGCGACGGCGGACAGTGACCTCGCGACGCCGCGCGACCTGGCCTTCAATCCTGCTTCGCCTCGCGAACTGTGGATCACGAATTTCGCCGACAGTTCAATGACGATACTCCGCAACGCTGGAGCGGCCGATCAGGACTTCGACAACCGCGCGGGACCGCAGCACACGCACTTCATGTCCCACGTGTCGTGCCTCGCCTTCGGCGCGCCGGGCATGCTCGCCACCGCGCACGAAGAAGACAACTTCACCCAGGGCCCGCCGCCCCGCGGTTCACCCGTCGACTTCATGGGCCCCACGCTCTGGCTTTCCGGCTACGACGAGTTCGATGGCGGCCACGCGTCGCACATCGACATGCTCCACAACAGTCCCAACGCCCAGGGTATCGCGTGGGAAGATGCGAACATCTACTGGGTGGTCGACGGCTACCACCGCTCGCTCACCCGCTATGACTTCCGCGCGCCGCATGAGCCCGGCGGGGTCGACCACTCCGGCGCCATCGTGCAGCGCTTCGCCGAAGGCGAGATCAGCTACGTCGAGGGCGTGTCGGGGCACATCGAGTTCGACCGCGAGTCGCGGCGCGTGTACTTCGCCGACCCAGGCAACCACCGCATCGGCTCCCTCGACCCCGCCGAGGGCCGCACGACCACGACGATCAGCCCCAACTACGACGGCGCGACGCAGCGCCGCATGATGGGCGCGAGCACCACCACGCTGCTCGACGGCGCCACCGTCGGCATGATGGCCCCCTCGGGCATCGCCCTCCACGGCGGCCGATTGTACGTGAGCGACAACGCCACCTCGCGCATCTACGCCGTCAGCCTTCAGGGTGAGGTCATCGACTGGGTCGACCTGTCGTCCACCGTGCCCGCGGGTGGCCTCCAGGGCATCACCCTCGACGCAGAAGGTCGCATCTACGTGACTGACTCCGTGGACGATCGCGTGCTCGAGATCTCCGCGCGATAGCGCTCTTCGCTGCCCTCCCCCAGCACCCCCGAACTACTCGCGGAACGCTTCCATTGAAGCGTCCCGCAGAGATCGGCGCTCTAGAATCTCCACCCCAATTGGAGGTTTTGCGCACTAAAGCCGACGCGCGGAACCAACGACGCGCGACGCCCGAAGCGCGAGCCCGACGGTGCACTCGCCAGCAAGACCGTCCCGACAATCGACGTGATGAGGCCGGCGCCCATGATTCCGATCGACGCCCAGCGCATCGTGGTCGCGTTGTCCACATCAACACTCGCGTCGTTGCGCGCCTGCTCGACCTGCACGGGGCTGCGGCCGCTGACACAAACCGCCATGCGCCCGCACGCATCAAATTCGCGCCGATTGGCCTCGTAGTTCACATTCGCGGCGGAGAGCGTGCCCTCGTTGGTGAAGAAGAGTGCGGCGCCGCCGCCTAGCACCGCAGCGCCGATTCCCAGCACCACACCGCCCGCGACGAGCGCCCGGCTACGACCGCCCGCATACGCCTCCCGGTAAGCAGGCGTCGGCACGAGGGAGACCGCCAGGGCGTTGTCCTGCCCCGGGACCAGGTCAACCTCACGCTCGTCAGGGAGAAAATCCGAGCGCTCGACCCGGAGCGTGTGTCGCCCCGGAGGGGCCATCGCCGTCCCATCGCCCGCGATACGGCGGCCGTCGATCATCGCGATGGTGTCGGGCTCGTTGGCCTGAACGGTCACGCGGGCACCCACGTCGCGCGGCATCGGATCGGCCCACGCGAGGTCAGCGCGCACCCGGGCGCCCGCACCGACGGAGTTCACGTCGGTCTCGTACGTGGTGTACCCGGCGCGACGAACGACAACGTGGTGGCTGCCCTCAGGGACCGGCAACGGCGAACTGAGCGGCGTGGTCGCGAGCGAGTGGCCATCGACCAGCACCTCGGCGCCGTGGACGTTGCTCTCGACCGCCATGAAGGCGCGCTCGGGTAACAGCGGCTCGGACACCACGATGGTGCTGCCACCGGAGACGTCGAACTCCGCCTCGCGAGTCTGGAAATGGGGCGCGGAGAGCGAGACCCGGTGCCGTCCTGCGGCGACGCGAATCTCGAGATTACCCGACGACGACGGCCGCTGAAGACCATCGACCCGGACGTCGAGCCCAGTCGCCTCGAAGCGAATCGCGATGGTGCCGATGCGCGTGCGCAGACGGCCGAGCGCGGCGTCGATGTCGGCACGGCGTTGTTGCACTGCGGGAGCGGGAGCGCGGCGCTCGTAGTCGAGCATCGCGTCGAGGGCCTCCACGAAGTGACCGGTGAGTTCGTGCGTCGCGCTGATATTGAAGAGCACCGCGGGGTTGCGCGTGAGCTCGTACGCACGCTGAAACTCCGCCATCGCAGCGTCGTAGTTGCGCTCCTCGAAGAGGTCGATGCCGCGCTGGTAGCGCTCGCGTGCCTCGGCGATGGCAGCCGGCGGAGGAGACGGCTGCTGCGCGAAAACAGTGAGCGGGCCGAGAGCAAGGCAGAGGGCGAAGGCCGTTCGATGCAAGCGCATGAGGGTGGCGGATCTACTCGAAAGGGTTGTTGTGGTCGATGATCGGGTGACGGCGGTCGTGAAGGCGGACAGGCAGCGGCGCAGGAGCCACCACGGGAAACGGCGTCGGCGCTGGCGGCGGCGCAGTGCGAACAAGCACTGGCGGCGAGACGGACGGAGCGGGAGAGGCGCCGAGGGGAGCGAGCACGCGGGAGATGCGGGCATCGGCGCCGGCCACCAGGACGTCGGTCACGTTGGCGTGGCCGGGCGCGCTCAACCGTAACTGGTAGCGGCGACCATCGCGGGGCCGGAGCAGCTCGGCGTGGCCCTGGCCAACGACGGTTCCGTCGAGAGCAATGGTGGCGCCCGGAGGGTCAACATCGATGCGAAACGTGATGTTGTCGCCGTCCACGCCGACCCGCGGGGCCCGCGCCGCAGTCCTCGAATCGGCGGTCGCAGAGGAGACCCGCATGCGATGCCTGGCCGCGAGGGAACCCGCGAGGATGACCATGCCGACGGCGACGATGGTGATGACTCCGGCGATCCACGGGAGGGCGCCGCCAGGGGCTGTAGACCGGGGCGGTATGCTCGCAGAATCGACCATCGGCGGAGGCATTGCGGGTGCGCGGGCGAGCGCTGCACGGCGAACCTCCACGGGGCCAGGGGTGCCATCGGGGCGGGTCTGTTGATGGAGTACCGAGACGGGTGCATCTGGGCGGACGACGGCGACACGGCTCTGGTCGTCGCGAAAGGGCGCGAGCGCGTCACGCATCTCGAAGAGCGACGAAAACCGCTGCGAGGGCTCATATGCGAGGGCGCGCATGATGACCGAAGCGAGGGCCGGGTCGAGGTCGGGGCGCAAGCGACGGATGTCCGGCGCCGGGCCCAAAACGATGGCGACGAGCATCGCGGGATACGAGTCGGCCTGGTGAGGCACCGACCCGGTGAGCGCTTCGTAGAGAATCGCCCCCAGGGCGTATTGGTCCGCTGCAGGAGTGACGTTCTTGGAGCTGCCAGTGGCCTGCTCGGGCGGCATGTACGCGGGTGTGCCGAGGATCATACCAGTAGCGGTAAGCCCGACGTCGTCGGTGACGACGCGCTTCGCGATGCCAAAGTCGATGAGCTTCGGCGTGACCTGCTCTTCGCCCGGGATGTGCGAGAGGAAGATGTTCTGTGGCTTGACGTCGCGGTGCACGATGCCGCGGCTGTGGGCAAGGCTGAGCGCGGACATGATCGGGTCGAGCAGGCGAATGATCGCACCGGGACTGAGCGGCGCATCGCGCTTGATGTGGGCCCCGAGGCTCTCGCCATCGAGAAACTCCATCACCATGAAGAGCCGACCGTCGTCGTTGCCGAAGTCGAGCACCTCTACGATGTTCTTGTGACGTACCTCATTGGAGGTGCGCGCCTCCTGAAGGAAGCGCTGCGGCACTGCGGGGTTGGAGTACGCGATCTCGGGAAGCAAGAGCTTGACCGCGACGGTGCGTTGAATGGTGCGGTGACGGGCCTCAAACACGGCGCCGGTGCCACCGACACCGAGCACCCGGATGATCTCGTAGCGACCACCGATGATGTCGCCCGGTGAGACACCGAGCGGGCGTTCTTTAGCAACGTTGGCAGGCATCATCAGCGCTCAGCCTAACGGATGCAGCGGATCGGTGTCGCGACGAACCGCTACCGGGAGATCAGCCCGCGGCGTCGAAGGAAGTACCCGCGTCCGGGGTCGCGGCGGTGTCCGGGGTCGCGGCGGTGTCCGGGGTCGCGGCGGTGTCTTCCATCGAGCGAGCGCCACCGTCACGGAAGGAGCAGGTACCAACATCGTCGGTGACGAGGCAGACCGCGCCCGGGTCGAGCGAGATCGCCACGCAGTCCCGGGATTCACGACACTGCGAAGAGCAACGACCGTCGATGTTGCACACGAGCGGAGCGGCACACTCGGAGTGGTAGACGCAGTAGCCGTTGTCGCCGATGGGGAGGCAGGCACCGATGTTGTTTAGCTGCGCGGCGGGCTGACAGAGCGTAGCGGCGGGGCAGTCGCGGTTGCGGGTCGCAGCGGGCGCAGCGAGGTTGCATTGCTGGCGGCAGTAGCGCCCCGCGCAGATGAGGCTCTGGGTCTCGTCGCAGTCAGAGTTGAAGACGCACTGGCCGTTGACGGGCTGCTTGCTCTTGCAGGCTGGCGCGATCGCACCGAGCAGCGCGAGGACCCACCACGAACGAGAAACCATCAACATTGCCTACACACCTTTACCCGGAGCGTAAAAAGAAAAACGAGAAACCTACGGAACCCACCGGGTGCTTTCCCGGCACTAGAACCCCAAGCCGTGGAAGCACGCAAGAGCGTGGCGGGTATAGGATGGTCGCCGTGTTGAC
This sequence comes from Deltaproteobacteria bacterium, assembly GCA_947477565.1. GTDB lineage: Bacteria > Myxococcota_A > Polyangia > Polyangiales > SCUS01. Next base: position 30,883 of record CANJUR010000046.1, read on the forward strand.
AGTCCGAGCCCGGGTTCTGGTGCGGGCGGTGCTGCTGGCGGCGGTGGTCGTGGCGTCGGGGTTCCTGGCGTGGTGGTCCTGGCGCACGTCGTCGGCGCTCGCGGCGCTGGGAGAGCGCTCGGTCATCGAGAGCACCGTGCTGCTCGTGCGCGAGAAGATCGACCGCGTCGAGGCGACGGTCATCGCGGGCGACAACGCCGTGCTCCACCTCGTAAACCCGGACGATCTCGACACCCTGGCGCAGCGCTGGCCCGACCTCGCGGAGCGCATCTCGCCGACGGTTCGCTCGGTGCTCGTGCTCGACGAAGCGATGCGCCCGCTTCGGGTCGTCGCGCACCGCACAGACGACGATCGCTCCGAACTCGTAGGCTGGGTCACCGGGCGGCTCGTCGGTGAGATGCACCTCGCGTCCGAGCCGCTGGGCGCGCACCGCCACTGGCACGGCGCCGTCGATGGCCGCAGCGTGCTGCTGTCGTATCTCACGCGCGAAACCGCCGGGCGTCGCTACTACGTCGTGCTCGAGGCCGACCTCGATTACATCCGCCGGGAGCTGCTACCGAAGCTCTTCGACGATCCGCTGGCCCGCGGGCGCTTCAACATCACCGACGAAAACAACCGCATCGTGATCGGGCGCTCGCTCACCGCGGCGGGAGAGTTTCTGGTCTCGACGCGGTTTCCGACGACGCTCTACAAATGGCGCCTCGCGGTGGCCCCACGGCAGGCGCCGGAACTCGAAGCGCGCGCCCGCCGCCGAGGTGTCGTCGAGGGCTCGTACGTCGGCGCATCGCTGCTGGTGATCCTCGCAGGCGTGTCGTTTCTGCTGTTTGCCGCACGGCAGGAAGAGCGGCTCAACACACTGAAGAGCGACTTCATCGCGACGGTCTCGCACGAGCTGAAGACACCGCTGTCGTTGATCCGGATGTTCGGCGAGATGCTCGCGGGGGAGCGAGCGCCGACGCCGGAGAAGCGGGTGCAGTACCTTGAGATCATCGTGCGCGAGAGCGAGCGACTGAGCGCGCTCATCGAGAACGTTTTGGACTTCGCGCGCCTCGAGCAGGGGCGCGCCGCCTACGAGTTCACCGCGACGGACCTCGGGGCGCTCGTGCTCCGCGACGTGGAGGCGTTTCGCTTCCGCGCGCACCGCGAACGCCCTGCGCTGGTCACGGAGATCGCGGAAGGAATCGTTCCGGTGCGGCTCGACGCGCGGGCGATGCAGGTCCTGCTTTTCAACCTGATGGACAACGCGTTCAAGTACGCGGGAGAGACGGAGGCCGTGGTGGTGCGAGCGCGGCAGGAGGGTTCTCGCGCGATCATCGAGGTCGAAGACCGCGGCCCCGGAATCGATGCGGAAGACGCGCGGAAGATCTTCGAGCGCTTCTACCGTGGGCGCGCGGTGCGCTCTGGGGGGCCACGCGGAACAGGCATCGGGCTCTCGTTGGTGAAGCACATCGCGCGAGCGCACGGCGGTGACGTCACGGTGCACTCAGCGATGCCGACAGGCACGGTATTTCGAGTGACGATTCCTGTGCCGACCTGAAGGTCCGCGAGGCGCGCTCAGCCAGTGGAATCGTCGGCCACCATGCGGTTGCGCCCAGCGCCCTTGGCCGCGTAAAGGAGCGCGTCGGCGCGCTCAAGCAGGGCCTCCGGAGCGGTCATCACGGAGGTGAGCGACACCACCCCGAAGGATGCCGTGATCTGCACCGTCGCCCCGGCGACCTCCCAGCGCAACGCGCGCACCCGATCTTGAAGGTCGCGTGCGAGCACCTGTGCGCCCACGAGCCCAGTCTCCGGCAACAGGATCGCGAACTCCTCGCCGCCGAGTCGCCCAAAAGACTCTTCTCTACGCACCCTCGCGAGGATCATTGCCGCCAGGTCGCGCAGCACGGTGTCCCCCGCGAGGTGTCCGTGGCTGTCGTTGACCATCTTGAAATAGTCGAGGTCGATGAGCATCAGCGAGAGCGGGCGGCGGTAGCGAAGCGCCCTGCGAAACTCGCCATCAAGCCGCTCGCGAAATGCCGCGTGAGTGAGCGCGCGAGTGAGCCCATCCGTGATCATCGCCGTGCGGATGGTCGTGAAGTACTGCCCCTCGATGTCGGTCGCAGCGATGTACTTGAACACCGTTCCGCCGATCTGGATGCGATCGCCGCTCTCCAGGCGATGCACGTCCCTGGCTACATCGTTGATGGTTGTTCCGTTGGTGCTGTGGCCGTCCACGAGCCACCACTCGCCCTCGCGGTACTCAAGGTGTGCGTGCGCCCGGGAGACTCGCGGGTGGTCGAGAAGTATCGCGCAGCCCTCGCCCCGACCCATGGTGTAGTGCCCGACGAGCGCGTCGAGTTCGTAGCGACGACAGATTTCTCGCAAGTCAGTGGAGTGAACGACCACCAGCGAGCCCAGCCCTGGCGTGGGACGCACGACGGGCACGCCGCTGAGTGGCAGGTTCGGCTCTGTGTGCTGGAGTCGATCGGCGGACTCCAACGGCATGTGCGAACGTCGTGATTTCACCTGGAGTACATCGCTCGCCACAACGGTAGGCGGACGGTTGCGGCGGCGTCAAACTACACCCGAGATACCGGTGGCCCTTCACTGGCGGCGCGGCGCGAACGTGAGGCATGGTGACGCGGTGAGCGAGACCACATTCAGTGCCTTTCGAGCAGTGCCCCGCACCGGGGTGATCTATGTGACCACCGAAGCCCAGAAGATGGGATTCCGGTTCGGGGCCGAGGGATGGTGCAACCTCGGGCAGGGTCAGCCGGAGACCGGTCCCCTTCCTGGTGCGCCACCGCGAATCGAATCACTGCCCATCGCGCTCGACGATCAGGAGTACGCCCCGGTGCCCGGCCTCTGGGAGCTCCGGGAAGCCGTCGCGGGGATGTACAACGAGCTTTACCGCCAGGGGATGCCCTCGCAATACGCCGCGGAGAACGTCTCCATCTCCGGCGGTGGGCGCGTGTCGCTGCTGCGCGCGGCGGCAGCCCTCGGACGCATCAACCTCGGGCACTTCCTCCCTGATTACACGGCGTATGAAGAGCTTTTGGACGTGTTTCGGTTGTTCTCCCCGATTCCGATCTTGCTGGAGGGGGAGAAGGGCTACGCGTTTCCACCGGAGGCGCTCGAGCGAGAGATCGTCGGCCGCGGCCTCGGGGCGATCCTGCTGAGCAACCCGTGCAATCCCACCGGGAAGGTCATCGGCGGCGACGACCTCGCACGCTGGGTAGCGCTCTGTCGCGAGAACGACTGCGCCATGCTCGTCGACGAGTTCTACTCCCACTACATCTGGAACCGCCCGAACGACCCCACGCCGATGGAGAGCGCCGCGCGGTACGTCGAGGACGTCGATCGCGACCCCGTGGTCATCTTCGACGGCCTCACGAAGAACTGGCGCTACCCAGGTTGGCGCATCACCTGGACCGTCGCACCGCGTGCCATCATCGAAGGCGTCGCGAGCGCGGGGTCGTTTCTCGACGGGGGCGGCTCGAAGCCGATGCAACGGGCGGCCTGCGCCATCGTGACTGCAGAGCACGCGCGCGCCGAAACCGCCGCCATCGCGGACATGTTTGGGCGCAAGCGACAACTCCTACTCGACGGACTGCGCGCGCTCGGCGTGACGCTCGACCGCGAGCCCGAAGGCGGGTTCTACGTCTGGGGCTCCGTGGCCAACCTCCCGGCGCCGCTCAACACCGGCATGGGGTTCTTCCGCGCGGCGCTGGCGGAGAAGATCATCACCGTGCCGGGGGAGTTCTTTGACGTAAACCCAGGCAAGAGGCGCATCGGGCGATCGTCGCGCTTCCGCGACCACGTGCGCTTCTCGTTCGGCCCGGAGGAGTCCGTCCTGCACACCGCGCTCGGTCGCCTAGAGCGCCTCGTCGCAGCGGCCCGCGGTTAGATCATCCGGGCGGTCACAGCCGCCAGGTGATCGCCCCGGCCGGGACCAACGCCCACGTCAGCACGTCCACGGACTCGCCCGACGGACCACCGACGGACCACGCCATGCGCAGGTCGAGTTCGATCGCCGCCGACAATCGACCGAAGCCCACGCGCAGCCCCAGCGCCGCCGCAGCCTCCAGGCGATGCACCGCGAGGTCGAATGCCAACGGCTGAATCGCCGTCGCCTGCACCGTCGCGTCGCTGTGCTGGTATCCCCCGCGGAGCCCAAACCAGACGTCGTAGATGCGTCTCCGCGTGATGCCCGCGACGAGGGACAGCTCGCCGCCGTAGACGCTCGAGCGCTGCACCGCGAAGTCCGGCATGAGCCCGTCAAGCGCGCCCGCGATAAACGCAAACCGCCCCGCGAGGCCTGCGCTCAAAGTGAAGTCCCCGTCGTGAATAAGTTCGCGCCGCGCACCGATGCGCACCGTGCGACCGATGAGCGCGAGACTCCCTTCGGCCTGGTGCCCGAGGCCCGCGCGCCCACTGAAATACGGGACAACGCCAGGCGGAGCCATCGCGTAGGCCACCGCCGAGCGCACGATCTGATCGTGGGTCGAGTGCGGCTGCCGGGCCTCTTCAAGGGTGCCCGTCCCGAGCGGGGCGAGCATGGCGGTACCGAGGTCGAGTTCGACCTTCTCCGCCGCAAGAACACGCGCAGGAGCGAGAACCGGAGACGCCGTCGCACAGCCCGCGGTCAGCCCGAAGGCCGCCAGGGCCGCGCGAAGGCGCCTGGTCACTTGCGGAAGCGGGAGGGGTAGTTGTTCGAGGCGGACTTGGTCTTCAGGCCCGCATCATCGGGGTGCAGCTTGAGCGCGCGATCGATGAGCAGGTTTTCGTTCTCGGGGTGCTTCGGGTCGGGGAGACAGCACTCCACGGGACACACCGCCTGGCAGGCCTCGTGGTCGTAGAAGCCGACGCACTCCGTGCACAGCTCAGGGTCGATCACGTAGATCTCGTCGCCCTCGCTGATCGCGTCGTTGGGACACTCGGGCTCGCAAGCGCCGCAGTTGATGCAGTCCGTTGTGATGTACGTGGCCATCGGTTCTCCCTCGCGCAGGTTCGATAGAAGCGCGGGTGCTGGTTTTCTAGTCAAACATGAGAAACCCGTCAACCAGCGTACGCGAGTGCATGCGCACGCCGCGGCGGGCTCGGCTTCAGTCCACCGTGACCCGCAAAGCGACCCTCTTTTGGGGCCTCGCCTTCACCGGAATCAATGCATCTTCTTCCATCACAACCTCGCCCACCAGGTCGTAGTCGGCGCTCTGCGAGATGTCCGCCATGACCATCGAGCCCGCGCTGACCTCCGCGCCCGAGAGGTACACCACACCGTCGATGTCCGGCGCCTGCCCCGCGTGGCGGCCCTGCAGCACGTACTCATGCTCTTCGCTCGCGCCGTCTACCAGAACCTCGACGCGCGTTCCGATGAGCGCACGGTTGCGCTTCCGCGCGATGGGCCGCTGCACCGCCATCAGCTTGCGGTGGCGCGCCGCGCTGTCCTTCGGTTTCACCTTGGCGTCTTGCGTCTCGCTCCCGGTGCCATCCTCGTCCGAGTAGCGAAACACCCCCACCCGATCGAACTCCGCCCACTTCACGAAGTCCACGAGCTCGGTGAAATCCTCCTCCGACTCGCCCGGGTGCCCCACGATAAACGCCGTGCGGAAGGTCACCCCGGGGATCTTCGTGCGCACCGTCTCCACCACCCGCCGCAGCCGCGCGCCGCCGTGGCCGCGCTTCATCCGCTGCAGCATCGCGTCGCTCGCGTGCTGCAGCGGCATGTCCACGTACTTCACCACCTTCGGGTGCGACGCGATCAGTTCCACGAGCTCGTCGGTCAGCGTCTCGGGATAGAGGTAATGCAAACGGATCCAGCGCAGACCCTCGACCTCGCCGAGGCGACGCACGAGGCCCGCGAGGGTGGGCTTCTCGTCCCGGTCGCGGCCGTAGGCGATGGTGTCCTGCGACACGAGGTTGAGTTCGAGAACGCCCTGCGATGCGAGCCGCGCGGCCTCCTCGACGACGTCGTCGATGCCCCGGGAGCGCTGCTTTCCCCGGATGAGCGGAATCGCGCAGAACGAGCACGTGCGGTTGCAGCCCTCGGCGATCTTCAAGTAAGCGCTGTGCCGCCCCTGCGAGAGAACCCGCGGATCGCTCGCGCGCAGTACGTAGTTGGCGGGGTTGCCCACGAGCATGCGCTCGGCGCCGCCCGCGAGAACCGCGCCCAGCTTGAGCATGTCGCTCGACCCGAGAAAGTGATCGACCTCGGGCATCTCCCTGGCGAGTTCGTCGGGGTAGCGCTGCGAGAGACACCCCGCGACGACGAGCTTCTCGCAGATGCCCTCTTCCTTCATCCGCCCCATCGCGAGGATGGTATCGACGCTCTCCTCCTTCGCAGGACCGATGAAACCGCAGGTGTTGACCACGATGTACTCGGCCTCCTCCGGGGTGGCCGCGAGGTCGCAGCCCGCCTGGTTCGCCACGCCGAGCATCACCTCGGTGTCGACGCGGTTTTTCGGACAACCCAGGGAGATGAAATGAATGCGCTTGCGCTCGGTGGCCATCGGAGTGGCGCCTTCTCTACGCGCCAACCCCCCGCCGCGGCAAGTCAACGCATGACCCCCAGAAAGCTCCGCTGAGGTTCGGAGTACGCCGCCTCGGCCCGCCGTGCCGCGTGCTGAAGCACACGGCACCCCAGCGAAAGCCCGCAGTGGGCTCCATCCCGGGTCCCACGGGGCAGCGCTTCTCCATAGGGACATCGTAGGAGCCCGGGTCTGC
>CANJUR010000047.1 GCA_947477565.1 Deltaproteobacteria bacterium
TCGTCGGCGCAGGCTCATACCGCTGGCCGCTCGTCGGTGCCAGTCCGCGCGAAACGCGACGGTTTCTCACGCTTGTTTCCCTGCAGTCTGACGGTAGACCGCCGTTTCCCCGGATCCCTGCTTAGTCCTCCAGCCGATCGTTAGCCTGCGGGTGCAGGCGCGGGACGCGACCAACCCCAGTCCGCCGGCTGCTCGCACCCGCTGCCGAACCGGCTCCCCGAAGTGCAGCAGTAGTTCTGCGGGCGGTTGCCGAACGGACCCCGACGATGAACTCAACCGTGATGGGTGAGAAGCACTGGGCGAGCGTGGGCGGTCGCTCCGATTGAGGGTGGTAACGCATGATCCGGGCGTCCCGGGACCGCACGGAAACCGCTTTACCGCTTCGTCAGCACTGCGCGCAGCCCGCTCGCGTACTCCGGCGGAATCTTCTCCCACCGATACGACAGGTCCTGCTTCGGCAGCGTCGTGTCGTAGTCGCGCACCAGGCGCACGAGGAAGGTTTTCATCAGCACCGTGGAGTAGTCCACGCCGGCGCACATGTGACCCTTCAGCGGCTCCCCGACGCCCTGCGGGAAGAAGCCCGTCGGGTGCTTCTGGTGCTCCGCGCGGCCTTCAGCGAAGCGGTCGGGGTCGAAGCGCGCAGGCTCTGCGTAGATCGCCGGATCATTGCCGCTGGCGAAGTTGCAGAGCATCACCATCCACCCCGCAGGGACGGTCTTCCCATCGAGGATGAAGTCGCTCTTCGCCTTGCCGAAGCTCACCGCCACGAAGGGCGTGCAGCGCTTCATCTCCTTCGTGATGTTCTCGAGCAGTGGCATCGCGTGCAGGGCCTCGACGGTGATCGCCTTTGTCCCGAGGTGCGCGTCGATCTCCGCCCGCAGCCGTGCGCGTAGCTCCGTGTCCTGTGCGAGCGCGACGAGTCCGCGGGCCATGTGCGCGAAGGTGATGTACCCGGCCAGGTTGAAGTGATGCAGCTCCTTCAGGGCGTCCTCGCCGGCGATGAGCGTCCCGTCCTCCGCGGGCTTCGCCAGCATGCGAGACAGACCGTCGTTCGTGGGCTTCGCCACGCGCTCTGCCAGCACTGCGCGGTAGCGGTCGAAGATGCGCGCCTGGGCGGCCTTCGCCCGCGCGTACTTCGTCCCCGGAATCGGCACCGGGAGCGCCGTAAACGCCCGAACCATCAGCTTGAAGTCCCGCACGTTGGCAACAAACTCGGGCCCGCCGTCGGAGCCCGCCATGGTGCGCGCGATGACCTCCAGCGCGAGGTCCTTGAGGTCTTCCGTGAGGCTCGCTTCGCCCGCGGCAAACCACCTCCCCAGGGTGCGTTCCACCGTCGCCTCCATCACCGGGAGGTACTGCGTGAGGGCATCGCGGCCAAACGCACCCATCACCTGCTGCTTGCGCCGCCGGTGCGTCGCGCCGTCGAGCAGCGGGAGGCTCGTGCCGCCGAAGAAATCCGCGATGTGCGGCGCCATCGCCCCGCTGCGCTGCACCCTGGACTCGTCGTTGAAGACCTCTGCGCCCTCCGCGCCCACCAGAAGCGCCGTGTCCTTGAAGAGGATGTGGCTCCGAAACACCTTGCCAAACCGAGCCTGGCGCTCATCGACAAAGTTGAACTGGTTCTTCAGGAAAGAGAGCGTCTCGCCGAGCAGGGGCAGGCCGCGATCACCGGGGGGAAGCGTCGTGTCACTCATATGCACCCCCCACACTAGCGGATCTTCCCTTTGCCGGTGTGTGTCACTGCCTCGCGGTGGGTTCCCGTACCATCGCGCACCGTGGAGACCTCCCTCGACTCGTCCGTTTTGCTGTCCCTCCCTGGGTCCGTCGCGCCGGATGCGACCGCCCGCTGGTCGCCGGTGCACACCGTCTACGGCGGCGCGCAGCGCTTCAGCCATGACGTCGTGGCGCGCGTCGGCCGTCACGCGCTCGGCCTTCTCGACACGCTGGTGGGCTCCCTCAACGACCTGCGCGCGCTGCCGCTCGGCCTCGACGAGACGCCCGACGACGCCGCGCTCGACGGCCTCTACCGCGCGCTGCGGGCGAAGCTCACCCGCGCCCCCGTCGAGGACTACCGCATCGACTTCGAGGACGGATTCGGCCCACGCGCCGACGACGAAGAAGATCGCGCCGTCGTCGCGGCCGCCACCGCGCTGGCCCGCGCGCACCGCGAGGCCATCCTGCCGCAGGGCATCGGGCTGCGGGTGAAGGCGCTGTCGGGTGACACCGCAGGGCGCTCGGTGCGGACGCTCGATGGCTTCCTGACAACGCTGGCGCGGTCCAGCGGGGGAGCGCCGGTGCCGGGCCTGGTGGTCACCCTGCCGAAGGTCACGCGACGCGCGGAGGTGGCCGCGCTCATCGACGCCCTCGGACGCCTCGAGCGCGCGCTCGGGTGGAGCCACGGTGTCGTGGGCGTCGAACTGATGGTCGAGACGCCGCGCGCGCTGCTGGCGGCGGACGGCACCGTGGCTCTCCCCGGGCTGGTGAGCGCCGCGGAGGGGCGGTGTACTGCCGTGCACCTCGGAGCGTGGGATCTCACCGCTGCGATGGGCGTCGGGGCCGCGCAGCAGAGCTTGATGCACCCGTACTGCGACGCCGCGAGGGCGCTGATGGTGCTTTCGCTCGCAGGCACCGGGGTGCGGGTGGTGGACGGCGCGACCAACGTGATGCCCGTGGAGGTGCACCGCGGCGACGACCTGACGACGCAGCAGCGGGCGGAAAACCGCACGACGGTGGTGCGCGCGCTCGGGGTGATGACCCGGCATTGGCAGCACTCGACGGCGATGGGCCTGCACCAGGGGTGGGATCTGCACCCTGGGCAGGTAATGTGGCGGCACGCGCTGGTGATTGCGCATGCGAGGGCGGGGTTTGCCGCGACGGCGCGGCGGTTGCGGGCGTTTGTCGAGCAGGCGGCGCAGGCCGTGCGGGCGGGGACCGTGTTTGACGACGCGGCGACGGGGCAGGGGATGCTCGGCGACGTGTTGCGCGCGGTGGACTGCGGCGCGGTATCCGAGGCCGAGACGCAGGCGGCCGTGGGCGTAGAGGTGAGCGCGCTGCGGACGCGGTCGTTCGCGGCGATCATCGCGCGCTGACGACTGAAGGGATGCCGACGACATCCTCGGGATGGGTTCGTCCGCGAGGAAGGCGAGCGTGCCGTGGCCCTGTACCTGTCGCCGCTGGTGTATGCCCAGCCGATGAGCCGAAGCGCTGTGCCGTGCCTGCTGTTGTGCGCCGCCGTCGCGGCCTGCGTCGAGCCCACGCCGTCGGCGGTGCTCGTTCCAGCGCTCGTTACCGATCCGCCGAGGGCGCTTGGCCCTCTGGTGATTACGGCGATCGGCACGCCGACCCCTGTCGGGGGGGAGGGGCCCACCCGCTATCGAGTGGCCTGGGGGGTGTCATCCGAGCATCGCTTCGACGGCGAGGCGCTGGCTGCGGTTCGCTTCGGTGATGCCGCCGTGGTGCTCGACGCCGCGGAGTCGCTCTGGCGCTTCACCCGCGATGGGCGTCGGATGCTCCTCGCGTCCGGGGTCACCGCCCCGCCGGCGGTTGATCACAGCGAAACCCTGCTGGCGTACTTCGTCGGCGAACCGGGCGAAGCCGGAGCGATCTTCGTCGTCGATGCGCGGCAGACGCGGGTCGTCGTCGCGGCCGTTCGGGACGCGAGCGCGCTGAGGTTTGTTCCTGATGCGAGCGCACTGCTCTTTCTCGCGACGGGCCCTGGCGGGGTGGCCGGGGTTCACCGTGCCGCGGTCGCAAATCCGACGGGGTTTGCGCAGTGCTTGAGCAACTGCGAACTGCGGGCGGGGGAGCCCTGGGGGGACGCGTTTGTTCCGTTGCCGACGTCCCTTGAGGGGTGGGTACCGACGGAGCCCGTGCGCGGGGTGGTCCGATGATCGGCCGCGGTGCGTCCGTCGCGCTCGCGCTCGCGGCCCTGCTCGTGTCCCCGCGCCGGGCAGCCGCGCAGCCTCTGCGACGCCCCGTGGCCTGCACCAACTGCATCGCTGGTTGGTACTACTTCGACCACGATCCTGCGGCGGCCACGCAGGACTGGAACTGCCGTACCAGCACCTACAACGGTCACTCCGGCTCGGACTTCAGCCTCCGCGGGGGCAACGCCTCCATCGCGACGGGCTACGACGTCGTCGCCGCGGCCGACGGCGTGGTGATCGCCGTGGTCGATGGCAACTTCGACCACTGCAGCGGCTGCGACTACGCCCGACCCGACGCCAACTGCGGAATCAATCGCGCCAACTACGTGATGATCCGCCACGCGTCCGTCACCACGATGTACGCGCACCTCCGGCTCGGGAGCGTCCGCGTGCGCAACGGGCAGACCGTTCGTTGCGGCGACGTGCTCGGGCAGATCGGAAGCTCAGGCTGCAGCACCGGGGCGCACCTGCACTTCGACACTCGCCCCAACGGCGGTCGCGGCACCTCGCGGTATGACCCATTCCGCGGGACATGCTCGCCCCGGGCAAGCTCACTCTGGCGCGATCAAGGGAGCTATCGCGGGCTGCCCGACGATCGCTGCGACGCGGCGGTGATCGACGCGGCGGTGCCTCGGGAGGCGGGCACGGATGGCGGGCGCGACGCTGGGCCGAACACGGACGCTACGCGCGGTGATGGCGGTGATGGCGGTGGGCTTGCGGACGTGACGGACGAGGAGATTGATCCGCCGGATCCTGGGCAGATGGGGCTCGACGTGCCCGGCGAGGCTGATGACGCGGGAGCCTCGGTGGCGGTTGGCTCCGATGGCTGCGGGTGTCGCACGACGGCTCCGGCAGCGGGGCTGCGAGGCTACGGGGCGCTTCTCCTCGGCGCACTCGCACTGCGCCGCCGACGAAATCGCCAGGGCTCTCCAGCAGCGTCACGGTCACGCCCGGCGCGAGATCTTCAATGAACTCCCAGCGGCCGTGCAGCCGCGTCGCTCGCCCATCTGCGCCGAGTCGCCAGGCCTCGTCGATGCGCACGGCTGCACCGCAAGGCGTCGGTGTTGATGGCCCGCGTCCCGCCGTCGAGAATCTCGGGTGCATGCGGGCGATCGACGCAAGCGCGGCCCCGGGTCTTCCCGCGGCGATGCAGATGGCGTAGCGAGGGACGTGGTGGTCGCGCGCAGAGGGCAACGAATCCGTGGGTGGTTGGGCGTCGCCGGGGCGCTGGTCGGGCTGCCGTTGTTGGCGCAGCCGAGGGGCGCGGCGTCGCTTCCCCTCGCGCCGACCATCGATCGTGTGGAGGTCGCCGCCGGGGCCTTCGCGATGGGTCGCGACGTCGGTGGAGAGCCCGACGAGCGACCGCGGCACGTGGTGGTGCTGCCGGCGTTTCGCATCGATCGCCTGGAGGTGTCCCGCGAGCAGTACGCGCGGTGCGTGCGCGCGGGTCGGTGTACCGAAGCCTGGGCGCGACCGACGTGGACCGACCGGCGCGCGCCGGTGACGTCGGTGACGTGGTTCATGGCGGCGGAGTATTGTCGGTGGGCGAGCGGTCGTCTGCCGACGGAGCCCGAGTGGGAGAAGGCCGCGCGGGGCACCGACGAGCGCACGTTTCCGTGGGGCAACGACGCCCCGACGCCGGCGCGCGCGGTCTACGGCCAACGGATGCATCTCGGTCAGCCCGCGGCGGTCGGAACGCACCCCGCCGGGGCATCCCCCTCGGGCGTCCTCGACCTCGCGGGAAACGTCTGGGAGTGGACCGCCACGGTGTACGACCCTTACGGGTATCGGTATCCCACGGTGGAGCCGACCTGCGCGACGGCGCTCGCGGCGTATGCCGACCTGCAGCGCCACGGGCAGTGGTCGTTTACCGGTTCGATGGGCATCCCCCACGAGTGTCAGCGCGTGCTCCGCGGCGGCGCATGGAACTACCCTCCGGACGGCCTACGCGTGACCAACCGGGTGCACCACCAGCCTACCGGGCGCTACCCTGTGAGCGGGTTTCGCTGCGCCGACGACGCTGTCCCGCGGCGCTGAGAGTCCTCGGGCGGTCGCTCACGTTTCGTCCAAGATCGTTGACGCTGGGCGGCGCTCTGGACGACCCTCCGCACCCCTGTATGCGCCCCAACCCTCGCGGAAACCTGTTGGATCGGACGGCCTCGGAGATCGAGGCCTCCACGTTTGCGAAGACCTATGCGCTCGTCCGGGTGGCCGGGGACGACCCGACCGATCCACGGCTTCGCGGGATGAAGCGCGTCGCGTGGAAGGCGCAACTACTCGGTGACTCCGCCGAGCTTGAGGCCCTCTTCGGCGAAGACGAACACAGCGAGGTGGTCAATCTCTGGATCGACCGTCGTGCTTTGCAAGACCGCACTCTGGCGACCGGGGCGATGCAGGCGTACGCGCGCTTCCTTGCGGACGTCGCGGGCGAGGCGACGGCGGACGATCAGAAGTCCCTCGGCAACGCGCTCGCGGTGGCCTACGACCAGACGCGCACCTTCGCGGCGGTGCTTGAGGCGCTGCCGTGGATTCCGCGCGACGGCGGGGGCGCGGCGACGGAGGTGTTTCTTGGCAAGCGCATGGAGGCCTCGGCGAGCTTCGTGAAGAAGACGGCGACGCTGGTGGTGCGCAACGAAGAGGGGGGCAGTCGGCTGCACATTGGCGTGGCCACGCAGCGGGCGGTCTTCGAACTCGGACAGTTGCTCTTCAGTCCGCCGGTGGGGTTCGCCAAAGGCGACCGCACGGGCGTGGCGGGGTGGAAGACCCAGGAGATCGACGGCACGCCGTTTGGGCGGCGCTTCGCCCTCGAACTCGACCGCTCCGGCAAGCCCGTGGGGCGCATCGCGCGGCGGTACTTTGGCTTCACGCGCATCGCCCGCACTGCGAAGCTCGAACTTCTCATCGAGCCGACCCGCGGCATGGTGGGCGTCGTGCTGAAGATCGATCCCGAGTGGATCGAGTCGTCGGAGATTCACTACTTCGCCGCCCTGGAGGTGCTGACGGCCTTTGTCGCGGAGGGCCTTGGCGACGCGCCGGACGCCCGCAGCCGCGTTGAGATCGGCGACCTCTTCTCGTGTGCACCCGGTGACGATGAGCTCTTCAACGCCATCAAGAAGGAGCTACCGTTCATCCTCAAGGGGAAGAACGGCGCTGCGACGGCGGTGTTTCTGGGGGAGGAAGACCGCGCGGAGGCTTCGCTCGACGAGGGGCAGGTTCTTGTTCGGCTGATGGAGGGCTCCGACGGTTGGATGGAGTGCGCCTTCTTGCTGACCGAGTACCTCGAAGCCATCGACGCCGTGGAGTGAGCGGGCTTCGCCTGCGACGGCGGTCCATACGACAGGCGCACTTCGTTGGGACTTTTCATCGCGGGGTGTGAGCTTCGCGGCAGTGGTTGGTCGGGTTCCCGGGAGTGGTTGGTCGGATCCCGGCAGTGGTTGGTCGGGTTCCCGGGAGTGGTTGGTCGGTTCCCGGGAGTGGTTGGTCGGTTCCCGGGAGTGGTTGGTCGGTTCCCGGGAGTGGTTGGTCGGTTCCCGACAGTGGTTGGTCGGTTCCCGGCGGGGGTTGGTCGGTTCCCGGCTGGGGTTGGTCGCGTCTCGCGCCTGCACCCCAGGCCGCCAGCCGCTTGCAACCGTTGCCGAACGGGCGCTCGGAATTGTGGCTGTGGTATTCCCGCCTATGGGACGAGGGGGTACCTCTCCCTCCGATGCGTTGTGTCGCTTGAGGAGGTGGGGGTCCCTCTTTCGCAGATGCGTTGCGTCGGCAACGTGCGGTGTAAACCTGCGCGCCTATAGTCGGGCGCAGCGAAGACCCCCTAGAGGAGCAGCAGTGAACCACGAACACATCGATGTGCTGATCGTCGGCGCCGGGATCTCCGGCATTGGCGCGGCGTACCACCTTCAGGCGAACTGCCCGACGAAGACCTACGCCATCCTCGAGGGGCGCGCGGCGATGGGGGGTACGTGGGATCTCTTCCGGTATCCCGGCGTCCGCTCGGACTCGGACATGTACACGCTGGGCTACTCGTTTCGCCCGTGGACAAACCCGAAGGCCATCGCGGACGGGGCGGCGATCCTCGACTACCTGCGCGACACGGCGGCGGCGTACGGCATCGACGGAAAGATTCGCTACGGGCACCGGGTCGAGCGCGCGACCTGGTCGAGCGCGGAGTCGCGCTGGACCGTCGATGTGCGCGACGCCGCCACGGGCGAGGCACGCACCTTCACCTGCAACTTCCTCTTCATGTGCGCGGGTTACTACGACTACGACGCCGGTCACGCGCCGGAGTTTTCGGGCCGCGAGCGCTTCCGCGGCCGCGTGGTGCACCCGCAGCACTGGACCGGGGACATCGACTACGAGGGCAAGCGGGTGGTGGTGATCGGCAGCGGCGCGACCGCGGTGACGCTCGTCCCGGAGCTGGCGAAGCGGGCCGCGCACGTCACGATGCTGCAGCGCTCGCCGACGTATCTCATCTCTGTTCCGGAGCGCGATCGCATCGCCAACTTCCTCCGGGCGCGCCTGCCGATGCGGGCAGCGTACGCGCTCACCCGCGGTAAAAACGTGCTCCTTGGCATGGCGTTTTACCAATACTGCCGACGCTTCCCGGAGCAGGCGAAGCGGCTCATGGTGGGTGGCGTGCGGCAGCAGGTGCGGGGGGCGACGGACGTGGCGAAGCACTTCACGCCGACCTACAAGCCCTGGGATCAGCGGGTGTGCGTGGTGCCCGATGGCGACTTCTTCGACGCCGTGCGTGGGGGCAAGGTGTCGGTGGTGACCGACCCGATCGAGACGTTCACGGAGACCGGGATCCGGCTGCGGTCCGGGGTTGATCTCGACGCCGACCTGATCGTGACGGCGACGGGGCTGAAGTTGAAGTTCCTGGGAGGGATGGAGGTGGTGGTCGATGGAAAGCGCGTCGAGCCCGCGGAGACCATGGCCTACAAGGGGATGATGATCAGCGATGTTCCCAACATGGCGCTCGCCATCGGGTACACCAACGCGTCGTGGACGCTCAAGGTTGACCTGACCTGCGAGTACATCTGCCGACTTCTCAACCACATGGATGAGCACGGCTATACGCAGTGTTGCCCGCGGCGAAACGACCCTTCCATCGAGGAAGAGCCGCTGCTGGATTTCACTTCGGGGTACGTGCGGCGATCGATCGATCTGTTTCCGCGACAGGGCTCCGTGGCGCCCTGGAAGCTGCACCAGAACTACGCCCTCGACATGATGCTGCTGCGCCACGCGAAGCTCGATGACGGGGTCATGGAGTTCTCCGCGAAGCGCTAGCCGCCTTCGTAGGCTCGGTCAGGGAGTGACTTGAACGACGCCCGACATGCCCGTTCCCGCGGCGCTTCCGTGGAATGTGCAATAGAACGAATAGAAGCCCGCGGTCGGGAAGGGCACCGACACGCTGGTGCCGCTGCTGGTCACGGGGATGGGGTTTGTACCGCCCGAATTCCGCGGCGACGGGCTGAGCGGGTGCGAACTGAACGACCCCGAGAAGGTGAGGCTGGCGCCGGTGCGCACGCGGACGCAGCGCGGTGAATAGACGGAGCCGAGGGCGCCGCCGAAGGCGACCGTGGTGGCGTCCACGTAGTCGGAGGCATTGAGGCACGGCGAGAACGGAATGAAGGTCGAAGCCATCGTCATGCACGTGCCTGCCGAGCAGACCTGGCCTCCGGCGCACGGTCGGGCGCAAGCGCCGCAGTTTGCGGGGTCGCTCGTGAGATTGACGCACTGGATTCCCGAGCAGCTGCCGGACATGTTTGGGCACGCGCTCTGCGGAGAAGTGCATGTGCTCAAAGAGACGCACACTCCGGCCACGCAGGTGTTGCCCGCGCAGCAACTCCGTCCGCATCCGCCGCAGTGGGCTGCGCTGCTCAGCGTGTCGACGCAACCCGCACCGCAAAGCGTTTGGCCCGCGGAACACACGACATCCGGGCCAGGGACGTCGATCGGAAGGGGGACATCGATCGGAAGGGGGACATCGATCGGAAGGGGGACGTCGATCGGAAGAGGGACGTCGATCGGAAGGGGGACGTCGATCGGAAGGGGGACGTCGATCGGAAGGGGGACATCGATCGGAAGGGGAACATCGATCGGAAGGGGAACGTCGATCGGAAGGGGAACGTCGATCGGAAGGGGAACGTCGATCGGAAGGGGAACGTCGATCGGAAGGGGGACGTCAATCGGAAGGGGAACGTCTACCGCGGGCGTGCTGTCGGTGAGCGCAACGGTGTCGGTCACGGGCGTTGTGTCCGTGGGAGCAGGCGCATCCGTCGCCGGGGCGGCGTCGGTCGCGCCGCCATCCATCAACGGAGCCGTGTCCGTCGCGGGTTGGGCATCGCTGGCGACATCGCCGGAAGTGGCGGCATCCACGCCCGTCTCCGCGGTGCCCGAGGGAAGGGGATCGGCGGAAGAACAGGCCGCGATTAGCGGCAGAATAAGGAGAAATCGGCTGGTCATGGCGAAGAGGCTCCCACCGTTGTGGGAGAACGTAAAGATCGATCCCGTACGGCGATTCGCGCTCGGTTTTGCGTCCCCCCACCAAAAGGTGTGGAAGAGCGCTGGACTCGACCCCGATTGCGCGAGGTAGAATCCCCCCCATGAAACTCCTCGCGCTCTTCCTCATGGGCACGTCGTTCCTCCCCGCTTTTCCGTCGCGAGGCGTCGGCGGCGGATCACACGGCATCACGCAGCCGGCGCTGTCTCCGCCCCCGGCGCGCGAGTGTCACGCCTCGTGTCGCGAGTTTGGCGTCGATTGCGAGCGCGACTGCGGCGCCAACGCAAACTGCATCGCCGTCTGCCGCACGCGCGTCACCGCATGCGACAGCATGTGCGGCGCCAACCACGCCCAGCACTGATCGCTCTCGGGTGGCGTCTCCATCGGTCGCCCGCTGCGGCCGATGAAGAGGCGCACCTGCTCCGAGCGCCGACCCCCTCTTACGCCGTCACTCCGACCCCGATGGGGCAGCTCACGCCGGTGCCCCCGAGTCCGCAATACCCGTCGGGGTTCTTCTCCAGATACTGCTGGTGGTACTCCTCCGCGAAATAAAACGCCGGTGCCGCCAGCACCTCCGTCGTGATCGCGTTGCGCCCGGCCTTCCGAAGCGCCTGCTCGTACGCGGTGCGCGAGGCCTCCGCCGTCGCCCGCTGCTCTTCGCTGAACCAATACAGCCCCGAGCGGTACTGCGTCCCTACGTCGTGGCCCTGGCGCATCCCCTGGGTCGGATCGTGGTTCTCCCAGAACGCCTTCAGCAGCGCCTCGTAGGACACCTTCGCCGGGTCGTACACCACCCGCACCACTTCGTTGTGCCCGGTGCGCCCGCCGCACACTTCCTTGTAGGTTGGGTTGGGCGTGTAGCCCCCGGCGTAGCCCACTGCGGTCGAGACCACGCCGGGAATGCTCCAGAACTTCCGCTCGGCGCCCCAGAAGCAGCCCATGCCGAGCAGCGCCATCGCCATCCCCGGGAAGTCCCCTGCGATGGAGGCGTCGAGAACGGCGTGGCGCGCGGGCACCGGCACCGGCTCACTGCGTCCGGGGAGCGCCTCGGCGGGAGAAGGCATCGTCGTCTTGGCTGAATCGGTAAACGAGAACATGCCGCGGATTCTGTCACCGACCGCTTCGGCGGGCCAGCGTTTCGGAGCTAT
Source organism: Deltaproteobacteria bacterium (assembly GCA_947477565.1). GTDB lineage: Bacteria > Myxococcota_A > Polyangia > Polyangiales > SCUS01. The sequence continues at coordinate 11,577 of CANJUR010000047.1, forward strand.
CCCAGCGCATCAAACGCCGTCCAGATCAGCATCGCGACGCCCATCAGCATCAGCCCCGCGGAGATGCCCATCGCCAGCATTGCGACAAAGGGGTGCCGATCGACCGCGTGCATCGACTCCGATCCAATTCGCTTCACCATCGTAGACGCACACTCCACCGGCACCTTGCCGTCGCGGATGGCCAGCAGTCGGTCGATCATCATCGTGACCGAGCGAAAGCGCTCATGGGCGTCCTTGGCCACGCCGTGCCGGATGAAGTGCGAGAACTCCTTGGGCACCAGCGATTGGTGTGCGCTCACCGTTTTGTACGCCGCGGGCACCGGCTCCGTCAGCACGCCCGCGATGCACTCCGTCACGGTGTTTTTGCTCGCCAGATAGTGCTCTAGCGTCAGCAGTTCGTGAAACATCACGCTGAGCGAGTACACGTCGCTGCGCTCGTCGAGCGTCGCCACTTCGCCGCGCGCCTGCTCCGGCGACATGTACGCCGGCGTCCCGAGCAGAGTGCCTTCCATGGTCTGGAGCTTGTCCGTCGGCACCTGACTCCCGCGCGGCGAGGTCAGCGTTGTGGCCCCGTCGTCCACCGGGAAGATCTTCCCCTCGTCGCGGCTGCGCGCGAGTCCCCAGTCCATGACCACCACCTCGCCGAAGCGACCCACCATGATGTTTGCGGGCTTCAGGTCGCGGTGCAAAACCCCCTGCGCGTGGGCGTACTGCACCCCGCGCAGCACCTGCATGAACACCTCCGTGCGCCGCTCGAAAGTATACCTTCGGTGGTAATCCGCGTCTCCGGCCACGAGGCGCTCGATGACGTGCTCGAGGGTCTCGCCCTCGACGTACTTCATCACGTAAAAATACCGTCCGTCCGCGTCTATCCCGACGTCGTGGATGGGCACGATGTTCGGGTGATCGAGACGCCCCAGCACTCGAATCTCCTGGACGAAGCGCGCGATGATGTCCGCCCCGCCCTCCAACTCCGGGAGCAGGCGCTTCAGGGCCACCGCTCGCTCGATGTCGTTGTCCCGCGCGAGCATCACCTCGCCGACGCCGCCGCGCCCGAGCACCTTCGCCGATTCGAAGCGCTCCCTCGCGTCCACCACCAGCCGCGGAACCTCCCCGATGAACTCCACCCGCGGCAGAATCGTGGACCGCGTTCCGCCCCCCGGTGGCGACGCTGCGAACAGGGCGTCTCCGGGCACGACCTGCGTAGTGCCGTCGTGCGAGGGAGCGATCATGGTCTGTGCAAATGAGGCCGGGGTTGAACCCGATGGGTCCACACTCAAGAGATTGTCGTTCTGCATGGCGTCGACGCGATAACCTATCGGTTGTCTTTGTGCACGATCGCAGCGCTGTTCAGGGCCTCCGCGAGCCGATGGTACTGGTCGAGGTGGTTGTAGGCCTGGGCGCTCACCCGCAGCAGCGTGCGCGGCGGTGTCCCCCAGGGAATGACCGGCACCTCGATGCGATGGGTGTTCCAGAGGTGCTGCTGGAGTCGGTCCTCGAAGGCAGGATCGCCCCCGCGCGCTGGAGGAAATCGCTCTGGCGGCAGCACCAGCGTTGCCATCGCGCCGATCATCGACTCCGGGGCCGGGACAGCCACGCCGAGGGCATCTGCAAGCAGCGCGCGGGCCTCCAGGGCGAGGGCGCGGTTGCGGGCGCGCAGGGCGTCCCAGCCGCCCGGGAGCAGCGATCCGACGAAGCGCAGCGCCTCTGGCACGGCGAGTACTGCGGTCGGGTCTTGCGTGCCCATCCAGTCGAACTCGATGGCCAGGCGCGAACGATCGGTGCGTGTGGTGGTCGCGCCGTGGCTGATCACCAGGGGTCGCACACGGTGCTGCTGGGCCGGGTGTACGTGGAGAAATGCCGCGCCCTTCGGCGCGCACACCCACTTGTGAAGGTTGCCCGTATAGAACGCCGCGCCCAACGAGCGAACCGACAGCGGGAGCATCCCCGGCGCGTGGGCTCCATCGACGAGAACGCTGATTCCGGCGCGTTCGCAGACTCGGACGATGTCTTCGATGGGAAACACCAGCGCGGTGGGGCTGGTGACGTGGTCTACGAGGACGAGTCGGGTGCGCGACGAGAGCGTGCGGGTGATGGCATCGACCACTTCGCCGGGCGAGGTCAGCGGGAAGGGAACCGTCGCGGTGATCACCCGCGCTCCGGCGCGTTCGGCGACGAAGCGCGCGGCGTTGGTGCACGCGGCGTAGCCGTGGTCGGTGACGACGATCTCGTCTCCGGGCGAAAGCGTGAGCGAATGGAGCACGGCGTTGACGGCGTGCGTGGCGTTGGGGACGAAGACGAGGTCGTCCGCGGGGGCATCGATGAAGGCCCCGACGGCGGCGCGCGCGTCGTCGAGCAGGGCCTCGAGGTCGCGCACCAGAAACTGCACTGGCTGGGCTTCCATCCGGTCGCGGAGGCGCTGTTGCGCGGCGAGTACGGGGCGGGGCGTTGCGCCAAACGAGCCGTGGTTGAGAAACGTCACTGCGGGGTCGAGGACGAAGTGCTGGGCGATGGGCATGACGGGTGCGCAGAACCATCCCCGACTTCCGTCAGGGATGACAAGCCAATGGACTATCGGCGTGTGACAGAACGGTGACAGAATAGAGGATATGCGGAGTTCATGGCTGGGTCTGGCGGGCGTGGCGGTGCTTGTTTCTTGCGGAGATCCGACGACGGAGGCGGTGCGCGATGCGGGTCTCGACGCGGCGGACGGCGGCGCCATGGACGCAGCCGTGACGGACGCTGAAGCGGGCTTCGCGGAGGACCGCGGGCCGAGCGAGTGTCCCGTGGGCGCGGCCTTCGTGCAGGGGAGTGTGGAGGGCGCGGCGGAGCCGACGATGGCACCCGCCGGGGCAGCGCGGGCGGGGCGGCTGACGGCTGCGATGCTCCCGCTCGACCGCACCGGGTTGAACACCTGGCAGGCGGGCGACTACGTGCTGTCCAACGGCCGCGTCGGGCTGCTCATCGAGTCTGCGCGGCCGACGTCGGGGTACAACCCGTGGGGCGGAATGCCCGTAGGGGTGGCCTCCGTGCGCGACGGACGCCTCGTCGATGCGGGGGATTTCGGCGAGCTGATCATCGGCCTCGGGCGCTTCACCATGCAGGCTGAGTCCGTGACCGTGACGCACGACGGCCGCGATGGGATGCCCGCGGTGGTGCGCGCCATCGGGCCGCTGCGGGCGATTCCGTTCTTGAACGAGTTTGGGTATGCGATCGCGCCGGCGGACTACGGGGACATCCGGGTGGCGGTGGACTACGAGATGCGCGGCGACAGCGACGTGGTGGAGGTCTACGTGTCTTTTGACGTGCCGCGGCTGGGCACGACGACGGTGCGCACGGTGCTCAACGGTTTCTTCCAGGGCAACCGCATGGGGCGCTTCGTGCCCGACCGCGGGTTCATGGAGACCACCGGCGCGATGAGCGCGACGCCGCTCGTCGGCTGGATCGACGACCGCGCCACCAGCTGGGCCTGGATGCTCCCTCCCGCGCGCGGATCACTTACTCCGATCATTTCCGTGTCGGGCTTCGACATGTTTACGGCCCCGGCGCTCACCTTTCCGCCGTGCAGCCAGGAGCGCGTGCACTACGGCCGCCTCGCGCTCGGCGCTGTCGGTCTCGACGGTCTCCAGCGCACCATCGCGGCGTCCAACGGCGTCACCCTCCGCGCGCTCACCGGAACCATCACCGACGCGGCCGGCCAGCCCGCTGCCGGAGCGCGGGTGCACGTCACCTCTGCGGACGGAGCGCGCTACCTCGATCGCGTCACCGCCGACGCGCTGGGCCGCTTCGAGATGCGCGTCCCTGCGGAGCCTGTGCGCCTCGTGGGCTGGCGCGGCGGCAGCGCGCCGACGCCTGCGGTCACCGTGGCCACGGACGGCAGCACGGCGGCGCTGCAGTTTCCAGCGGACGGATCGATTGTTGTGGAGGCGACGGACGCTGTGTCCGCCGCGGCGCTGCCGGTGCGGGTGCAGGTGATCCCGGTGGGAGCGATGCCGCCGTCGCTGCCTGCGAGCTACGGCGAGCCTGTGCCCGGCTTCGACCGGCTGCACGTGGCCTTTCCCACGGACGGTCGCGTGACCCTCCCCGCGCCGCCCGGAAGGTACCGTGTGGTGGTCTCCCGCGGCCCTTTCTACGACCTCTCGGACACCACGGTGACGGTCGCCGCGGGGATGACCGTGCGGGTTCCGGTGACGCTTCGCCGGGTGGTTGCGACGCCTGGTGTGCTGTGCGGGGACTTCCACATTCACACGGTTCGCTCGCCGGATTCCGAGGATGACGCGCGCCTCAAGGTCGCCTCCGGTGCCGCAGACAATCTCGAGGTGATGGCCCGCTCGGACCACGAGTGGGTCGGGGATTTCCAGCCATTGATCGACGCGATGGGGCTCGCGCGCCACGTGCGGGGTGTTGGATCCATTGAGTTGACGACGTTCACGTATGGGCACTTCGGGGTGTTTCCGCTCAACGCCGATACTTCACAGATCAACAATGGCAACTTCGCCTGGGCCAATCGTCTGCCGCCCGCGGTATTTGCTGATGTGCGCGCCCGTCCCGAGCACCCTACGCTGGTGATCAACCACCCGCGCGGCGCACGCAACGGCGCGTACTTCGAGGCAGCGGGTTACAACCCAGCGGAGGGCACGGCCAATCCGACGATGTGGGATGACGGCTTCACTGCGGTGGAGTTCTTCAATGACAGTTCGTTTGAAGAGAACCCCGTGCTGGTGCGGGATTGGTTCTCTTTCCTGGCGCGGGGTCGACGGGTCTTCGCGGTGGGCTCTTCGGACAGCCACCACCTGAGCAGCTCGCCGGTGGGGTTTCCGCGGACTTGCATGTTTCTAGGGACGAGCGAGCCGCAGGGCGCATCGCCGCAGGCCATCGCCACCGCAGTCGGAACCGGCCGATCGACCATCGCGGGCGGCATCTTCCTGGACGTTCGTGCGCTTCCCGCGAGCGGCGACGTGGGCGCCGTCGGGCCCGGCCAGGAGATCATCGGCGTCGGGGCGGAAGGGCGAATGGAGATCACCGCGCGGGCGCCGACGTGGGTGCGCGCCGACCGCCTGCAGGTCTTCGTGGACGGGACGGCGCTGCCGACGATCGCGCTCGACGACGCGGCGCGCGACCCGCGCGACCCGGTGGTGCGTTACCACGGGACGGTGCGCGTACCGGTGAGCGCGACGGGTAGCTGGGTGGTGGTGGCCGCGCACGGGCGCGAACTGGATCCGGTGTTTCCGCGGCGCATGGCCTTTGGGGTGAGCAACCCGATCTTCCTGCGACGCTGAGCGGCGTTGGAGAGGCGGCATCGGACGACGGTGGCCGGGACGAGCGCGTCGTCGTGGTGATGACCTCACGGTGATGCACGCGCATCGATTTGGCAGACCGCTAAAGGTGTTGAATCCAGAGGTCCTGACCTGAGAACTTCCACGTAAAAAAACTGGTTCCGTTGTGAATACGGAACCATGCGCACGACATGCCTGGCAGCATTCAGAAGCCCGCTCACCTACTGGGAGAGGCACTGCGCGGCGGCGCGGGGTGAGGTCCCCGGGTTTCGATGGAGGGCCTCTATTTCTGTTGTCTTAGTTCGTAGTCGCGCTCGGCGGCCAGTCTGGTGATTTCCTCACGGAAAGCGACGTTCTGGCCGACCGCCTGATCGAAATTGTCGGCCATGAGAACGAACAGCGTTGCGCCCTCTTCACAGGTAATGGTGGCGTTACGGGGCTCGCGACTCAAAAGCGACATTTCTCCGAAACACTCCCCCGGGCGCAGTTCAGCCACCCTCTTTGAGTACGAAAAGAAGCCGCTTTTCACATGGACTCCCAGCCTCCCGGTATAGATCACGTAAAACGAATCTCCGACTTCCCCCTGCCGACAGACATTCTCTCCCGTCTGATACTGGTACAGATTTATTTGGCTAAGTATCTTTTCTAGCAGGCCCATGGTTATGGACGAAAACATCTTTATTTTTCGCACCATCCTGCCGAACTCCACCGTGTCGGAATCGGTGAGAACAAGCTTTTGCATCACAGGACTCCATGCCTTTGTCGGTCAGGGCAAACCTTACTGTCCGGATTGGATGATTTGATAATCTCCGGCAAGACACCCCTGGTCGGGGATCAATGCTCTATCACGGAATCGGCACTGCCTGAAGATCTCGCAGGTTTCGGCAGTCGCCGCTGCGAGCGCAGGCTGCGACTTCCTCCTGATGTTCGTCGGCCGGGGCAATGCGTTCGTTCTTCGACCGCCTGGTGGCGGGTGACAGGTACTCCCCTCACGCGAGTCGGTGTCGAGTCTTGCCTTTCCACTTCGAACAAGACAGTGAACCCGGTTGGCCGGGGGCAACGTCACGCGCTCGCGGTAATCACGCTAGACAGGGTTGCTGCACCCACCCGCGGTGGTCTCGGATTCTAGGGATAAATACCGTCAGTTCGATGCCGGGATAGGCCAGGAGCTTCCGCGGCCATAGAGTCGCCGCGATGTCACGCAAGAAGTCCTCCGCCCTCCAGTGGAGTCATAGGATTGACACCCGGACCGAGATCCTGGAGGCGTACTTCTCGCGGTGCCCGACGCGGGAGCCGACCACGATCGGCTCGGGGTGAGATCCTCCAATGGTTCCGTGAGCGACAGCGCACCGGAGCCCTCCGAGACCCTCATTCGCACGCTTCTCGCCGAGATTCAGGCACCCCGCCGCGGCGGTGGTCGGCCCGCCCATGACACCGCGCCGGTCGAGACCCCGCCCCCCTTTTTGCCCGCGGTTCGCCGGGAACCGCCGCACCCCCGCCGCTCGCCGCCCAGGTAGGAACCGTCCTGCTCCCGGCGCTCGTCGCCTCCGAACTCAACGAAAGATCGCGCGCGATCACCACGCCGCGAACCCCGCAGGCCCCACCGCCGATCACCTCGATGCCGAGGGCTGCTCGGCTCGGCTCGCACACGCTCACGATGGGCTGGGACTGGGAGATTCCGTATCTGACGATAGGCCGAAAGATCGCCGAGATGTGTCGCTTCCACGCGGCCACGATGCACTCCGAACATGGCAGTCCAATGGTGTTTCGCCCCGACCTTCGACTCGGCGGGACGATGGAGGATGTCCCCTGGGAAGAGATTGTTTCGGCGCGGCCCGACGACCCGGAGTGCCAACGAGGAATCTGCTTTCGGTCTGCGGTTCCACTGGCGGAATCCAGAGATCCTGACCTGAGAAGCCGGTCGTGATGCCACGCGGCCTGGCGGTGGCTGCGACGAAGCTCGCGCGGGCTTCGACGCCTCGCCGGAATTCTGGCATCCCATCGAATGCGCGATACCGCGTCCGAACGTGCCGAAATCGCTCGAGAATTCGATGTCCGGTCAGGATCTCTGGTGATCGGACGCCGCAGGAGATCCGGTCAGCGCCGCGCGTCGAAGTGTACCGCCCCGGGGCGCGTGCGGGACACGGTGGTGCCGTCGCCGAGTTGTCCATCGGCGTTCGATCCCCAACACAACACCGCCCCCGCCACGGTGACCACGCAGGTGTGCCGGGAGCCCGCGGCGATGCGCGCGACAGATCCGATTCCAGGCACCGCCGCGGGGGCGGGGCGGTTGACCGTGGTGCCGTCGCCGAGCTGTCCGAAGGCGTTGCCACCCCAGCACACGACCTCGCCGCCCTGCCGCAGCGCGCACGCATGGAATCGCCCCACCGCGACTTCGATCACGTCCCGTAGCGCCTCGATCTCCTGGTTTCCGCCGCCAAACTGGCCGCGATCGACGCTGCCTCAGCAGCGCGCGGCGCTCCAACAGCGCAGCGTGCCATCGCGGCGTCGCGCGCAGGTGTCGCCGTGCCCGACGGACACCTGCGTCGCTTCGGTGAGGCCGACGACCTCCTGGGGTCCGGCTCCCGGACCGGTGCCGTAGCTGGCGCCCCAGCAGTGCACGGTGCCGTCGGCGCGCACAGCGCAAGTGTCGCTCTCGCCCGCCGCGAGCTGCGTGAGTTCGGCCTGGTCGATGGCCGCGACGGGACTCTCGCGTGGGTCCGCGGTGCCGTCGCCGAGCTGCCCGTGGACGTTGGTTCCCCAGCAGCGGGCGGTGCCGTCGGCGAGGCGCGCGCACGAGTGGAAGATGCCGAGCGCGAGCTCCGCGGCACCCGTGAGGTTGGCGACAACGACGGGCGCGAGGCTCTCGATATCGCCCGCGCGACCGAGCTGTCCGCTCGTGGCCCGGCCCCAGCAACGGACCGATCCGTCGGCGACGGCGGCGCAGGTGTGCTCTTCGCCGAGGGCGACGTGCGTGGCGGCGAGCCCGAGCGGGACCCGTACCGGAACACCCGGTGCCGCGGCCCGCGCGCCTAGCTGGCCGCGGTTGTTGGCGCCCCAGCAACGGACCGCGCCGTCGTCGAAGCGGGCGCAGGTGTGGCCATCGCCCGCGGCGAGGTCGACCGCGCGTGCGGCGACGGCTACGTGGGCTGCCGGCTTCGGGTGCGCGCGCCAACGAACGAGCGCGAAGACGCCTGCAAGGCCGACCAGGGCGAGCGCCACGAGGGGCGCGACGGCACGACGGCGCGGGGGCGCGGGGCTGGCGCCGAAGGGACCTGGCGTGGCGGCGGCGAAGACGGGCACTGCGAAGGGTACAAACGTCTTCATGGTGCCGCGAGCGTACCGCGGCGGACCCTCCGCTAAAACAGCCGGACGCCGAGGCCCGCGAGCACGCTGACGTGCGTACCGGGCAGCCACGCCACGGGAAACGCCCACCCTGCGCGAGCGTACACTTGCCATCGTCCGAAGCGCAGGTCGGTAAACGCCGCCACGCCACCAGCCCCGCCGAAAGTGTCGAGTGCCCCGATGCGCCGCACGTCGTTGAAGGCCCCGCCCGCGACGGCCACGCCGACCTCGTGCGGATACCGCAGCGACGGCCGCACGTGCACGCTCGCCTGCGCCGCGAGTAGTCGCTCGCTCAAGAGCGACGCCCAGGGCATCCCGGGAATGGGCACCACGTAGGGGTTCATTCCGCCGGCGCGCGGCCGAGTGAGGTCGTCCTCGCCGTCGCCCCAACTCGCACTCTCTTCCAACTGCACGCGCACTCGCGGTCCGATCTGCGCTCCTGCGCGAAGCCACTGCCGCGCCATAAGAATCACCCGCCCCGGATGGTTGCGCCCATCGTCGATGCCACGCACGGCGCCCCAGGCCTGGGCGTTGTCGCGAACGTCGGCGCCGAGTTCGAGGCCCACGGCGAGGCCGCGAACGCGCGGGTACGCGACCTGTGACTGCCACTCTTCGCCGGGGCTGGAGAGGTTCCAGTAGGTGTAGCGGAGGCGCGGCTCGAAGACGGCGGCGTCTGGGGGCATCTGCAGGTCTGGGTGGGTCGAGCCTTCGATGCGCGCGAAGAGCCAGAGCCGCGCGGCCCCGACGAACTCGACGGAGTGGGCCCCGCCGGGCAGCCATTTGAGCGACGTGAAGGCGTACGCATAGCTCGCCCAGAAGCCGCTTCCGGGGCGCATCGTCCCTTGCGTGTAGTAGTCCGGCAGCAGCCCGGCGTAGGCGCCCTCGGCCCGCAGCGCCGCCGACCACTGCAGTCGCGGCGTACCCATCGGAAGATTCTCCACACCCGCTTGCAGCGTCTCGGTGTTGAGGAAGAAGTGCAGGTCGCCGCCGCCACGGGTGAGGCCGCGCCCGCGCGCGTCGAGGAGCACCCACCCGTGGCCACCGATCTCCGGCGAGAGCCACTGCTCATGGCCCACAAAGGCCGCGGCGCTCCAGTCCACGGCGTGCGCTCGGACGCCATGGAGCAGCGCGGCCAGGGCCGCGAGCGTCGCCTTCCCGCGGTGCCTCCGTCTACGTCGTGTCATGGGCAATATGCTACCCGGGTCTCCGGCTGATCGTTACACGGGAGGAAATCGCCCCGCGACGGAGGTCTAATAAGGGTATGTTCGCCCCCGCGATCGCCATGCATAGCCCCCTCGACACGCTCGTCTCTGAAGGCATCCTCGACGACGTTCTCGGCCGATTGAAGAGCGGCAAGGAGGCCGACGTGTTTCGGGTGTTGTACCGAGGCGAGGTCGTCGTCGCCAAGGTCTACAAAGACCGCGACCAGCGCAGCTTCAAGAACAACGCGGTCTACAAAGAGGGCCGCACCGTGCGCAATAGCCGCACCCAGCGCGCGATGGAGAAGGGCAGCCGCTTCGGCCGCGGAGAGGACGAGGACGAGTGGAAGGCCTCCGAGGCGCGTTGCCTCCACCGGCTCCACGCCGCGGGCGTTCGGGTGCCTACGCCCGTGATGTTCTACGAGGGAGTGCTGCTGATGGAGTTGGTTTCCGACGCCGAGGGCAACGCTGCCCCGAGGCTCATCGATGCCAACTTTGACCCCACGCAGGCCGCCGACTTCTACCGTGACCTCCGCGCGCAGATCGTGAAGATGCTCTGCTGCGACCTGATTCACGGCGACCTGTCGCCCTACAACGTGCTGCTCGCCGCTGCGGGACCGACCATCATCGACTTCCCGCAGACCGTCTCGGCCGCGCACAACTCTCAGTCGGAGACCTTCTTCCTGCGCGATTTCGAGGGCATTCAGCAGTTTTTCGCCCGCGTCGATCGCAGCCTGCTCGCGTGCAACAGCGACGGTCGCGAGATCTGGAAGACGTACGTGCGCCGGGAGTTGTCGCCAGACTACGTTCCGGCCCCGGTCGCGCGGGAGTCTCGTCCTGGCCAGGCACAGTTTGCTCCGCGCGGGCAGCAGGGCCCCCGCCCCGGCGGCGCCCGTCCGCCGCAGTCCTTTGGTGGTCCGCCCGCGCCGTCGCGCCCCGGTGGCTTCTCGCAGCCCAACGACCGTCCGCCCGCGCCGTCGCGCCCCGGTGGCTTCTCGCAGCCCAACGACCGTCCGCCCGCGCCGTCGCGCCCCGGTGGTTTCTCGCAGCCCAACGACCGTCCGCCCGCGCCGTCGCGCCCCGGTCCGCCGCCTGCGCCGCGCAATCCCAACGCACCGGCCCGCTCGGGGCCGTGGCAGCCGCGCTCGCCGGCGCCGGTGGTCAGCTACGTGAAGCGCCCCGTTGGCCGCGATCCTGGTCCGTCGGCCGATCGTGCGACCGCAGCGCCCGCGCCCAGGGCAGCGCCGCCGCCACCGCCGGACGGCAACCCCCACCGCAAGCGTCGTCGCCACCGCCCGTAGGCGATCAGCCCGTCGTTAGCAGCGCTTCCCAGGCCTCCGAACGAAACCCCACGCGCACGGTGCCGCCCCAGACCAGTACGGGCCGCTTCACCAATTTTCCGTCCGCGGCGAGCCAGGTCAGGAGCATGTCGTCCGTGGCTGCGTCGATGCGCGCCTTGCCAAGCGCGCGATAGCTGAGTCCGCTCGTGTTGAGCCACTTCCGCAGGGGTACATCGCTCGCGTCGATCCATCGACGGAGTTCATCGATGGTGGGCGGCTCGTCAACGATGGGACGGAGCGTGAACGGGACCGCGTGCGCCTCGAGCCAGGTGCGTGCCTTGCGGCAGGTGTCGCAGCCCGCATAGGCGAGCAGCAGAGCAGGTGCTGTCATCGGGAAAGGATCGTTTCGTGGAAGGGGAAAATCGGCGCGCGACTACCGCGTTCCGACGCTCACTCGAAGGGGTTGGGCGGAACCGCTCCGTTGCTCGGAATCGCCGGCCGCGTCGCAGGCCGGACGATGGGCGCCACCACGACCGGAGCTACGGCCACGGGAGCCGGACGCACCGCGGGATTGGGACGCACCGCGGGATTGCGACGCACCGCGGGATTGGGACGCACCGCGGGATTGGAATGAACGATCGCTCGCACGACGGGTAGCGCCCGACGGATCATCGGATGGGTGGGGTTGACCGCAGCCGGGGTCGGCTCGCGCGAGGGCAGCACCGCGGGGACGGGTTCGGGCTGGGGCACCACAGCAGCAGGAGCGAGGGTGGGTTCAGGCTCCGCGGTGGTTTGCGGAGGAGCCTGGATCGTCGGCACTGGCGGTGCGATCGGCGGCTGCTCCATCACGGGCGGGGTGGTGGGCTCTCGCGTCGGAGTCGGCGGCGTCAACGCGGCCGGTCCCGGCGCGGGCTCCTCGATGCGCGCAGGGGAGGGCTCATCGGGCACGTCGTTGCTTCGCATCAACATCGCGACGACACCCACGAGGAGCACCAACCCGACGGCCGCGTAGACCATGCTCTGGTTGCGCTTCTTCGGCGCCGCATCGACCGCGGCGCTGGCCACCACCGAGGCACGTGGGAGAACCGCCGCGGTGACCGTTTCGACGGCCGTTTCGACGGCCTTCTCCGCTGGCGTCGCTGCAACCGGGGCATCCTCCTCCGACTTGATCGGCGCGGCTTCCGGTTCAGGTGCGACTTCACTCGGGGTCGAAGGGTCCGCTACCGTCGCGGCCTCGCTCTTTGGAGCGACGGTGGGAGCTGCCTCGATTGCGATGGCTGCGACTGGCTCCTCGGGGAGTTGGCGGTGGGCCTCCAGAGCCGCGTCCGGTGCGCTCTGCTCCGGGGCCGCCGGTGCATCCATCGCCGGTGCATCCATCGGCTCGCTCGGTGCCGACGCGGCTTCGCGTGCGTCGATGGCAACTGGCGCCGAAACCAACGAATCCTCAACCGGGCCCTCGGCCGGTGGCGGTGCCTCCTCGGGGAACGCTTCGGCGGTCTTCGCGGTCACCGAAGCCCTCACGGCTTCGGCGCGGTCGAGCAGCGCGCGCGCGACCCTCACGGCCTCCGCCGCTTCGGCCACGCCCATACCGACCATGGTCGATTTCATCGACCCGATCGCGTTGGACGCCTCGGGCGATTCTCCCGCGGAAGGCGACGGGATCCTTACGGCACGCAGCGCCTCGCCGAGGAGGGCGTTCATCTGGCGCATGACGGTCTGATCCTGCTCGGCGGGCAGCGGGGCGTGCGAGCTTTTGCCGAAGAAATCACCCGCAAGCGCATCGCTGCCCTGCGCGGACGCCTCGCTGGGCGGGGGCGGGGGTGGCCGCAGGCTCTCGAAGTTGGGTCCAGTGCCCTCTCCCCTGCGGGCCATGATGCGCTCAAGAACCTCCTGGCCCTCGTCCACCTTGAGAAACCGCACCCCCATTCCGGGCGGCGCATCGGGGCTCGCCTCTGCCTCCTCGCGGCGCAGCACCACGCGCCCGGCGGCCTTCAGCACCGGGGTCTCGTCCGTCAACTGGATCTCGATCTTCAGCAAATCTCCCAGCGCAGGCGGGTTCTTCGTCTTGATCCAGATTCCGGTGCGCGAGATGTCCTTTGCGTAATGGTCAATGAAATCTTCGAGCGTCGCGCTCTTGTATTTCACCTTGAGGGCCTTCGCCTTGACCTTTTGTTCCTTGCGGGGTTCGTCGGACATCGCAGCTACGTCTCCAGGCCTGAGCCAACGCTCGAATCATCAAAGACTCAGGGCATCTTGGCAGGTGCGCTCCGGTCTCTGTCGACTCTACCGTTGACCGACCATCCACGCGAAGCCCTGGTCATCGATAGCCCTCACAATTCTCACACCGACCGCCGCCCCTCCATCGCGCGACCCAGGGTGATCGGGTCGGTGAACTCCAGGTCGCCCCCGTGCGGAACGCCGCTCGCGATGCGCGTAACCGTCACGCCCGCAGCATGGAAGCACTCCGCCAGGTAGAGCGCCGTCGCCTCGCCTTCGACCGTCGGCGGCGTCGCGAGAATCACCTCTTGTACGCCCTCCCGCGCCACCCTCTCGAGCAGCGGCTCGAGCGGAAACTCCCCGGGCCCGACGCCGCCCAGTGGGTCGAGCAGCGTGTGCAGGATGTGATACCGACCCTGGAATACTCGCGCCCGCTCGACCGCGTCGGCGTCCATCGGTCGCGCAACCACGCACAAGATCTCTGCCGTCCGCCGCGGGTCGTCGCAGATCGCGCAACGCACACGGCTGGTGTAGGCCCCGCACGACGCACACCGGCGCACCCGCTCGGACATCGTCGCGATGGCCCCCCCGAGGGCGCGGGCGTAGTCCGGGTCGGCCCCGAGTACGTGGTAGGCGATGCGTCGCGCGGACTTCTCGCCCACCCCTGGCAGCCGCGTGAGCAGCCGCACCAGAGCCTGGATCGGGTCGCCCTCGTCGTTCACGTGATGCCTGGGATCTTCGCTCCCCCGGTGACCTTCGCGATCTCCTTGTCCATCTCCTCGGAGGCCTGTTGCAGCGCCACGTTGGCCGCGGCCACCGCCGCGTCGAGGGCCAGTTCGCGGTCGCTCTCGTAAAGTTCGGGGTCGATCTCGATGCGCACCAGCGAGCGCCCAAGGCTCGCCGTGACCTTCACCTTGTCGTTCGCTCCGGTCGCGAAGACGGTGCGGTCTTTGTTGGCATCGCGAGTCTCCTCGACCCGGCGCTGCATCCGATTCGCCTGCTTCATGAGCTCACTGATACCGCCGCGAAACTGCATCTCTCTCACCGTTCTTCCAGGCCCTTTAGGCCGGAGCGCGTGTCTTTACACCACCGCGCCGCAGCCCGCACGGCCGTCGCGCGCCGGGGTCGTTGCGCACGCACACCGCGGCGCGGAGGTGGAGTAGCATCCGCGCGCAGTGAGCCCGTCGGACGACGCTGAAACCTCCGCCTCTTTGGTCATGGCACGTCGCGCGCCGGGGGCCGGGGACGTGCTCTCAGAGCGCTATCGACTCGTGCAGCGCATCGCTACCGGCGGCTCCGCGGAGGTCTTCGAGGCCGAGCACGCAGTGACCCGCCGACGGGTCGCGGTGAAGGTACTGCGCACGGACGTTCGAGGCGAACTGTCGAGCGTTGAGCGCTTCTTCCGCGAGGCCAGCGCATGCGCAGGCATCGACAGCGATCACATCGTCGCCGTGCTCGACTGCGACGTGGACAAGGCCACGGACGCGCCGTTCATCGTGATGGAGTTGCTGCACGGCAAAGACCTCTCGCGCTTCATCGCCGACACGCTGGCGCAGGGCACCCCGGTGCCGCCCTCGCTCGCGACAAACCTCCTCAAGCAGGTCGCCTCGGCCCTCGACAAGGTGCACGCGCACGGCATCGTGCACCGCGACCTGAAGCCCGCAAATCTGTTTTTGAGCTTCCCCAGTGATGGTCCGGCGAGAGTGAAGGTGCTCGATTTCGGCATCGCTCGCATCGCCGCCGACGGCGCCGCCTCCGGGGGCGGTCGCATCGGAACGCCGCTCTACATGTCCGCCGAGCAGCTCTCCGGCCACGACGAGATCACCCCCGCTGCGGACATCTGGTCCTTCGCGCTCATCGCGTATGAACTCCTCGTCGGCCACCCCTACTGGGAAGGCAACACTGCCACGTCCCTGTTTGCGCGCATCCCCGATGCCTCCGCGCACCCGAAGCCCACGGAACTCGCGGCCCGCCATGGCGTGCACCTCCCGCGGGCCTTCGACTCCTGGCTTCTGCGCTGCATCGACCCCGATCCGTCCCGCCGTCCCAACACAGTCGGCGAGGCGCTCGGTGACCTCCTCCGGCTCTACGACCCGAAGGCGACGCAGCCGCCGACCCGGGCCGTCTCGCTGCCCGCGCGCCTCGCCCCGCGCGCCTCGCCCCGCGCGCCCGCGCCCTCCTCCGGGCGGCCACGGGTGGAGATCGCGCTGCCGGGGCGCTTGCTTTCGGAGTCCGTGACGCCCGGGCCCGTCGTTCACCATTCGACGGAAGAACGCGACGACGAGGAATTCGACGACCTCGCGGAAACCGCCGACCTTCCGCGCGGGCTGCTCAACCCGCCTACCCCGCTCGCCGTCCCTCCGTCCGCGTCCGAAGCCCGAACCCGCCAGATGGCTCCGATTGTCACCGCGCGCGACGGCGACGACCGACGCGTCACCGTCTCGATGGTTCCCGATGTGGCCAACCTGTTCGGCCCGGCCCTCCGTAGCGAAGCCCCCGCCGACGAACGCGTGACCGCCGAAGTCCGGGTGCTTCATCTCCCCTCCAGCGCCGCGCCGCGTGAGCGCTTCCTCTCTCCCGACCCTGCTCCCGAGAGCGCCTCCGACGAGCCCGCGGACACCCTCGGGGCCAACATCGACGCCGCGATGGAATCCCCCGCAGCCACCCAGCGCATCCGTCGCATCCCTCGCTCCGTCGAGCTCGCATCGACCGCGCTCCTCCCGGTTCACGCGCCCGTGGCGGCCGCGGTGGGCGTGAAACCCACCATGCTTTTTGCCGCCGCCGCGGTCACCCTCGGCCTCGCCGGCGCCGCTGGCTGGGTGCTCTTCCGCGACCGCGGACCGCGCGCCCATGACGCCTCCGCGGACGGCGTCTGGCGAAGCCCGAGCGCCTTCGAGAGCGCCTCCCTCGCGGCCAGCACCGCCACCTGGGCCTCCGCGCTGCGCGCCCTGACCGAAGGCGTCGCGCACCCGTCCGGCGCCGACACCGCTCGCGCCCTCCGCGCTTTGCTCGAAGCCCACCGCGTCGGTGTCGCGCTCCCGCCCGACCGTCAAGTCGCACTGCTCGTAGCGCTCGATCGCTTTCGCACGCCCCGCGGGTGGGCCGCCGCCGACCGTGCCACGGCAGACGCCGAGTCCACTGCTGCCGCCACGCTCGCCTACGCCTCGATGGCGGAGATCACCCAGGCCGACACCGCGCGGGTTCGCGTGGCGGTGGCTCGCGATGCGCTCGTCGCCATGCAGCAATCCGACGGTTCGTTCGATGCCGGGGGCGACATCGTGGCGTCCCCGCTGCGCGCGACCGCGATGGCGGTCGAAGCCCTGCTCGCGGCGGAGGCATCGTTGCGCTCGTCGCCACCGGAGGCGGTCGCCGCTCGCCGCCGTGCTGTGCATTTCCTTCGTGAAGCTCTGCAGCGCGCCGATCACCTCGTGTGGACCGCGCCCCCCGCGCTCGACCTCGCCGTCGCCGCGCTCTGGTCCGCCCGCGAGCAAGCGCATGAAACCGACTCCGCAGACGCGATCATCGCCGCGCGCTACGTCGATCACCTCGGGGAGCGTTGCCCTGACCACCAGTGCGCCGTGTTGCCTGCGCTCGCGGTCGCACCGTGGATTCCGACTTCGCTGGCCACCGCCGCGCGGCTTCTACGCCACCCGGCGACGCTGCCGACGTCGTCGTTGCGTGCGCTCTCGGCGTTGATGCGCGCGGGCATCGCCGCGGCGGATCGCGATCGGGCGTACGGCGGTGATCTCCGCTGGCACGCCGCTGCGCTCGTCGCCGTGAGCGAACTGCAGCGCTGAGCCGCCGCGGTCGTCAGGCCTGCGGTTGGGGAGTGCGATGATTCGAAGGGGATCGGAACCCCGGCGCGCGCCACGTGGTCGCTACGCCGGGGAGCCGTTGGGGAGAATCAGGGGCGGGTAATGTTGACCGCGTACGCGCCGGCGCCGGAGAGGCAGCCATCGACGTAGAGAGCGTGCAGACCAGCGCCCGCGGGGATGGCAGAGTTGATCGATGAGCGAACGCCGCAGAAGATGCCGACCGCGCCGCCGGCGTCGTCGTTGCAGGTGCTGACCGCGGTACGACCCGCGCTGCGCTGCTCAAGCTCGGTGTCCCAGTTCGCGCGGAAGCAGGTGCTCGCCGTGAAGGTGCCGCCCGTGGCCGCGCCGCAGGTGTACCAGTAGTACGTGTTCTCCGGCCCGCCGGAGCAGCAGGAGGCCGAGGTGATGCGGCCGGTGCCCGAGGTGGTGCCGGCGAGCGAGCGCGTGCCTGCGGCGAGCGCCGCGAGCGGGCCGTTGCCCACCGGGAGGTGGTGGAAGCGGATGCTTGCCGCGCCCGCCGAGCAGCCCGAGAGCACCAGGTAGTAGGTGCCCGCGTCGAGGCGGACCATCACCTGCGACTGGAGCGAGGTGCTGCAGCCCGAGAGGCCGTTGTCGTCGTTGCAGGCCAGGCCGTCGGCCAGGCCCGTCGCCGTGATGGTGGTGCCGGTGCTGCCCTGGAAGAAGAGCGAGGTGTCCCAGGCTGCGCCGATGGTGTCCGCGTAGACGACCTCCGGAGCGGTCAGCACGAAGCGGTAGAAGACGTCGTTGCCCGTGGAGCAGCCGCAGGCCGACGTGGCCGTCTCGTGGCGGGCGTTGGTGGTGTTTGCCGCGAGAATCGACGCCGGGCGGGTGATGTCGATGAGCGTGGCAGTCGCGCGGGTGTCGTTCGTGGGCGGGGTCACGCAGGCGCCGGCGCGGCAGAAGGTTCCGGTCGCGCACTGACGGTTGCAGCCGCCGCAGTGGTTGCTGTCGGTCTGCGGATCAATGCAGGTGCCGCAGTAGCTCTGGCCCGTGGCGCAGGTGCCGACGCCGACGCGGACCTGGTACGCGCCGGCCGAGCAGCCGTCCGCGATGACCGTGTGGAGACCGGCGCCCGCGGGGAGCGTCGAGGTGAGGGTCGAGCGCGCGCCACACACGAAGCCCGTGTCGTCGTTGCACACGTTGGCACCGGCGGTGCGGCCGGGGCTGCGCTGCTCGATCTCGTTGTCGATGGTGGTCGTGGTGCCGCAGGACGACGCGTAGAACGTCGCGGCGGTGGCGCTCGGGCAGGTGATCCACCAGTACGAGTTGTCCGGGCCGCCCGTGCAACTGCAGGTGGCGCTGGTGCTGGTGCCGGTGCCCGCGGTGGTGCCCGAGAGGGTCTGCACGGTGCTGGTCGGGTTGAGCTGCACCGACGGGCCGTTGCCCGCGGCGGTGTGCTGGAAGCGGATCATCGCCGCGCCCGCGGAGCAGCCCGAGAGCACCAGGTAGTAGGTGCCCGGAGCGAGGCGCGCGAGGATCTGGCTCGCGCGACCCGCGGAGCCGCCGCCGCAGAACCCGAGGTCGTCGTCGCAGGCGCGGCCGTTGGTCGTGCCGGCGTCGGTGATGCTCGCGCCCGTGGAGTTCTGGAGGAAGAGCGAGGTGTCCCAGGTGGTGCCGATGGTGTCGGCGTAGATGATCTCCGGCGACGTCAGCACGAAGCGGAAGAACACGTCCTGACCGGAGGTGCAGGAGCACGCGGCGGTGGTGTCATTGGCCGCGTTGGTGGTGTCCGCGGCGAGCGTCTGGCTCGGCATCGTGAGGTTGATGAGCGTCGCGGTGGCGCGCACGTCGTTGGCCGGGGCGGTGCCGCTGCGGCAGGTGCCGGCGGTGCAGATCTGGCCGGTGGTGCAGGCGGTGCCGCAGCGGCCGCAGTTCGCGCGGTCGGTCTGGAAGTTGGCGCAGCGGGCCGTCGCTCCGGTGCCGCAGAGGCTCTGGCCGGTCGGGCAGGCGCAGGCGCCCGCGGTGCAGGTCTGGCCGCGTGCGCACACCGTGCCGCAGCGACCGCAGTTGGCGGTGCTGGTCTGCACGCTGACGCAGGTGGTGCCGCAGAGGGTCTGGCCCGTGGGGCAGCCGCAGGCGCCCGCGGTGCAGGTGGTGCCGCCCGCGCAGGTGTTGCCACAGGTGCCGCAGTTGGTGGCGCTGGTCGTGGTGTTCACGCAGGTCGCGCCGCAGAGGGTCTGGCCCATCGGGCAGGTGATGCCGCATGCGCCGGCGGTGCAGGTCTGGCCGGTCGGGCAGGTGCGACCGCACGAGCCGCAGTTGGCGCCGCTGGTCTGGGTGTTGACACAGGTGGTGCCGCAGAGGGTCTGGCCCGCGGCGCAGGTGCAGACGCCCGTCGTGCAGGTCTGGCCCGCCGGGCATGAGCGTTCGCATGCGCCGCAGTTAAGTCCGCTCGTCTGGAGGTCTACGCAGGCGGTGCCGCAGCGGGTCTGGCCCGTGGGGCACGCCATGACGTCCGTGGCGCATGCGCCGGTGCGGCAGACCTGGCCGGCGGTGCATGCCGTGCCGCACGCGCCGCAGTTGGTGTCATCGGTCTGCGTGTTGACACAGGTGCCGCTGCAGCGGATCTGGCCCGTCGGGCAGGTGGTGCCGTCGATGCAGGCGCTTGCGGTGCAGGCCTGGCCTGCAGAACACGACCGGCCGCAGATTCCACAGTTGGTGGCGTCGGTGGTGGTGTTGACGCAGGTGCCTGAGCAGTCGGTCTGGCCCGTGGGGCAGGTGCGCGCGGCGCAGACGCCCGCGGTGCAGGTCTGGCCCGTGGGGCAGGCGTTGCCGCAGGTGCCGCAGTTGCTGATGTCCGTCTGGGCATCGACGCAGGTACCGGCGCAGGCGGTCTGCCCGCTCGGGCAGGTTGTCACTGCGGTGCAGGCGCCGGCAGTGCAGGCCTGGCCCGCGCTGCAGGCTCTCCCGCAGGAGCCGCAGTTGGTGGCGTCGGTCTGCGTGTCGATGCAGGCGCCGCCACAGCTGGTCTGGCCGCTCGGACAGGTCATCGGGGTGGTGCAGGTTCCGGCGACGCAGGTCTGGTCGGCGGTGCAGGCGTTGCCGCAGGTGCCGCAGTTGGCGGCGCTGGTGGTGGTATCGACGCAAGCGCCGGCGCAGGCGCTCTGGCCCGCGGCGCATTCGCCCGCGTCAGGAACGCTTCCAACGTCCTTCGGGAAGCCGACGTCTTCGATCGGGTTGCCGAAGTCGGTCTGGACGAAGCCCGCGTCTTCCGGCGGCACCTCCACGATGGGCGGCTCGCTGTTACA
This sequence comes from Deltaproteobacteria bacterium, assembly GCA_947477565.1. Classification (GTDB taxonomy): domain Bacteria; phylum Myxococcota_A; class Polyangia; order Polyangiales; genus SCUS01. Next base: position 31,978 of record CANJUR010000047.1, read on the forward strand.
GCCTGTGCCAAGGGCCAGCGCGCACGCCAGCCACCAGTTAGTCTTTCGAAACATAGCCAATTGATCTCCTCGGGTTGCCCCGCGAGTGACGTTCACCGCGGGAGAAAGCCTCGGACGTCCCTCCCGGGGGAAGCGCAGGAAACCCTGCAATTCCCAGACAAGGCGCCACTCCATCGCACACATCCCATGATTTCGGTGTCCACGGAAGAACCCGGCCGGGGGGATATCAAGGCACTGGTCCTGCAATCGGCCACTCCCGTAGCCCGACGGGCTGAAGCCTGATGGTTGACGTCATCTTCGGGGTTTGAGCCGCGCGTCCCCCCCCCCTCCGGCCTGGTATTGCGGAGCTCTTCCCGTGATGGGAAGCGAAGCAGCCATAGCCTGCTCACCCGTCCGACGACCGTGCTCACCCGTCCGACGACCCTGCTCACCCGTCCGACGACCCTGCTCACCGCTCATTTTCCGGGGTTTTTGCAATGAGGCCGTCCGTGCGCGGCGCCGACCTCGCACGCAAACCCCTTGATTTCGGCCGTTGCGGCCGTTGAGCAGGGTGTCCCCGGCGTTGAGCAGGGTGTCCCCGGCGTTGAGCAGGGTCGCCGGGCCGATGAACAGGCAGCGGGCGGAGGGGGGGTAGAGGCGTCAGCCGAACTTCGTTGGGCCCGTTCATACGGGGTACGAGCGGCGCGGCTGGGGTGGGTCGCGTCCCGCGCCGGCACCCGCAGGCTAGCGAACACATCGACATGAATTACGGCCGAATCGTGAGATGTGTCCCGAAGTGAACCCTCCTGGGAGAGGGGGTTGGAGGTGAGGTCTCGCGGGACGGATACGGCTTTACGGACCAAACCAACCCGCCCGCAGCGCGAGGCGCCTCATCCGACCAATCCCGCGGATGCCAACCCGCACGCCCATGGACCCGATGACCTTCGATCGCCGCGGAAAGGCATGAGCTTCTGTCGGCTCCCGTTCGGGTGATGATCCGCTGGTCAGGCTGCGGGGCGGGGAGATAGCGTGCCGCACATGTTGCAGCGCCGATCGGCCCTGGTCTTCTCCGCGCTGGTCGCCGGATGCATGGCCAACGAGGAGGTGCTCTCGCGCACTTCGGACATCGCCATCGAGGGCCCGTGGGTGCCCTCCGACGCGACGAGAGCCATCGCGGCCACGGAGCACGTCACCGTCGTCAATGCGCCCGCAGTGGCGCCGCTGGGACGCTGCACCTCCACCAACGCATTCGCGTGTTCGTGCACGCACCCCGCGTGTACGCCCGCGCACCCCGGGACGCGCGACCTCAAAGCGTATCTCCTCCGGCGCTACGGCTTCTTGCGCGACGGCGGCACGTACTGCTGTCGGCAAAACAGCTCCATGACCACGGTGCCGATGTTGTCCGTGCACGCGATCGGGCGGGCCATGGATTTGATGGTGCCGATGGCGGGCGGCGACGCGGACAACACGCTCGGCGACGAGACGGCCAACTGGCTCGTGGAAAACGCCGAATACATCGGCATCCAGCGAGTCATCTGGGACCGCGCCTTCTGGAACGGCGAGCACGGCTTCGGCCTTCTCCCCGCCACCTCGCGGCCCCACACGGACCACCTCCACGTCGAGTTGAGCGTCGCGGGCGCAGCGCGGCAGACGCCGTTCTTCACCTCCGGCGCATCCATGGGCACGACCTGCACGGCCCGCTGCGACGGGACGCGCCTCATCCGATCGGACTGCTCCTCCGTGGACTGCGCCGCGACGGGCGCGCCCTGCCTCCCGGAAGCCCCTCCGCGCTGCGGATCGCCCGCGCCAGCAGAGCCCGCGGAGGCCCGCGCGGTGCCCGACGCGGTGCTGCCCACGGTGTCCCCGGCCGCGACGCCCTCGCGCTTCACCTTCGTCGGACCGCATCGGCTCTTCGACACGCGCACCGCGGAGGGCAGCGCGCGCCTCGTCCGCTCCGGCGCAGCAGGACCGCTCACGGCGACCTCCAACGGGACCTTCCGCGACTGGTCTGCCGTGGGATTGCCGCCCGGCGCGACGGGCGCGTGGCTCAACGTCACGGCCATCGGCGTGGGGGGCGTCGGGTTCGCCACTGCGTTTTCCGCGGGACAGCCGCGCCCACCGACCTCCACGGTCAACTACATCGCAGACGCCGCCAACGCCAACGCCACGCCGGTAGTGCTCGGCGCGGGCGATGGCGTGACCTTCGAGGCCGTCAGCCCTTCGCACATGATCACCGACGCTTACGGGGCGTTTTCGCCGACCGGCGCGGGCCTCGTGCCGGCCGGTCCGTTTCGCGTGCTCGACACCCGCTCAGACGTCGCGCTGGCGTCCGACGTGCCGCGCGCCATCGACGTCCGCGCTCCCGCCGGCGCGGTCGGCGTGGTGGCGAGTGTCACCGCGATCGCGGGCTCCACCGGTGGGTTTTTGACGGCGTACCCGTGCGGCACACCGACGCCCTCGACGAGCAACCTCAACTTCTCCGCGGGGTCCATCGTGACCAACACCGTCGTCTCGACCCTCGGCGGCGGCGAACTCTGCCTGATCGCGAACACCGCAGCCCATGTGATCGTTGACGTGACGGGCTTCTTCGCGCCGTCGAGCGGTCTCACGTACACGGCGCTCTCGCCGCGACGGATCCTCGACACGCGGCAGGCGGCGTCCCTCTTCACCGGCCGCCTCGGCGCACGACAGGTCCTCGAGATTCCTCTCCAGCGCCTGCCGGGGATGCCCTCGAGCGCGGTCGCGGTAGTGGCCAACCTCACGGCCGTCACCGCGGCTGAATCGGGCTTCGTGACGGCCTTCCCGTGCGGCACTCCGGTGCCCAACACGTCGTCCCTCACCTTCCCGGCCGATGGGGCGGTGGGCGCGCTCACCGTGGCGACGCTCGGCGCAGGATCGCTCTGCCTCTTCAGCAACGTTCGCGTTCACCTCATCGTGGATGTGCTCGGCGTGTGGACCGGCGCATCCACCACGCCGACGATGCCGCCGGACCCGCTCGACAACGGCGACGACCTCCGCGCCGAGGGCAGCGACGCGGGCGCAGACGCGGGCACGGGAACGGATGCATCGAGTGTCGACGGCGGCGTGGCGGAGGCCGATGTTCGCGCGCTTGTGGATGTCGGCGAGGCGGACTCTCCATCGATCGGAAGGCCGGATTTGAGACTCACGGGCGGGTGCGGGTGCCGCGCGGTCGGGACGCCGTCGTCGGGTGGAGCGCTCGCGCTCGGCGCGGTCTTCGCGTGGATGCGACGACGACGGCTTGCTGGGTCGCGAGCGTCCCCTGCTCAGGGCCCCGTGCGCGTCACCCAGAGGTCGTCGGCGTACACGGTGCGCGGGGTGTTCAGGTAGATCGAGAAGCGCAACTGAACGGCGCGCGAATCGAGGGTGAAGGGAGGCGAAATCACCCGCTGCGCCGCTGCGGTGACGGTGACGGTCATCGCGTCGCGCGACACGATGGTCGCCGTCGCGTCGCGCTGAAACACCACGACCTCGATCGCTCCGCTGCCCCCGTCGGCGTGAAAAGATCCACCGAAGCGGTAGGTGCCCGTGAGCCCGTTGCGTGGGACATCCTGGTAGAGGCTCTGCCCGGGGCTGCACGTTCCGGCGCAGTTCGTCGCTGCTTCGGTGCCGCCGGCGCCGTCGTCCACCACGCTGAGGTTCGTCACGCTGCCTTCGACGCTCGCGCCGAGCCGCCCCCAGGTGTTGCCCACGTTTGCGCCAAAATCGCCGTCGCCCAGCAGGTTGCCGTCGGCGTACGGCGTCGGCCATGCCTCCGGCGGGTACGGGCGCGGATCGCGCTGCACGTGGGTCCAGTCGCGGCAATCGACGCGACGAAACGGCCCTTCCACGACGGTCCCGTTGCACCCCTCGCTGCGCGGCGTGACGGTGTTGCTGCGCTCCCAGCGCTCCCAGCGGGTGAGCCCGTACACGGTGGTGAAATAGAAGCGCTCAAGGTGCCCCGCGGTGGCCACGGAGTCGCCGCCGAAGTGGTCCGTCACGACGCTGTCGAGGGTCTTCGCGCGCGACGCGTGGACGCCGCCGTAGGTCACCACCGCGTGCGACCACTGCGTGTACGCCACGTCGAGGCCGCCCGGACACGCCCCGGGGAAGGCGGCACCCGCGCGCTCCCACCCGACGCCGCGCAGCGAGGCGAGGCGGCTCCCGGCGGTGGAGGGCTGCGTCGTCGGCAGCAGCAACCACGCGTCGTCGAGGACGCACCCGCTGCCGAAAAATGTCTGCGCGAGACCACTCGGATCGCGCGTACCGATGATCGACGCCATGGCCCCATCGGCCTCGACCACGTCGTAGCCGTCGCCGCCCGCATCGAACTGACCGAAGGGCGCGAAGTCGAAGGTGTGCACCACGCGCGCGCCGACCCCTGGCCGCGGAAACGAGTCGTGCCGCTGCGCGCCGGCGGGAAACCCCGGAGAGGGCTGATCCTGCCGGTGGTACGGCAGCGGGTCGCCCACGCGCAGGTCGCGACGCAGCGCCCCCGCCGGGCACGCATCGTACGGATCATCCGGCAACAATTCCCCGGTCGCCGTCACGCAGACATCCTGCACGAGGAGGTCGTTTGCCGTGGTGATCGCGGTGATGGCACACGGCACGCCCGACGGCCCGCACGGCGCGACGCCTGCGTCCACGGAGACGTCCACCGGAACATCCCGCGGCGCGTCCACGGAGACGTCCGAAGGGACATCGGAAGAGACATCCGCGGCGGGAGCGACGAGGTCGTCGGGGATGTCCGGCGCAGTGACGACATCCACGGTGTCGAGGTCTTTCGGCGCGCCATCGCGGTCCGTTACCGGGGGCGCCGTGGCTGCGGCGCAGCCCACGGAAAGCACAGCGATGACCGTCCAGCCGAGGCTCCGCGCACGCATCGATGGCGACGCTAGCACGGGTGCCCGCGGCTCAGATTCAGTGGCATTTTCGAGCGCGTGACGCCGACCCGGATGCACAACGAAGCGTTGCTTTTCGCGAGCGTCGGCGGTGCGCAGTCGGCGGACAAACGCCGACAAACTCGTCTCCGGTAAACGGGGTCTACACGTGTAGACCCCGACCCCTACACGTGTGGGGTCGAGGGTGTGGTCCTGCGACCGACTTCTCGGGTCAGGATCTCTGGAGTCGGCGCCGCCGCGGGAATCGCCGACATCAACACGCGCGACCGGTAGCGGTCCTGAGCAGGGATGCGGGGAACGCTCGTAACTCTGCTGAAACACAGACCCGGAAACCGTCGCACAAGCGCGGGCCGAGGAAACCGAGCTTGCGCGCGGACCGCCGCTGGATCGAAGTCGGAGGCTCCCATTGGGTCGAGAAAGCCACTGCTCGTACCCGACGCCGGAAGTGACCGGTGGGGTTCGCGAGCCCCCACCCTTGCGAGCCCCCACCCCCAGCCCCGCCCCCACAAGTGGGGGCAGGGAGTTCGGAGCGACA
>CANJUR010000048.1 GCA_947477565.1 Deltaproteobacteria bacterium
CCGACGGGACCTCTCCCATCCACCGACAGCCCGGCGCGCCAATGGATCACGATCCCGCCGCAACACGGCGGCGGGACCACCCCCGTGCAACACCAGATGGATCACCCCGCACCGCCGAAATTGGATCACTAATAGGCCGCCGCTAAAGAACCGGAGAGCCGGATGCGGGCAATCCGCCAGTCCGGTTCGGAGGGAGGGGCGGCCGGGGTCACAACCGGCCGTCCCTACCCCTATCAACTCCCTTGTATGCGAATTTCGCCCTGTGGACCCCTGGCAAGCCTGTCGGCTACAGACGCCCCGGCCGCCGAGAGACTCCAGTCCACGACCCTTCCTCCGGAACGACTGCGTGTAACGGGAACTGTTGCGCCGGCACCGGTCAGACGTCGCTACACACCGACAAACAGCCCCGCCCCCACCGCCTCATGGAACTGCCGCGCGAGCTCCTCGGCGAAGCGCGCGTCCTCCACCAACACCCCGGCCTCGATGTTCCGCGACTGCGCCCGATCGGTAAAGTTCGCCGAGCCCACCAGCGCCCGCACCCCGTCGACGACGATGCACTTGGCGTGCAGGCTCGCGTAGCTCCCGGGCGTCGCCGCGCGGGGGTCCACGTACAGCGTCGGCACCGGTGCCCCGAAGGGCCAATACGCCGTACGCCACGCCGCCGCCTGCGTCCGCAGGTAGCCCTCGGGGTCGGCCTGCACGCTCGTCGCCTCCCGCAGGTGCACGAACATCTCCACGAGCACGCCCCGGTCGCGCATCGCCGCGTGCAGTGGCGCCAGGATGCTCTCCCCTCGCTCGAACGAGTACCCCGCGATCAGCACGTGCCGTCCCGCCGCCGCGAACATCTCCCGCACCACGACCGCCGTGTCGCGCGCCCCGCTGCCTCGCGTCTCGGGGCCGGTCCACACCAGCGACACCTTCGTCGAGGGCGGTCGCAGCCGCTCCTCGCGCACGGCCTCGAGCACCCGCACTACGGTTGCCACGGGCACGCCGACCAGGCCCAGAAGCCCTTGCGTCAACGCGCCGATGTGAGCCTTCGCGAGCGCCTCCGCCGTCAGCACCTCGCCGAACTCGCCCGCCCTCGCCGCCGCGAGCACGCGCTCGATGTCCGGCAGCGCGAGGTCGATGCGCGCCGTCACGGCCGCTCGCGGAAGAACGCCGCCGCCGGGTCGCATCCCAGCGTCGGCACGACCAGCGCGCGGTCGAGGTATTGATTGAATCGCTCGCACGAGCACTCCGCCACGAACAGGCACCCGTGGCAGGCCGCCCCTTCGAGCAGCCGGCCGGTGAGGTCGCCCCTCGGCGTGTGGTGCCCGCACACCGGATCATTGGAGCACAGCACCCCCGCATCCCATGCCGCGCGCAGATGCCCCAAGAGCTGCCGCCCCTGGTCCACGAGCCCTCCAAGGGTGCCGTCTGTCCCCGAGCTGCCCGTCGCGAGGAGGATGCCCGCCATCGGCATCGGGTCACCGGGGAGCGAGCAGTAGAGCCGCTCGCGGATGGCGCTCGCCGCGTAGCCGCACTCCAGCGAGAGCGCCGTCATCAGCAGGTGCGCAAGCGAGTGCAGCAGGTAGAAGCGCACGCCTGGGAACTCCGGCGGCTCCTTCATCTGCTCGGCCCAGCGAGCGAAGCCTGCCCGCAGCTCGCCCTCGCGCTCCCGGACCTCGTCGCGCTTCTCCCACGCGCGCACAGCCTCCTCATCGAGCCGCACGAAGATCCCCTCGCCGCGAACCTCCGTCGCGGGCAGCCAGTCGGTCTGCAACCCCAGCGCGGCGGGCACGACCTTGTACTCCCCCTGGAGGTCCGAGCTCACGGGCATCAGCCGCGTGAACCCGACCTGCGCGCGCACCTCCCGGAGCTTCGAGGCGAGCACCACGCGCTCGATCCCCGCCGGTAGCGCCCCGTCCCGCCGCAGCATCCGCGCGAAGAACTCCTGCCCGGCGGGCGCGATGGTCCCTGGTACCTCCTCGGCGGCGGCCATGAACTGCCCGAACTCCGCCGTGCGCACGGGCCCCTGCTGCACCGGGGTTCCGGCTCGTCGCGCGGCGATGGCCGCGAGCACCTCGGCATCGCTCCACCCCTCCAGCGCATGCCGCACGTCGGGGATGGTCCGAAACGGCCCGATCGACGCGGGGGTCGCCGTCTGCACCATGTTCCAGACGGCGTCGATGGCCGCCCGCAGTGCGAGCTCCTTCATCGGCGGGATCGACAGCGCGCTCTCCACCAACGAGAAGTACGCGTCGCTCGCCGTGCGCACGACCAGGCTCAGCATCTCCTCGCAGCCGGGCTCGTTGCCCTCGCTGCCCAACCACGGACGCTCGCCGTCGCAGCCCCCAGCCGTGCCCCGTGCGCGGGCCTTCGACAACGGGCGCTTCGACCCGCACCCCCGGCACCGCACCCAGATGTCTGCGAAGTCCCCCGAGGCGCCCTCCTCCAGGATCAACCGGGGGTGCTCGCACCGCCCGCCCGCCCGCTCCTGGTGGGCGAAGCGCAGCCACGGAAATTCCTGGAGGTGTCCCCGCACGCAGGCCGCCACGAAACGCACGGGGACGCAGACCGCGCCGCTCCGGCGGTTGTCACAGGTGTGCAGGTAGTGGTCGCCCTTGCGCTCCAGCCCATGCCAGGCCTGCACCAGCGCGCGGCACTCCGGGTTCTGGCAGACGAACCACGCCGGAAACTCCACCGCGCGGATGCCGTGTCCACGCCGCGCCTGCTGGTCGTCGCCCACCGGAGCCGCGCGAAACGCCGCCTCGGTGCGCAGCTCGCGCAGCCCCTGCTGCCGCCGCCGCGCGTTGATGCTCGCGCAGAGCCGAGACTCGGCCAGCACCTCCATCCCGTCGCCCTGCCAGAAGTCCAGGCCCCCGATCACCACCGCGTCGCCCACGAGGTCGACCATCGCCCCAGGGCCAAACGTGGTGATGAGCTGGCTGCGACGGATCTTCCCATCGGGCTGCACGTGCTGCGTGTTGGCCACCCACGACGAGCGTCCCGGCTTCTTCACGAGTCCACCGCCTTGCGCGAGAGCGGGCGCCGCTCGACCCAGATGTGAGCCGTCGCCTCCACGTCGCGCATCGACGTCGGCGCGGCGAAGCGGGCGTCGTCGCTGCCCTTCGGTGGGGGCTCCTTCTCCAGTGCGCTGAAGAGCAGCGGCTTGCCCTGATGGCCCCGGTCGAAGGGTGACCAGCACCGCGCGCCCGCGCCCTCGCGGCTCGCGCGCACCAGCGAGATCCACGCGTCGAGCATGCTCCGCCCGCGGTGCCGCAGCGTCTCGACCATCGCCTCGTGGGCGCGTGCGTCGAGCCCCATGCGCTCGCGGCCTGCCCGCTGCGCCAGCGCCTCGATGGCGGTCTCGACCACCGCGCGCTCGGCCTCGACGTCCATCACCCCATCCGAGGCCTGGAGCGCCGCCCCGAGGTGCCGCGCCATCGCCAACAACGCCCCCGCGAAGCCGCGCTCCAAGGCGGGCGCCGAGAACGGCGTGAGGCTCATGGCCTCGACGTGGCGGTAGTAGCACTCGTGCCACGCACTGAATCGTTCGTAGTGCGAACGATCGCGCGCCTTGTGCAGGTTGAGCACCGTCACCACGAGCCCGGGGCGCTTCGGGTCACGGCCCACGCGCGAGGTCGCCTGGATGTACTCGCTCGCGGTCTTGGGCTGGCCCGCGACCACCATCAACCCGAGGCGGTCGATGTCCACGCCCACGGAGATCATGTTGGAGGCGAGCAGGACATCGACGTGCTCCTTATCGGGCGCGAAGAGCTTCAACCGACCTCGCGTGCGAGCGATGGCGTGGGTGCTCTCGCGCGAGGTGAGCTCCACCGGTTCGCCCAGCTCCCGCGGGCGAAACCAGCGGTGCGCGCCCTTCTCGCCGAAGGGGCGGTGTTCGTCGATGCGGGCGCAGCGAGAGCGCACCTCGTCTTCGACCAGGCGACGCATCCCGCCGAGCTCTCGCAGGGCGTTGAAGTACCCCACCACGGTCGAGTACGGATCGGCCGGGTCGTCGGCGCGCGGGGGCTGCGCGGCCTGCTTCCAGGCGGCCGAGAGCAGCGCCACGTACACCCGCAGGAGCACCGCCTTCATTGGGCGCCCTCCCGCCGCGACGCCCAGGTAGAGGCGTCCGTCGGTGGTGTGGGCGACGCGCGCGAAGAAGGTCTCGCCCTCGTCGCGACCGGGCGGGGGAAAGAGACTCACCGCGTCGCGGCCGAAGAGGGAGAGCACCTGGCGGCGGGCACGGCGCACCGTGGCCGTCGAGGCGAGGATCTTCGGGCGCACCTTCGTCCCGTCGGCGAGCGTCGTCTCGCAGAGGGCTTCGATGGCGGTCTCGTAGAGGCCCACCATGGTCCCGAGGGGGCCGGAGATGAGGTGCAGTTCGTCCTGCACGATGAGTTCTGGCGGGCGCAAGCCGTCGGGGAGCAGGGCCGCTGTGCGCTCGGCGATGGCGGTGTCGGGCGATCCGAAGAAGCGCCCGCCCACGCGCGAGTGGACGCGCCCGAAGAGCATCCCCGCCTCGGCGCGCCACGGCACCATCGCGAACTTGTCCACCGTCGCCACCAGGAACGACGGCAGCTCCCGGTAGACCTGCTCGTCGACGAAGACCAGCGGCACACCCTCCTCGGCGTGGCGCTTGTTCCCCTGGCCGAAGTCGCAGCCGCGGAAGTTCTTGCAGAGGATGCGCACGTGCGTCGGCGCACTCGCGTTGGGCACGAGCGTGACGGTGTCGGCGTCGAGCTTCGTCCCGCACCAGGGGCACTGTGTGAGCGGGAGCGGCGACGGGGCCTTGTCGTTGTCGCGGTGCTGCTTCCAGGTGGTGATCTTGGTGGCGACCTCGGCGAGGGTGTTGGCAGTGGCCGTGCGGCCCACCCAGAGGCCCACCGAGAAGCGTACCTCGCCCAGCGTCGCCGGGTCGTCGCGGCGCAGCATCTCCAGGGCGCAGATCATCGTGGCGGCGCGCTGGAGCTGGTCGAGCGTGAGCAGGCGCAGCGTGTACCGCAACAGCACCGCGACGCCGTAACCGCCATCGGGACGCGTCGCGCCGCGCAGTCGTCGCAGCACCAATGCGAAGGCGATGACGCCGAGGTACGCCTCTGTTTTGCCGCCGCCCGTGGGGAAGAAGATCAGCTCCACGCGCTCGCGGTCAGCGTGGCGCGGATCGTCGAGGCCCGCGACGTTGATCAGCACGAACGCGAGCTGGAAGAGGCGCCAGCGCGGGGCGCTCGTCTTGTAGCGGTCGGGGTCGCGCCTGCGGGCCTGGAGATCCATCGCGCGGTTGGCCAGCACGAACGCGCGGAAGAGCTCGGGGCGCGTCGCGAGGAGGTCGAGGCCCTCGGCGATGCGTTGCCGCGCGCGGTCGGCGTCGTCCATGAGCCGGTCACGGGTGTCCCTGCGACGGGGGGAGTCGAGCGGCGCCGTACGTTCGGCGGCGATCCACGCGGCGTAGGCGTCACCCAGGGGCGCGAGCGCGGAGCGCAGCGTGGCGCCGTCGGGCATCGCGGCGAGGTCGGCCATCGCGGTGGGGACACCGTCGATCTCGTGGCTCTCGATGGGGCGCACCTCAGCGCGAGGAAGCCAGCAGGTGCGGGCGCCAACGACGCGGCCGGAGGCATCGCGCACGGGCTCGGCGGAGATGCCGTGACCCACGGCCCATTCGACGGCGTCGCGGTACTGGAGGTCGGCGATGCGATCGTCAAAGTCGGCGGAGGGCTCGTCGCGGCGGTTGGGGCGGGCGATGAGCCCGGCGGGGAAGCGCAGCTCCAGGGTGACCTGGAAGACGAAGGCGCTATCGGCCCTGCCGGGCGGGGCGACGGGTGCGCGGTGGTTGACCACGAAGAACGAGAGCGCGCGCGTGCCGGGGGCGAGGCCCGGGGCGTCGGCGACGGAGAGGCGACCCTCCATCCAGAGGCCCGCGGTGCCGGCGATCTCGGTGGGTCGCGCGAGCGCCTCGGGGTCGAGCGCGACGACGCGGCGCACCGGGAGGAGGGCCACACGGCGCCACTGCTCGGGCGGGCGGTTGCGGCCCTCGGGGGTCTCCTCGGCGGGGGTGTTGTCGTACTCGACGTAGTGCAGGAAGAGCTCGACGGAGTCGCGCGCGTCGCCGGGCGGCAGCAGCACCGAGAGGCCGATCGAGGCCGGGAAGAGCTTGCGCACCTTGGGTTCGGGGACGTTCTCGCTCTGCTCCTCGTCGTCGCTGTCGCTGCCCGCGCCGAGCTCGTCGTCGTCCGTGGGGTTGCCCGGGTCGCGGTCGCCGGAGGGGGCGAGGAAGCCGGTGAGGTAGAAGCGAGACGGCGGGCGCGGCAGCACCTCGGCGGAGTTCGGATCGCCGTCGAAGGGGCCCACGAGGTCAGCGTGGAGAGCGTCGAGAAGATGGGCGCGGACAGCGGCGCTCCCCTGCGTCGGTGCGGTCATGGCGGGATCATCGCCGATCCCGGCGGGGCCGACCATGCGTTCCTCAGCCTCTGGCTGGACTAAGCTTCCCGAGCAGCTTCTTCACAGCGGCCCGTAGCTCCCCGCCGCTCGCGGCCAGGACGTCGATCCCCAGTGCATTGACACCAGCCCTACGCTCCGTCGAAGTCAGCGAGCCAGATGAAGGGATGACCAGGACCCGCTGGACAGTGGTCTTTGGCCAGATCCACTGGGAATACAGCAGAAGCTGTCCCACGCCGCAGTAGACGTCAGCCAGCCGACTCGTCGACTTGATCTCAAATACAACCGTGACCTTGCCATTGGTTACAGCAAGGTCTGGGAGCGCGACTTCGGTGGTCTGGAGGCTCACCACCTCCCATTTCATATCCTTTGCCCCCGCAAGCGTCTCGTTATGAAGCTTCTGATGAAGTCCTGACGTAATTACGGCAATGCCGGGGCTCCGGGACTCGTACGTGGAAGGTCCCGTGGAACTCAACATCCGTATCACCGCGATCGCGGCTGGAGCCTCAGAAACATCATCGATCAGGGGACGTTTGGCCGACATCGTCTTCCAAAAACGTCTTGGCTTCTTCTCGGTTGCCCGTCGAGGCGCAATGCCGAGTCTCTTGCAGTACTTCTGGAACGAAGCCTCTGTCTTTGCCGGGCTTTCTGAGTAATCCAGGATCTTGGAAATGGCAGGGTCAGTGACCTTCCCGTCCTTTTCGGGGTCGGACAGATGCAGGTCCAGCGAGTTCTGGACGTAGCCCGCGAACCGGCTGGGGGCGAACCCAAACGTAGCGTCGGGCCATGAGACAACGACAAAGTTCGTCCCTCGCGCGATCAGAGACCTCGCATATCCATTGCCTTGGTCGACAGCGTCCTGGAGAGTTGCGACGTTCGCGATGATCTGATTTTCTTCTTTTATGAGTGGTCTCATAGCCAACTTCACCTTGCGTGCCCTGGGTGTATGTCGTCTCGCCAGGGGTTGATCCCAGCGAGCCTTGGTTCTATCGAGTGGAACCGCGGAGTCGTTCGATCAAGTCGGCACCGTTCACCCGATCCTTTGTCTTACCTTGCCCATCGCTAGAACGGCACGCTTTCATCCGCGGATCGGTCGTCCGTGAGCTTCTTCTTGATGCGGTCCGTCTCTCGCACGAAGGCGGCCACCAGGCCCGGGAGTTGGGGGTCATCAAGGGCGCCCAAGATGAGGGCGTCGGGAGTGTCCCGGTGACCTCGCCAGGCGACGGGCCGCCACATCGCCGCACCACGATACAAGCGGACGAAACCCGTCTTTCCGACCCCCGGCTTCCCCCCGCCGATTCCACCGGTGTGTCCGATGAAGATCCTACCTGATTCATCACCCGCGAACACGCCCCCACACCTCAGGTTTCGACCGCGGCGAGGGGCATTGATCTCGGCGACAATCGAGAGACTACGAGGCGTACCAGGAAGGCTCGGATCATGTAAGCCGAAGCCGCACCAAAATCGGCCACGAGCGACCTTCGGATCGAATGCGCCCCAAAAGCCATGCTCGGCATTCCAGTAAACCTGGGAACGGAGTCCCCCGCCTTGATACCCGACATCATGCGGAGTTGGGACGAGTCCAGCAGTAAGATTCGACTTGAAGGCATCGAACGCCTGCCGAAGTTCTACCTGGGTCGTCAGTCCGGTCAGTTCCATGCCACAACAACCAGTTCTCTCATGCCACTGCTGCGATCGTTCCTGGGGTAACGCGCGAAGCGCGATGCGCCGGCTCACCTGACGGCACGAGTCCTTGATCTGGTTTTGCCACAACAACCCGGTCAAGCTCCGTCCAGGGGTCAGGTCGGCTGATCACGCTGGCAGTGCCGACATACGACAGCCTGTTTGGGGATGTTCGACTGACAGAACGCACATCGCTTTACGGCTCCCCCAGCTGCTCCGCGAAGCACCTTCGCCACCGCCCAAACCGCTCCCACACCCACAAACAGAATCATCAATTCTGACGCACCCAATCCGAACATCGACGTCTCCTTTCAGATCCCCAGGTCGCCCTGGCCTTCGTTGCTCGCCTTCTTCCCCCGCTTCGCCCCCTTGGCCTTCCCGCCCGCGGCTGCCCCCGCCGCCGCGCTCGCGGTCTTCTCCTCCGCGGCCCGCTGTGCATTCAGCGCGAAGAGCCGATCGATCACCTCATCCTCGAAGCGCGCCACCGCTACCCGCTCCGCGTCCGTCCCCGGTGTCCCATACGGCGGAACCACCAGATCGTCCCACCCGTACGCCGCGAGCACCGCGCGGTCCATCTCTTCGTGGAGCCGCCGCAGCGCGATCACCCGCCCGTCCTGGCAGCGCGGGTCCTTGAGCTGGTTGTACGTCTGCGTGAGCCCCTGCTGCGTGTCGACCATGTACGCCGCGCGCGCCGTGTAGAGCCGCTCGCCGACGTCCTCCAGCGTGGGGATCACCGCCCGCGGATCCGCCTGGGGGAAGGGGAACGTCTCGAAGCAATCACTTGCCGCATATCGAAGAGTGCTTCCCATCGTCGACGACACAGCTCGCGCCAATATCTCGTGTGTCGATGACTGAAGGCATGTGAAGCAGGACCAGGATTCAAGCAAGAAGACATAGATCGTGTCGGAGAACACCCGATCGACTGGCTGAAGCGAGAAAGCGAGATGCTTTGTAATGCGCGCGGTTACAATGCAGCGCTGCAGCTGGCGGAGTTCAATCATCTTCTCGTGGCGAGGAGCAAAGAACTGCCACCACCGCATCTTTGACGCGGCTGCGCTGGCCTGATCGTCACGGAGCTGATCGCGCTCAGGCTTCACTCTGGCAGCGACAATATCGAAGAGATCAGGCCAGTTCCTGGCTTCGACCTCATCCATTTGGCCGAAGTTGATGACATACCTATCGAAGGACTGATCGGGTTGGGTGTTGATTTCTTCGCCACCCAGGTACGGGGCAATCACCTCCTTGTTCGCGTTGCTGCGGGCCAAGAGATTCTCTCGTTCGTCAGCAGTAATGATAAAGCCAGATCCCTGAATGACACATCCCTGGAACGCGATGCCGTGGTTCGCCGCGAGGCGAATCAAGTCATTTCGCTCGATGCTGGGTGAGAGGCGTGAGCCGATCATTGCGACTCGTGCACCATCGAGACGGACTGCTTCGGCGGCGTCGCGAGCACTCCCCTTTGCTATATGCACAACCGAGACGATCACTGCTGCATCGCCGGGCCACGGAAGTGAGGTGATTGCCTCGTAAATCTTGTGTCCTGATCGTACGAGCGGGGCGAGGCCAGAGTCCCGTGTGTCACCCTCTGAGATGGTCTTGGTGGCGATCAGTCCCAACGTCCCGTTGTCACCGAGGAGCGCTGAGGTCCGTACGAAGAAGTGGGCGCATAGGTCGGCTTTTGCGCTCGTTGCACCGAGAACGCTCGTCAGCCATGCGATGTAACTATTACCCTCGAACGACGATACCTTCAGCCCACCCATGAACGGCGGATTTCCCACGAACGCGTCCATCCAGGCGACCCGATTGACGCGATCGCCGTCGAGCGGGTCCGCCCGTTCGCCATAGAACACCTCGGGAAACTCCACCCACCAGTGAAACGCCGGAACCCGCTCCCGCAGCGCCGCCTGCATCGCGAGCAGCTCCGCAGGCGGCGCCTCGCGGCTCTCCAGCCAGTTCACCACGAGGTCACGCCGCCGGACGCGCTCGGCCTCCCGGGCCTTGTCCTTGTCCGCCGCGAAGAACGCCCCCACCACGAGGTCGGCGATCAACCGAACATCCTGCAAGGCGTCATTGGCGTCCCAGAGCAGGCGCTCCTTCTCGCGGGTGTCGTCCTTCGCCGCGAGCCCGAGAATCCCCTGCCGCGCGTCGAGAGCCTCGTGCAGGGCCGTGTCGATGACGTCCCGCGCCAGCTCCATCTGCGCCCCCGGCTTCCAGTGGAACGAGCGGATCTGCTCGACATCCAGGCCCACCAGCGAGTCGCCGTGCCGCAGGGCGTGGTCGACGAAGGTGAAGGGCTCGTCCTTGGCCAGCGTGACCAGCCACAACGACAGGCGCGCGAGGCTCACCGCCAGGGGGTTCTTGTCGACGCCGTAGAGGCACCGCTGCGCCACCAGCCGCCGCGCATGGAGCACCACGTCGCCGTGCGTGCTGGCCACGAGGTCGAGCCGCCCCTCGCGCGTCCACGCCGCCACGACCTGGTCGCCGAGGAAGCGACACGCCTCCACTAGAAATGCCCCGCTCCCCATCGCGGGGTCACACACCTTCAAGTCGAGCAGTCGCTCCGAGGCGGGCGTCGGGCCCATCGCCGCGAGCAGCGGTTCGAGCGTACGCCGTACGATGGGCGCCGTGAGCGACGCCGGGGTGTAGTGCGAGCTCGTGCGCCGACGCTCCGCCCCCGGCTGGATCACGAGCTGCCCCGCGACGCCGTTCACGCTCCCTTTCACGCGCAGGCCGTCGAGGGCCGCGAGCACCTCCGCCTCGGTGCTGGCTGCCCGCAAGGCCTCGGCGATCTTCGCCACGGCGCTCTTGGCGAGCGCGGCGTTCTCGGCCACCCACTGCGCCCGCTGGGCGGGGGCGGGCGTGAGCACTTCGGCGGAGGTGATCCAGATGCGGGCGCCCTTGCCGCCCTTCACGCAGAGGGCGGGGCCGGCGAGGCGCACGACGTGATAGCCCATGAGGGCCTCGTAGACGGCGCCGATCTGCTCGACGTCGAGTGCCCGGTACGAGAGCCGCTGGCCCTGGAAGAGCAGCAGCCGTTCGAGCACCCGGAACACGGTCTCGTCGTCGAGCGTCGGCACCAACAGGCGTCCCTGCGTGTCGGGGTCGTCGATGGGCGCAGCACCGGCCGGTCCCCAGCCTTCGAGGAAGGGGAAGCGGTGGGGGTCGAAGAGCTCGCCGCGGCGCGCTGGCATCACGAGCGCGCCGTGCTCCAGCCCGAGGAACACCGCACGAAACAGCGCTACGAGCCTTGGCCACGCGCCGAAGCGCCGCGCCATGGAGTCGGGGAACTCCCCCTGGTCGCGCTGGAGCTGATCGAAGAGTCCCAGTACGGAGAGGTGCTCGGCGTACGCCGGATGCTCGATGGGGAGCAGGGCGCGATCCTCGGCATAGAGCACGAAGACGAGGCGCAGGAGCAGGGTGAGCAGGCCCTTATAGAGATGGTCGTCGTCGCGGGCGAGTGCGTCGTCGAGGTGCCCGCGCCCGTCGCGCTCTGCGGCGGCGACGAAGCCCGCGAGCAGGACGCGGAGCGCGTCGAGCATCTGGTCGGCGAGCTCGTTGGTGACGTTGGCCTGCCGGGTGCGCGAGTCGCGAAGAAGCGCGGGGAGCTGGTGCTCGGGCGCGACGCCGAAGAAGCGCTCGGCCGAGAGCAGCATCACGAAGGCGTCGAAGATCGCGCGGCCCGAGACGGAAGCCATGTCCTCGACGCGGAAGTCGATGTGCCCCGAAGACTCGCCGTGGGGTGCGTAGACCAGGCGGACGAGAGTACGGTTGGTGAGCACGCCGATGGGCACGCGGCAGGCGCGCAGCAGCCGGTCAAACTTGGCGGCGGGCGGGTACTCCCAGGGGCCCGTGGTGGTCTCCGGGCGGTCGAGAGGCAGGCCCGGCGGGAGGTCCCAGAGGAGGGCGACGTAACGGGCGCCGGAGCGCGACGCGGGGGTGCTGTCGTCGGCAGCGGGGGTGGCAGCGGCGTCGGCAGCGAGGTGACGGAGCGCGAGGGTGGGGCGGAGGGTCTGGTGGCCCTCAGGGACGTAGAGCGCGAGGTCGACCGGGAGCGCGGCGTCGGCGTCGTAGAGATCGGGTGTCCAATCGAGGACGGCGGCGAGGAAGGCCGGGAGGTCGGCGACGGCGTGATCGGGGGAGAGGTCGGCGAGAAGTTGCTGACGAGCGAGGGGCTGACGGCGCGAGCATTGGGCGTCGGCCAGCACCGGCACGGACACGACGAGGCCTTCGACGGGCTGGACGAGCCCGAGCCACTCAGCATGAAAGCGAGATTCGGGCTCAGAGAGCACGTCGATCAGGCGCCCTTGCCTGTGACAGCTTTGGCGTCGGATAGCCCATAACTGACTTTGTGATTCGCCATGAACTCCTCAGACCGCCTCGAAAGCGAGGGGATGCGGCACGTCTCATCCATTTTTCGAGAGAGGAAGGCTTCCCATTCGTAGCCAGCTTGGGGAGGCAAGGCAGCCTTCTCTTCGATAAGAGAGTCAAGCCCGACGCTCATGCTCAGGCCAATTGAAAGCATATCTTCAAGCTCTGAGACATCCAACACCTGAGCCGGATGCGCGAGAAAGCTCGACAGTGTTGGTGCGAGAGACGACTGTGGCTCGATTGCAGAGCGTCTAAAGTCCGGATGATTCGCCGAGGGAATATGCCGGAAAGTCACGACAATTCCATACAATTTCTTTTCGCCGATCGGTTCAAAGAGCCCTCCGATCACGCTTCTCTGAATAAGCTGGATCGTACTGGCGATCTGATCGAAGGCACTGCCGATCTTGGATATCGCATTGCTGTTCTCAATCGCAGACACCGACGGCAGCGACGCCGTGTAGCCCACGGCCTTGCACTCGATAAAGACGATGGCGTTGGGCAACTCGACCGCATAGTCGCAGACCGATTCGTTGGTGAGTCGCTGCATCTCAGCTTCGGGAACAAACTTCGCTTCAGTAAGACACTCACGAAGGATCTCACCTACATAGCGCTCGAAGACGAGGCCGAATTCCGCCCCAAAGTCCTTACTAATACGCGTTCGACCAATATCGAATATGCCCTCCATCGCCCCTCGAAGGAGCCACGGGTAGTGGAGAGCAAAGAACCGCCCGTCGCTCAGGCGGACTAGCGGTTTCTGAAGGAACACGCTCGGGATATGTAGATCGTAGATGATACGGTTGTCCTTGCGCGACTCACGATGTACCTCCTTGATCCCGTCTATACTATCGGATAACTCATCCAAGATCGGAACCAGAGCCCGCTGAAGCGTTTGATCACTGATCGTAGAGAACTGACTCGGCGTGAGCACGGAAGTCCCTGTGCCACTTGCCTGCGCAAACACGGCAAAACCGATGAGTTGCCAGGATCGAATTGAAAACCCGAAGACTTTTGTCAGGTAGGCGTCGGTTCGAGGAAGGTCGCTCGCGCTGTCCGTAAACAGCCGCAGCGAGCGCGCGAGATCATGCATCCGATATCCCTGCTGCAAGACAAGCTGCTGACGATAAATCGAGAAAAAGAAGATATCAATCCTACGAATATCCTCTAACGTGTACGCAGACGCACAATCATCGTTCGACATGTAGTAATTCATTAGACCCGCTAAGATGTTTTCGCGAATATGGGTCTTGTAGCGCGGAACATACGAGGCACAGTTTATCTCTGCGGCGTGAACCAAGAAGTGCGGGGGAAATCGACGTGCTTCTGAAACGTGGCGAAGAGATCGCTCAAGCTGGCTCGCGATCAACGGCAAAAACTGTTCAGGATCAAAATGACGAAGCTTGCCCTGCAAGCCGTCGTGAAATCGCCGCATGGCAGAAGCAGCAACAAACGGAGAACCTGAATTGGGCTTTGAGTTAGCCATTTTAATCACCCACTGACATCTCTATCGACCCTACGGCTTTAGCGTGAAGCTGCGCGGAATGGCGATGGCCTCAAATGAGTCGTAGATTGCAAAGTAGTAAATGGGAGGCTCGATATCGATCACTTGCTCGACCGTGAATGCAAGAGGATTTTCGAATCCGTCGACCAACTTCCACTTGTCCTCGGGAATTTGCGCCATGCTGGAGAGCAGGGTCGCCCAAACAGGCTGTAGGTCGGGATCGTCTGACTTTAGCGTGGGAAATACAATATTGTACGAAGCGTGGGAGGGAAGGGCAGTCTTCGTACTGTGGAAGTAGACGCCCCGAATCACCTTCTCGAACACAGATATGAATCTTGAGACGTCTACACGCAGGGTACCAAGAACGGAATTCGGGTCTCGCTGGTAGTTCTGTGCGAGCAGCTTCACCAGCCCCCTGCCATTGGATGCCATCCTCTGGAGTTTCTTGATTTGAACTTGCCCGGCCTCATTGTTGCCATGGGTCGACCAGAGCACTCCCGCGACGTACTCGTCATCCTTACTGACACTCTCGTTATGGAGAGTGCATGAGGGTACAGTGACGAGATTCTTTCTGAGATCGACCAGCGGGGCAGCATCCTTCGACTCAGGGAAAATAGCTTTGGGCGGCACGTGTTCAACTGACGAGGCCGCTGCACCACAGTAATAGCAGGTCTTTTGGGTCATCTACTCACCTCGTCCCCGGCCAGAGATACACCATCCCCACCGGTTCCAACTTCCTCGTCGCCACACGATACAGCCCCGGCAGCTCCGCTGGCTCCGTCTCGATCTCCTTCGCCAACCGTTCGAGCCGCCGCTCCATCCACTTGCGGTCCTGCTCCCACTGCTCCTTCTGCGCGGCCTCGCCCTCGGTGAACAGCGTCAGCTGCGTCCCCCGCAGCTCCTTCGCGATCGCCGCCCGCTGGGTCTCCAGGATGCCCGCCAGCGCCGTCGCCTCCGCCTGCCCGCGCCGCTCCAGCATCGCCGCCGCGTCGTGCGCCACCGCGTCGGCCTCATGCTCGATGTGCGACCACAGCGCCGCGAAGTCCCCCGGCGCCGCCGCCAACAGCCTCTCCTGCACACGCGGCTCGACTGCATCCAGCGTGGGCGACTCCGACAGCAGCGACTCCAGCCGCTCCAGCGCCTTGCGGTCAGCCTCCTCGGCGAAGGGCCGCAGGTGGTTGCCCGCACCGGTCTCATTCCATGGCGCGGCGACGCTCACGAGCTGATCGTGCAGCCGCGTCGCCCCTGCCCCGAAGAGCGACAGCCGCCCGAAGGCAATGACCCGCGCGATGCCGTCGCGGGGGTTCTTCACCACGGTCACCCGCGAGAGGTCGTGCGCCGACCAGCCCTGCGCGCGGAAGCGCCCGAGGATGCGCTGCACGATGGGGTGCGACAGGTGCAGGTGCGCGACGCCGGAGTTCATGCGCTCGGGCGGCTCGAAGCACACCGGCAGCAGCGGTCGCCTGCGCCACTCCCACGGGGCCTCCTCCTTCGCGCGCGGCGGCCGCACCGTGTCGAGCGTTGTCTGCCAGCTTTCGGGCATCGTCGGCAGGGACCACAGCGCCAGCTTCGGCTCGGCCTTCACGCTGGAAGCGACCGCGAGGTTGCCCGCCCCTGCGAGCTCGCAGCCCACGTTGATCGCGTCGCGCAGCAGCCCCGGGTCGAACACCATCCCCTTGCTCGACTCGTTGAGCAGCCGCCCTGCCTCGTCGATGTCGCGCTTCAACCGATCCATCGTCACGCGGTCGGTGTCGAGCTCACGCTTCGCCGTCTCCCCGCCCACGCCCAGCGCCATGGCGGCATCCACGCGCGCGTCCGAGCTCGCGTCGATCCCGTGCTCCATGGCTTCGGTGATGCGCGTCATCACCACCGCCGACAGCGACCCGAGCTCGTCCTCGATGCGCCCGACCTTGATGACAAGGTTGCTCAGCACCATGTCTTCGGCGCGCTGCGGGAGCACGAAGTAGTGGCAGCGCACCTCCGCAGCGGGCTGAAGGGTGCGGTCGATGCGCCCGTTGCGCTGCTCCATGCGCGCGGGGTTCCACGGCACGTCGATGTGGAACAGGTCGGCGCAGTGCCCCTGGAGGTTGACGCCCTCGCGCGCAGCGTCCGTCGCCACCAGGATGCGCACCGGGTGCTCGTCGGGCGCGCTGTTGAACGCCCGCTGCACAGCCTCCCGCGACTCCTCGCTCATGCCGCCATGAAACTGCATCACCCGCTCGCGCCCGCCCGCCGTGTGCTCTGCGGCGGCGGTGAGCAGGTTCACCAGCCACCGCTTGGTGTCGCCGTACTCGGTGAAGAGCAGCACCCGCCGGTCGCTCCACGCGGCCTTCTTCGCGCGGGTGTCGCCGAGGCCCGCGCACTGGTGCTCGCGCATCCAATGCAACAGCGACAGGAACTTCCCGTCCGGCGCATGCCGGTGCGCCTCGGCGATCGCGAGCATCTCGTCGAGCAGCGCCCGCGCCCGCCCCGTCGCCGCCGGGAGAGCACGCGAGCGGCTTTCATCGGCGGCGCCGTCGAGCTCCTCGCGGGTGTCGTCGTCGAGATCTTCTTCATCGTCGACGGTGGCGTTGGCGACGATCGCACCGCCGCGACCGAGGCTGCGGGCGTGGAGCTGGAGCGTGCGCGCGAAGGCCTCGACGCTGGAGAGCAGGCGCTTCTGGAGATTGACGAAGACGAGCCGTCCAGGGCCCTTCGCCGGGCGCACGAGGGCGGTGTACTCGGCGAGCAGGTGCGAGAGCTCGACCTCGACGGCGCGCGGGCTCGGGCCGAGGGCCACGGTCTCGCCGCGATCGTCGCGCTGCCACCACTGGCCGTCGCGGTGTTCGAGGGCGAGCTCGACCACGCGGCGGTCGGGGAAGCTCCCGCTGCCGAGGGTGCGCAGGTCCTTCTTGAGGCGGCGCACCATGACGGCATCGCGGGCCTCCGGCGTCACCGGAATGCCGCGCGTGAAGCGCTGCGGGTCGAGGATCTCCAGCAGCGCGGAGAAGCTGTTGGAGTGCCCGTTGTGGGGCGTCGCGGAGAGGAAGAGCCGATGCTCGAAGCGCGGCGCGACGTCGCGAATGAGCTTGGTGACGCGAGAGTCGATCGCGTAACGAGAGGTCGTGGCAGGCGCGGCGGTGTGGGCTTCGTCCAGGATTAGCAGCGACCTGCGGGCGCGCTCTCCGAGGTGTGCCTGGAGCGGGTCGCGGTACTCGGGGCGGCGCAGCGTCTGGTAGCTGATGATGAAGCGGTTGTGGGTGGTCCAGGGGTTCACGCCGAAGCCGCGCTCCTGGCGGCGGCGGGCGACGAAGCGGCGGTCGTAGATCTCGAACTGCAGGCCGAACTTCTTCTGCATCTCGCCCTGCCACTGGAGCGTGACGGACGCCGGGCAGACGATGAGCACCTGCTCGACGCGCTGCCGGAGGAGGAGTTCTTGAAGGACGAGGCCCGCCTCGATGGTCTTGCCGAGCCCCACGTCGTCGGCGATGAACAGGTTGGCGCGCGGCATCTCCAGCGCCCGCTTGAGCGGCGTGAGCTGGTGATTCATCAGCTGGATGCCCGCGCGGAAGGGCGCCTGGAAGAGGCGGGCGTCGGTCGCGGTGACGGCGTTCCAGCGGAGAGCGTGCAGGTAGGCAGCGAAGTGACGCGGCGGGTCGAGGCGCGCGACAGCGCCGAGGCCGTGGGTCTCGGGTGCGAGCACGCGGGCGCCGAGTTCGAGCTCCCAAAAGATGTCGAGCGGACGGCCCTGCGCGTCGTCGTCGAGGCAGACCATCGCCACGCGGGTGGACTCGCCGGGGCGGGTGGCCGGGTCGACATCGGAGACGAGGTACTGGCGGTGACGGGCGTGGACGATGTCGCCCTTGTGCGGCAGCGCGCCAGGCAGGCGGCGCGAGCGCGCCGGAGCGAGGGCGTCGGCGGTGGTGCCGAGGATGCGCGCGGCGAGCTCGGCGCGGGCGCGAGCTCGGTCGTCGAGAGAGAGGGCGCGGCAGATGGCGCGGAGCTCATCGCGGCCAAGGCGCCCGACGAGGTCGGCGAGCGGCGGCAGTGACGGCAGCAGCGCGTCGAGCTGGGCGTCCTTGGTGAGCGTGTCGGGGGCGACGACACCGAGCTCGCGGCCGAGGTCCGCGAGGCGGAGTTTCGGCAGGGCCGAGAGCACCAGGCGCGGACTCGGAGACGTCACAAGCGAAGCTCCCACCTTGAGGCACACCGTAGACGAGGCGCGTGCGCGGGGGCAAGGGTGGTCTGCAGCCGGCGCGCGGCCATCGACCGCGTCACCGGAACCTGAGGCCGAGGTCCTTTCG
Organism: Deltaproteobacteria bacterium; assembly: GCA_947477565.1. Classification (GTDB taxonomy): domain Bacteria; phylum Myxococcota_A; class Polyangia; order Polyangiales; genus SCUS01. Next base: position 18,253 of record CANJUR010000048.1, read on the forward strand.
GTCGGAGATCGACGAGCGCCGGCACATGAAGATGGAAGACGCGAGCGTCCGCTCGACCGGCGATCACTCCTGGAACCGATGATCAGGAAGCGCGGGCCCGCGATCATGAGGGGCGTAGGTCGGCAAAGGTTCCAGCGTGTGCCGAGCCGGTGCCGGGCAAGGGACGCGACGAAGCCAGGCGGTCGATTCAATCACACGGACTAGAATATGGTTCGTTGCCGTGGCGTACCGACCCGTATGAAGGCACCGAAGACCACCAACGACGTGCACGCCAAGCCGGGATCCTCCACGAAGAGTTCCAAGGCGGATGAGAGGGGACCCCTCGTGCACGCCAGGACGAGAGCGACTCACGAGCGCGAACTCGGGGTGCAGATGCTCCTCCGCAATCCAATGTTTACTGACGAATACGCCTACAGGGTCATCCTTGCGCGGTGTCAGCGACTGCGTGAACGATCTCAGAAAATTGAACCTCACATGCGAGCGTACGCCTACCGTCTGTCGCAGCTGTTCACTGGATTCGCCGGAATTATGTACGTACTCGAGTCGTTGTCTGCGGAACATGACACTGCCGAAGTACGCAGTGAATTTGAGCGCCAACTCGTCCGGATCAAGGAGGCACTCGACGCATTGGGCGGCGCGGGCGCGAGGAGTCGTGAGTTCGATGTGATCACCGCCATGGGCCAGTGGTCAGAGGTCGAACTCGGAGAAGTCTTTTCGTTGGTTTGTGGTGATCAAAACGCCCGAAGTGTGAGTCTCGGCACGTTTCTCGGGGCAGTCGCGGGCATTTGTGGGCTCGACATGGCTTCGCAGGACTCCGGGAGGCTCCCTGAACTCTACCGAGCATGGGGCTCTCCAAGGGGACCAAGGGCGAGACAAAAGTGGACGACAGCTTCGAGGTTTTTCAAAGATTGCAGGTACCAAATACTTGGCGCGGATTCGCTGAAGACGCAGTACAACCGATATCTGAGTCAATCCGACGACGATCCGATAGTCTTTATCCGCGAGGAAGAGAACAGGCTCGCGTTATGGGCTTGCGCATCCCGCGCGCTCCAGGACTGCGGCGTCGATAACCTTCCAGAGGACTGGGAGCGCGCCTGGACCAAGTTGATGCGCGGCTCGGTGGTCGACCGCTGACGAAAACACATGTTTTGAAGGCAATCCAGCGGGTACAACTAGAGATCCTTCCCGCGGCAACTTGGGCGCGACATGCTGGCGTCATGGTTCTGCTTTCCCCTCACCTGATCCGGCTGATCGCCACGAAGGCGTGCGTTGACCCGCGAACGGTCCAACGCCTCCTCCGCGGGGAGACGGTCCGACCGAGCGGCGCTTACCGCATCCGTGCGGCGATGCGACGCCTCGGCGTGGGCATCCCTGGCTAACTGGCGCACCGCGGGGGATCTCCTGCCCCGCGATCGGCTGCGTGTGTTCGATCGACGCTCCAACATCGAGTGATGGTGGGGGCGGCACAGCCATGACCTTCCCGCATGCGGCGGGCGGAAGACGGCCGGGGTCTGCCCGGAGATCATGGTTCAACGCGACGGATACATCCATGCGATCAACAGTCTGCCCTCAACGTGGCCACCGAGGTGGGGCTGCGCAGCCCCTCGGTGTCGAAAGACTCGAGGTGTGCGATGCGCCTTACTAAACGGGAAGCCGAGGAGATGCGCGCGATGGCCGAGCAGGTAATGGACTTCGTGCGCGAGTCTATCAGGGAGGGCACCCGGGCCCCCACCAGGCGTGTAGTCTTCGCCCAAGCAGCCGAGATCGCGGCCGCAGAACACGTAGACGAGCTCACGAAGGCACGGGCGCGGGCGCTACTCGATCGCGCGGGCCGGCGCCGGAGAAAGCCGTGATGCCGCGCGATGGCCACGACAGGATCTGGAGCCTCGGTCGCGCCGCCCGCTCACGGAGCGAATCATGAGCCGCTCGAAGGAGTGGTTCGCGGGCGCTCGTCCCCCGTCAACGAGCGCGGGGCGGGGGCGCAGGTTCACGCGCTGCACGTGCTTCTTTCCTTGCCCTGTCTGCGGTCGCACGAAGCTGTGCTCGATCGGCGAGTTCGCGATCCTCTGCACGCGGGTCTCGGAAGGTGCAGTACGCAGCGGAGCGAACTCGCTTGGGGAGTTTCACACGCACCGGCGAACAGAGAACGAGCGCTCCCTTCACATTGCGCCGAGAAGGCCGGAGGCGACCGCGCCGCGAGCTGCCCCCGCAGTCTGTGACCGGGCCTACCGCACGATGTTGGCGGAGCTGCGCTTGACCGACATCGATCGTGCCAGCCTCCGGGCGCGAGGACTCGACGATCCGGCCATCGATGCCGCTGGGTATCGAACGCTCGAGCCCCGAGGGCGCGCCCGTCTCGCTCGACTCATCATGGACGCAGTCGGCGACGAGCACGCGCCCAGGATTCCCGGTATTCGCTGGAACGAGGAGCACGGCGGGCGGGGATGGTGGTCGATGTGCGGCTCCGCCGGTCTGCTCGTGCCCGTCCGTGATCTGGAGGGAAACGTGGTGGCGCTCAAGGTCCGCCGCCGAGATCCCCTGGAAAGCGGACCTCGGTACCTGTGCCTCTCCAGCGCCCGCCACGGAGGCATGGGACCTGCGAGCACGGTCCACGTGCCGGTTGCGGCGCTCGCTCTCCGGGGGCAGACGCATCGCCTCGTCATCACTGAGGGGGAACTGAAAGCCGATGTCGCGACAGCCCTCTTGCGGTGTCCCGTCGTAGGCATCCCTGGGGTGGCCGCCTGGGCGCTCGGCGCCGAGCTGGCACTGCGGTGGGATGCGCCGGAGGTGGTGGTCGCGCTCGACATGGATCGGACTACCAACCCACGTGTCGCCGAGGCGAACGACCGGCTTGTCGATGCGTTGCGAGGGAGGCATCGACGAGTGTCGGTCTGGAGCTGGGACCCGAAGGCGAAGGGACTCGATGACATTCTCGCCAGGATTCATCGCGAACGTTTCGAGCAAGGAATTGAGACATGACGAAGAACTGCCGCGATTCAATGCGAACACCGACCTCTGCTCTCCCCGATGGGATCCTGGAGACGGAATCCTACGACGCGACCATGGCAGGCAAGGCCGAGGATCAGCCGTCTAGCCGTGGGCGGCCGTCCAGCTCTCCGACCGAGATCCCGCTGGCGCCGTCTGTACCGCCATCCGACGATCTCGGTGGGATCGAATCTGCCGATGACGCGTCGCGGGTTCCCGCTGCCCACCGACGAGAGCGCGAGTCGAACGGTATCGTGTACCGGATGTCGCCTGGCCGGACGGAAATGACCTCGATGGGACGCCATGGCCCGCAAACCGTAACGCTGGCCCATTTCTCGGTTTTCATCGAGAGCGAGACAGAGGAGATCGGCGCGCCGGGTGGGGGCTCCTCCCACAAATTCCAGCTGTCCGTGATCGTCGCGGGAAGTGAGACGCCGCGCTCCGTTTCAATCCCGGCGGAACGCTTCGCGTCCATGCAATGGCCAGAGCTGTGCCTTGGCGCTGCCGCAGTGGTGAGCGCAGGGCGGCCGACGCGCGACCACCTACGCGTGGCCATTCAACTCCTCTCGCGCCCGAGCAGACGCCGTCTGTACCTGTTCACTGGCTGGGCCGACGTCGGAACCCGCCCGGTGTACGTGACGTCCGATGCGTCGATCGACGCCGACGGCGTGGTGCGTGACCTCTCGGCGTCCCCAACTGCGCCAGCCGATCGGATCGCGCTGCCGCCCCCTCCGTCTGGCACGGACCGCGATGCCGCTGTACGAGTGCTTGTCCAGCTCTTCGACGTCGAGCCCGCCGAAGTCATGTTGCCCGCCTTCGGTCTCGCCATCCGCGCGGTCATGGGACCCTCCCGAGCGTGCGTGCACATCGCCGGTCGCAAAGGCCTGGGCAAGACCCTCATCTCTGGACTGGTCGCCTCCCTCTTTGGGAAGTCACTGTTTGAAGCTCCGCTCTGCTCATGGGCTGACGGATCATCCGCGAACGGCATCTCCCGAACGCTTGCGACCGTTGGCGACGCCGTGGTGGTGGTCGACGACCTACGGGTCGGGGTGGGCCGAGAGGAACAGTGCTTCGCGCTGTTCGATCGCGTCGTGCGCGGGCACCACAATCGATCCGCCCCACGAAAGCTGACGCGCGAAGGCGGCTCCCGAAACGACCCGCCGACCCGCGCCTCGATCCTCTCGACCGGGGAGGTACTCCCGCTAGGGCACTCAACGCGCGACCGGGTGGTCTCGATCGTCCTCCACTCCCGCCCGGCGCCCTCTCGCGAGCACTACGATAGGGCTCGCGCACTGGAGGAAAGCGGCAAGCATGCAGAGGCGCGCCGCGAGTCGAGCCTCGACGCACTGATGACGGCCGCAAGCTCAGGCGTTCTCGCGGCCGGAATGTCGGCATTCGTTGAGTGGTACGCGCCTCACCATGGGTCCAATCGCGACCGCCTCGACGCATTGGAGCGAGACGCCGCACGGCGCTGGGAGCTTGGCGAGGGCGATCGAGCCTCTGGATTACTCGGTGCCCTGGCGCTCGGGCTGGAGACCCTGTTTGATTTCCTGGAGCAGTCGGGGGTGCTCGCTCCCGAGGATCTCGAAGTCCGACGTCTCCGTGCCCGGTCGTCGCTGCAGTCGGTGGCAAAGGCCCACGGAGATCACGTGGCGGACGAGGATCCTGCGGAACGCTTCATTGCACTAATCCGCGAGGCGCTTGCGTCGGGCCGAGGTCATCTCCTTGGGCTGCGGGCGCCGCCCCAGGGTGGTACCTGCGAACCTACGTCGCCTCGAAGCTTCGGCTGGCGTGTCGAGCGGCAGGCGCTCGTTCCGCGTGGCAACTGCTTCGGCTACCTGGATCGGTCTGAAACGGACGTCGCGCTTCTCCCCGGTCCAGCATTCACGCTCGCGCTCAACCTCGCACGCGAGGAGGGTCGGCCTCTCTCGGTTGACAAGGACGGCCTCGGCGACGCGCTGCGCGCCACCGGTCGCCTCTCTCGGGTGCCTCCATCGGGACGACGGGGGCACGCTGTGAAGGTTCGCGTCTGCGGCGCAGAGCACCTCGTGTGGATGATCAGCCTTCGTACCCTCCACATCGACCTCCATGAAGTCGGGGTGCACGATGATCCCGAAGCGACCGTCGAAGGGGACGACGACAGCGATGATGACGGCAGCGCTCTGGCGACGAGCCGATGACGACCGGCGCACCTCTTCGCCGTGTGCCCCGGGTCGAACCCCATGCGATCGGGCTTCAAGAGCGGCTCCTCGGAAGTTCGGTAGGGTGGGGTACGGAGGCCGATGCGCACGTCTCCGTGTTCGACACGGTCGAAGGAAATTTGCTCGCAGCGCGTCCGCGCGTCGCTGTCAGGTCCGTCCTGGCCGGAGGCCGGAGCGCCTCGAACGCTACCGGGGAGCAGCTCGGCTCCGAGCGTCGTTCCGACCATCGCGTGAGGGGATCGATAGTTAGAAGTCGCGAACGTCGGCACGACTTCGACGTCATTCTCACAGCGTAGTGACTCATAAACCGACTCCAGACGTACAACGGCTAACATGCGAACGAAGTACATCAGCGCCCAGAAGACCACTCGAAAGGACAGTAAGGTCGGTGTGGCGACGAAGTCCACCGCGCGTGCGTCCGAGGCCGCCCGTCAGTCTTACGGTGGCGGCACCGTCGAGCCCCTCAAGTCGGGGCGGTGGCGCGTGAGGGTCCGTCTTCCCGACGGGTCCCGAATCGGAGATACTTGTGGAACCCTCGAGGAAGCCGAGAAGCTGCGGTTGGCTCTCGTCGCGGACCGAGACGCGAGGACCAAGGCGGGGGAGTACGCCGAGGCGATCGACTCGGCGAAGCCAGTGCCCGACACCCTCGCGACCTGGGGCGCCACTTGGCTCGAGCGCCGGGAGCCCGGAGTCCGGTGGTTCGGCAGCGACCGGAGTCGTTGGAGGCTCTACGTCGCTTCCTCCGACCTCGCCCGGCTGCCGCTGCCGGAGGTGCGGGTGAAGCACGTGCGCGAGTGGTTGGGCGTGCTCCAGGCTACGAAGCGCGACGGAAAACTCCTGAGCACCGGCACGATGCGGCACGTCTTCAACCTCGTCCACAAGGCGCTCGCCGATGCGGTGCAGGACGAGCTCATCAACGCGAACCCCGCCCTCGGGGTGAAGGTTCCGAAGCGGCACGCGGTTCGAGACGGGGATGAATGGACGTTCCTCTCAGCGGCCGAAATCGCCGCCATCGAGGGGTGCGATGCGATCCCGGAGCCGGAGCGCCTGATCTACCGGGTCGCGATCTTCACCGGGTTGCGGGCCGGTGAGCTTTGGGCGCTGCGCTGGGGCGACGTGCGCGAGGCGGACTCTCGCCCCGACGTGGTTGTTCGCCGCTCGCACGACAACGCCACCAAGAACGGGAAGGTGCAGGCGGTGCCGCTGCTCCCTGAGGCACGTGCCGCCTTTGCACGACTCCGCGCGCTCGCAACGGACGATGGCAAGGGGCCCGAGCCCGAGGATCTGGTGCTGCCCACGACGCGCGGCTACCAGCGCCAGCCGAGCTCCGACGCCGGTTGGAGTTCCCGCAAGGTCAGGGGGATTCCGCGCGTCGGGCTTAAGGAGGCTGCGGGGATCACCCGGCGGGTGCGGTTCCACGACCTGAGGCACACGTTCGCCTCGCACCTCGTGATGGGCACGTGGACGGCCGCGCCGCTGTCACTGATGGAGGTGCGGTCGATGATCCGCCACGGCTCCATCACGATGACGGAGCGCTATGCACACCTCGGACCCGACCACCTTCACGCCCGCATCGCGGGTCCGGTGCCGACGGTTTCCGCCGTGGACCAAGTGGTCCACGTGGACCAGTCAAACTTGGTCCACGCGGGGCGGACAGACAGTGCGAAAACCACTGGTTTTCAAGCTGTACCCCCAGTAGGAGTCGAACCTACGACCTTCGGCTTAGGAAGCCGCTGCTCTATCCACTGAGCTATGAGGGCGCTCGAAGCGGCGTGCGGTCTGACATGGCACCGCGGCAACTGTCAACGATCGGCCCCCGGATGGTTCTGGTGGGTCTTCTCGCCGTGCAAGACCACGACGCTTGCTTTTGTGCCGTTGCGCTCGGCGATTCGGAGGCCCCACGGAAGGCGACCAGCACCCGCTGCGACACGGCGACCAGACCCATCACCAGACGAACCATGCGAATCCACGTGTGGCGACGTATCAGCGACCTCCGTTTGGCATGGGTCGCCGATGTGAATGCCGGAACCCTGCCCAGACCACATCTCGTCTCAGTGGAGGTCGGCCAGGAGTTGCGCACCGGTGATCTGATCGGCCGATCGACCGTCGTAGTACTGCATCAGCCCGGCGCGCTCGTAGTGTGGCACGACGCGCGGAGACATCAGTCCAATCTCCCGCAGATTGGGAATCAAACGACGAAACATCACCTGACGAAAGTCCGACATTCCAGGGGAAGTGCTCACCAGATCACGCCATTGCGCTCGCGTGAGCCGGTGCGCAAACCACTCGTCATAAACCTCGAAGGCCATGAACCGGTTGCGCATCAGGAGCGCCACCTCGAAGGCCCAGTCCTCGCGCTCGGCGCGCTCGCGTTCGGTGATGTGATTACGAAACTGCTCGCGCAGCGCCACCACGCCGTAGTGGACGTGACGGGCCTCGTCCTGAATGACGTTGCGGAGGAGTTCCTTGAGAAGCGGCTCCCTGGTCTGTTTGTAGATCACCCCAAAAGCCCCGAGCGCCAGACCCTCCACCATGATCTGCATCCCCAGGAACTTCATGTCCCAACGCGAATCAGTCATCAATGAATCAATGATCACATAAAGATTGTCATTGATCTGATAAAGCTTGTTGAGCTTCTCCTCAATGTACCGATGAAACACCTCGACGTGCCGTCCCTCGTCCATCACCTGTGTGCTGCCGTATAGCTTCCCGTCGAAGAACTGCACCGCCTCCGTGACCTGCGCCGCCGCGAAGAGCGCGCCCTGCTCCCCGTGGAGAAACTGGCTGAGCATCCACGCCGCCAGCGAGTAGCGCAGATTCACCTGTTCCGCCGCGTCGAGGCGCACCCCGAAGGACGCCAACTTCTCCCCATCGATGAAGTCCGGCGGAATCAGCGGAACCTCCGGGTTGAGCGGGTCTACATCGATGTGCCAGGGGAGCGAGTCGCCGTTCCACTGGCCCTCCTTTGCGCGGCGGTAGAGCGTCGCCATCTCCTCGTGATCGTGCGGATATTGCCAGTCGAAATGCACCTGGTGCTTCGCGGGCATCAGCGTTGGGACACCCTGCTTTCCGCGCTGCAATAGCAGTCCCCGCAATCCCGCTGGTCCGATCGCGGCCAGCACCTTCGGGTCACGCATCTCCACTAGCAACTCCGCGGCCTCGAACCACTGCGCCACCTGGTTGCGCATCCGACCCGGGAGGAGATTCACCAGTCGCTCATTGAACATCATTGCTCGACCTCCAGACCTTCAGCCCATTGCCGCAAAGAAGTTTCTCGCCTTGGCCAGGTGCAGCCGCGAGAGCAGCATTCCCACCATCGGGAGCGCCTGTTCCAGCATCCGCGCCGCGTCATCGACGGGTATGTGCGACACCCGCTCGGCCATCAGCCGCGCCTGCCGATCGAAGAGCGCCGTGATCGCTTCGTCGTAGATCGCCAGATCCGTCGGAGTGAAACCGCGCTCCCGGGTGAAACCCACGGACTGCAACTCTCCCCACAATTCAATCAACCACGCGTCGTCCCGGGCGATGAGGTTCCGTCCACCGTCTTCGGACACCGCGAAGAGACCCAACTCGGCGATCTCATTGAAGTCCCGCCGGGTCACTCCGGCGCGCTGGCATAGGTCATCGACCCCGACCGTGTCCGGTCGGTCGCCGGAGGGCACCACGCCGCGCCCCCGGAGGCGCGATTTCACCTCCCCGAGCAGCATTCGCTGCGCCGGCGAGAAGACCTCATCCCGCTGCTCTAGAATCGCCCGTATCGCCTTCAAGGGCAGAAACCGCTCGTGCTGTAACTGTCGCACCAGCCGGATGCGCTCGACGTGCGCGTCGCTGTACCACCCCATGTTACGGCTGGTCTTGAACCCCTCCGGCACAAGGCCCTGTTGGATGTAGAAATGCACCACCTGCCGCGGAACGCCCGCCTTTTCGCAGAGGTCCTTCATCCGATACGGAAACGTCTCCCGATCCACGCCCTGCACGCTCACGATGCCTCCGCTTCCAGCAAGCACGCCTGCGTCGCCCGTCCGATGCACGTCAGCACGTAGCCCTGCGCCCGCTCCTCTGCGGATAGGCAATTGGGCTCCTCCAGCGTCATGGCCCCCTCGCGCAACTTCATCCGACAGGCCCCGCAGCCTCCCATCGTGCACGAATACGGCACCGGTACCCGCTGCCCGAGCGCGGAGTCCAGCACCGTCTCGTGGGCATGATTGACGAATGTGTACTCCCTCCCACCCAGCACCGCTGTCATCGCAATATCGCCCCCGACATCGGCCATCGGAACGCTGTGCACCGGTGCGCAGAAGCGCTCCTCGTGGATGCTCTTGTCATGCACCCCGCGCTCCTGAAGCGCCGCGCGCACAGACTCCATCATCGGCGCTGGCCCGCAGACGAAGTACTCGCAGCCTTCGTCCAACGATAGCCCATCGAGCTCGCGAGCGGTCGTCGCGGAGTCGAGCATTCCCGTCCCGCCGGTCCATTCGCTCGGCGGATCGCTCAGTACGAAACGAAGGGCAAGGCGCACGGGATATCGACTCTCAAGCGCCGCCAACTCCTCCATAAATAGGATATCCCCGATCGATCGATTGCCCACCACGAAGGCCACCCGGGTGCCTGGAAGTCGGGTGAGCGCATCGCGCGCGATGGCCAACAATGGAGTCACCCCGGAGCCGCCCCCGAGGAGCACCAGCCCTGCAGGCGCGCCCTCCACCACAAAGCTTCCGGACGGACCAAACACATCCATCACGTCCCCCACCGCCGCGTGGTCGTTGAGGTACTGGCTCACCATTCCCCCGGCAACTCGCTTGATGGTCAGTCGTACCGAACCCGCCGGGGAGGCCGCCGCCATCGGGATCGACGCCGAGTACGCCCGCCGCAGTACCTCGCCCCGCAACCGAATCGCCACGGTAAAAAACTGCCCCGGGAGCCACGCGATGCCCTCCCCACTCCGATCGACAAGCGTGAGCGAGATAGCATCCGGAGTCTCCCGCGCGACCGCCACCACCCGCACTGAGCGGGCACCGACGAGAGTCCGCGGTATCCCCGGAGGCACCGCCGGGCGTCGCGATGTAAACGGCGGCGGCGGGCGCCCCGCGAGCCCGTCGAGAATCATCCGCGCATCGCGAACCCACTGGACACGGAAGAATCCTCGCGCCCGCTCGATCCAGGGAGCCACTCCGGCCATCGTTGAAACCTCCGTGCCACGACCGTCCGCCAAGCCTTAGCGGTCTAGCGTGCTGAGCGTCAAGTGGCACTTGTCACTTGGTGCGAAGGCCTGGCGCCCATCGTTACTCGGTGCCGACGGCTCCGCCGGACCGGTGATGGGGAGGATTGGTTTACCTGATCAGGTAAGGTCGGCGGTGAGTACGCGGTCGAGGCGCGCGTAGTCGAGTGTCACGCTGACGGCGGGGAAGCCTGCGGCCTCGGCGAGCGCGCGGGCGGCGGGGCCTTGATCGTGGCCCAACTCGACGACGAGCGAGGCGCCCGGGAGAAGGTGGGAAAGAGCTCCTGCGACCACGGTGCGCAGCACGAGAAGGCCGTCGGCGCCGCCGTCGAGGGCGAGGCGGGGCTCGAAGAGGGCGACGTCGGGCATGAGCGTGTCGCACTCCGCGCTGGGGATGTACGGCGGGTTGCTCACGATGAGGTCGTAGCGCGCCTCGCCGATGGGCTTGTAAAGGCTTCCGTGGTGCAGTGTGACGCGGGACTCCGCGCCGAGCGCGGCGACGTTTTCACGAGCGAGCGCGAGCGCCGCTTCGCTCAGATCGACGGCGTCTACAGTCAACGACGGAATCTCCAGGGCCAGGGTGATCGCGATGGCGCCGGTGCCGGTGCCGAGGTCGAGCACCCGCAGCGGACCGTCGCCGCGAGCCTTGAGGCGGGCAATCGCGGCTTCGATCACGAGCTCGGTTTCAGGCCGCGGGACAAGCGCCCGCGAATCAACGGCAAAACGGCGGTTGTAGAAGTCCCGGTACCCCAGGATGTATGCGACGGGCTCGCGACGACGGCGGCGCTCGAGGAGCCCGCGAATCTTCGCCAACTCGGCGTCGTTGAGCGGCTGATCAATGCGTAGATAGAGGTCGATGCGGCGGAGCCCGAGGGCGTGGGCGACGAGCAACTCGGCGTCGAGGCGGGCGCCCTCGATGCCGCGGCCCGCGAGGTCACGGGCGGTCCAGGTCGAGACGCGTCCGATGGTCCATGGGTCATTCACGGGGGGTATGGTCCCCCGTCTGTCCGATCGACCGTCGGGCCGTCAACTCTCGCCCGAGGATTCCCTTCCGTTCCCCCGGCGGCTTCTTCTATGATTCTATCCAACGTCTGTCCGGCGAACCGTCCATCGCCCTGTACGTCCGCCAAGGAGTTTCGCATGCGCTCGTCACCGCTCCGCCTCGGCCTCGGTCTCGCGTTTAGTCTCGGCTTCGCGTCGAGTCTCAGCCTCGCACAGACCGCCACCAACCTCGGCGCTGCCCACGTGCTCGGGCTGCGCGCGCCCGATGGTGACGACGACATCGCCGCGAGCTTCAGCGCGCAACTCCGCCTCGCCGCTCGCGGCGCCGGTTACGAAGTGCCCGACAACTCCCCTGCCATGGAGCAGGAGATGGCCGTCGCCGGATGTTCGTCCACGGGCCCCGACTGCCTCCACATGGTCGCCGATGACATCCATGCCACCAAGCTGATCTACGGCACGGTCACCCGCATCGGTCGCGGTCGCAACGCCTCCCTCAGCGTCGAGATCAGCCTCTGGGACGAGGGATCGCGCCGCGAGGTGCACCGCGTCTCCCGGGTGCTCACCCGCGCCCAGGCCAACAACCCCACCGACCTCCGAGAGGCCGCCATGCGGGCCCTCACGGAGATCTCGCAAAACGACATCCCGCCGCCCGTCAACCCCGCCAATCCCACGCTCAACACCGGTACGGGCCTACCCGCCCTGCAAGTGCAGCAGGTGATCATCGAGCGCCCGGCCCCCGCGCGCACCCCGGTGCTGCGCTACATCGGCTTCGGCGCCCTCGGCCTCGGCGGCGCGCTCGCCGTCGTCGGCCTCGTCGAGGCCATCGTCTCGTCGGGCCAGGCCAGCAGCGCAACCGAGTCCACGCCCCTCTCCGCCGAGCCGTACGGCTCCTGGGCGCGCTTCCAGGCCAACGTGAACTACGGCCGCACCCAGTCCGCCAGCCAGGTGTGCGACCTCGCTTCGCAAAGCTCTGGCACCGACGCCGCGCAGGTGCGCGACCTCTGCGCGTCCAACAACACCGCCCGCTCGCTCGCCCTCGGGCTCGGCATCGGCGGCGTCGTCATCGCGGCCGTCGGCGCGGTGCTCGTGTTCGTCGATCGGCCCCGCGCGGAGAGCGCACCCGCCGCGCAGCCCCTCCCCGCGAGCGCTCGCCTGCACGTCTCGCCGATCTTCGGCGCTACCAACGGCATGGCCCTGTCTTACACGTTCTAGTAATCCCCCCCCCGTCCATCATCCTATGCGTGTCATCGGCGGAACCTGGGGCGGTCGTCGTCTCCTCGGCCCCCCTCGCGGTGCCGAGACCCGGCCTACCAGCGATCGTGTGCGCGAGGCCATCTTCAACATCACCTCCTCGCGCCTCGACGGCGCACGCGTGCTCGACCTCTTCGCGGGCACCGGCGCTCTCGGCGTCGAGGCGCTCTCCCGCGGCGCTGCGCACGCCACCTTTGTCGATTGCGACCGCGGACTCTGCCAGACCATCGCAACCAACCTCGAGAACCTCGAGTGCGACCCGTCGCGCTACGTCGTCGTGCTCCGCGACGTGCGCCGCGTCTTCAAGCAGACTCCCGGGCCCTTCGACCTGGTCTTCATCGACCCGCCGTATGGCCACCACCTGGAGCTTGAGGCCCTCGCCGCCCTCGCCGCCCCAGGGATGCTCAGCGCCGACGCGCTCGTCGTGGTCGAGCACGCCTCTCGGGAGACCCTCGCGCTTCCTGCCGCCGCCGCCGCTGCGTTCGGCGAGCCCGACACCCGCGCCTACGGTGACACCTCCGTGACCCTGTACCGCCCAAAGCCCACCGCCGTCCCCGTCTCCGCGCCCCTCGCGAAAGAGCGCATCGCGGTGTACGCCGGATCGTTCGACCCGCCGACCAACGGGCACATCGACATCATCCGCCGCGCCGCAGCAATCTGCGACCGCCTCGTGGTCGCCGTCGCGGGCAACCCTCGCAAGAACTCGCTCTTCACCTCCGATGAGCGCGTCGAGATTCTTCGAGAAATCCTTGCGGACGACCCTCGCGTCGAGGTCGATCGCATCGACGGGCTCCTCGTTGACTATGCCCGGGAGCGTGGGGCGACGGCGATCATCCGCGGGCTGCGCGCGGTCGCGGACTTCGAGTACGAGTTTCAGATGGCGTGCATGAATCACCACCTGGCGCCGGGCGTCGAGACGGTCTTCCTCATGACGGCGCAGGAGTACTTCTACGTAAGCTCCTCGCTCGTGAAGGAGGTCGCCAGCTTCGGCGGCGACGTGAGCCCTTTCCTCCCTCCGTTGGTGCAGGCCCGACTGCTCGAACGCATCCCGCAGCGCCGCGGGTGAGCGACCGAACTTGCTGGTTCGTTCGGCCGTAACGGTATAATCCCGAACAATGCGCCGATCGTACGCCGCCGCTTTTTTCGTCGCGACGCTGTGCCCCCTGGTCGCCAGCGCGCAGCCCGCCGATCCGACCCGCGACGGCGAGGCACGACTGCATTTCTCCACCGGCCGCGACGCTTTTTCCCGCGGTGACTTCGCCACTGCGGTCACCGAGTTTGAGCGCGCGTACTCCCTCTCGCGCCGCGCGCAACTGCTCTACAACATCGGCACCACCTACGAGCGGCTCCACCGCTGGGAGGAGGCCCGCAGCGCGCTCCAGCGCTACCTCGACGCCGTCACCGACGCGCCCGATCGCGCCGAGGTCGAGGGCCGCGTTCGCATCATCGACGTCGAGATTCAGCACCAGAGTTACGAGCCGCCCGCCGCAGCGCCACCGCCGCCGCCGCCGCAGATCGTGATGGTCGATCGGCCCGTCGTGCAGGCGTTTCGCCCGTGGCAGATCACCTTCTGGGTGGCCGGGGGAATGGCCGTGGTGTCCGGCGGACTCGCGCTCGGCATCGGGCTGCTCGCCGACGACCGATACAACACCCTCGCCAACACGTGCGGACAGACACAGTCCGGTTGCAACGAAGCGGACATCAGCGACATGCGACTGCGTCAGGGGTTCGTCAACGCTTCCATCGCAGCGGCCGGGTCGTTCGCCGCGCTCACCGTCACGGCGTTTGTCTGTGATCGCCTGCTCGATCGCCCGACCACTCCGTCGCAGGGGCCGATGGTCACCCCTACCGCCGGTGGCGCAGTGATCGGCTGGGGAGGGACGCTGTGAGGCGCGCGCTCCGACCTACGCTCGCACTCGCGCTCTGCGCGGTGGGCTGCAGCTATCCGCTCGACGCTCTTCGCGCCCACGATGCAGGCCGAGTCGGCGATCGCCCCATGCCGACGCCCGACCTGGGCGTGCGCTCCGACGTCGCGGTCGATCTCGGCGCGCCCTCGGCAGACACCGGCGCAGCCCGTGCGGGAAGCTGCGATGTTGACGGTGGCATCGTGGTGCGGCTGGCCCCGCCGGTCGCGCCGATGCGCGCGGGCGCCGACGCGGGCGTCACGCTGGCCTTCGCGATGGCCAGCAACAACCTCCAGGGTGCCATCGGGCTCTCGCTGCCCACGGGAACCGTCGATGGTGGCGCCTACCCGGGGTGTATGACGGCCGATCCGATGACTGCCCCGCCGACGCGCATCTACCGCTACCAGATGGTCGAGGGCGGCACCGTCACGGCCACCACCAACACGCAGCACTGCACGTCGTTTGACACGCGCGTCTACGCGGTGTGGTCGTGCAAGGCGCAAGACCTCGCGAACCCCGCAGTCTGCGGAGACGATCTCTCCGACAGCACGGATACCGCGCGTTGCCCCTCCTGCGGAACGGGAACGGGCTCGGACACGGCGTGTAGCCCGCTTCTCTCGACGATTGTCACGCCGCCGTCGCAGGTGCTCCGCCGGGGCGACGTCGTGTTCTTCGCCGTCACTGGTTTCAACATCTCGCCGGGGTTGTTTCCGCACCGGCTCTGGGTGGGTGAAAATGCGGCGCGAATCGAGCCCTTTCCCGTGACGCCGATCGTGCAGACGGTGAACCGTTGCGTCTGTCAGGAGAACACCCAGGGGGCGCGGACGGTGTTCTTCCCACACCCGCTACCGATGGAGAGCTTTCCCTCGCCGACGACCACCGTGGGCAGCGGATCGACGTCTTTTCTGGGCGTGCGCGACGCGCTCCCGTCCGGGCTCTACTCCGGCGTCGGGCTGCAACTCCGCATCGCCCAATGGAACCTCTCCACCGCTCCGGGATGTCCCCGGGAGATGGTGCGCGCGGTGTTCGACCTCATCGTCGGAGGCGCGATGGTGACGTCGTTCTCCATCCCCGCCACGCTCGCTCCGCCGATGACCGTGACGGTGCCGTACACGGCGTTTGCGCCGACGATGCTCAACCGCAACGGGGCCGGGATGCCCATCGAACTCCGCTTGCGCGAGGTGCAGCCGCAGCCCTCGTGTCTTTCTCTCGACCTCGACCCCACCGTCGGCGCCAGCGCGATCACCCTCTACGGCGGCTGAAATCCCGGTCGTCGGGGCGTACGCGCGTCTGGCACCATAGGCGAAAAAACCCTACAATCACCACGTGCTCCCGCCGGGTGTGGGAGGTCGAAGGAGAGGGTGACCGCCGCAATGGGCCAGATGATCGACTCGATCGCCGCGCTGCAGGACTACAACCAGTACCGCGACCTCCATTGGGAAGGCAGCTTCGAGGACTACCTGGAGATCGTCCGGGAGCGACCGGAGGTCACCCGCAACGCGTTTCAACGCGTGTACGACTTGATCATCGCCGCGGGCCAGGAGGAGTACCTCGACAACAAGAAGCGCCTCACCCGCTACCACTTCTTCCGCGACGATCCGGGCGGCGGACACGACGCTGTCTACGGCCTCGACATCCCGCTGATGCGCCTCGTTCACGTCCTGCGTGCGGCCGCGGAGGGCTACGGCCCGGAGCGCAGGGTGATTCTCCTGCACGGCCCGGTGGGCAGCTCGAAGAGCACCATCGCGCGGCTCTTGAAGAAGGGCATCGAGGACTACTCGCGGGTGCCCGAAGGGGCGCTCTACACGTACAGCTGGTGCAACCTCGAGAACACCGGGTTGGTGATGGGCTCCGAGGGCGGAGTGTTCGCGTCGCCGATGCACGAGGAGCCGCTGCGGCTCATTCCGCCGGAGTGGCGCGTGAAGGCCATCAAGGGCCTCGGGCTAGGGAATTCACGGCACAAGGTGGTGGTCGAGGGCGACCTCAACCCGGCGTGTCGGTTCATCTTCAAGAGCCTCATGGAGCGCTACGAGGGCGACTGGTCGAAGCTCGTCGCCAACCACATCAAGGTTCGCCGGCTGCTGCTCTCGGAGAAAGACCGCGTCGGAATCGGCACATTCCAGCCCAAAGACGAGAAAAACCAGGACAGCACCGAGCTCACCGGTGACGTCAACTACCGCAAGATCGCGGAGTACGGCTCGGACAGCGACCCGCGGGCGTTCAACTTCGACGGCGAGTTCAACATCGCCAACCGCGGCATCGTGGAGTTTGTCGAGGTGCTCAAGCTCGACGTGGCTTTCCTTTACGACCTGCTCGGCGCGTCGCAGGAGCACCGCATCAAGCCGAAGAAGTTCGCGCAGACGGACATCGACGAGGTCATTCTCGGGCACACCAACGAGGCCGAGTACAAGAAGCTCCTCGCCAACGAGTTCATGGAGGCGCTGCGCGACCGCACGATCAAGATCGACATCCCGTACATCACGCGGCTGTCCGAGGAGACGCGCATCTATGCCAAGAGCTTCGGCCAGGGGAAGCTCAAGGGGAAGCACGTCGCGCCGCACACGCTGGAAATCGCGGCGATGTGGGCGGTGCTCACGCGCCTCGAAGACCCGAAGAAGCACAACCTCGCGATCATCCAGAAGCTCAAGCTCTACGACGGCCGGATGATTCCCGGGTACACGCAGGACACCGTGAAGGAGCTGCGCAAGGACACGCGCCGCGAGGGCATGGACGGCATCTCGCCGCGCTTCGTGCAGGACATGCTCTCCAACGCGCTCGTGCGCTACGACGAGCCGACGCTCAACCCGTTCATGGTGATGAACGAGATCGAGCGGGGACTGAAGGCCCACTCGCTCATCACCAACGAGGAGCAGCGGAAGAAGTACACCGACCTCATCGCCGTGGTGCGCCGCGAGTACGAGGAGATCATCAAGAACGAGGTGCAGCGGGCGATCAGCGCGGACGAGAGCGAGATCACCAAGCTGGCCGCCAACTACGTCGACAACGTGCGCGCGTACACCCTGAAGGAGAAGGTGAAAAACCGCTTCACCGGGCGCGACGAGGAGCCCGACGAGCGGCTGATGCGCTCCATCGAGGAGAAGGTCGACGTGGCCGAGAGCCGCAAGGACGACTTCCGCCGGGAGATCATGAACTTCATCGGCGCGCTCGCGCTCGAGGGGAAGAAGTTTCAGTGGAGCACCAACGAACGGCTGCGCCGCGCGCTTGAGTTGAAGCTCTTCGAAGACAAGAAGGACACCATCAAGTTCACCAGCGTGGTGAGCAACGTGGTCGATCGTGAGACCCAGGAGAAGATCGACGCGGTGAAGACGCGGCTCATGCGCGACTTCGGCTACGACGAGATTTCCGCGCAAAACGTGCTCGAATACGTGAGCTCGATCTTCGCCCGCGGCGACCTGAAGTAACCCTCCGTCCGCTCCTCAGTACCCACGTTTCGCAGGGACCTTGCTGGGCGCCCGTGATTTCCCCCGGGGGTGCAACCCGCTGGAGAGCTTCGAGGTCTGGACGTTCGAGCCATCTGGTCCGCGGGCTGAAGCCCGCGGCACCGTCGCCAAAGCCCGTCTTCGACGGGCTGCGCGCCGATCGAATTCACGACGGTGCCTTCCACGGCGGCAGCTCCCACGCGGCGTCGAGAGCCCCCGTTGCATGGCGGTCCCTCTGGCGAAGAACGTAGTCGAGGAGGGACGGAGGGACATCGGGCGCGCAGCTCTCGGCCCAAAAGCCGTCCTGCCAGACAAGGAGCGTGTCTTGAAAGATCCGGTTCCAGGAGTGGCTCACAGCGCCCTTGATGCGCCCGATGACGGTACTCAGCGCGCGGGTTTCCTCCCATCGGAGCATCGACGTGGACATGGTTGTCCGACCGTTGACAGCAACCACGG
>CANJUR010000049.1 GCA_947477565.1 Deltaproteobacteria bacterium
CGTCGGTCCAGGTGTCTTCAAAAGAGCACTCGGACCGGCGGGGTTTTGTCATTTCTGGGGTTTGGGATTTAGCCCAGTGCGCAAGGTAGTTGAATCGGACGATTCGCGAGTGGGTCGCGTCGGTGAATTACCCACTCAGCGATGAAAGACGCTGAGGTAGCTCCAGGCATTGGCGAGAAACTCGGGTGGGAGTGAATGCCCATCCCCGGTACGGAGCACCGTGCGGGAGGTCGCACCCACTGCGGTCATGCGAGAAGCCAGCGCGCACGTGTAATAGGGCGACACGATGTTGTCATCCGTGGCGTGGGCGAAATAGCCCGGAGGCATCATACCGTCGGTGCGAATCGCAACGGGCTTCTCGATACCCGTGCATCGGCACTGAGATGGTGCCGTACTGAGGTTCGCGCAGGTGGTTCCGGTGGCAGTAGAGGTACACACGTCGCGGCTGGCGCAGCGAATGAGACCACCGCTGCTCGTACCGTAGCCAGCGATGCGCTCGGCCAGAGCCGAGGCGACCAGCGTCGCGAAGAACGCTCCGTTGCTGTGTCCGATCGCGTAAACGCGGCTCGCGTCAACGTTGTATCTACGCCGCGCTTCGGCGATCAGGGCACGGGTCAATAGGAGATCTTCGTTCGAGGTTGGGTCAACGTTGGGGTAGGTCAGCCACCACACCCCGGTGCTGTCCACGTGGTCCCAGTCGGAAGGACGATTGTCGAGAGCCTGAGGGGCGACGATCACGACTCCGTTTGCGTCCGCCACCGCCTGCGCCCGACTCTCGGTAAAAATCGCGTCAGCCCGGTCGCCGGTGCCGTGAAACAGCACGATCAGTGGAGGTGCCGTGCTGCGCGACCCTGGTGCGTACACCACCGCATTGCGCGCTCTCTGCCCGCTGACCGTGATCGTCGCGCTGCTCCGCCCGCTGCCCGCGACGAACGCGCCGCTGTACGCAATCGGGTCGCTGCCGGGGATACCTCCCGTGTCGCGCGACGCCCCAAGGTCGATGGCCACGGGCACATCTACTCTCGGCCCGGTATCGACGACCGAAGGCGCGTCGATGGGTGAGCCCGCGTCGGCCATCCCAGGCGAGCACCGCGCTACGTAGCCGGGTTGCGAGTAGCAGTCGTTGTCAGCGTCGCAGAAGCACAATGCTTCGCCCGGCCAGCAATACCGAATCTGCCCCGCCGCGTTGCGCGGCTGGCCCGCGGCGTCGAGGACGACACGCTCATATACGCACGCCGAAGCGTCCCGTGGCGTGGGCCCGTCGAGATTGCTCACTGCGTCGCGAAGAGGGCTGCCGTCGATCGCCGTCCCCACGTCGCGGGTGCCGACGTCGAGGCGGGCTGTCACGATGTCTGTGATACCCCCGATGTCGATGCCAGTCGCATCGGGCGGTCGCGAGTCAACCGTGGGGGCAGCGCGATCCGCGGAGGCGTCGATGAGGAAATTCGCGTCCCCAGAGTCAATGACCTCCGCCGAAACTTCTCCGCAGCCCGTGGCGCCGAGGACACAGACCGCGAACGCGACTTGCGTGTTCATCAGGATCTAGGGGTAGGCCAATCGTGCGCACTCCACAAGGGTGAGTTTGCTGCGCGTCGTGTAGGCTCGCGCCGCGTCATGAAAGCAACTCCGCACATCATCGGTACCACTACTGATCCGCAGCCGTTTAGCTATGACGCCAACCGGGCGATGCTCTATGCGCTCGGCGTCGGTGCCACCGTCGCCGAACTCGATTACCTCTACGAAGGCCGCGGGCCAAAGGTGTATCCAACATTCGCGGTGATCCCAGCCTACGGGGCCATCATGGCCGTGATGGCCCGCTCGGGCATCTCCTTCGACAACGTGGTTCATGGTCATCAGAAGGTCTCGGTGGCGCGGTCGCTGCCGCCCGCCGCGACGCTCTCGACCACTGCCACGGTCGCTGCCGTGTACGACATGAAACGAATGGCCCAGGTGGTGATCACTACCCGGAGCTACACCGCGGAGGGTGAGCACCTCTTTGATACCGAGTGGGGGATTCTCGTGCTCAATTCGGGTGGTTTTGGCGGCGATCCACCCCCGGCGCGGGAGGGTGGCGCCCCGGCGCGGGCTCCCGATGCCGTCATCGAGGAGACCACCCGACCGGAGCAGGCGCTGCTCTATCGACTCATGGGGGACATCAACCCGCTGCACGCAGATCCGGATTTTCCCCTGGTCGCGCGCTTCGATGGGAAGCCCATTCTGCATGGCCTCTGCACCTACGGATTCGGAATGCGCGCCGTCGCACGGGCCGTCGCGGGCGGCGATGCCACGCGACTGCGCGAGGTCAGCGCGCGGTTTACCAAGCCCGTATGGCCAGGCGAGACGTTGCGCACCGAGGTGTGGAGCGAGGGCGAGCGGGTGTGGTTTCGAACCGCCACGAAAGAGCGCGGCGACGCAGTGCTCTCGCACGGCACCGCACGGATTGCCTGACGGCGTCGGCGCCGCCGAGGTTTGCCCCCAGGATGAAATGTCGCGTCGCGCGCACCCCCCGTGTCAGTTCGGCGCGGAAGTCACGTTGCGCGATGGCGATGAGCGCCTCGGCGCGCTCTCGCAACGTCAGAACGTGGCGGCTCATCACGCCGTGCTCGGTCACGATCCAGTGCAGGTGGCCGCGGGTGGTCACCACGCCGGGGCAGTTCTTGAGCGTGGAGCTGGGACGCGCGCAACGGGGCGGGGAGTTGCTCGTCTACATCGACAAGGCACACCTCCGTCAGGATGCCGACATGGGCTACGGCTGGTCGGTTCGAGCCGACCGGCCGGCTACATTCAGGAGCGAGGCCACGCGCCCGTCCACGAGTTCGCTCGCTCGCCCTGACGCCATCCTCTGCCTCGCCACGTAGCGCAGCTGCCGCTCGCGCCCTTCACGGTCCGTCGCGCCGATTACTACGCTCCCTTCCAGGTTGAACCGATCCAGCGCACCTACCTTTCCCCTGGGCGGCCGTCGTCCGATGCGCGCTTCGTCCACCACCTCGCCCGCCTCAGCCGCCCGCCCGTCGCGCACCACGCCGCACTCGCCTGGCCGCTCGATCCCTACCTCGACCCTCACATCGTCACCTGAGCCTCCCCCCGCACGACGGGAACAAGCCCCGTAGCTTGCACGAAAACGCAACCGCGGTCGCGCCCGCCTCCGCTGCCGCACTTCAGCGCCCACATCGCCCAACCGCACGCCTTCGGGGGGCGGTGGTTGACGGCGGATCACCGCACGGGCTACCGCCTCGCTCACCTCAAATGGGAAAGACCGCAAAGATCATTCTGGCGATCGTCGGGATGTTTATCCTCGCGTGCCTGGTCGGTTCGGTGATGCTCGCGCGCTTCGGGGGACGCAAGTTCAACGAGTTTGCGCAGGAGGCACAGCGGCAGTCGGCGGCGGCGCGCACCTGGGCCAACGGCCACATGCAGGGCGAGTGCATGGACGAGGGAATGCAGCGGGTGCAGCGCTGCCCCGGGCTGCCGTGCCAGATCGCCGTGCAGACCTTCACTGCCGTCTGCCTCTCGGCAGCCGCGCCCACCGTCGGGCTCTGCGAGGGCGTCCCCGGACCGCAGGACTTTATGGCCACCTCCCAGTGGATCAACAATCGCTGCGCGGCCTTCAATGGCGTTCAGGCGGCGCCGGGGGAGGCGTCCATGCGCTGCCGCAACCTGCTGCCGGTGCTGCAGCGCCACTGCTTCGCGCAGCCCGCGGCAGCCCCCGACGCGGCGCTCGCCCCGACGCCGTAGGCCGCAGATTACACTCGCAACGCCATGCAAATCACCGCGGATACCCGCATCCCGTTCGCTCGACCGCTCGCGTTTGCCGCCTACCGCGACAAGTTGGCGGACCTCGTCCCGTACCTGCCGAACGTTCGCAGCATCACGGTGCAGTCACGGGAAGACCGCGGCGACGTCGTAAACCTTGTCAACGTGTGGAGCGGCGGTGGGGAGATTCCCGCAGCGGCGCGGGCTTTCATCAGCGAAGCGATGCTCAACTGGGACGACCTCGCGACCTGGAACTCGACGACGTTCACCTGCGCGTGGCGCATCCGGACGCACGCGTTCACCGAGGCCGTGCAGTGCCATGGGACGAACTCCTTCCTGGCCGACGGCGACGCCACGATTCTGCAGATTCGCGGGAGCCTGACCATCGACGGCAGCAAGCTTGTCGGCGTGCCGCGGTTGCTCGCGGGCACCGTAAGCCGCAACGTCGAAGACCTGCTGGTGAAGAAGATCGCGCCCAACCTGACCCAGGTGAGCGCTGGTCTGCAGCGCTACCTCGAAGCCACCCGCTGAGCGCGCCTGGGGATCAGTGCGCCGCGGCCAGTGCCGCGTCGATGAGCCGCTGAAACTCCTCGAAGGTCAACGCCCCCGCAACGAAGCGCCCGGCGATGAAAAACGCCGGCGTCCCGATGCTCGCGCCGGTCGCGTCTGCCGCGGCCATGTCACGACGAATCCGCGCGACGTGCGTGTGATGGTCGAGCGCCGAGCGAAACCGCGGGAGGTCGAGTCCCTGCGCAGTGGCGTAGCGTTCGAGGTCCGCGCGATCGAGGTGCTGCTGCTCATCGAAGACCGCGTCGCGGAAGCGATCGAAGCCATCGTTGCCCTGCTGCGTAAAGGCCTCCAGCGCAGCCTCCGCGGCGGGCATCGCGTTGTTGTGGAAGGGTAGCGGATACGAGCGCCAGACGAAGCGCACGCGGTCGCCGTAGTGCTCGCGAATCAGCGCGATGGTCCGCGCCACACGCGAGCAAAAAGGGCACTGCATGTCGGTGAAGTGCTCGATCACCACGCGCGCGTTCGCTGGCCCAAACGCCGGCGCAGTGGGGTCTGCCGCCACCGCGTAGACGTGATCGGGATCGTCCGCCGGGGATGGCGCTGCGGCGGTGCGGCGCACGGTCACGTCCGCGGCGACCATCAGGGTGTCGTAGAGGGTGGCGCGGGTCGTCTGCGGGTGCGCCGCGAGGTACGCCCGGGCGGCGACGAGCGCGGCGTCGATGGCCGTGACGAAGACCCCTTCGGGCTGCGCGCCCACGAAGCGTCGACCGTTGATGAAGAAGTGTGGCGTACCGCTGGCCTCGAGCCGCGTGACGAGCGTCTGGTCGGCGGCGATGGCAGCCGCGTGCGTGTGCTGATCGAGCGCCGAGCGGAAGCGTGCGAGGTCGAGCCCGGCGGTGCGGGCGTAGCCCTCGATGTCGGCGCGATCGAGGTGCTGCTGGTTGGCGAAGAGCAAGTCGTGCATGCGCCAGAAGCCCACGCTGCCGCGCTGCGTGAAGGCCTCGATGGCGGCCTCGGCAGCGGGGCGCGCGTGGTCGTGGAAGGGCAGCGGCTCATGGCGCCACACGATGCGGAGGTCGTTGCCGTAGCGCGCGCGCAGGGCCGTCAAGGTCGGGTTGACCCGCGCGCAGAAGGGGCACTGGAAGTCACTGAAGACCACCATCGTGACGAGCGCCGTAGCCGGGCCGCGCACCGGCGCACCGGCCACCGGGACGTTGAGCACCTGCATGGGATCAGGCTCCGCCGGGCGGGGCGGCGGGGCCGACGGCGGCGGTTCGGGGGAGGGCACCGGATCGGCCACCATCACAGCGTAGGCGGACTCCCGCGGGGTGATCGCGCGGGCCCGAGCGAGCGCCGCATCGACGACGGTCTCGAAGCGCGCAACTGGCTGCGCCCCGGTGAGTTGCGTTCCGTTGATGAAGAAGTTGGGCGTGCCCTGGGCGTTGAGGGTCGCCGCGAGGCGCTCGTCGGCGGCGACCTGCTCGCGGTAGACGCTGGTGGACAACTCGTGGCGCAGCACCGCGCGAGGGACTCCCACCGCCTCCGCGGCGGTCTCGAGGCCATCCTCGGTGATGTTCTCGCGGTCGGCGAAGAGGGCGTTGTGAAACCGCCAGAAGGCTTCCGGACCGGCCTTTGCGAAGACCACCATGGCAGCCTCCGCGGCGGGGCGCGCACGGTCGTGGAAGGGCAGCGGGTTGTTCTTCCAGACGAAGCGGATGTCGTCGCCGTAGCGCTCCGCGAGAGCGTCCAGGGTGGGGAGCACGCGCGCGCAGAACGGGCACTGAAAGTCACTGAAGATTACGACCGTCACAAGCGCGGTGGCCGGGCCCCGCACGGGCGAGGTGCCCACCGGGATGCGCTCGGCGTCGCGCATCGCCACCGAGCCAGCGCTCGGCAACATTCCCGACGGCACCTCCGCCGCGAAGCCCAACGACACGCCTCGCGCCGCCGCCACCGGAGACGCCGTCGCCACCACGGCCGGACGTGGGTGGGCCGCACACGAGAGCGCGGTCAGCGCAACCAAACAGGAACCTCTCAGGAGTCGCATCGCACTCTCCGTATCAGTCAATCCGTGGTCTGTCGCAGGTCGATCACGAAGCGTGCGCGCCCGGCGTCCCAGTGCCTCACCTGCGCCTCGACGAGGTCGCCCATCACAAACATCGGCGCCCCGCCGTCCATCACCACCGGGAGCATCGCCACCTGACGATCCTCGCGGTACGAAGTGCCGTACATGCGCTCAAGATCGACGCTGTACACCTTCAAGTCGACAGCGCATCCGTCGAGCGCGACATAGACCCGCGTGGGGCGAATGCCCACCACCGTACCCGCCCGCCACGGCCGCTCGGTGGGCTCTTGCGCCAGGTCGTCGCCGAGCAGTTGGTCGAGCACCATCAGGTCTACGGCCTTGTCGATCTCGCCCTGCCTGCGCCTCGCCTCGTTGGCGGTGGCGATCACCGCCTCGCGCGTGGCGAGGTCTTCCGCGCGCGGGCGCGGTGCGACGAGCTTGAGGGCCTCAAGGAGCTCTTTGTGCGAGAAGATTCCAACGACCTCGCGCATCGGGGCGGACATCCGCGCGTACCCATCGACCCCGAGCGCGTGGTGCGGCCCGCTCCGCGCTTGAAATTCCGATGCCCGGTAGGTGTACCGCACCTGCCGTTGCACCGCCTGCGCGAGCCGCCCGGTGGCCTCGTCGCGGGGCAACCCATCCAGCCACGCCGCGAGGTCGTCGCGGCCCTGCCTCCAACGCCAGCGCGCTTCCAGCCCGCGACGTTCGGCCAGGGCCCCGAGCACCTCCTCCAGGTCTGCGAGGCGGTCGCGCAGCGGCGGGAGGTGCACCCGATACACCGCCTGGACGTCCTCGTCGTCGCGTCCGAGCGACTGCAACAGCTTCGCACCCTCCATGTTGCAGAGCAGCGAGACCTGCTCGTTCCATCGCTCGACGTCGTGGCGCTCGCGAGTGATGGCGCGAAGACGGCGCGGGTCCGCCGGATCGAGGTCCACCTCCGCCTCGAAGCGGTGCAGCGGAAACACCCCGCGCGCCGCCGCCTCCGCGATGCGCGCCTTTCCCAGGCAAGCGAAGGCCACCAGGGACGCACGCACCTCCGGCGCATCGCAGCGCGCATCGCCCGTCTGCCCCGCATCGAACCACCGCTGAACCCCCTCGTAGGAGAGCTTCGCGCGGCTGACGATGCGCGCCCGGTGTACGCTCGCCTCCAAGCACATTCCCGCCGCGTCGACCCGCAGCGTGAACACCACCGCGCGCCGCGGCACCGCGGGGTTGAGCGAAACGATCCCTTCGGAGAGCGCCTCCGGGAGCATCGGAATCGCGAACCCCGGGAGGTAATAGCTCGATCCCATGGCGAGCGAGCGACGCCAGAGCGCGCTGCCCGGTCGGGTGTAATACGACGCGTCCGCGAGGGCGTAGCGCAGCACGAACCCGTCCCCCTCGATGGCCGCATGCAGGGCCTGGTCGAGGTCGCGCGAACCCACGTTGTCGATGGTGACGTACGGCACCGCGGTGTCGTCACGAAGGTCGTCATCGAGGCCTGGCGCGGCGATCCAGGCGGCCACCTCGGCGTCCACGGCGGGGTCCGGGCGGGGGCGCAGTCCAAGACGATCGACGAGGTCTTCCAGGAGCCGACGAGGATCTTTCACCCGACGGAGCCTACGGCGAAGCCTGCGCCCGCGGAAACCACCGTCGACGCTACGGCGCCCCGAAATTGGTGCGGGTGAGCCAGGCCGTCTGGACACGGTGCGCCGAGTCGAAGCCCGAGTAATCGAGCTGCGCACTCGCGTTGCTCGGGTTGTGCGAGCGCGTGGTAATCGGCGCCATGTGCACGCACCACACGGCGCCGGCGTTGCAGCCCGACGCGCTCGCATCGAGCTGCAGCGCACCACCCGCGCTCGCGTAGGTGTTGCCCGCGGCGATCATCGTGCCCGCGTTGGGCGAGCGCGTCGCACCCGCGTTGGCCCACACAAACCAGGCGTGCTGCATCTGACCGACGATGGCGGCGGTGAGTCCATCGCTGGCGCCGTCGAGGTCCCAGTAGGAGAGTCGCCCGACGGTGATGTGCGTCGGGTCGAGGCCGCGCCGGTAGAGTTGCTGCAGCAACTCGTTCGCGACGAAGGCGCCGCTCGAGTGCGCCGCCACCAGGATTCGCGCGCCCGGCGCCAGCCGCGGGAGAAGGTGCGCGATGAGCCGCGAGTTGCCGATCTCCTGCGCGGCGTAGGCCGAGTCGCGCGGCCCCTGCACGGCGTACACGTGCCGCACGCCGCGGTCGTGGAGGGCGTCGCGGAAGAGTTGCGTCACCCACGCTCGCGACCAGAGGGCCTGCACCGCGTAGCCGGCGTAGCCGATGAAGACGTCCTCACCACGCGGGTTCTCGCTGTCGCGATAGGCCACCCCGTACCCCGGCTCGCTCCACGGAATGGCCGTAAAATCAGGCTCCGGCAGTGTGCCCGCATCCGTCGGGCCTGCGTCCGCCGTGCCCACGTCCGGGCCTGCGCTGTCCGCCGTGCCCGCGTCGATGCGCCCGCTGTCCGGCGTCCCCGCGTCCAGCGCCCCCCGGTCGGCCCGATCGCTCGTCGCGTCAACCGCACCCACCTCCGCGACGTCCGCCGCCTCCCCGATCTCGCCGAGGCCACCGCACGCCGTCACCAGCGCCGCCACCGCGAGCAGTGCCCGCTTCACTCCACCGCTGCGCGCAGCATCTCTGCGGCCGCCTCGCGCGTTCGGTCGGTCACCTTGATGCCGCCGAGCATCCGCGCGACCTCCTCCATGCGCTCGGTCTCGCCCAGCGCGCGCACCGTCGAGGCCGTGCGCTCGCCCACTTCGCGCTTGCTCACGACGAAGTGCCGGTCGCCGTACACCGCGATCTGCGGCAGGTGCGTGATGCAAAGCACCTGGTGCCGCCCCGCGACCTGCTTGATCTTCTGGCCGATGACCTCGGCCACTGCTCCGCCGACCCCCGCGTCAACCTCGTCAAACACATAAAACGTCTTCGGACCCACATCCGTGAGCACTCGCTTGATGGCCAACAGCGCGCGCGAAAGCTCGCCGCCCGACGCCACCTTCCGCAACGGCCGTGGCTCCTCTCCCCGGTTCGGCGCGATCAAGAACTCCACCCGATCCATGCCCGCCGCGGTCAGGCGCGCACCATCGACCACCAGCTCGGCGCCGCCTGCGGAAGCGTGCGCCACGTCCACCACCACTCGCGCGCCGCCCATTCCGAGCGTCTCCAATTCGCGGCTGATGGCGGTGCCGAGCTTTACCGCCGCCACGCGCCTCGCCTCGCTCAGCGCCCGCGCCTCCGCCTGCGCCCGCGACCGTGCGACCTCCACTGCGGCCTCGAGTTCGGCCACCTTGCCCTCGCCCTGCTCCAGCGTGGTGAGTTCGACACCGACCTTTGCGCGAAACGCGAGCACTTCTTCCACCGTGGTGCCGTACTTCCGCTTCGCCCGCGAGAGCGACTGCATCAGCTCTTCGACCTCCGTGAGCCGCTCCGGGTCGGCGCGCACCGCGCGGCCGTAGTGCCCCAGCTCGCGCGCGGCCTCTTGCACCAGCGTTCGCGCCTGCGTCACCAGGTCGAGCGGACCCGCCAGCGCCGGATCGACCGCCACCAGCTTCGTCAGCCCATCGACCACCGCGCCAAGCTCGTCGAGCACCGCGCCATCGCGGGAATAGAGAGTGTCCTCCGCCGCCGTCGTGCCGTCCGCCAGCTTCGATGCGTAGCGCAGCTTCTCGCGCTCCGCCGCCCACAGCTCCTCGACTCCTGGCACCAGCTTGAGCGCGTCGATCTCCTTCGCCTGAAACTTCAACAAGTCTTCCCGATCAGAGCGATCGCGCAGCGTGCGCAGCACCGCCTCGAGCGCCCTTGTCGCATCGGACATCGCCGCGTGCGCCTTCGCCATGCGACCGCGCGCGCCCTCCAGCGACGCCGACGCGTCGAGCAGGTGCAGGTGCGTCAGCGGGTCCGTGAGCGTCTGCTGGTCGTGCTGCGAAGTGATGTCCGCGAGGCCCGCGGTGAGCGACACGAGCTGCGCCAGCGAGACCATCCTGCCGTTGAGGTACGCCTTCGAGCGGCCGCCCGTGCGCTCGTTGCCGACGATGCGACGCACCACCAGTTCGTCGTCCCAGGCGAGGCCTGCCTCCTCGAAGCGCGCGCGCCGCGGGTCGTCCCCCGCCACCGCGAACACCGCCGTCACCTCGGCCTGCGTGGCCCCGGTGCGCACGATGTCCGCCGCCGATGCGCGCGCCCCGAGCACGAGCGAGAGCGCGTCGATGAGGATGCTCTTCCCAGCGCCGGTCTCCCCGGTCACCACGTTGAGCCCCTCGCCAAAGTTGACCTCGACCTCGTCGATGATCGCCAGATCCCGAACCTGCAGTGTCACCAGCATCGCGAGTGCGACCGGAGTAGGCCGCGCACCCTCTGCGGTCAACACGCGAACGCAGCGATGGACATTGACCGTCCCACGCCGTGAACGGTGATTGGCGCCCCTGAGGAGCGGGTGATAGCGTGCGCCGCACTTTGAAGGGGATTTCACCCCGGACGGTCGATCGGACAGCACATCGGTGAGCGGCGGTAATTCAGAGTTGGCGGCGGTTCTGGGGGCCGCGGTGTTTCTCGCGGTGGGCGCGGTGCTGGTGACGATCGAGTCGTCCCTGGTGGCGCTGCCCGACGCGCGAATGCGAGCGTTGAGGGACGAGCTTGGCCCGCGGGGCAAGCGGTTGGAGATGTATCTCGCCGACCCGATGCGGGTTCTTTCGCGGCTGCTGGCGGGGCGGGTCATCTGTCCCATCCTCGCGACGGCCCTCGTCGTGGCGACCACGATGCGCGACCAGCCTCCGTCGTGGGAGATCGTGCTGCGGGTGCTCGCGGTGGCGACGGTGTACGGGCTCCTGACGGAGGCCGCGGTGGCCATCGGGCGGCACCGCGCGCGGCAGATCGCGCCGCAGGCGTTGGGGTGGGTGCGGCCCATCGGGTGGGTGCTGGCGCCGTTTGCGTTTCCGATGGCGCTGGTGGGCAAGGCGATGCGCCGCTGGCTCGCCGAGCGCAGTCAGGAGCACGTCGGAGAGATGACCGAGAAGGAGGTCGAGTACGTGGTCGAGGCGGCGGAGCAGTCCGGCGCCGTGGACGCGGTGAGCAGCGAGATGCTCCAAAACGTCATCGACCTGAAAGAGCTCACTGCGCGGGAGATCATGGTGCCGCGGACGCAGATCGTGGCGCTCGACATCCACACGGCGTTCGACAAGGCCGTGGCGCGCATGAGCGAGGAGGGCCACTCGCGGGTTCCGCTCTTCGACGGACAGATCGACAACGTGGTGGGCATTCTGGTGACGAAAGACCTCTTCCGCGTCGCCACGCAGGCGCCGGACAAGGACACCGTGCGCACGCTCGAGGCGCTGGCGCGCAAGCCGGTGATCATGGTGTCCGACACGCAGCCGGTGACGTCGGTGTTGCGCGAGCTACAGCTCAAGCGGATGCACCTCGCGATGGTGGTTGACGAGTTCGGGGCGATTCTCGGGTTGGTGACCCTGGAAGACATCCTTGAAGAGCTGGTCGGGGACATCCGCGACGAGCACGACGACCAGGCGGACACGGAACTCGTGGAGGTCGCGCCGGGGCGCTACCTGGTGAGCGCGGGGATGTCCGTGAGCGACCTGTCCGAGAGGCTCGCAGTGAGGTTTCCCGAGGACGGGGACTACACCACGCTCGGAGGATTTCTCTCCGCGCGCGCGGGGAAGGTTCCGTCCGTGGGGACGGTGGTGCTGTGGGACTCGCTGCGCTTCGTGGTGCGCGAGGGCGACAAGCGCCGCGCGACGAAGGTGGAGGTCGTGCGCGACCCGCAGCGGGCCAACCACAAGGCGCAGTCGAACAACGACGACGACGACTGAGAGCGCTGGCGCCGCTGACGGCGTGGACGTAAAGGGGGAGCGCAATGATCCCGACCCCTTCGGACAAGAGCTGGAAGATGGAGGCCGTACGCGGCCCGATGGCGTTCCTCGCGGACATCCACGGCAATCGTGCGGCGCTCGATGCGGTGCTCGCGACGCTGAAAGACGAGGGCGTGAGTTCGATCTTCGTGGCGGGCGACCTGCTGCTCGGGGGCGATGATCCGCTCGGTGTGTGGATGCGCTTGATGGAGGTGAGCGCACGCTGTGTACGGGGCACCACTGACCGGGCGCTCGCGCTGATGGAGCCTGCGCGGCTGCACCCGAAGACCGAGGACGAGCGCCTCGCGGCGCAGCGGTTCGTGGACGCGCGCGCGGCGCTGGGAGACCTGATCCTCGCGAAGCTGCGGAGGCTGCCTGAGGCGATCCGGCTGGAGATGCCTGACGGCCGCGAGTGGGTGGTGGTGCACGGCTCGCCGATGGACCCGGACGAGGCGATTACCGCCGACCTCGACGACGAAGAGGTGGGCGCGCTCGTCGGCGACGATCCGGCGGACGTGATCATCTGCGGCAGCGGGCACGTGCCCTTCGTGCGCAGCATCGAGGAGGTGACCATCGTCGCGGTGGGCAGCGTCGGGGCGTCGCCGGAGGGTCGCCTCGCGCACTACACGCTGATGATGCCGACCGCGCAGGGACCGCGCATCGACCAGAAGTGGGTCACCTACTGAGGTAGGAGGGCTCCACATCATCGGTGATGAATCGGAACATCACCGGTGATGAATCCACCGCGCGCCTCCGGTGGCGGTGTGCCCGTGCTAGGAGCGCGTCCATGGCCATCCAGTGGTACCCGGGACACATGACGAAGGCCCGGCGCCTGCTGGGCGAAATGATGCCCTCGCAGGACGTCGTCATCGAGGTGCTCGACGCGCGCATGCCCGCCGCGAGCGCCAACCCGATCGTCGCCGAACTGCGGGGAACAAAGCCCTGCGTGAAGGTTCTGAGCAAGAGCGACCTGGCTGATCCCGCGGTCACCGAGGCGTGGATGGCGCACTACCAGGCCGACCCGACGGTGCTTGCGATCGCCACCAGTCTCACGCGCATGGGTGACGCCCGCTCGCGCATCCCGGCCCTCTGCGATCGCCTCTCGCAGCGCACCCGTGGTGCGGACAAACCGCTGCGCGCGGTGATCGTGGGCATTCCCAACGTGGGCAAGTCGTCGCTGATCAACACCCTGATGGGGCGTCTCGTCGCCGCGGTCAGCGACAAGCCCGCGGTCACCAAGGAGACCCAACTGGTCACGCTGCCCAGCGGGATGCTTCTCACGGACAACCCCGGATTACTTTGGCCGAAAATCCAGGACGACGACGCGACGATGCGCCTCGCCCTGGGCGGCGCGATCCCTGATACGGCCATCGAGTATCAGGCCGTCGGTCTCTTCGCGGCGGAGTACTTCGTCGCGCGATACCCGGCGCTCATCGTCGCGCGCTACAAGTTGAAGGAGACGCCGGCCTCGGGGACGGTGCTGCTCGAGGAGATCGGCCGCCGTCGCGGGTGCCTCCGCGCGGGCGGAATCCTCGACCTCTACAAGGCCGCGGACATCCTGGTGCACGAGTTTCGCCTCGGAAAGCTCGGCGCCATCAGCCTGGAGTCCCCTCCGGCGGTGTGACGCCCGATGCTCGCCGCTACGCGTGTCTTTTGATGGAGTCCGCGAGCGTCGAGACCATCTGGTCGATGTGGCCCTGCTCGACGATGAAGGCCGGCGCCAGTACGAGGTTTTCCCCCGCCGCGCGCACCAGCACCCCGCGGTGAAAGCAGTCGAGAAAGATCTCGAACGCGCGCTTTCCCGGCGCACCTGGAATGGGAGCGAGTTCTACCGCGCCGGCGAGGCCGAGCGTGCGGATGCCCGTCACCGCAGGAAGCCCCTTCAACGCGGAGTGCATGGCGTCGCCGAGGGTCTTGCCCATGGTTCCGGCGCGGGCGAAGAGGTCTTCTGATTGGAAGAGTTCGATCGTGGCGATGGCCGCGGCGCAGGCCACCGGGTGCCCCGAGTACGTGTACCCGTGGAAGAACTCGATCGCGTTCTCCGGGCCGCTCATCATGGCGTCGAAGATGGCGTCGCGGCAGATGACGCCGCCGAGCGGAATCACCCCGTTGGTCACGGCCTTGGCGAAGTTGAGCATGTCCGGGACGACGCCGTAATAGTCCGACGCGAAGGCCGTCCCGAGGCGGCCGAAGCCGGTGATCACCTCGTCGAAGATCAACAAGATGCCGTGCTTGTCGCAGATGGCGCGCAGGCGCTGCAGGTAAGCCTTCGGCGGGATGTACCAGCCCGCGCTGCCCGCGACGGGCTCGACGATGATGGCCGCCACGTTGCTCGGATCATGCAACGGCAGGATTCGCGTCTCGAGTTCGAGGAGCGGGTCTTCGCTCCACACGGGCTCGACGCCGTGGATGTACGCGTGGTTCACCGGGTCGTGGATGAACCGCAGGTGATCGACGCGCGGCAGCATCGCAGCGCCGAAGACCTTCCGGTTGGCGGGGATGCCTCCGACGCTCATGCCGCCGAAGCCGACGCCGTGGTAGCCGCGCTCGCGGCCGATGAAGACGTTGCGTTGTCCCTCGCCGCGCGCCCGGTGGTAGGCGAGCGCGACCTTGAGAGAGGTGTCCGCGGCCTCCGAGCCGGAGTTGCAGAAGAGCACCTTGTTGAGGTCGCCGGGCGCCAACGCGGCGATCATCTCCGCAGCGCGAAACGCCTGATCGTTGCTCACCTGGAAGGCCGTCGCGTAGTCGAGGGTGTCGAGCTGCCGCTTGATGGCCTCGTTGATCGGGCGGCGGTTGTGCCCCGCGGCGACGCACCAGAGGCTGGAGATGCCATCGACGACCTGCTTGCCGTCGTGCGTGGTGAAGTGCATCCCTTCCGCTGCGACGAAGACCCGCGGGTCCTTGCGAAAATGGCGGTTGGGGGTGAACGGCAACCATTGGTTGTCCATGGAGAAGTCGGCGGGGCTCATGGGAGTCCCTGATACCCTAATTCCCCAGCCCGATGGAGAGGCTGTGGGTGGGCCCGCGGCTTGACGCGTCTCGGCTCCACGCACGACACCGCGGTCGTGACGCGACACTCCCATCTCGTCCTCTGCGCCGCCTCGTGCTTCGTGCCGTCGAGCGTGGTCGCGCAGGTCCGCTGCGACTGCGGGGCGAGCACCTGTGCGTTGACGGCGCCGGGCTCGGCCACCGTGCGCGGACGCCTCTCCGCGGCGGCGGGCCGCGACGCCAACGCTCCAGATCGTGATCACGGACGCCGCGCGACGCGAGCACCTCCGTGCGTTCGTCGGTCGCGTGGTCACGCTCCGCGGGAGCGCATCCGAGCAGCTCAAGGCCCACCATTACACGGCGCTCCTGTTTGCGTTCACCGCCTTCGAGCCCCCGACCGACGGCACCGGAGGGGCGTTGATCGGAGGGCGTGGTGCGGCCTCCCGGGCGCTGTTTCGCGAGCTCACGGCGGGAGGCATCGCGACCGGACGCTGCCTGACGTTTCAGCAGTTGGCGGCGACGGCGCTGGTGCGGCTGCCCTTCGGTCGCTGAACGCGGCGAGAGGCGTTCAGCGCCGGGGAATCGCACCGAGAGAGATGAGGAGGGAGAGGAGTGGGTGAAAACCGGGATCGGAAGCGTCAACCCATCAGGGGCTCAGCGGCGCGGCCTCGGTCGGCGTGCGCTTGCGCGGCACCGAGCGCGTCTGGAGCGCAGGGATGTGCAAGGCGAGCTGACGCCCCCACAACGCGCCCGCCGCGCGCTCAACCTCCGCGTAGGTGTCGACGAACACCGACCAGAGGCGGTCGCGCAGCACCCGCGCGTCGCGCTGCGCGTTGCTTAGCCGACTCGGGCGATCGTGGCCCCGGGGGTTGATCAGCGTGAGCAACGAGCTGCCCAGCGCCTTCGCGCGCCACATCTGCGCGTCGGTGACGGCGCTGCCCGCAGCCGTCAGGCCGTCGTTCGTGTGGAGAAACGCGAGGTCAACGAGATCCTGTGCGAGGTCAACGGCTCCGCGGCCCCGCACGATGCGATCGACCTCGATGGAGGAGCACCGCCCGGCCATCGCCTGGGCTCGAGCGTTGGCGAGCATCAGCGCACGCAGCGGACGCGCTTCCCGCAGCCCGACGAGTACCTCGCTGGACCTCCGCGGTTCGGCCTCCACCCGACCGGCGGCGAAGATCACGGCCCGACCGACGGACTCCAGGCTTTCGATCGCCGACCAATCGACGGGGAGATGCCGGGCGTCGAGGTCGGCGCGCACGGCCAGCAGCGCGTTGCGGCCGTCGAGCGCGTTGTGAAAAGCGAGCCGCGGGTCGGTGCGGCACACGCGCACCGCAGACAACGGTATGGCGGCGGCGGCGCCGCGGTGACGCTGGACGTCGTTCCAGTCGCCGGTGACCTCCGGACGGGGCGCGGGGGTGATCTCCGCCTTTGGGGCGGGCGCGGTCTTCGAAGTGGGGGACTTCCGTGTGCTGCGCGATGTTTCCATGATGTTCAAGGCCTCCTGCACACGTCATCGGAGGCGCCGCCGGAGAGGTTTCCTCCCTCAGCGATTTTATTTCGGACCGTCCACCATCGCAGGAACCTCCGGAGTGAGATCGAGTTGAACACGCACGGAGGGTTGAGGCTCCCGAACAGCAAACCAACTTGCCCGCGCGGAGGGTCGAGGCTCCCGAACAGCAAACCAACTTGCGCGGACGGAGGGTCGAGGCTCCCGAACAGCAAACCAACTTGCGCGGACGGAGGGTCGAGGCTCCCGAACAGCAAACCAACTTGCGCGGACGGGGGGTCGAGGCTCCCGAACAGCAAACCAACTTGCGCGGCCGGAGTCGTCAGGGCCGCATCCTCGCCGACACCTCCCCTGTGATGATCTCCGCCCCCCGGTGCTGAGGCTGATCCTCGGGCGAACGCCTCCGGAGGTCAGAGGATCAACGCTCGGAAGCCTCCGACGGGATGACGCTGCCAACGACCATCCGGTCGCGCGATCGTCGGATCAGAGCGCCCACAACCCCGCAAGGTCGAGCGGGACCGCGTCGAAGGGCTCCGCGCAGACCACATCGGCCTCGGCGAAGGTCGCCACGAGCAGCCAGCCGAGATCGGCCCAGCGGTACACCTCGAGGGTCCGCAGGGCGGGCGACACGAGCCACACGTGCCCGATGCGCTCGCGGTGATACACGTCGAGCTTGCGCCCGCGGTCGAGCCGTTCGGTCGATGGGGACAACACCTCGCAGCACCAGTCTGGCGCGAGCGTGAGACCGTCGCCCTCGTCCAGGAAGTCCGGCGGCACCCGCTCGCGCCGCCAACCGCCGATGTCCGGAACCAGGATGTCCGGGTGCGGCCCGAGTCGCAGCTCCGGCTCGGCCAGGATCACCCACCCGCCGGGGTCACCCTCCCCGGGGTCGTCGAAGCCCACCAGCTTCCCGGCGAGGCGCGTCGCACCCCGCGCGTGCCGTCGTCGTCGGGGCCGCGGAAGCAGCGACAACTCCCCGGCAATGATCTCCGCGACCAGGTGCTCCGGCGTGCTGCGGTAGCCCTCGACGACGTCGGGCGGGAGGTTCGGAAACTCCAGGTCGAGGGTGCGAGCCGGGTCGCCAGACACGCGCTGATCGTAGCCCACCCGACGAGGCCCAGGCGGACCGGCGGGACACCAGCGCCCATCCCGAGTGGGTCTCGGAGACCGCGCGCCGGCACGACCAACGTCTGCCACTGCAGCGACACCGCTGTTTGCATCAAGCCAGTGAGCGCAAAGCCATCTGCTGCCCAGCGCTACGGTTCGACGGCCATCTCGCGCCCCTGATCGTAGCGGAGCGAGTACGGCCGCGCCTGCACCACCACCAGCGCCCGCTCCGGGCCGCGCAGGATGAACTCCACGTCCATGGCGTGTGCGTGGTCCCACGGGTCGGAAACGAAGCGCTCGTGGATTGCCCGCAGCGCCTCCGCGAGGTGCACCAACTCGGCGTCGGTCATCACCGCGGCGCCGCGCGTGAGCGAACTCCGCGCGATGCGCTCGAACTCCCCGGTCTCGCCGTAGGTGTAATAGATCACCTGCTCGGGCACCTGATCGGCGCGCGCGCTGGTGACCGCACCGCCCTCGTCGCCCGCGACCTGCGCGTTGATAAAGTACGCCGGGCGACCTTCGTTGAAGGGGTTTCCCGTGATGGCCACGCCGTCCACCGCGTCGTCGTCGAGGGACTCCTGCACCAGTATCGCCATCGCCACCCGCGCCTCGTCGATGCGGAAGAAGCTGCGCTCCTGATGGGCCTGGAGG
This sequence comes from Deltaproteobacteria bacterium, assembly GCA_947477565.1. Taxonomy (GTDB): domain Bacteria; phylum Myxococcota_A; class Polyangia; order Polyangiales; genus SCUS01. The sequence goes on from CANJUR010000049.1 coordinate 18,453, forward strand.
TTCCATGTACTGGCCCACACTGCGCGAATGGCGTCTGCGAGCGCGGCGTCCGGGGCGTTTGCCTCGATCACGATGGAGCGGTACAGCCCCGCGCCGTTGAAGCCCGGGAGGTCTTCTGCATTGGTGCTCGAGCGCAGACGTACGCGCCGCGACGGAATGATCTCCCGCAGCCGTGCGCGCACCGCCGCGAGCAACGCTGTGTCCAGCGGGCTCGTCGCGATGCGCTCGCGCAAGAGGCGCAGCTGCGTGGTGAGCCGATCGGGATCCGCGCGCACCGCCGGGTCTGCGAGCAGTGCGTCGCGCAGTGCGGTCGCCCCGGAGCGCTCCCCGTGCGCGAGGTACGCCGCGAAGGGGATCACGAACCCGCGCGGCACCACCACTGCTCCGCCGATGGCCGCGAGTTCACCGAGTTGCGCGGCCTTGGCGCCCGCCACATCGAGGCTCGCGCGGCGCAGCGTCGAGAGCGCGGGCAGGCCCACGTCGCGCGTCGAGAGCGCCGGTAGCGACGTCCTGCGCGGGCGCATCGCCTCCCACGCGCGCTCCGCGTCGGGCAGCGCGGCGGCGGTGAGCGACCACCCCTGCGGCGTGACGGAGAGGCGCACGAGGCGACCGTCGAGGGAGCGCACGTCGGGGTGCTGGAGCGCGTCGCGCAGGCCCATGTCCGCGGTGCCGCGGTTGCTCGCGAGAATAGCGAGGTGACTCAATGGCGTCTGGAATTCCTGCGTGATGACCCCGGCGCAGACGGGCAGGTCGAGCGGGGCGTGGGCGAGCACGAGGATGTCTGTGCGTCGCACGCGCGCCGGGTCGAGCGGTCCGTCGATGAGGCGCAGGGTGCCGAAGGCAACGCCCGGGTTGACGGGCTGGTACACCATGCCCGCATAGATCTCGTCGGAGGTGAGCAGCGGCACCCCGGCGCTGACGAACTCCGGGCGCGCGTCGTCGTGCGCGGGCGGAACCGGGTGGTACCGCAACTGGTCATGCACCCAGAGACGCGCGCGGATGGCGGCGAAGACGCGCACGGTGCGAGGGATGTCGAGGGTGTCGCCGGCGACGAGCTCGTACCACCAGGCGCCGGTGTCGCGCTGGTGCATGACGGTGCCGAGCACGAAGCGCCGATCGGGGCGGCGGTACTCGCGGATGTTGAACGCGGCGTGGTCCTCCACCGGGTGCTGCGCGGTAGAGAGGAAGCGCGACGCGAAGAAGTAGTGGATCTCCCAACGTCGGGACTGGAGGAAGTAGATGCGGTCGTGGTCGTCGAGGTCGATGATGACCTTGACCACCTCGGTGCGCGCGAGGCGTTCTCGGCCGGGGGTCGCCGCGAGGGCGGCCCACACCGTCGGCGAAGGAATCGCGTCGGCATAGTCGGCGTCCCGTAGCACCGCGACGCCGGGGCCGGTCACCGGTCGCGGCGACGAGAGACAGGCGCACGTCAAGGCGGCCAGCAGCAGCGCAGTACGGCTCATCGCTGCGCTGAACGTATCACCGCGCGATGCGGTTTCCCGCTTCGCACGACGCTCTCGGGCGTCGGCGTTTGCACAGGACGGCCCCGGCCCGCTCCGACGTGCCGATGACGGATACCGGGCCGATCGACGACTCGCTGTGCCCGGGTCTTGGGGGCTGGGGTTTTCTGCGGCGACGTGTGCGCGGTGACCTCCTGATCGGCAACACATTCCAAGACAGCCCGATGTGAAACGGATCTCGCGCAGCGATCGACGACAACGCGCGCTAGGGCATAAACTCTAGCCATGCGGGTGGAGGCGAACTCGTTCGACACGGGACAGCATCAGGTACTGGAGACGGTCGCGAGCGGAGGGCCGTTGCCCATCGTCCTCGAGGCCATCGTGCTGCTGGTCGAACAGCAGGCGAAGGGGATGCTGTGCTCGGTGCTGCTCGTAGACGAGGAGCACCAGATACTGGCCAGTGGCGTGGCACCGAGCCTGAAGTCGGAGTACCGGCGCGCCATCGATGGCACGAAAATCGGCACGGAAATGGGCTCCTGCGGCGCGGCCGCGCACTTCCGCGAGCGCATCGTCGTCGAGCACATTGCGATGCAACCCAACTGGGCACGCTTCCGCGATCTGGCGCTGAACCACCGACTGAGCGCGTGCGTGCTCCACGCCGATCTTTTCGCCGGAGCGGGTGCTGCTCGGTACCTTCGCGATGTATTGCCGCGAACCTCGCGGACCGGGGTTTCTTATTCAAGAGCGAAGCGGCGCGGCGGCAATTTCCGTGGTGCGCGGTATTTCCACTGCGGCTCGTGGGCGGGGCGCGCGGGGTAATCGCCATCGATGCCGACCGTACGGGGTTCTTTGGCGCGGAGGAGGTCAAAGGTCCTCGGCGCCCTCGGATGGAACAGGCTCGGCCTTCGACCGTGACTACGCGCAGTCCCTATGGAAACATCTCCGACCTGATGAGCCTGGCCCCCTCGCGTACTATCGCCCTCGCCGTCCTGTTTGGCCTCGGATGCAGCCCCGCGCTGACACCTCCCCGGTTGGCGCCGCCGCCCTCGCCGGCCATCGACGGCGCCGCTGTCATCGTCGCCGCGCTGCCCGCCGCCGTCGATCCTGTCGCCGCGGTCGATCCTGTCGACGCCGCCGATCCGACCGCCGACGTCACGCCCGCCGAGGTGCAGGCCGTGCTCGACGCGTGGATGCGCGCGCAGAACACCGGCGACCTCGCCGCGTACGACCTGCTCTACGCCGCGCGCTTCACCGGCGTGCGGCGCTCAGGGCCGCGCGAGCGTCGCTTCGACCGCGAGGGGTGGATGGCCGATCGGCGGGAGATGTTTCACGCGGCGATGCAGGTGGCGGTGCGCGACGTGACGGTGCGCGCCGCGCCCGACCTCGCGACGGTGCGCTTCACCCAGGACTTCACCCAGGTGCGGTTTCACGACAGCGGGCCGAAGGAGCTATTGCTGGTGCGCGTGGGCGGCGCCCTCGTCATCGCGCGCGAAGAGATGCTCGGGTCGCGCCTCGGTGACCCCTCGACGACCCCCGCGGAGCCGCCTGCGGGCGCGTTGATGCACGTTCTCGATCACGGCGGCGTGCGCTGGGTGGCGCTCGCCCACGCGCCCGACGACGGCACCTGGACCCAGGGTCGGCCGACCGTCGTCGCCCGCGACGAGCGGGTCGTCGTGACCCGGATGAGCCTCTCCGAAGGCGGCGTCCCGACGGCGCTGCGCTCGCTGCAGGGGCAGGCCGTGCGCGCGTGGGCCCCGGACGGCACCGCCTGCGAAGCCCGCCTCGGCGACCTCGCCGTCCTCGGCCGCGTGGATGTCCACTTCGGCACCGAGGCGCGCTGGCGCGGCGAGCACTACGACGGCACCCGCGGCCCCCGCGTGAGCGACGGTGTGGTCGCCCGCCGGGCGTGGGCGGAGTCGTCCGACGGGGGCCGGGTCCTGGTCGCGCGCCTCGACGCCGCAGACGGGTGCTCGCCCGCCATAAGCTGGAGCCGCCTCTCGTCGCAGCCCGCGCCGCTGGTGTTCGTTCCGTCGTCGCCCGACGCCGCGCTCGCTGGCCGCGCGCTCAGGCGGGCGCGCTCGCTGCCGGTGTGGCGTCGCACCCAGGCAGAGTATCGCGAGAACCAAGGCACCGCCCCGGCGTGGGACACCGACGTGGGCAGCAGCGGCCCTGCGATGACGCTCTGGCAGGCGCCCGGGAGCGCGCGTCGCTTCGTCACGGTGAATGCCTCGACGGCGCTTGGCCCCTGCGGGCATTTCAACCCGCACTCGACGGTGGTCTTCGAGCTCGGCGGGCCGCAGGGGCTCATCCTGCACTCCGACGGCGTCGAGCCGGGGGGGTTCGACCCGGTGGCAGCCGTCGACCTCGACGGCGATGGCGTGCCGGAGTTCGTCACCGCGGAGGGCTATGCGCGGCGCACCGGAGCGGTGTTTCGGATCGCGGTGCCGCTGGCGGTGCCATTTCACGACTGCGGCTGCTGAGCCGCACGGCGAGGGGGCGAGGGCTCCGCGCAGCTACTCCAGCCAGACCTCGCGCGCGGTCCACTCGTAGTGTCCGTGGATTCTGAAAGAGCCAGCGAACTCCCCCATCGAGGGGAGCGGGATCTCTCGACGGTGCGATGCAAGAGGGAATCGGGGGAGGCTCACAATTTTCCGGCGCTCGCCTCGCTCACTTTTTCGGAAATAGTCAGCTGTCAAACATCAGGTTGCTGCGATTCCTGATCGCGTTCGCGCGTACTGTTTGAAGGTGGAGAGGCAAAAAGGGGTAGCGCTAAGTCGCCCCGCGCCCGCTCGCCAAAAGCGAACCCGCCGAGCAGGCTGCGGAAGACGTTTCACGCGCTGCGCGCCGACGATCACCGCGCCCCGGGCCTCATCGCCTGCGCCACCCGCGGCTACCTCGGGCGGCGAGCACGCAAGGTCGGCGGCGCGGCACCGGCCCCGATCGATGGCGCGATAGGGTGCTCCGCCGACGAGGTAGCCTACCCGGGACGGAGCGGGAGGGGTCCTCGGCGCGCCGCGGCGCTACGTCGCGTCGCCGCCGATGAGCGACTCTTCGAGCGCGTCGGCGTAGCCCGCCACCGCCGCCACCATGCGAACAACGAGTTCTTCGTCCGCTGACTCAAGCGGGATGCGCGCGAGCACCACCGCCGAGCCGTCGTCCTCCACCCCCACAAACGCGATGCCCGCGAAGGACTCGTTGCGTCGCAGCAGATCCATCGGGTCGAGGTCGTCGATGTGCCCGAAGGCGCTGCTCACGATGAGCCAGTCTTCGTCGTCCTCGTCCGCCTGCACGTACGCCGTCACGGCCTGGTAGCGGCCGCCGTCATAGGGGATCGCCAACGAGTACATCTGGTGCTCCGCGCTGGAGTGCAACTTCGTCTCGTTTAGCTTCGCCACAGCCAGCATTACGTCGCCCAGGGTCTTCGCCATGCTCCGTCAACCTCCGCGATTCATCACTCGTCGGACCCTCGGCGGCAGCACCGTCGCCGCGCCAGATCTTCGGTCAGGTCCGCGCGCTTCGGCAACCAGCGGCGGGGCGTCCGTTTAGACTTTGGCCTCGGCGTGCTCCAACACCTGACGGGCGAGGGGGTTTTCCGGGTCGATGGCTAACGCGCGGCGCGCCAGGCGTACGAACTCCTCGGATTTCGGAGCAGCAAGGCACGCCGTGCGGGCAGCATTCGCGAGTAGCCAGGCGTCGTCTGGGCAACATTTCGCAGCTCGCACCCACGCCCGGCTCGCCAACTCCCAGTGGCCTTCGGATTCGTGCACCTGCGCACTGCTCAGCGCCCGCCGGAGCCCCAGGTACCCCAACGCCTGACGCGCGTCCTCCAGCGCCGGATCGAGAGGACCATGCACCGCCATTGCAGCCAGGCTGATCTCGAACGTCGCGCCGATCGCGTCGATCTCGTCGTCCAGGCTGAGCTCGGGGATGTCGAGGTCGAGCGACGGATCGCGGGGCGTCCGCCGCGACGCCGCGGACACTGGCCCCACGGACGGACGCCGCGACGGCGAGACGCCCACGGCGACCACTGCTTCGGGCACCCAACCGGGCACCGGCGTCAGCGGGGTCGGAACGCGCCCTGGCATGGGCTGCAGCGCCGCCGAGGGCCGCCGAAACGGCGAGCCGGACACCTCCTGCGAGTGCTCGGCCCGCGAGGACGGCTCGGCGTTCGCCACGAGACTCCGGGCGCTACGGGCGCGGTCGTACTCGGCGCGTCGGCGGGGCTCACTGAGGACCTTCCAGGCAGCCTCGAAGCCGGCGAGGATGTCCCGGGCCTTGCGGTGCGTCTCGGACGTCGTCGGGGTGGTCGGCATCTGCATCTGAAACAGCCTGAGCCGGAGGGCGAGCGCGCTCTGAAGGAGGTGCGGGGAGGCATCGCGGGGTACGCCGAGAAGCGCGTAATGATCGATGGAACCCAACCTCTGATGAAGCTGTTGGACCTTCTGCAGGTACCCAGAAGCAGAGGGTTGTAGTGGCGGCATGGTGGTGACCCGGGTCGTTTGCCAGAACAATGCCTGTCCAGCCGGCACCCGCCCGGCGGCACCGAAATCGTTGAGCTAGCCCTCGTCGGCAGCTTCTGGAGGGCGCGCGTCTCTGGGCACGCGTCCAACCCGTGGCGATGTCGCCATGGTCACAAAGCCACACACCCCCGAGTGCCGTGCTACGTTAGCGCCGCGGTGCGTAACGTGCGATGCGACGCCATCGGCACGCACCTGCGCAGTGTCGAACGCGCGTTGATCTTCGCTCTGGGATTCTCTACTCAGGCGACCGCTCGCGGGTCATTGAGGACGTTGCGCATGGGCGTCGTCTGGGCTCCGCGATAGGAGCCACCGATGACCACGCAGGACCCCAACGCCCCGACGCGCCTCTCGACCCGACCCGACGCGCCGGAGCCGAGGCACTTCGCGGCCCCGCCGCCGCCGCCGCCGCTCTTCGCGGCAGCCCGCACCGGGGAGGCCCGCGTCGCGGTGGTGTTTGGCGGCCAGGGCGCGGCGTGGCTCGAAGGACTGCGCGAGCTTCAACAGTCCCACCCGGCCGTGCGCACCCTCGTCGCCGCCGCGACAGAACGCCTCCGCGCCTCCGCGGCAGATCCGCGGTTGAGCGCCCTCGCTACGCCAGCGCGCGGCTTCGACCTGGCCCGCTGGGTCGAGCACCCGGAGTCGGCGCCGCCCGCGGAAGTGCTCGCCAGTTCGCCCGTCTCCCAGGCCGGAATCTTTCTCACCTCCGTCGCGCGCCTCGTCGCGCTGGGCGAACGTGGCTTCGACCTCGACGCCCTGGGGTCGCTCGCCACCGCCACCACGGGCCACTCGCAGGGCGTCATGGCCGCGCTTCTCTTCGCCGAAGGCCACGCTTTTCCAGGCCTCGTGCGGCGCGCGGCGGAGATCGCCAGCTACTTCTTCTGGCAAGGCTACCGGATGCAGGAGTCGTTTGTGCTCGCGGCGTTGCAGCCCGCGGTGCGCGCCGCCGCCGAGCAGGCCGGCATCGGCGAGCCGTCCCCCATGGCCGCCGTGGCGGGCCTCACGGACGCGCTCCTCGCGGAGGCGCTCGCGAAGTTTCACGCGGCCAACCCGCAGCTTCCGCCCCTCGATGTGTCCCTCGACAATGGGTTCGTGCGGAAGGTCGTCTCGGGCCCGCCGGCGTCCCTCGTGGCCTTCGCCCGCGCGCTCGCCACGTTTCGCGTTGCCGAGGCCCAGGCCTTCGCCAGGGGCCGCCTCGGTCGCCGCCCGCTCGACTTCTCGTGGGAGTTTGTCGCCGCGTCGGCGCCCTTCCACTCGCGCTACATGGAGCACGGCCGCCGCGCCCTCCCGGATGACCTCGCCCGCGAAGGCATCCGCTTCGCCGCCGCCGCGCTGCGCCTCCCGGTGCTCGGAAACGATGGAACCGACCTGCGCGCGGAACCGGACGACGCGGCGCTCCTCGGCACCCTCCTGCGCATGCAGTTCGTCGAGCCGGTGCGCTGGGGCGCCGTCTGCGCCGCGCTCCGCGGGAGCCACCCCGATGGCCTTACGCACGTGCTCGATTATGGCCCTGGCGATGCCGTCGCGAAGCTCACCGCGCTCAACTGCCGGGGCTTCGGGGTTCATGTATTTGCGCTGGCGACGGAGAGCGGCCGCAGGGATGCCGTCGCGCCACGGGAGCAGATTCCCCGCGGCGCGGACTACCGCCGCTTCGCCCCGACGCTCCGGCGCGCGCCATCGGGCGAGGTCGCCCTCGACAACGCCTTCCGCCGCGCGACTGGCCGGCCTCCGGTGTTTCTCCCGGGAATGACCCCGTCGACGGTAGAGGCGCCCATCGTCGCCGCGGCCGCCAACGCAGGCTTCGTGAGCGAACTCGCAGGAGGCGGCCAGGTCACCGAGCGGCACTTCCGCCTGCGCGCAAAAGAACTCGCGCGACTCCTCGCGCCCGGTGCGGCCTACGTGGTCAACCTGCTGTTCCTTGATCCGTACCTCTGGAGCCTGCACTGGAAGGGCGAAGGGCTCGTGCGACGACTGCGCGCCGAGGGAGCGGCCATCGAGGGCGTGACCGTCTCCGCGGGCGTCCCCGAGGTTGCCGAGGCGCGCGAACTCATCGCCACGTGCCGCGCGCTCGGCATCGGGCTGGTGTCCTTCAAACCGGGGACAGCGAAGCAGATTCAGGCGGTTCTGGAGATCGCGCGGGCGTGCCCCGAGGCGACGCTCGGGATGCAGATCGAGGGCGGCAAGGCAGGCGGTCACCACTCCTGGGAAGACCTCCGCGACCTGGTTCGCGCGAGCTATCATCAGGTGCGCGAACTCCCCAACGTGGTGCTGAGCGTCGGCGGTGGCATCCGCAACGAGGCCGACGCGTGGCAGTGGCTGAGCGGCCAGTGGAGCGAGCGCCTCGGGCTCGCGCCGATGCCCGTCGATGCGGTCTTTCTCGGAACGCTCACCATGGCTGCGCGCGAGGCCATGACCTCGCCGCAGGTGAAGGCCCTCCTCGCACAGACCCGCGGCACCGACGAGTGGGTCGCGCAGGGCGCCTCGAAGGGCGGCATGACCAGCGGAAAGAGCCAGCTCGACGCGGACATCCACTACGTGGACAACACCGCCGCGCGGGTCGGACGAATGCTCGACGAGGTGGCCGGAAACGAAACCGCAGCGCTCGCTCGCAAGCCTGAAATCGTGGCCGCGCTCGCGGGCACGGCCAAGCCGTACTTCGGCGACCTCGCGGAGATGTCCCCCGCCGCCGTGCTGCGGCGCATGGTGGCCCTCATGGCGATCGGTCGCTCGTCGGAGTACGACGACGGACTCTGGCCCGATCCGTCGTACCGGCAGCGCGTGCAGGACATGGCGCTGCGCCTCGAGGAGCGCCTCGCCGTCCGCGAGGGGCCGTCGGTGGTGCGCTCGCTCGCCGACCTCGACGACCCGGACGCCTTCGTGGCGCGCTTCGTAGCGGCGTACCCAGAGGCCGAGCGCGCGACGCTCACGCAGTCCGACGCGGACTTCTTCGTTCAGCGCATCTGCGCTCGCGCGGGCAAGCCGGTGAACTTCGTCCCCGCGATCGATGGCGACGTGCGGCGCTGGTACAAGTCTGACGCGCTCTGGCAGAGCCATGACGACCGCTACGACGCCGACCAGGTGCTGATCATCCCGGGCCCGGAGGCAGTGCAGGACATCGCCCGGGGAGACGAGCCGGTGGGCGAGATGCTCGGGCGCTTCGCAGCCTACGGCGTGGCGCAACTTGCGGCCGCCGGGCAGCGCCCGAGGGACGCCCGAGACGCCATCGATGACGCTGCGCTCGCCCGCGCCGCGGCAGCGCTCGGCCTCGCGCTGGAGTCCCGAGGAGACGTCGTCGTGGCGGTTGCGCCGACGAGCGCCGCCCGACGCGATCCGGCGGGCGACCCGCGATCCGCGGCGCTGAAGGCGTGGCTGGATGCCCTTGATCCGGTAGTGCTCGCGCCCCTCGCGGCAGCCAACGGCGTGCTGCGCGACCGCACGCTGGCGCTCAACCCCGTCGGCAGGATGCTTCGCGTAGAGCCCGGCGACCGTTGGACCGCCACCCGCGACGCTTCGCAGCGCCTCGCTTCGTTGACCGTGCGCCGCGCGTCGGGCCATGGCCTCGAGCTCACGCTCTCCAGGGACGGCTCGGTCGGCCGCTGCGACGTCGATCTTGTGCACGCCCTCCCGGCGGACCGCGCGGGGCAGGTGCGTGAGGTTCGCGCGGCGCTCGCGTATGAGCGCGACCTCGGCCACGAGGGGAGATTTCCCCGCGACGTGACCCCCGCCCGGGACGCCGGCCTCGGGGACTTCTACCGCGCCGCAATGGTGGGCGACGCTGCGCCGGTCCGGGCCGGCGACGCGGTGCGCACGACGTTTACTGTCGATCGAGATTTCGTGCGCGAGTACGCGCTCGCCTCCGGGGACGCCTCCATCGCTTACCTGGGCGGCCGCGGCGCGGCGCACACCATGCCACTCAACGCTGCGTTTTCTGCTGCGTTTGGAGCGATTTTCCGCGCCACATTCGTGCCGGGCGTGGCGTGGGACCCGTCGCGCCTCGTGCACCTCGAGAACCGCGTGCGCTGCGACGGCGCGGTGCTCCAGGAGGCGGAGGTGGTGGAGGTGACCGCGCGGCTCGTCGCGTGGGAGCCTGTCCGCGGCGGGGTGCGGGTGCGAACGGAGGCCCACCTGCGCGTCGGCGATGCCCCGCGCGCCGCCATCGCCAGTACGTTTTTCGTCCAGGGCCACGACGGGGCGTACCGATTCCGTGCGGAGTCCGTGCGCCATGTTCTTCCGGCAGGCGACGCGGCGCTGCTCGACCTGCTCGCGGAGAAGCCCTGGATCTCTCTCGACGGCGGCGTCGCGCTCGACCCGCGGCACGCGTACGCAGTGACGCTCGCGCTGCGCACGGAGACCGTGGACGGCGAGGTGCGCGCGACGGTGGCGGGCGAACTCTGTGAGGCCTCCGGGCGGCGCGCGGCGGCGGTGCACCTCGCGCACCCGGGCGTCGATGCGGCGGAGACCGAGCCTGCGAGATGGTTCGCGGCGTTTGCGCCTGCGGTGGACCCGGTGGTGACGCTCGCCCAGCCCTCCGCCGCGCACGTCGAGCGCGCCTTCGCGCCGTGGGACCTCGCAGAGTTTGCCCGCGCCTCGCGGGATGCCAACCCGTTGCACCGCGACGCCCACGTCGCCGCGCTGGCGGGCTTCGCGGGCCCCATCGTGCACGGCCAATGGACGGCAGCGCGCGCCGTGGCCGCCGCCGTGACGGGCTTCGCGGGCACCGACGGCGAGCGGGTGCGCGCCATCGAGGTGAGCTTCACCGAGCCGGTCATGCCCGGGGACGAGATCGAGTTTCAGGCGCGGCACGTGGCGATGCTCGGCGGCGATCTCGTCGTGGAGGTCGAGGCGCGCGTGCGCGACGGCGCCGACGGGGTCATCGCCCTCAAGGGGCGCGTGCGCCTCGCCGGACCGCGCACTGCGTATGTTTTCCCCGGCCAGGGGGTACAGGCGACGGGCATGGGAATGGAGGGGTACGCGCGCTCCGCCGCCGCGCGCCGCGTGTGGGACGACGCCGACGCATGGTGCCGCGACAGTCTCGGTTTCTCGCTGCTCACGGTGGTGCGTGAAAACCCTGTGGAGATGCGCGTCGGGCTTGAGATTCACCGCCACGACCAGGGGGTGCTCTTCCTCACGCAGTTCACCCAGGTGGCGATGGCCGTGCTCGCAATCGCCCAGGTGGCCGAACTCCGCGAGGCCGGGTGCTTCCAGGAAGACGCGCTCTTCTGCGGTCACTCCGTCGGCGAGTACTCCGCCATCGGTGCAGTCACCGAGGCGCTCCCGCTCTCCGCGCTCGTCGAGTGCGTCTACCAGCGCGGCCTCGCCATGCAGGGCTTCGTCCCGCGCGACGCGCACGGCCGGTCGCCGTACCGCATGGCCGTCGTGCGCCCCAACATCGTCGGCCTGAGCGAGCGCGACCTCGGCGTCCTCGTGGCCCAGATCGCCCGCGAGACGGGGCTCCTCTGCGAGGTCGTCAACCTCAACATCCGCGGGCGGCAGTACTCCGTCGTGGGGCACATTCCCGCCCTCGACCTGCTGCGCGCCCGCCTCGCCGAACGCTCGCCGCCGGGCGCGAAGCCCGCCTACCTCGAGGTGCCGGGCATCGATGTTCCCTTCCACTCGGTCGCGCTGCGCGACGGCGTCCCGGCGTTTCGGGAGCGCCTCGAGGCCTTCATCGCCCAGAGCCTCGACGTGGCTTCGCTCGTGGGTCGCTATGTGCCCAACCTCGTCGCGCGGCCCTTCGCACTCTCCCGCTCCTACCTCGACGAGATGGCCGCGTGCACCGGGTCTGCCATTCTCCTCGCGCTGCAGGCGCGCTGGGACGCCGACGCTCGCCCCCCGGCAGGCCTCGGCCGCGCGCTTCTCATCGAGGGCCTCGCGTACCAGTTCGCCTCTCCCGTGCGCTGGATCGAAACGCAGGACGTCGTCCTCGCTCGCGACCGCACGGGCGTGGCGCGCGTCATCGAGGTCGGCCTCGGCGCAGCGCCCACGCAGGCCAACATGTTTCGCGTGACGCTCGGGCTCGACCCGTCGAGGCTTGATCCGCCCGCGGTTTACAACGTCGAGGCCGAGCGCAAGGCCGTCTTTCACCGCTACGACCCGGAGTCCGCGGACGCCCCGGTGCCGCTCCCGGTCGCGGCTCGCACCCCGTCGGCGGCGTCCCCCGCGGTCGCGCGCACCGTGGCCTCTGCCGGGCCTGTCGCTGATGTTCCGCTCGCGGTGCGCGACTCGCTGCTCACCCTCCTCGCGCTCAAGACCCGAGTGCGCGTCGATGAGGTGCGCCCGGACGAGAGCGTCGAACAACTCTTCGGCGGCAACTCCTCCCGGCGCAACCAGGTGATGGCCGACCTCGGCGCGGAGTTTGGCGTAGGAACCATCGACGGCGCGCACGAAGCGCCCCTCGGCGGCCTCGTCGATGCTCTCCAGCGCGCCACCGGTGGACGCTACCGCGCGCAGGGCCCGTACCTCCGCGCGCAAATCGCCGCCGCGCTCAAGCCCTTCGGCCTCGCCACGAAGGACGTCCTCGCCGCGGTGACCGCCCGCGGCCTCCCGGAGGGGCGCTCGCTCGCGCTTCTCAACCGCGTCGCGCTCTGGCTCCGCGCGGGTGACTCCACTCGCGCCGGGGCGCTCTCCCCGGTGCCGCCGCCGAAGCCCGGTGATCGCGCCGGTGCGACGGCCTGGCTCGACGCGGCGCTGGCGCAGTACGCCCGCGAGGAGGGCCTCTCCCTCGGCGGCGGCGGCACGGAGGCGGGCGGCGCGACGGTGGATGCTGCGGCGTTGGAGAAGCTTCTCGCGCGCTATTTCGGCGTGGGCGGAGCGTTTCTGGAGTCACTGCGCTTCGCCGAGGCCGCGCTCGGCAGGGACGTCTGGGCCGAACTCGAGGTGAAGCCCGCGTCGAGCGAGGAGCCCGAGCGGCTCGCCCGCTACGACGCCGAGCACGGCGAAGGGTACGAGCGCTCGGTGCGGCCCGCGTTTGCGAGCGAGAAGGCCGTGGTGTTTACCGGCAGCTGGGCCTGGGCGAGGCGCGACGCGCTGGCGCTTTATCACTCGCTGCGCCGGGGCGAGGCCGACGAGGTGCAGGTGCGCGAGACCGCGAGGCGCATCGCGCGCGGGGCCGACGAGGCGACGGTGCGCACCGTGGCGTGGCTCCAGTCGCGAGCCGAGCGGGACGGCGACGCGCGCACTGCGGAAGTCTTCGGCGATCTGGTGGCGAGCATCGATTCGCGGGCGCTTCCGCGGGCCCATAGCGACGCTGCGCCGCGGTCGCCGGCGGTGGAGGTTCGCGCGGACGGGCGCATCGAGGACTTCGAGCGCCCGCGCGGCGAGCAGACGGCCCTCGCGGCGGCCGAGGAGCTGGCCCGAGACGGTCACGCCCGGCTGCGTGCGCACGGCACCGATCGCGCAGACGTAGCGGCGGCCTTCGAGGAGACGCTCTTCTCCCTGGCGCGCGGCGAGGTGAGCTTCGCCGGGCGCACGGCGCTGGTCACCGGCGCGTCCGATCGCTCCATCGCGATCGAGCTGGTGAAGCTGCTGCTCACGGGCGGGGCGCGCGTGGTGGTCACCACATCGCAGCTCGCGCCGGAGCGGGTGCGCTTCTACCGCAGGCTCTTCCAGCGCTACGGCGCGCGCGGGGCCGAGCTGGTGGTGGTGCCCTTCAACCAGGGATCGCGGCAGGACATACAGGGGCTCGTAAACTGGCTCGTCTCCACGGAGAAGACCACCGTCGGCGGCACGCTTCGCACGGTCAAGGAGCCCTGGCTGGTGGACCTCCTGGTGCCCTTCGGCGCCGTCGGCGAGGAGGCCACGCTTGCGGAGATCTCCGACCGCTCGATGGCCACGCTGCGGGTGCTTCTGTACGGCGTCGAGGCGCTGGTGAGCGAGTGCGCGCGAGCCTTCTCGCGGCTGCACGTGCGGGAGACGCGCACGCACGTGATTCTGCCGCTGTCGCCCAACCACGGGCAGTTTGGCAACGACGGTTTCTACGGCGAGGCGAAGGCCGCGTTGGAGGCGATGCTCAACCGCTGGGGCTCCGAGCAGGCGGCCTGGGGGCGGCACACCTCCCTGGTCGGCGCGCGCATCGGGTGGGTGCGCGGCACCGGACTCATGAACGTCAACAACGCCATCGCGCCGGGCCTCGAAGCAGGGGCGGGCGTGCGCACCTTCTCCGCCGCGGAGATGGGGCTGCTGCTCGGTGCGTGCTGCGGCGATCGGGTGCGCGCCCTCGCGGTGGAAGTGCCCCTCGTCGCCGATCTCACCGGCGGCATGGACCGCGTGCGCGACCTCGCGGGCGTGGCTCGCTCGCTGCGGGCCGACCTCACAGCGCGAGTGGCGCGGGCGAAGCGCCTCTCGACGCTGCGCGGGGACGAGGCGAAGGCCCTCGGTCGTCGCGAAGATGCGCCGCGCACGGTCACGCCGGCGGCGGGCTTTGGGCGGTACTTCGCCTTCCCGGCGCTGCCGTCCGGGGAGCGCCGGGCGTCGCTCGCGGCGCTGCGGTCGCTCGACCTCTCGCGCGTGGCGGTGATTGTCGGCGTGGGCGAGATTGGCCCGTGGGGCGGATCGCGCCCGCGGTGGTCGATGGAGTCCGCCGGGGAGCTCAGCGTGGAGGCGTGCGTAGAGCTCGCGTGGATGACCGGGCGCATTCGTTACGAGCGCTCGCGGCAGCACGTGGGATGGGTCGATGCGGCGAGCAGCGATCCGGTGCGCGAGCGAGACGTGAAGGCCCGCTACGAGGAGGCGATTCTCGCGGACGCGGGGGTGCGCTTCGTGGATCCGAAGATGCAGTACGGCTTTGATCCGCGGAGGCTCACGGTGTGGGCGGACGTGGCGCTGGAGCAGGACTTCGTCTTCCCGGTGCCTGGGCGCGCGGAGGGGGAGGCTTTCGTGAGCGCGGCGGGCGACGGGGCGCGGCTGATCTTCGACCCGACGAAGGACGGCTGGTTTGTGGTGCGAAAGAAGGGCTCCGTGGTGAAGGTCGCGCGCGCCGCGCGGCTCAACCGGTACGTGGCGGGGCAGGTTCCCGGCTCCTGGGACCCGGTGCGCTACGGCATCCCGAAGGACCTCGCAGAGCAGGTCGATCGCACCACGCTGTTCAACCTCGTGGCGACGGTGGAGGCCTTCCTGAGCGCCGGGCTCGAGCCCGAGGAACTCTACGAATACCTTCACCCCGCGGACGTCGGCAGCACCCAGGGCGCGGGCATCGGCGGGATGCAGAAGCTCCGTCGGCTCTACCTCGACCACGTGCTCGACCGCCCTCGCCAGGGCGACGCGCTGCAAGAGACGCTCATCAACGTCACCGCCGCGTGGGTGGTGCAGACCCTCATCGGCAGCTATGGGCCGATGGTTCATCCCGTCGGTGCGTGCGCGACCGCTGCGGTCTCGCTGGAGGAGGCCGCCGACAAGGTTCTCGGCGGCAAGGCGGCGTTTATCGTCGCGGGCGGCTTCGACGACTACGCCGAGGAAGGGGCCCTGGGCTTCTCCGACATGGCCGCGACCTGTGACACCGACGACATGCTGGCGCGCTCGATTCCGCCGCGGGAGATGTCGCGCCCCAACGACCGCCGTCGCCGCGGCTTCGTCGAGGCCCAGGGCGGCGGCACCGTGCTCGTCGCGCGCGGCGACCTCGCGGTGCGCATGGGGCTGCCCGTCTACGCCGTCGTGGCGCTCGCGCGCTCGTACGCTGACGGTATCCACCGAAGCATCCCTGCGCCGGGCCCCGGGGTGATGGCCGTGGCCGCGGAGCGCAAGGTGCGGCCGGGCGAGGCGAGCGGCGCCGAACTCTGCGACCTCGCAACACGAAACGCGGCGTGGGAAGGGCTCCGCGCGCAACTTCACGGGCTGCGGGCGACGCTCGGCGACGAGCGCGTCGCGGGCCTCGAGGCCTCCGAGCGGCGGCGGATCTTCCATGACCTGCACGCGGGCGACGAGCGCGTATCGCCGCTGCGCCGGGCGCTCGCGGTGTACGGACTCGGCCCGAACGACGTCGCCGCGGCGTGGAAGCACGACACCTCCACGGACGCCAACGACCCCAACGAGAACCGCGCCTACGACCGCATCTTCCGCTGGCTTGGGCGCACCCCGGGCAATCCCCTGGTGGTGGTCTCGCAGAAGGCGCTGACGGGGCACTCCAAGGGCGGCGCCGCCGCGTGGCAGGTCGCCGGGCTCTGCCAGGGACTCGCAACCGGAGTGATTCCGGGAAACCCCAACCTCGACGATCCTGACCCCGCGATGCGCGCGTACGAGACCGTCGCGTTTACCGACGCGCCGCTGCGACTCGCACCCGGCGCATTCGAGGCCGGGATGGTCACCTCCCTCGGCTTCGGCCACGTCGGCGGAATCATCTGCCTCGTGCACCCTGACCGCGCTCTCGCGGCCCTCGACGACGAGTCCTTCGCGCGCTACCGCGGCCTTCGCGACGCCCGCGAGCAGCAGCGCCTCCGGGACGAGCTCGCGGTCTACGAGGGCACCCGGCCGGCGGTGCGAATTCGCACGGAGAAGTCCTTCCTCGCCCCGGCGGACGAGGCCTACGCGGGCCTCGACGCCGAGCAGGCGGTGCTCCTCGATGCCGCGTCGCGGCGACTGACGCGTGGCGGTCCCATCGTGGCGGGCGGCGTGGCAGCGCGCCTCGCGCCTCCGGTCGCACCCATCGCGTCCCCCGAGGAGGTCTGAACCCGGTGATCGCCGGCACGGGCATCGACGTGGTGGACTGCGCGGCCTTCGAGGCGCTGCTCCGGGAGCCCGGAAGCGCCTTCGAGGCCCGCACCTTCACGGCCGCCGAGCGAGCGCTCGCCTACGCCCGCCCGTCCGGCGCGCCGGTGACGCACCTCGCCGCCCGCTACGCCGCCAAGGAGGCCGCCGTGAAGGCCCTCTCGCAGGCGCTGTCGCCATCCCCGTTGCCGCGCGCGCTCGCCGACCTCGCCGAGATCGAGGTGGTCTGCGACGACGACTCCCGCCCCTCTCTCACCCTCCGCGGACGCGTGCGCGCGCTCGCCGAGGGAGCGGGCGTCACCCGCCTGCACCTCTCCTTGAGCCACGACGGCGCGGTTGCCACCGCGATCGTCATCGCCGAACGCTGACGTCCCAGACCCGGAGCCCCGCCCATGTCCCTGATTCATCGTGCCTTCCGTCGCGTCGGCGTCGTCAATCGCGGCGAGGCCGCCGTGCGATTCATTCACGCCGCGCGCGCCTGGTCGCGGCGTCGCCATGAACCCCTCGAGGTGGTCGCGCTCTACACCCACCCCGATCGCGACGCGGTCTTTGTTCGCGAGGCCGACGACGCGGTGCTCCTCGGTGACGCGCTCGTTGCTGGCCCGGACGGCGCGCTGCGCAGCGCGTATCTCGATGCCGCGAGGGTGCTCCCGCTGCTGGTGGGCCTCGGCTGCGATGCCGTGTGGCCCGGCTGGGGATTCGCCGCGGAGCGACCGGATTTCGCCGACGCCTGCGCCGCGCTCGGGCTCGTGTTTATCGGGCCGTCCGGGGCGTCGATGCGCCTGCTCGGTGACAAGATCGGCGGCAAGCGCGTGGCCGAGCAGAACGGCGTCCCGGTCACGCCGTGGAGCGGCGGCGCGGTGCTCGACGCTCGGGCTGCGGGCGAGCACGCGCAGCGCATCGGGTACCCGGTGTTGCTGAAGGCCGCCGCGGGCGGCGGTGGGCGAGGCATCCGGCTGGTGCGCGAGGCGTCGGAGCTCGACGCGGCGTTCGCGAGCGCTGCGCACGAGGCCCGCGGGGCGTTCGGCGACGCGACGCTGCTGGTGGAGTCCTTCGCCCCGGAGGCGCGGCACGTCGAGGTGCAGGTGATCGCTGATGCGCACGGCCGCGTGCACGCCGTGGGGACGCGCGATTGCAGCATGCAGCGCCGGCACCAGAAGGTGCTCGAGGAGGCCCCCGCGCCGGGC
>CANJUR010000050.1 GCA_947477565.1 Deltaproteobacteria bacterium
CATGCCGCCGGAAAGACAGGGGAAATCGAAGGAGAATGACCTGGTGGAGATGAGGTCAACCATCAGCCCACAAGTGGGGGCAGGGAGTTCGGAGCGACAAAACACTTCTGCAATAGGTATTTCTGCACCCTGCCCCCACTTGTGGGGGCGGGGCTGGGGGTGGGGGCTCGCGAGCCCCCCCACCTTGCGAACCCCACGGAGCACCTCCGTCGGCAGGTGCTGAGGGTGCCAGTCGTCGGCGCGGGCTCAGACTGCTGGCCGCTCGTCGGTGCCAGTCCGCGCGAAACGCGACGGTTTCTCACGCTTGTTTCCCTGCAGTCTGACGGTAGACCGCCGTTTCCCCGGATCCCTGCCAAGGCAACAGGTATTTGAACCCCCTCTCCTCCTGGGAGAGGGGGCGCGCGGCAGCGCGGGATGAGGTCGCGCGGGCTTCGACGCATCACCCCGATTGCACGACGCCGCATCGGGAGGCCTTGAAAACGCAGGGAAATACGTTCTCAGGTCAGGATCTCTGGAGTCCTTTCTCCTGTTCCCTTCCGGTGCGAATCGCGGACCCGGCCAGTGGCCTCGCGCATCACTTCGACACGTGAGCTGGTCATTCGGCGGCGAGCATCGGTTCGACCGCCCTGCGACTCCGCACCCTGAGCCGTGCGGGCGTCGGCATGATGGCGGCGAGGTGCTCGCAGAGGTCGTCGTGCCTCTTCCCCGCGAAGCGCACGACATGTTCAGCGTCGACCAAGGTGGGCAGTCGCTGCTGCGCGCGCAGGGCTTCTGACCACGCGAGTGCAAACGTCCCGGCGCTGATCGACGCTGCGCGCATGCAGCGCCTTCCGCTCCTCGCCGTAAACGCGTTCGTCTGCGCTTCGCTGCTTGCGCACACCGTCCCCGCCGCGGCGCAGCCCGCGCCCGCCGCGGGGCCGGCGCGCACGCGGGTCGGTGCGTTCGTCACCTCGCTCGCAGACATCAGCGAGACGCAGCGTCGCTTCGACATCACCTTCTGGGTGTGACATCCCTTGGTTTGCGCCGTCGAGAGCATCCGCTCACCGCGCTGGAGGAGCCTCGCTGGCGAGCGCAGCCTCGCGTGCTGTCAGGGGCGTTGGCCGCCAGCGATCCACGCCTCGAGGACGCGGTGCTCAGCCTCGGTGAGGCAGCGGGGGTTCATGGCGTCCATCGCGGGGTTGCCGGTGCACATGCGGTTGCGCGGCATCGACCCGGAGCGAATGCGCACGAGGCTCGCTGCGCCGATCGTCATTCCGGGGACGCTGGTGCTCGGGCGCTGAGTGTCTGCGTACGAGGCACCCAGGTTGTTGCCGCCGGAGCCGCCCGTTGTATGACACGTCGCGCATTTGACCATGAAGATCGGGAGCACCGAGACCGCGAACGACGTGCTGCCCGCATCGGCGCTGCCCGCATCGGCGCTGCCCGCATCGGTGCTGCCCGCATCGGTGCTGCCCGCATCGGCGCTGCCCGCATCGGCGCTGCCCGCATCGGCGCTGCCCGCATCGGCGCTGCCCGCATCGGTGCTGCCCGCATCGGTGCTGCCCGCATCGGCGCTGCCCGCATCGGTGCTGCCCGCATCGGTGCTGCCCGCATCGGTGCTGCCCGCATCGGTGCTGCCCGCATCGGTGCTGCTCACGTCGGTGCCGCTCACGTCGGTGCTGCTCACGTCGGTGCTGCTCACGTCGGTGCTGCTCACGTCGGTGCTGCTCACGTCGGTGCTGCTCACGTCGGCCACCGCGGCATCAGGAGTCGGCGGGGCTGGGTCCGATGAGCACGCAGAGAAAGAAATTGCAAAAAGTCCAGTAAAAACAAGATTTAACTTCGGCTTCATGGTGCGCACCTACCACAAACTCGACCTTGGGGGATAAGCGATCCGAAGCTCCCGCCCTGCTGGCACGCATCCGCTGCAGTGACCAGATCACTTTATATGCGCAGCGCGCTTGTTTCGCGCCGTCGAGAGCACCCGTTCACCGCGCTGGAAGAGCTCGCTGGCGGCCTTCATGTCGCGCCCCTGGAGGAGTTCCATGGCGATCCACGGGGGGTGGGCTCTCTTGATCGACACTGGCCGCGACCATCTCCACGATGGGGCCGCTCTCGACCACGGCGTTGGCCTGCGCCTCCTGCGATGAAGCGCAGCCGCGTGCGATCGTCGCCCTCATGCTGGGCGTGCATGATCTTCAGCGCGAGCTTCTTCCCGGTGGACAGCTGCAACGATTGGTAGAGGGTGCCCATCCCCCCACCGGCGGCGATGCGATGAACCACACGGAAGTCCCTTCCGAAGATCGCGCCTGGTGCAAGCTGTTCGGCCATCGGGAAAACCGTCCCAAAGCGTCGCAAATCCCAAGGGTGAGAGCCTGTCAACCGCGCTCTCGGCGTCGCGGCGTATTTCAATCCCCTTCGAGGGCGACGCCACGGCCAGGTCGCCCCCGCGTCGAGCCCAATGCGACACGCTTGACTTTATCCCACTCGGTAACCGAGCACTCAGGGCCAACTATGGACGTTCAGATCTCTCTCCTCCGTCGCGTCGCGGTGACCTGCGCGCTCCTGCTGGTCACCCCTTCCCCGGCCGCCGCGCAGGACCGCTTCAACACCCGCGTCGGCCGCGTGACCAACGGGCTGTATTTGCGCAACAGCACCGTCGCGCGCGCCAACCCGCTGGGTTTCTTCAACGACTTCCGCCTCGGGTATCGCCACCGGATCTTCGACCGCCCCGACCTCCCGCTCATCCAGCGCAACACCTACTGGGCCCTGGCGGCCAGTACGGCCCTCTCTCCGGCCTTCATCCGCGCGGGCGCCGCGGTGGAGTTCGCGCCCCTCGCGGTGCTCAACCTCTCGGCCTCCTTTGAGCGGGTGCAGTGGTTTGGCACCTTCAACTACGTGGCGTCGTACGGGAACGCGAACGAGAACTTCTCCGACTCGGCGATCCGCGAGCGCGCCCGCACCCAGGACCCCGCCGCGGCCGGGGGGTGGGTGCTCACGCTCCAGGGGGTCGTTCAGGCGAAGGTGGGCGACCTCGCGATCCGCAACACCACCCGCGGCGTCTGGAACTCCCTCTCGCTCCCCAACGCGCGCCCGGCTTTCTACGACATCTTTTACGACACGATGGCCCCCAACGGCGGCTGGACCCTCACCGACGACGTCGACCTCATCTACCAGAACTCCGAATTGGGCTTCAACGTAGGACTCCGCTTCAGCGCCGTGCTCCCGCTCTTCCCGACGGCCGCGTGGGGCGCTGACGGCGCCGCGCTCCCCGGGGCGGGCGCCCTCAACACCCCGATCACCCGCCTCGGGCCGCTCGTCTCGTACACCTTCCGCGAGGGGCGGCACTCGTTCTTCAACGCCCCGACGGTCTTCGTGCTCGCGCAATGGTGGCTCACCCACCGCTACCGCACCGGCGGCTGCGACGAGTGCACTCCGCAGGGGCTCCCGATGATCGCGATCGGCTTCGCGTTCCGCGGAGACTCATGACTCCCGAGGCTCACCGTCCCCCTCATATGCAGAAAGGCACTTAAAATCGAGACGTTGCGAGGTGCACTTGACGCTGGGAGATCTCTGCTTTGCCGAATGAAGCTGGATCTGCCTCGACGCGAGTTCGTCGGGGCTCACGCCCAGCGGCGAAGTCGTCCGCGGCACGCATGGCCGAGGCGAGGGCGAAGGCGAAGGCCTGCGCTGATCGTCGTCGCTGGGCTCAGGAGGAGTTCGGGGATGTGAAGCTCGGCGACTACCGTCGCGTAAAGCGGCTCGTCTCGATGGGCGCTGCGCTGCTCGCGAACGTCGCCGGAACGATCACCGGCGCCTTCGCGTCCGAGGCCGAACGGGACGGCGCATACGACTTCCTGAGCAACTCGGCCGTCACGCGCGACGCGCTCACGCTGGGCATCTGGAGCGCCTGCGCGAAGCGCTGCGCGGAGTTCGAGTGGGTGTACGTCCCGATCGACGGGGACAGCCTCGCGCCGACCGACGCGCACAAGACGCGCGGAACGGGCGCCGTCGGTACCCCCAAGAGTCACGGGCTCGGCTTCGACGTCACGACAGCCATCGCTGTGAGTGCGGCGGGCGTTCCGTTGGGCGTGTGCGGGCAGGAGTTCTGGCCGAATGCTTCCAGGCGCACCGATGACAAGGGCAACCTCGAGGAGAAGGAATCGCGCTACTGGATTGTCGTCGCCGAGCAGGTGATGGCCGCGTTCTGTACTAGCTCGAATCGGTCCGTGCCGTGGTTTCAGTTCGATTGTGGCGGCGATATGGGCGAGATGCTCCGGCACGCCGTCGTCAACCACTGGCGCATCACCGTTCGAGCGTCCTGGGAGCGCCGGCTGAATGATCCGGAGGAGATTCGCTATCTCTGGGACACGCTGCCCAGGCAGCCGGAGATGGGACTCTACGCGCTCGATGTTCCTGTGGGAAAACACCGGGAGGCGCGTGTCGCGCACATGAGCGTTCGCGCCTGCGCCATCACGCTGCGGTTGAAGGACAAGCAGACCGGGAAGATCCGCACCGTGACCCTCGATGCCGTCCACACGCTCGAAGTCGTAACCACGCCGACCGGCGAGAAGCCCATCGAGTGGATGCTGCTGACCACGGCACCGATTGCCAACTTCGCAGACGCCGGGCAGGTGATTGATGGATACGCGCAACGTTGGAAAGTCGAGCTTTTTCACCAGCTCTGGAAGTCCGGACGCTGCAACGTCGAGGACAATCACCTCCATACTTCCGAACGAATCCTGAAGTGGGCGACTATCCTCGCCAGCGTCGCGATGCGAACCCTCCAACTAACCTACCAGGCGCGCAACACGCACGAATTGTCGGCGGACTCACTGCTCAGCCGCGACGAGATCGACGCGATCATCCTGCGGTGAAAGCCCAAGGGCTACGCCGTCGGCGACACGCTTGGGCTCGGGATCACCGTCCGGTGAATCGCCCAGATCGGCGGCTTCACGAACAATGGCAAGAAGGTGCACCCAGGCAAGATCGTAGTCGGCAGTGGGGCCCGACCGAATCGTAGCGGTTGTCGAACTGCTCCGAACGCTGAGACCTTCAAAGAAGAACAGTGGGAAAGTGAGATGAGGCGAGCGGTCCGCGCGGCCGGGCGCCGGGGGGAGCGCGGTGATCAGTAGCCGGGCGGAAGGATGACGCTGGAGAGCGGCGTGCGGGGGGCCATGTCGGCGGTCCAGGTGATGGGTCCGTTGAGGTAGTCGACGTAGAGGTCGTTATACCCGCCGAAGAAGCTGGTGCCCGAGGGGTCGCGCGCGGTGCCCCAGGAGTTCTTGATGCGGATGAACTCCAGGGTGCCGTAGCGGGCCGCAAGGTCTTGATCGGCCTCGGAGGCCAGTTCGCCCGCGCGGAGGGTGCGCTCGGGCTGGCCCGGCTGGCGCACGACGACCTGGTAGTCCTCCATCGAGGTGAGGTGGCCGCCCTGGCGCCCCGGCATCGTGAGGTTGGACATGCGGAAGATCCCGGTCGACGACATCGCGTTGAAGTCGACGAGCCAGGAGACCAGCACCGGCTGGTTATCGTTGAGGGCCCGGATCACCCGCTGGTGGAAGCTGGTGCGCGCCGAGGCGGTGGTGCCGTACGAGGCGCTGCGCCAGGCGAAGCGGCCGTAGCCGATGACGTCGGCCAGGGTGCCGTCGACCTGCTGACCGCGGCCGTTGCGATACGCCGAGGTGCGCACGGGGATGGAGGCGATCGGCCGGAAGAAGCCGTCGGCCGTGGTGCGCGAGGCCGGCAGGGTGGCGGTGCCGCGCGCGGTGAACACCCGGGTGACCTCGGCGCGGACCGCGGGCGAGAGCTGCCACGCGTCGAAGAGGGTGGAGAGCACCAGCGCCGGATCGCGCCGCGCCTCGGCGGTGGCCAGGGCGCCGCCCTCGTTGAGGGCCGTGTTGATCGCGCGGAGGGCGTCGGACTGCCGCGTCGAGCGGGCGGCCTCACCCTCCTCGGGGATGAACTCCGACTCGTAGACCACGCCGCGCGCCCGCAGGATGGTCATCGCGCCGTCCCACCAGCCGCCGGTGGGGACCTCGGCGCGGCCCGCGGTGGTCGTCACGCGGCCGCCGGCGATCTTGCCGTACCAGTCCCAGAAGGTGATCCAGCTCTCGGAGATGTTGATCTCCTGGCTGGTGCGGGCGCGGTGCAGCGACTCGGCCCATCCCGTCGCCGCGTACGCCCAGCAGTTGCCGATGGACTGGTTGCGCACCGCCGTGTGGTTGACGTCGGTGACCGGCTCGACGAACTCACCGCTCTCGTCGATGGCCATCTCCTCGTCCGTCGCGCAGCCGCTCACCGCAGGGACCGCCAGAGCCAGCATCAAACCGAGGCGCCACCCGCGACGCCAGCTTCCCAGGACCATGAGCTCGACTCCTCTTGATGCGGTGTAGGATGACGTAGGCAATCCGCGCGCACCCCATTATCCTGGGTGCTCTACGCCCGCAAGGGCGCCCGGCGCGATGGCCGAGGCTTCGACAGAAGCCACCCCAGGCGCCGGGGCGGCGAGGGCGCCGAGGGGCTTCCCCCTCGCGGGCGAGCCGCGGCTTCAGCTGCTCATTGAGGCCGTCACCGGTCGCAAGGTGCGTCTGCTCGACCCGCGCGACCTTGAGCGCCCCGCCGGCTCCGCCGAAGCGCTGGCCCCCGCGGCCCCGGTCGCCCCGCAGCGAGCGCCCGAGGCGCCGCATCGCCTGGGGTGGGGCTTCGAGGCGAAGCTGGTGCTCACCCGCGATCGGGTCGACGTACGCACGATGCACATCGAGGGCGACGACAAGAAGCTCAAAGACCCGCGGGTGCTCGACCTCGCCGCGGTGTCGTCCGAGCTATCCGAGGGCACCTTCGACCTCGACCTCGACGCCGACGGGCGCGCCCTCCAGACGCTCACCGCGGCCGCTGGTGGGCGCGCTCGCGGTTGCCCCGGTCGACAGCGCCTTCGACCTGCAAGACGGGCGGGACGGAGGTCTACCTCACCGAGTCGGGCTCGCTGCGCACGATGCACCAGCTCGATCTGGCCACCGAGCCGGCGACGCGCTCAGGCGACGACGTCTAGCGAGCGGCCCTCGGGCTTCGCCTCGCCGCTGCGCGACATCGCCTCGTAGGCCTCGGTGCGTCGGTCGCCCCTGGACGCCTCGCTATCCCGGGCGTTGATCTCCTGTAGCGCCTGCGCCTCCATGCTGGCGGCCGCTGCGGCGACCGCGCGGTCTGGCCCCGAAGGCTCCGCCGGGGCGAGGGCCGCGGAGCGCACCGTGCGCGCGCGCTGGAGCGTCTCCTCAGGCGTACGACCCGGACCGACGGTGATCTGCACCTCGCCACCGACGGCGTAGAGCTGCCCGTCGGGACCGCGCTGGTAGGTGTACGTCGCGCCGCCCGCGAGGCCCCCGGCAGCCATCTGGTGCGCCCGCTCGTGGGCCCGCACGTCGGCGTCGCGCTTGCGGAGTGCGGCGATCTGCGCCTGCTCTTCGGGGCTCTGCGCGGCGCTCGGCTGCTTGCCGTTCGGGCGGGCGACGTCCTGCTGCTCCCGACGGGCCTCGGCGGTGGTGCGGTCGTCTTCGCGCCGTCGCTCCGCGGCCGTGCGGGCCTTCTCTTCGGGGCTCTGCGTACGGCCGTCGGGCCGCGCGCCCGTGGTCTCCCTGGAGCCGGTGACGGGCCGCTTCTCCCGGTCGGACTCGATCGTGGTGCCGTCGGCGCGGGTCACCTTCTGGGCCTTCTCGGCCAACGCGGCGGTGGCGGCGCCCGACGCGACCGGCGGAACGCAGACCGAGCAGCTGCGACAAGAGTGCACCCGGATGCCCACCGCGCTAATCATCCCGATCAGGGTTACACCATTTTAAATGGTGTAGGGAACGCCCGCCGCGAACTTAGTCGGGCCGCGCCTTCGGGGCCGCCTTCATCACCTTGCCAGGGCGTTGCGCGGGAGCGCGTCGACCAGCACCAGATTCGCGCGGGGCCACCACGGCGCACACCCGCTCGTCCCACCCGGCGTCGGCGACGCCCACCACCGCCACCTCGCGCACCGCCGGGTGGCCTTCGTTCTGCTCTTCGGCCCGCGCGCCGATGGTACCGCCCCGTCCCGCGCGGAGGTCTCCCCGTGGGTTCTGCGCCGCTCAACTGCGCTTCAGGAGCAGCACCATCCCCGCGGCGAGGAGCGCGATGCCGAGGCCGTGGCGCCCGTGGAGCGGCTCGCCGAGCACGAAGCGCGACACGAACGTGACGCACACGACGCCCGACGCGAGGTGAAACGACGCCATCTGCGCCCCGGGGTAGGTGCCGTAGCCGTATCGGGTGGCGGTGACGTTGAGAACGTACTCAGGCAGCACGATGGCCCAGCTCAAGGCCAGGGCCGTGAAAAATCCGTGCTCGCGGAACCTCAGGTGACCGAGCCACGCGACGGCCATGAAGGCGCCCGACGCAAAGATCATCAGAGGGACGAGCACGACCTTCATGGGCGCCGATAGTATTTCAAGACTGCGCTCGTTCGCACCGTGTGACCGAGAACCGATCGACGAATCCTCCGGCGCCGTGCCGATCGGGCGCGCCGGTGGTTACGGGCGCTGCGAGCGCGAGTCAGCACTGAACATGGCCGCTCGCAAGGGTTGTAAAGGCCGACATCGGCAACGCACGGTGCGTTCGCGAGCGTCGTCGAGGCTGTTGGGGGACTGCCATGCTTCTCCGCGAGGCTTGCAAAGGCAGTTGGGGATTCCCCAGGTGCGTTCGCGAGCATGGATTCACGGGGTACCGCTCGCCCGGTGGAGCGCTTCCGTGCCCATTCAATCACGGCGACCGCACGAACCATGGCGGGGCAGCGGGTTTCAACGAATGGCAGCATCAAGCACCCGCCGCGACGGCGACTTCATGTCCGTGTTGGGCCGTGATAGATGCACTTTCTCAATGGATCCGCTCGCTCGCCCGCGCGAGTGCTTCGGGCCTTGGCTCCGCGGCGCCAGTTTTAACGACGCGGTACCCAGGGTCGGCAGCCGGGTACGGTTTTTTTGCGCGGGCGATTCAAGGCACCCCTCCGTGGAGCCGATAAAGGAGAAACTTGATCTCGTTGGGTAGCGCACAGTGAGTCGTTCGGTAGGGCCATCGATGCCGTTGGAGATCGTTCTGCGCGCGGTAGAATCGCCGCCTGTCGAGCCGACCCTGGCCTTCGACCCCGAGCGCTCGCTCCTGGCGCTTCGCGACCAACTCACCGAGGCCGCGTTGCATCGCTTCGACGTCGCCCGTGCGGTTCTCATGGTCGTAGACACGTTGGAGCAGATCGGTTTTGAGCTGCGTCGGGTCAGCCTCGCCGTTCTCTCGCTGCATCCGTCGCTCGCGGGCG
The DNA here is from genome assembly GCA_947477565.1 of Deltaproteobacteria bacterium. Lineage (GTDB taxonomy): Bacteria > Myxococcota_A > Polyangia > Polyangiales > SCUS01. The sequence goes on from CANJUR010000050.1 coordinate 9,302, forward strand.
TCGGGTTCACCTGGCGGCAAGGGTCCAGGGACGTTGCGCGCACCGAGCGGCCGTGGGCGTTTCTCGACAACCCTGAGCACCGTGGGAGTCCGCTCGATGTCGTGATGACCTCGCGGCTGCGGCTCCGGCTTCGGCTGGGGGAGGGCGAAGGCCTGGAGCAGTTCGCCATCGTCCGGGATTTTGCCGCCCAGGGAGCCACCGACTACGCCGCCTTTCCGCTGTTTTCCCCGCGGCCAGACGTGCACGTTTTCACCATGCTCACCGCCCGCCCCGGTGGATGGACCGAGCAGGAACTTACCCTCGTCGCCGGGGTCATGCCGACGCTGGCGCTGCTCATCGAGGTATTCGAGGCGCATCGGCTCACCTCGCGCGAGCGGGTCGATCTACTGATGTTGGCGCACACCGATCGCCTCACCCGGCTCTCCAACCGGCACGGCGTTCTTATGGAGGGAGCGAACCGCTTCGGCCCCGGGCGTCCCTGCCTCGCGATCTACATCGACCTCGATGGCGTGAAAAACGTCAACGATCGGATGGGACACCTCTTCGGCGATCAGATCATTCAGAGCGCGGCCGATCGCATCACTGCGGTGCTGCCGCCCGAGGCCGTCGCGGGACGGATGGGGGGCGATGAGTTTCTCGTCTTCGCGGACGAGCAGTACTGCGACCTTCCGGAGCAGCTGCGCGCCCGGCTGGCAGAGATCTATTCCATCAACGAGGTGAGCTTCAACGTCACGGCCAGCATCGGGGTGGCACCGTACGACGACCAGCGCGTCGAAGAACTGGCCCGCCGTGCCGACCTCGCCATGCTCGCATCGAAGCAGGCCGGGAAAAACCTTGTCACCCACTACTTGCGGGACACAGACGCGAGGCACGATCGTCGGGAACGGGTCGCCCAACTGCTGCCGCTGGCCCTGACGCACTCAGAGGTTCGCATCGCGGTGCAGCCCATCGTGTCCCTGGCGACCGGCGCGCTGGTGCACGGCGAGTGCCTCGCGCGCTGGACCTCCCCGGAGATGGGCGTGGTGAACCCTGACGAGTTTGTTCCTGTGGCTGAGCAGTCCGGGGACATTGCACTGCTCGACCGGCATGTCCTTCGGATCGCTCTCCGGACGCTGCAAGATCTCGCCGGGGAGGGCGCGCGGGCCGTGCCGCTCTGCGTAAACGTCTCCGCCAAGGACTCCTCGCTCACCAGCCTCGACGAGGACATCGCCCGCGAACTGACCCTGCACGGCATCGCCCCGAGCGAGATCGTGATCGAACTTACGGAGTCGGTGTTCATCAACCGTTTCGGCTCCGCGGTGGCACAGTTAAAGCGCCTCCGCGATCAGGGCATCGCCATCTCCCTCGACGACTTCGGGACGGGCTACTCCTCGCTCTCGTACCTGCAGCGCCTGCATTTCGACACCATCAAGATCGATCGCAGCCTCATCTCCGCGCTGCCGGGCGAGCGCACGCGCGCCATCATCGAGAGCATCATCACCCTTGGCCGCGCCCTCAACGCCCGCATCGTCGGGGAAGGCGTCGAGACCGTCGAGCAGCGCGATTGCCTCCTCGCGCTCGGCTGCGAATACGCGCAGGGGTATCTCTTCTCCCGCCCCCTCGAACTGGACCAATGGAAGGCGCTCGTCCGCTCCGGTGCCTCCCTCGGACTCGGTGGCGCGACCACCGTCACGACGGGCGATCACGACGTCGGTTGAGAGTCCCTGTTCGGGGGCGCCTGCGCTTCCGAGGGTCTTTCAGCCGCGGAGTACGGTGACGCCGCGCGGCCCTTCGACGAGGATTCCCAGGCCCGCGAAGCGCGGGAGGTACTGCAACGGCGGAGGGTCGCGGCGCTGGCCGCGCACGAGGCGCAGCGTGACCTTGCGCCGGTCGAGGTCGTAGTCGGCTTCGTACATTGCATCGCCGACGCTCACCGTGCGCGGGTGATCGCGCTCGACCTCGTCCCGCACCCACGAAGGAACATCCGGCGCGATGAGGTCGTCCGCGGAGAGCAGCGCGAGGTCGTCGCCGCCCGCCACGCCGAGCGCCACGAGCCGCGCCGCCACCCAGGCCTCGGGCGTCGGGCAGACGCGCACCGAGGCGTCGATCTCCGCGGCGTGACCGAGCCTCGTCGCAAGCGCCGCGAGCGCGAGCCGTTCGCGCGTCACGGGCAGCGCTCCCTTGAAGAGGCTCCCGCGGAGGAAGAGCGTCGCGATTGCCTCTCGGGCGAGATCACCCGAGGGCGTCTCCTCGCGCGTCGCGATCACCCGCTTCGCGTACACCCGCTCGACGTGCGCGACGATGCGCCCGTGCTCCAACTGCACGCGCTCGAGCCGATCGCGGCCGAGGCCGGCGCGCGCAATCGTCGCGAGGGACACCGGGCTCGCGCAGGTCACCAGCACCCGCGCGTCCTGCCCTACCCCGAAGGCGCGCGACTCGAACACCACCAGCGCTTCGAGGTCCTTCCCGCGCTGCGCTGCACTCTCCCGGGCGAGTTCGATCTCGGTGCCGCCGTTGCTAAACGCCACGCTGCGGCCCCGAACGCGCGTGATGTGCACCGCGCGCGAATCTGCGGCGATGGCCGTTCGGACGAGAGCTTCGCGGTCGATGGGCGCGGTGGTCATCGCGGGCCCGCGGTCGTGCGCCCGCCGTAGCCGCGCCCGGATGCGCCGCGCTTCTGCCAACGCCATGCCCGACAGACCGTCCTCGCGTTCGCGCCCCTCGCGCACCGCCCGAATCAGCGCCGTCGCGTCGCAGTCCCCGCGGCGCAATTCGTGGTCGTCGTCATCGCCGACGCCCCGCGGGAGAAACAACGGCCGCCCCACCGCGAGCGCAGAAACGAGGTCGATCACGTCGTCGAGGGCGTTCGTCGCGCGGGCCTCGATGAGCAGCCGGGCGAGCGGCGGATCGAGCGGCAGTCCGTAGAGTTCGCGGCCCCGCGGGGTCATCGCGCCGCCGGCGTCGAGTGCGCCGAGCAGGGCGAGTTCGTCTCGCGCGGCGTCGAGGGCCGCGGGCTTCGGCGGGTCGAAGAGCGGCAGTGTTTCTATGTTTCGTCCCCAGGCGGCAGCGCCCAGAACCAGGGACACCAGTGACTCCCGGTGTATCTCCGGCGGCGTCGCGCGCTCGAGCATCGCGCCCTTGCCCCAGAGCCGGTAGCACACGCCCGGCCCCGTGCGGCCGGCGCGGCCGGTGCGCTGCGCTGCGCTGTCCTGCGCGATGGGGCTGAGCGAGAGAAACCCGCGGCCGGCGTGGTAGCGGGTGCGCCGCACGAGGCCCGTGTCAATCACCACCCCGACGCCCGGTAGCGTGATGGACGTCTCCGCGACGTTGGTCGCGAGAATCACCTTGCGCCGCGAGGAGCGCTCGAAGCCCCGCCGCTGCTCATCGAGGGAGAGGCCGCCGTGGAGGGGGATGATGTCCGCGGGCGATTCTCGCAGGGCGCGTGCGCAGGCATCGATTTCGCTCTTCCCGGGAAGAAACACCAACACGTCGCCGGGGTCTCCTGCGGCCGCTCCGATGGCGCGGGCGACGCGGGCGGCGAGGTCGTCCCCGTGGGGCAGCGCGGGGCCCGGATCGAGGTACCGGACGTCCACGGGGAACGCGCTTCCGGCGGCGGCGACGTGGACGGCGCCGAGGTGCCGCGCCACGCGGTCGCCGTCGATGGTGGCGGACATCACCACGAGCCGCGGCGTGTCGCGATCGGCGAAGATTGCGAGCAGCAGGTCGAGTTCGAGGCTGCGCTCGTGAAACTCGTCGAGCACCAGCACGTCGAAGCGGCCGGCGAGGTCGCGGGCGTGGAGCACTACGCCCGGGGTGGCAAAAAGAATGCGTGTCGCGTCGCTCGCTACGGACTCGTCGCGGACGGTGTAGCCGACGGTGGTGCCGAGGGCGGTGCGCTCGAGGTCGGCGACGCGGGCGGCGAGGCTGCGGCAAGCGACGCGGCGGGGCTCGACCACCAGCACGCGCCCGCGCGTCGTGGCCCAGCGCGGAATCTCGGTGGACTTGCCCGACCCGGTCGGCGACGACACCACCACCGGGCCGCGGCCCAGAGCGGAGTCGAAGGTCTCTCGGACGGCGTGGATGGGCAACTGTTCAGGCGTCACGCCGACCATCATGACCCAATCCCCGGTTGTCATTTCGCACGTAACGCATGGACTCCGAAGCGGCGATCCGGCACCGTTGAGCCCACCACATGATGGACGAAGATGAACTGCGCGCGGCCGATGAAGTGGAGGAGCGGGCCGCCCACGCGGCGGCCACGAGCCTCGCCGCGACGATGTCGAAGGCGCACGGGGTAAGGGCGTTTCCGCAGTCGGCGCAGCGTCTCCTCGAGGTGGTGCGCGATCCCAGCTTCCGCGTCGATGAGATCGCCGACACCATCGAGTCGGACACCTCCCTCGCGGCGCGCGTGCTGCGGGTGGTCAACTCGCCGGTGTTCGGGCTGCGGGTGCAGATCCGGAGAATCCGCGTGGCGGTGACGCTGCTCGGAGTGAAGAACCTCACGGAGATCGCCACCGCCGCGGCGGTGCTGGACTGGTTCGAGGACGAGGCACCAGGGGTGCCGGAGATCTTCCGACACTCGTCGGCGGTGGCCGCTCTCGCCCGGCAGATCGCCCCGCGCTGCGGCCTCTCGCCGGAGGAGATGTACTCCTGCGGGCTCCTGCACGATTTCGGCAAGCTCATCATGATTCAGTCCGGGGACGACGACTACGCGGCCCTGGTGCTGGAGTTCGCGAATCAGCCCGACCAGATGCATGTGAAGGAGCGCGAGTTGTACGGCTTCGACCACGCCGTGCTCGGTGCGCATATTTTCTCCGAGTGGAAGATTCCCGAGCCGCTTCCGCGGGTCATCGCGCTGCATCACCAGCCTCTGCGTGCGTTTCGGCGCGGCGACAACGTCGGCCGGATGGTGGCGGTGCTGCGCTGGGCCGAGCGCCTCGCGCACGACTTCGAATTGGGCCGTATCCTCGACGAAACCTGGCTCGACGAGATGTCCCGCGACGAGTCCGTGCTGCACCTCGACATCGCGCGGGCGGACTTCGGACGCTTCTGCAACGAACTCGAGAAGACCTACCGCGACGGTCACAAGATCGCCCCCGCCGATGTGCCCATCGCGGAGCCCACGCCGATCCCGTCCGAGTCACCTGCTCCTCCGACGGTTGACGTCTCCCACGGGATCGTCTGCGGAGTGTGCGGCCAGCTGGCGTCCGCCGATTCGTGTCCGCGCTGCAAGGTTCTGCTGTGCCCCGCTCACGCCTCGAAGGACGGCGTCTCTTGCCAGGCATGTGCGTCCCTACCGTCCCTACCGTCGCTACCGTCCCCCTCGCTGGACGCGTACGCACTCGGGATCCTTGATCCGTTCTGGCGGCCTGCCACGCTGTCCCTGGTGGTTGGCGCGCTCAGCCTCGCGTGTCTCGCGGTCGGCATCGCGCCGATGTGGGCTGGACGCGCGGGAGTGTCGCGGTGGTGGGCGTACCTCCCGGCGGTGTTTGGGGTGGCTGCGGCGCTCGGCGTCGTCGGGGTTCGCGTCGTCGAACGTGCCCTCGCGCGGCGACCCTGACGGGCGCTGCGCTCGCGGTCAGGACTTCGTTCGGCGCGGGCAGGTGAGTTCGAACTGTGTGCCGTCGGCGCTGCTCACGGTGAGCTTGCCCCGGAGCTGACGGCAGAGCGAGCGCACCACCTGGAGTCCGAGGGTGGTCGGCGTGGCCGCGGAGAAGCCCGACGGGAGCCCGGGGCCGGAGTCGGTCACCGCGAGCCGCACGGTGTCTCCGTCGGAGCTGACCTCGAGCAGGATGTCGCAATCCGGGCCCGTGCGACCGGGCTGCGCGGCGTGTCCCGACGGCCGGATGCCGTACTTGAACGCGTTGGTGAGAAGCTCGTTGAGGATGAGCCCGAGGGGCACCGCGACCTCCACGCCGACCTCTGTCGGCGAGGAGTTCACGTTGATTCGCGCGGAAGGCGCGAGGGCGCCGCGGAGGGACTCCGCCAGCTGCCGAGCGTAGGCACCGAGGTCGATGCGCTCGAGCGACACGGCGCCATAGAGCTGCTCGTGAATCAGCGCCATCGAGCGCACGCGGTGCACGCTCTCCTCCAGCCGCGCGCGCCCTAGATCCGAGGGCATCTGGTTGGCCTGCAGCATGAGCAGGCTGGAGATGATCTGCAGGTTGTTCTTCACCCGGTGGTGAATCTCCTGGAGAAGGGTTTCCTTCTCATGGAGCGAGCGCGCCACCTCGGCCTGCGCCGCGACCCGCGCGCTTACATCGGAGAGCCCTGCGAGCACCGCTGGCTCTCCGTTGAGGTGCAGCGGCACGAGTCCGATTTCTGCGGTGAACTCTCGCTCATCGCGGCCCACCGCGGTCACCACGCGATCGATGCTCCCCGACCCGGCAAGGCCCGCTTGCGCGAAGGACTGCATCAGCCCGTGCTGGTGCTCACGGCTCTCCGCAGGCACGAGCGCGGCGATCGGCAGTCCGAGAAACCCGCTCTCGTCGTAGCCGAAGAGCCGCTGGGCGTTGTGGTTGGACTGCGCGACCTGCCCTGCGCCATCGACGATCAGCATCGCCTGCGGCGCGTATTGGAAGAGCCGCTCGAAGCGCTCTTCGCTGACCTGCAGTTCGCGGGTGCGCGAGGCCACGCGGTCTTCGAGTTCCATGTTGAGCGCCTGCAGTGCCACACGCGCCTCAAGCTCAGAGAGGTGGGCCGCGATCATCGCGCCAAGCTGCGCGAGCCAATCGATGTCCTCGACGCTCGGCGGCTCGTCCTCGGAGATGCTGACGTTGAGCGTGCCGAATGCGCCCGCCGCCCCGAGCAACGGGATGGTCACGAAGTACCTGAATCCAAGGGCATCCTGGACAATGGCCCAGTCACCGAAGGCCCGCGGCGGGTGCGCCCGGGAGGTCACTGGTGCGCCCGTCGCGAGAGCCTCTGCGATGGAGGTGCCGGTGATGTCCAGCACCACGCTCATCGGCTCCGCGGCAGAGCCATCGTCGTCGTCGGTCGTCGCGTTCGGACGCCCGGACTCCGTTGGATTGTCGAGCATCCGAAGGTGGTACTCGCCCGTCGCCGCGTCGCGCTCGCCGAGGGAGAGGCGCTCGACGCCGAGCAGCGTGCGCAGGCTCGCGCGCACCTTCGAGAGCATCGCCGCGCGTCCGGTGGTGCGCGCAAGATCCGCGGACAGCACCAGCAGTCCACGCTGCCGCTCGGTGCGCTGGGTGAGCCGCTCGCGCTGCGATCGGAGCACCTCCGTGAGCGCTCGATCTTCGGTGACGTTGCGAACGAGAACGGTCACCTCGTCGTCGCTCATCCGGGCCATGCGCGCCTCGAAGGTCTGCCGGCCGTGCGGCAGGTCGAGCGCGTACTCCACGGTCTGTACGGTTCCGGCATCGATGGCGGCGGACACCGCGGCCATGAGTCGTGCTGCGAGGTCGGGCGAGAAGAGCGTGTCGACGAAGATAGCGTGGGCTTCGTCGGGCGAGGTCAGCAGGTCGGGGTGCGCAGTGTCCTTCACAAACCGCACCTGGCCGTGTTGGGTCACGGAGAAGAGCAGGTCGGGGATGGCGTCGTTGAGCGAGCGCAGGCGGCGGTGCTGTCGCTCGATTTCGCGCCGCGCATGCACCTCGCGGGTCACGTCGCGGAAGGTGAGAACGACGCCGATCGTGACGCCGTCCTCGACGATCGGGGCCGCGCGGTCGGCGATGGGGGTCTCGGTTCCGTCGGGCCGGACGAGCAGCGAGGTGCGGTCGCGCCCGTGCATCTCGCCGGTTGCGAGCACCGCGGCCACGGGGAAGGACGATGGCGCGCGGGTCTCCGCGGATAGGACACGGAACACCTCGCCGATGGGCCGCCCGAGGGCCTCCTCGGAGGTGAACCCGGTGAGCTTCTCCGCCACCGGGTTGAGCAGGGTGATGCGGCTCTGCGTGTCGCATGCGATCACCGCGTCGCCGACGGAGGCCAGGATGACCGCGTGCCGGGCCGCGAGCCGGCGCTGCGTGAAGAGGTCGATCGCCTGTGCGACGAGCATCGCGACCTCGCGGCAGAGCGAGACCTCGGAGGGGCGCCACGCCCGCGGGGACGTTGACTCGACGCACACCACGCCGCGCAGGCCGCTGAGGGAGGGCAGCGGCACGTCGAGCATGGAGACGATGCCCAGCGGAGCGAGGTAGTTCGCGGTGAATTCGCGCGTGGCGGGGTGCGTTTGCGCCTCCGCGGCGACGATGGCCTCCTCCGCGTGCAGGGCCAAAAAATACCCTGGGTAATCGCGCGCCGCGAGCACCAGTCCGTTGGAGTGCCGCTGCGGGATCTGTTCGAAGAGGTCGTCGCAGACGATGCTGTCGTCGCCGAAGAGCCAGAGGCTCACGCGCTCGACGTCGAGGGTTCGCGCGACGACCTCGGTCACGCCCCGCTGGAAGGCCGCGAGGTCTTCGATGGAGCTGCGGCTGAGCGTGAGCAGCGCGGCGGCGAAGCGACGTGATTCCTCTTCGGCGCGGGCATTTTCGATCTCTGCGCGCTTGCGCTCGGTGATGTCGCGCAGCACGCCGACGAAGAAGACCGTGTCCTGCTCCTCGACCCTGCTCAGCATCAGTTCGATCGGAATCTCGTGGCCCTGCGCGTGTAGGGCGACGATCTCCACCGGTCGCCCGATGGCGCGCGTCGCGCCCGTCGCGAGGTGCCGCGCGAGGCCGTCAAGGTGCGGCGCACGGAAGCGCACGGGCATGATGAACGTGACGGGTTGGCCCACGGCCTCGCGCTCGGAGTAGCCGAGGAGGAGGGCGGCGCTCGGGTTCCAGTAGCTGATGCGGCCGTCGGCGCCCATGACGACGACGGCGTCCGGGACGGTGTGGAGCAGCGCGGCGAAGTGGTGTCGGTCGGCCCGGCGCTCGGCCTCGATGGCGCGCGTTCGCTGCTGCGACATCGTGTGGACTGCGCGGAGGCGTTGATAGGACATCGCCGCGAGCTCTGCGACGAAGTGCAGCACGCCGCGGTCGTAGTCGTCGAAGGCGTTCGCTTCGACGCTGAACATGCCGATCGCGCCGAAGCCCTCGCCGTCGGCCATGATCGGGAGCCACATCCGCGACCGGAGGATGAAGCTCCGAGGGCTGTCTACCGATGGACTGCCCGGTGGCTCCAGAGCCGTGTCTGCCACCACCAGGGGCTGCAGGTTGCGCAGCACCCAACCCGGGTGGCGGTCGAGCGCGGTCGTCTCCGCGGCCAGGCGCTCCTCCTCGGTGAAGCCGCTCGCGTGGAAGAGCCGGAGGAGACCGGTGTCGAAGTCCAGCAGGTAGAGCGCGTGCCGCTCGACCTCCGTGAAGTGCCCGAGAATCTCTTCGCAGCTGAGCGCGAGTTCGCTCAGGGTCGCTGCGCCGCCGATGCGACCGGCGACGTGCGCGGTCCAGCGGATCTCATCGAGGGGCAGGTTGGGAAATCGGGCGCGGAGGGAGTTGGATCGCTCGGTCACTTCGGGTACTTCACCGGGTGTGTCGGAGGCGTGAGTCAGAGGGGCAGCTCGGCAGATTACCCTGTTGTGCGATGGTTCGGCGTGCGATCCAGGATATTCCCCGGGCCCGGGCAGCGCGAGGTCGAGCGTCCCGTGGCCGTCGCAGTGGCTGACGGCCACGCGGGACGACACCTCGCCAAGGATTCCTCCCAGCACCGTAAAGCGCCCGGTGGCGCCCACCACGCTGCGGCCGCCCGGGCACCCTGCCGAGCGCGAAAACCCGACCGAAGGGGTGCACGCGAATCCGCAGGAATGACCGAATTCCCCAGACATTCCTGCGATCACGGCCGCAGGGGGGCGTCGAGCCGTCGCCCGGTGTCAACGTCGGGCAGACGGCTCTCCATCGGCTCGTTGATCGCATCGTGCGCGTCGAAGCCGTGGGTCAGTGCCGGTGACGATGGTGCGCGTCGGAGGTGTGGGGATGGTCATGCGCGAGGACCGCGTGGTGGTGGCCGTGCGCATGCGGCTCCCCCGTCGGATCGTCCGGGCCGTGCGAGTGCTGGTGGTGCTCGTCGTGGACGTGCGCGTGGGCGTGGTCGAGCGGGTCGTGCGTGTGCCCGTGTCCGTGTCGCTCCCGCATCAGCAACGCGACGCCCATGGCCATCAAGGCCATCGCGATCGCGTCGGAGCCTCCGAGGTGTTCGCCCGTGAGCAGCGTCGCGGCCAGCGCGCCCAGGAACGGTGCCGTCGCGAAGTACGCCGCCTCGCGCGCCGCCCCGACGAGCCGCAGCGCGTATGCGTCGAGCACCACGCTCGCGCCGTAGCTCACGCTCCCCAATGCGAGCGCCGCAGCGGCGACCCGGGGCGAGGGGAGCCGCCCCGCAATCGCGAGCCCAAGGGCCAGATTGAACGATCCTGCCGCGAGTGTCTTCACCTGCACGAGCGCGAACGGATCGCGCAGCGACAGCCGCTGCGTGACGTTGTTATCGAGCGCCCATAGCCCGCAGGCGCCTGCGAGCAGGAGCACCCCCTGCGTGTCCGCGCGGTGCGCCCCGGGCTCGACCCGGAGAATTACCGCGCCCGTCAGGATGCACGCCACCGCGCCCGCGGCGTAGCGCCCGAGGTGCTCGCGAAACACCAGCACGGCGATCGCGATCGTGAAGGGCGCCTCCAGGTTGAGGAGCAGCGAGCCCGTGACGGCGCTCGTTCGCTGGAGTCCGAAGAGCATCAGCAGCGGACCCGCCACGCCGCCCGCGAGCACGAGCACCGCGAGCTTCGGCAGGTCGGACCGCACGAGCGGGGCCTCCGTGGTCGCGGGTCGCACGCGGCGGTAGATCGTGAGCGCGAGGCCCGCGCCCAGGTACAGGAGCCCGGCGAGCACCTGCGGCGTCACGTCCCCGAGCAGCCGCTTCGAGAGCGGCGCCGAGACGCCGAACAGCGCCGCCGCGAGGAGCCCCAACGCAGCCCCCCTGGGTGCCTCTCCCCGGGTCATGCGCTCCCTTCGCCGACGGTGATTCGGTCAACCCGCGCGACCTCCGTCGTGCTCATCGCCGCCGCCGCAAACCTCGCGTCTCTCGCTCTCCCCGTGGCGACCGGGGAGAGGCGTGGGATGCGCTCATCCAGGGCCTGATCTGTCTTCGTCATGGGTTTCTTCCTGCGTAAGCGTCTGATTTTACGAGATATTGTTTACATGGGAAGCTAAGGCGATGCTCGGGATCCATGGGGTTTGCGGCCGCGGGGAAGGCCAGATTTACCCACTGCACCCTTACGAGGGGCCGGGAGATCAGTGCTGGAGCCACCCTGCGAGCATCACGAAGGGCAGCGCGAGGAAGCGGAGATCGGCATCGACGCCGACGAGCACGTCCGCGCTGCCTTCCCCCGGTCGGTACCGCCCCTCGGCCCAGAAGCCTGCGGTCATTCCGTAGGTCGAGTGGTAGTTGAGGCTGCGCGAGCCCCACCAGATGCGCCCGAGCACTGCCGTTCGCCCGGGGTTAGGCGTCACGTCGAGCACTGCGCCTGCGGAGAGCAGCACCGGGAAGCTGGCGTTTACCGGGATGTGTAAGATTCCCCCGGCGGCGACTTCGAGGGTGACAAAGTCCGTGGTGCCGACGGCGCCGAAGAAGCCGGCGCGCCAGGCGTGCGGAGTGCGCGCGCCGAAGGTGGCGTCGGAGCGCACGGCGGCGGTGATGAGCACCTCGCGGTCCACCGGCGGAGCGAGGCGTGCGCCTGCGCCGAGGGAGAGCCCGACGCTCCACTGCGGGTACGCGGTGACGGTGGGGGCGAGGAGCAGCACGCTCGCAAACACGACCACGGGGCGACGCACGACGGGCGCGACCGTACCACGGGGCGCGGTGCAGCTTCTTCGCGTGTGCGCGGCTTCGGTTACACTGCGCGGCAACCACCGTGATTCGACTGACGCGACCGTACTTTTCCGACGCCGAGGGCATTGCGCTGACCGAGGTTCTCGCCTCGGGGATGCTGATTCAGGGCGTCCGCGTGGCGGCCTTCGAGGAGGCCGTGCGCGCGTACCTCTACGGGCTCGGCGCTCCCGCTGCGCCGCCGTTGCAGGCGCTCGCCGTGTCGAGCGGCACCACCGCGATCGAACTGTGCCTCGCGACCACCCCGCGGGGCGTCGGCGCGTCCGACGAGGTGATCGTCCCGGCGCTCACGTGGCCTTCGCCGGGCAACGCGGTACTGCTGCGTCACGCCACCGCCGTCCTCGTGGACATCGACCCCGCCACCTGGAACCTCTCCCCCCGCGAGGTCGCCCGCGCCCTCACGCCGCGCACCCGGGCGATCATCGCGGTGGATCAGTTTGGCGTCCCGGCGGAGCTTCCGGCGCTGCGCGCGCTCGCCTCGGACATCGACATGATCGAAGACGCCGCTTGCGCCATCGGCTCGACGCTCGGGGGGATGCCGTGCGGGGTTCTCGGCGACGTCGGGACGTACTCGTTTCATCCGCGCAAGGTGGTAACGACGGCGGAGGGTGGCATGGTGTTGACCCGCGACGCCGCGCGCGCCGAGGCCATCACGGCGCTGCGCAACCACGGGCAGCGCTCCGTCGGGGTGTTTGTGGGCGCGGGGCCCAACGCGCGGCTGAGCGAACTGCACGCGGCGCTGGGCGTGCTGCAGATGGCGAAGCTCGACGAGATGCTGACCAAACGGCGGGCGCTTGCGGCGACCATCCGTGATGCGGTGGCGCTGGCGTGGCAGGGCGCACCGGAGGGAGCGGTGGTCAACCACCAGACGCTGGGCTTCGTGCTTCCGACGCCGACCTCGGGTGAGTTTGCGGGCGACCGGCGCGGGGCGCGCGACGCGCTGGTGGCGGCGCTGCGGGCGTCTGGGGTGGAGGCGGGGATTCTCTCCTACGCGCTGCATCGGCTGCCGCAGTTTGCGGCGCTGGGGGTCAACCACCTGCGGCGGTTCCCGGTGACCGACGCGGTGGTGGACGGCGGGGTGGCTGTGCCGCTGCATCCGGGGATGTCCGAAGCGGACGCCGGGGTGGTGACCGATCGATTGCGAGAGCACGCGGGATGGGCGATCGGCGACCGGACGGTGCGGCTGTGACCACGGCGGAGAGGGCCGCGGTGGTGGAGGTTCGCGGGCTGATCAAGGTGTTTTCGACGGGGTTTATCCGGACGGCACCGCGGCTGCCGGGACAGCCGCCGACGTGGCTCGAGAGGCAGGCCGGAAAGGTCGCGTGGGGAGAGAAGATCCACAAGATGGTGGAGGCCGTGCGGGGCATCACTTTCGACGTGAAAGCAGGGGAGATCTTCGGGTTTCTTGGCCCCAACGGGGCGGGCAAGACGACCACCATCAAGACGCTGCTGGGCTTGATCTTCCCGACCCGCGGGGAGGTGCTCCTCTTCGGGCTGCCGGTGACAGATCCGGCCGCGCGTCGGCGGGTGGGCTTCCTCCCGGAGAACCCGTACCTCTACCAATACCTGACCCCGCGGGAGATCATGGACCTCTGCGGCCGCCTCGTCGGAATGAGCAGCCACGACCGAGCGGTGGAGACGAAAAACATCCTCCGTCGGGTGGGCCTCGGCTCGGTGATGGACCGCCCGCTGCGCCGCTTTTCCAAGGGGATGCTGCAGCGCGCGGGGCTCGCTCAGGCGCTGATGGGCGACCCCGAACTTCTCATCCTTGATGAGCCCATGACGGGCCTCGATCCGATCGGCCGCAAGGAGGTGCGCGACCTCATCCTGGAAGAGCGCCATCGTGGCAGGACGGTGATGTTCTCCTCGCACATCCTGTCGGACGTCGAGATGCTCTGCGACCGCGTGGCGATCGTGAATCGCGGCGAACTGACGGCGTATGGCTCGCTCGATCAGCTACTGCGGCGAGAGATTCGCGCGGTGGAGGTCGAACTCTCCCGGGTCGATGACGCCCTGGTGAAGGCCCTCAGCGAGCTTTCCGGTGTGGTGCAAGGAACCCTCCACGACAAGGTGTTGTTGAGCATCGAAGGCGAAGACCGCGTGGGCGACGTGCTGTCGCTCGCCCTCGCACACCAGGCCCGGGTGCACGCGGTGACTCCGAAGCGCGAGACCCTCGAAGACCTCTTCGTGCGCAACGCCATCGGGGCGACCGCGGCGGAGCGCTGAGCGATCGCCCAGGGGAGCGCGCCTACCCCTCGAGGGTCAGCCGCGCACCCGCACGCTCGACCACCGCGGCCACCGCCGCGCGGTCGAAGTCCGCGCCGCTACGAATCGCCGCCGCCAACGACTTTGCGGCGTTTTCCGCCCGCAGCCACTGAAACGCCATCGCCCCGATGGACCCGTCGGGCAGCGGGTTGAGCCAGTCGAGTCCCTCCCGGTACACGATGCGCGCCGCAAGGGTCTTGGCCACGATGGAGCGCCAGTACGCCACGGGCATCCGCTCGCCGAGCCGACTCGCGCCGAGAGTGCGCAGCGTCGGCGGGAGGTGCTCGCGCACGAGGCTGTCACCGAGCGCGTGGTCGTCTGCGCTGATGGTCTCGACGTAGAGAGCAATCGCGTCGGCGGCGCGGTTCATCTCCCTGGAGAGGCGCACGGAAAGCTCTGGCAGCAGCACCCCGGGGTGGTGACTCCGCTCGCGGAAGAGCAGCTCAGCTTCGCGCCGTGCCAGCTCGCGCAGACGCTCGATGATCTCTGCGACGAAGGTCTTCTTGTTCGCGAGAAACTCTTCCTCCGACAAGAGGTGCGCGGCGGTGATTTCGAAGCTCGAACACACCACGCCGCACTTGTTGGCGCTGCTGTCCTTGAGCACGAGCACCCCGCGCTCGCCCAGCGCCTTGCGCGCGTCCGGCGTCAGGAAGAGGTTTGCGCCCTCGACAATCACCCGGCTCGACGGCGTGCCGTCGGGCAGCAGGTGCTCCTGCCAGTTGTTGCCGTTGAGCGTCTGCGGCCTCCCCCCCGACGGGACAAACGCATCCGCGACAACACGGTTGTGCAGGCTGTTGCGCATCCGCACGCCGTCCGGCGCATCCACGCGCGTCAGCCGCCCCTTCGGCGAGAGCTTCGACAGATCAAACGCCCCCACCGGCTCGGACAGACCGACCAGCCGAAGCAACTCCGCGTGGTCGAGACCGTGTGGGTCTTCGAGCGCGCCGGATCCGTCCGAGATGCCCACTACCTTCGCCCGCTCGCCGTACTCGCGATGCAGAATCTTCAGCATGTTGCCCGCGACGTCGCCGTCCGGGCCGCCGGTGAGCTTCACCGTGAAGTCCTGCGTGTGGGGATTGATTCCCACGGCCTTCAGGGCCACCTCGAGAAACACCGCGACCCCTTCGGAGGTCACGCCGTACTCCTTGTGGTTGATGCCCGCGCCGGGCTTCGAACTCATGAACGCCGCGGCCAGCTTGTGCCCGCGACGCCGCGCCCGATCGACGATCCAGACGATGTGCTCCGGGGTGATGTTTTCGTCCGGCCCGAGGTAGAGCGTCTCCTGGCGACCCAGCCGATCGACCAGCGGGTGCTTCTCGTCCGGCACCATCAGGTCGAGCAGGCCGTCGATGAAGCCCTTGATCGCCCGGGTCAGCGGCACGTCCTGCGACGCCACGATCACGGCCTTGGCGCCGCCTTCGGGGATGTCCTTGTTCTTCAGCTGCTGCGCCTGCGCGAGGCCATACACCTCATCGTAAAGACGGTCTGCCTCTGCGCTGAGCTGATCTTGCCCGCGCGGTCGCACCACCCGTACGCCTCCGCGGGCGATGTCCCGGAAGCGCAGGTGGAAGCCGTCCCA
Organism: Deltaproteobacteria bacterium; assembly: GCA_947477565.1. Taxonomy (GTDB): domain Bacteria; phylum Myxococcota_A; class Polyangia; order Polyangiales; genus SCUS01. The sequence goes on from CANJUR010000050.1 coordinate 24,936, forward strand.
GCCCTGTCCGTGGACGAAGTACACCCCAAACGGCTTCTCCTCGCCGCGCGGGATGAAGCTGCCCTCGAGTCGCAGCGCGAAGCCGTATCGCTTCTCGAGGTGGAGGTTGGTGCGCAGCGTCGCGCCGACGGCATCGAGCAGGGTCTTGAGCACCCGACGGGCGTCGTCGCCGTCTACATCGTGCTCGATCTGGTCGCGCAGCGCCCCGGCGCGGAGATCGTACGTCTCGTCGGACATCGCGCTGACGGGGTTGAATCGGTCGTGCAGGAGGTCGGCGATGGCAACGCTCAGCGCGAGGTGTCGCACGGCGAGCGCCAGCACGCGGTCGCGCGCGAAGGACACAGGGTTGTCGCGCGTGAGGCGCTGGTGCGCGAGGCTGGAGAGGCCGACCACGACCTCCGCGCGCTCGAGGCCCAGCGCGGGGTTGTTGTGGCTGAGCGTGAGCGCTGCGTCGGTGATCCACTTGCCGCGGGCGAGGGACGGGGCGAGCCCGTGCCAGACGAGACCGTCAGCGTCGAGGGCCCGCCCATCGGGGCCGCGAACAATGTAACTGAAGAGCGTGACGTACCCGTGGCCGGGGTCTTCGATGACGTCCACAAACGCGCGGTGGATGTTTACCCCGTGGCTGCCGATGAGGTCGGCGCAGCGCTCAAACATCCGCCGCGGCGTGGCGTTGCCGACGGTGATCACGATGCGCGAACTCGTGGGGTCGGCCTCGGGCTCGAGCTCCACCAGGGTGTCCTCGGTGCCGCGCACGCTGGCGTAGCGGTCGGCGCAGCGGATGGCGCGCAGGGCCGTGGCCGAGCGCACGAAGTCCGCCGAGGAGCGCAGGAGAAACGACTGCACCGCGTCGACGTCGCCGTGCACCTTCGCGACGAGCGCAAGAATGGCGTCGAGCCGTGACTGCTGCGCGCCGTCGCTCGGATCGAAGCGGGGGATGTCCCCGAGGACGATGGTGTCGATCGCAAGTTGGCCGTCGGCGCTGGTGTGTACCTTCACCTGCCGCAGCGGCGCTTCTGCGGGCAGTTGATCGAGAATCTCCCGGAACATCCCGGGACGATCGCCGTCCATCAGGAAGGTCCACCGGGCGCGGTCTTCGGAGTGCAGCGTGATGCGCGGGGGCATGCCTGACGCACGCGCCGCGAGAATCGCGCGGAGGTGCGCGAGCCGCTCCTGGTCGGGGGTGTCCGCGAAGTACGCCGCGGGCATCTCCGACATGAACCACGGCAACACCGCGTCGAGGGTGTGCTCAAGGGAATGGATGATTTCGGCACGAAGAGACGTGAGATCCGAGCTCATGGCGGAAGGGGGTATCACAGCCCTTCAGCCACGGGATACGGTATTGATTCGCCGCGGCGCGTCAGTCGCCGCAAGGGACGGTGGCCGTCTCGGAGCGCCCGCGGACGCCGGTGACCGAGACGTTCGCTCCGCCGGTGAGTTCGACGAGGGTCTGCGTGCCCGCTGCACGGTTGAGCAGGAGGCTCCCGCCGCTCATCGGACACCCGTCCGCGCAGCGGTTGAAGTTGGCGATGGTGAGGTTCCACGGGTCACTGCCCGCGGTGATGGCGGCGGAGCCGCTGAGCTGAACGCAGGTCGGGTCGAGGCTGCCGATGCCGCGACCGTCAAAGTTCACCGCCGTGCCGCGCGCGCCGACGCCGGTGAAGTTGCCCGCATACTCGATCTGGTATGACTCGCCGAGCGCCGACAGCCTCACGCTGACCACCGGACGCAGGGTGGAGTGCCGCGTCCGAAGCTCGCCCGAGAGGGACACCTCGGTTTGCGCCCCGCGCAGGCTCACGGTCGCGACGAGGGCGCCGTCGAGGAGGGTCGTCCCATACGGTCCGCGGCACTCACCGACGAAGGCGACGCGCACGGCGTTGCCCTGCAGTTGAACGCGGGTGCAGCCGCCGGGGGTAAACGCTGCCTGCGCCGCCGCCGCCGCGCGCTGGGCTGCCTCGACGTCGCTGCGGAGACCCGTGGATGGCGCCGCAAAGGCTCGCGCGAGCCCGACGATCTCCCCCGCCATCGCGACGGCCTCGGCCGCGCGTTGCCCTTCCTCGATGGACGGGTCTGTCGCGCAGGCGGAGAGCGTCCACGCGAAGCACCCAACCAGCCCGAGCTTCCAGGTCGTGGTTGTTCGGAGGGGGATATTCATCGGGCGCAGCGTACGCGATGCTGCTCAGCGCACCCAGACCCAGGCGCGGGTGCGGCGCAGCGGGAGCGCTCCGTCCCCCTGGCCGGCGGAGATGCCCGTGCCGTTGCCTGCGCGGCAGCCGAGGCCGAGGCCGCTGTCGGTGCCTGGGCCGCAGGTGATTCCGCGGTCGAAGAGAACGCCGTAGCGGCAGCGGGCAGCGCCCGGGACGGTGACGTTGAAGCCGGCGCGCGCGCAGCCGAGGGCGCCGGTGTAGCCCCACACGGCGAAGTCCGCGGGGGGGTGCATGCGGAGGTTCTCCGGCCCAAGAAACACTGATTGCGCAGAGGATTCCGCGAGTGACTCGTTGATGCAATGGTCCGCTGCGTCGAGGCAGAAGCGCATCTCGGACAACACCGGAACCTGAAAGAAACCCTGGTTGCGCCGCGTGATATCGAGCGCAGGGTCGTTCATGTCGCCGTTGATGATGGAGACGTCCGTCCACCCTTCGGCTTCATAGTTGAACTGGTCGTTAGCGCCCGACCCGATGGTCAGCACGAGGGTCCAGCCGCCGCCGTTGGTGGTCATGTCGCAGTAGGCCGTGTAGGGCGTCGTTCCCGACTGCAGCGGGTACGCCCCCGAAGGCAGCGTCGGCAGCCGTACGTGCAGGTCGGCGCAGCAGTACGCCGGGGCGCAGCTGTCGTACCCGCAAAGCGTCCCACCGAGGCACGCGCGGCCGCACGCGCCGCAGTGGTCCTGGTTGCCGTAGACGCTCGTCTCGCAGCCGTTGGCGGCGCTGCCGTCGCAGTCGCCGAAGCCCGCGTTGCAAGCGCCCATCGCGCAGGACCCCGCGACGCAGTTCGGCGCAGCGTTGGCGAAGGCGCACGCGCGATCGCAGGCGCCGCAGTTGAGCGGATCGGCGCTCTCGTCTACGCACCCGCCCGCGCAGCACATCCGCCCGGTGGTGCAGATAAGCGCATCGCTGCACCCAGGCACGCAGGCGTGCCCGACGCAGACCGTTCCCGACGGGCAGTGGAGGGTCTCCAGGCAGGCGACGCATGCGTGAGCGCTCAGGTCGCAGTGCAGCGGGCCCACGCCGCCGTCGGTCGCATCGGCGAGGCCGCCGTCGCCCGCGAAACATCCCTCGTCCGAGCGGCAACCCGCCACGCAGACGTGGACGGCGTCGTCGCAGTGCTCCGCGAGCGGGCACGAGTCCGCGGCGGCGAGGCACGCCACGCAGCGACCGCTCGGGACGTGGCAGAGGGCGCCCTGCGCGTGGCCAACGCAGTCGCTCGACTGGCGGCACGGGGGGTTGGCGTCCAGGCCGATCGCGGGGACATCGAAGGCGCCCGCGTCGAGCGCGCCGCGGTCCGATGGGGGCAGCGGCTGATCGATGACGACGAAGACATCGGAGAACGCAAATGCGCTCGCGTCGGTGGTCGGGCGGGGGTCGCTGCCGCAGCCCGCGGACAGCGCCGCGGCGAAGAGAAAATAGACGAATCGGCGGGTCACGGACCCGATGCTACACGGTCGAGGTCGAGCTATCCCACCGCGACGTCGGCGGCCTTCATCACGCGCCGCGGGGGCCGTCGCAGCAGCAGTCCGAGCGTCGCCAGCGCCACCCCGAGCAGGCCCATCGCGCCCAACGTTCGCCGGTGCTTTCGCGCCTGAAGTATCTCGTCCTGCGCCACCACCGAGCGCTGCGAACGCGCCCGCGCATGCCCCGGATCGACCCGCAGCACCGCGTCGTACAACTCCGGGTCGGCCACGCCGCGCGCCATCGCCTGCTCGGCCTCGAGAAAGAGCCCCGCCGCCCGAATCTCTCGCGAGTGCGCTCCTTCCGGATCGACCCACAGCGCGAGACGCCACACCGCCTGGGCGCGCCGCGCGTCCTCCGACTCCAGCGCCAGCGCATAGCGAATCAGCGGCTCGACCATCTCTCCGCGGCGCTGCAAATCGGGGTGCCGCGCCAGCACCCAGCGGAAGTGCGCGAGCATCTCCTCGGGGTGCTCCGCGCGCCCGGCGGTGAGACCGGCGTCGAGGCGCTGCGTGACCTCCGCCATGCGCCGCCGGTCGTTGGCCAGGTAAAGCTCCTGCGCGGTGCGCTCCCACCCCCACTGCGGGTTGGCGTCGTGGCCTTCGTACATCTCGTAGGCCGAGCGCAGCGCGTTGATCGACTCGCGGCCGTACTGCGTCACGGCCCAGCGCGAGGCCTCGCGCACCTGCGAGCGGTCGCTGTTCACGAAGCTCACCACCACCAGCATCGCGTCCGGCTGACGAATCGATCCGTAGGCCCGCACGATCTCCGCCAACAGCGCGTTGTCGTGCTGCTGAACCGCCTCGCCGGGCGTCACCTTGCGCATCGCCTCGCGCGCCTGTCGCATGAAAATCCGCATCATTTCCGACGGGTTACGCAGCTCGATCAGCGCCGGTAGGGCGTAGTCCCTGAGCTGTCCCCGGATGATGCGTCCCACCTCCTGGCGGAATATCGCGCCGGACGTGGGGGCCAGCGCGACGAGCGTCCGACCGGCCTCCGCCGACGCCATGCCGCCGAGCGCGCGCGCCAGAACCACCCGCTCGATGGCGCCGTTGAGATCCGGCGAGCGCGGGGCGGCGATCATCAAGCCCAGGAGGTCGTACTCGACGTTTTCCCGTCCGTTCGTTGCCGTGCGAATCAGCCGCACGATCTTCAGTCGCAGGAGGTCTATCTCGACCCGCCACGGCGCGAGGAGGCGTTGCCGGATGACCGGGATGTCCTCGCGCTCAAGCGATCGGATGAGGGCGTCGGCAGCTGCGCGGCGCTCGCGGGCGGTGCCGTCGGCGAGCCGAGCCAGCATCGCGTCGAGTTCGCCTGCGGTGCGCCCTACGGACTCATCGGCCGTCGCCGTCACCACGGCGGTCGGCGTCGCCGGGGGCTGCTGCGCCCATGCGGTGACGCCCGGCGCGAGGAGAGCGAAAGTCAGCCCGAGGGCGCTTACTCGACGATGCGGAAATCGCCCCATTCGCCCGTGTATCCGCGCCAGCGGGAGTCCACCCGCTCGACCCTTGCCGCTGTCGGACCCCGCTGCACCCATCCGAGAAACTCCTTCAGCGAGTCGTCTTCCCCTTCGGCGACGACCTCGACCGTGCCATCAGGGAGGTTTTTCACCCAGCCCGTCAACCCGAGGCGCTTGGCCTCCCGCTGCGTTGACGCGCGGAAGAACACGCCCTGCACTCGACCTCGCACCAGACAATGGATCTGCTTCGCCATGACACCTGCATCCGAGCCGCGGCGCCCGACGAAGATCGTCAACTTGGCCTCCGGCAAAGACTGACCAACGGCGGTAGCAAACCCGACCATCCACTGCAAGTTTCCGTCGCTTGCCCCCGCGCCAGCACCGTCGCCATCGACGATCGTACGTACCTCGAACCATCTCCCGCCGCCCGTAGCCCGTCACGGCCGGAAGGCGACGCCCTCCGCCGCGAGGCACTGCGTGAACCCCTCCCGCCAGGTGGGGTATCGCAGGGTCAGTCCGAGATCGCGCTTCACCCGCGCATTGAGCGCCGAGCGGTCGTGCTGCAGCGTCTCCGGCACCTCGGCCACCGGCACCGACGCGGGCCACGGCAGCCCCAGGCCCGCGCAGAGCCAACGCACCACCTCGCGCTGCGAAACCGGCGCGTCGTCCGCGGCCACGTAGCACCCACCCCGCGGCGCCCGGGCGAGCGCGTCGAGGGCCATCGCGGCGAGGTCGTCCGCGTGGATGCGCGACACCACCCGCGCGCCGTCGCCCGGTACCCGGTAGCTACCCTCCAGGATGCGTCGGTGCAGCCCCCGCCCGGGGCCGTAGATTCCCGCCGCCCGCAGCGCCACCGCGCCGGCTTCGCGCCACGTCGTCTCCGCCCGCAGGCGCGCCGCCGCCCTGGGTTCGCGCGCGTCCGTGGGCGTGTCCTCATCGATGGCGCCGACGCGCTCGCCGTAGACCCCGGTGCTCGACACGTAGACCACCGCCCGCGCCGTCGCGACGACGCCGACCAGGGCCGCGTCGGTGCGCCCGTCCGGGGGAAAGCTCACCAGCACCGCCGCGCCGTCCACCAGCGGGGCCACGACCTCGGCGTCGAGCACCGACGCAACGTGCACCGTCACCCCGAGCGCCCGCAACGGCGTCGCCGCGGCCTCCGTGCGCACCGTCGCCAGCACCGTTCGCCCGGCCGCGAGAGCCTGCCGCGCCGCCGCCGTCCCGGTAAAACCGCAGCCCAGTATGACCAATGGTTCAATCGACATACGATCTTCCTAGCGCAGCACCGTGGCCGCGCCGGCGGCCATCATCACCAGTGCCATCGCGACTCGAAACGGCCGATCGGCCACGCGGCGGTGCACCTGGTCGCCGATCCACCCGCCGAGCAGCACGGCCGGGAGCAGCATCGCCGAGCGCCGCAACGAGGTCGCCCCCATCGCGCCGTGCGCGACGAAGTTGCCCAGCATCGCGATGTTGAGAAGCAACCAGAGCACCGCCAGCGTCGCGCGCAGCCGGGTCTTCTCCATCCGATCGCCCGCGAGCGCCGCGACGATGAGCACCCCGCCGGTTCCAAACACCCCGTGAACGACTCCCCCGGCGAACATGAATACGTTGCTTCGCGCGCGGCTGAGATGGAGATTCTGCGGCGGCCACAACACCTTGCGGAGTTCGCCGAGCCCGATGACGACGACCATCACGCCGAAGGCGCGCTGTAGCTCCGGGCGGGCGGCGTAGCGGTAGAGCGCGAGGCCCACGACGAGCCCAGCGGCGGCCAGCGGAAGCACACGGCGTCGGAGCAGGGCACCGTCTACGGCGGCCCGGTCGCGCCAGGCGATGGAGGCCGAAAGTACCATGTTTACAGGCACATATGCAGGCAGGAGCGCTTGCACGGGGAGAATCCAGGTGCCGAGGGAGAGGACGAGCACCGTCGCGCCGAAGCCCACGATGGACTCCAGCGCGATGGCCAGCGACACGATGGCGGCGAGCGTCAACACGCGGGCGGCGTGTGTCAGCGGGCGTCGATGTTGTCCAGAAAGTTGAGGATGAACTCGCTGACCGTTCCGCGGTCGTCCATGGTGCCGAGAGCGCCGTACATGGCCGCAGCGCCCTCCGCGAGGGTGCCGTCGCGGCGAATCTGCTCGGTGGCCTCGCGCAGGTCGGAGAGAATCTTCTCGACCAGCGGAGCGTGCGCGGGGGTGATCATCATGTGGAGTCCCGCTGGGCGCTGAAGGCGGTCGAGGTGCCAGCCTCGGGCGTCCATGGCCTCGGAGAGCGCGAAGATGTCGATGTCCCGCGCGCCGAACCCAAACACGCTGCCCACGGGATCACCGAAGACATACAGCCCCGGAATGGCGTTGATGCCGTCCATGAGACGCCGTGCGGTGGTCATGGACTCGCCGGTGACGCGGAGATAACCGGCCTCGCCGAGGTGGTGCATGATCGCCCAGGCCGCGGCGATGGGACCGCCCGCGCGAGTGCCGCACATGGAGGGAGATCCGTAGAGGCCGCCGGGCCAGTCGGCGTAGGCGACAAACTGGTATTTCCGCAGTTCGCGCTCGCGATAGAGCACGACGGATGCGCCCTTCGCGGCATAGCCATACTTGTGTACGTCGGCGCTCATCGATGTCACTCCGGGCACCCGGAAGTCGAAGGGCGGAACAGGGTATCCGAGCTTCTCCAGCCACGGCAGGAGGAAGCCGCCGAGGCAGGCATCGACGTGACACAGGATGCCGTGCTCCTGCGCCAGCGCAGCGAGTTCGGTGATCGGGTCTACGACCCCGTGCGGGTATTGCGGGGACGATCCCACGACGAGGATGGTGTTTTCATTGATCAACGAACGGGCGGCGTGGATGTCCGCGCGGAAGTCGTCACCGACGGGGATGTGCACTGACTTCACATCGAAGTACGCGGCGGCCTTCTCGAAGGCCGGGTGCACCGTGATGGGCACGATCATCTCGGGGTGGGTGATGTGGGGCTTCGTCGCCCGGGCCCACTCCCGCGCGGTCTTCACCGCCATCAGGATGCTTTCCGTCCCGCCGGTGGTCATGGTGCCGGCGGCGTCGGGGTGGTGGAGCATCGCAGCGGTCAGCGATACGACGTCCGTCTCGCATTGCCGCAGTCCCGGGAAGGCCATCGGGTTGAGTGCGTTTTCCGAGAAGTACGCCCGGGACGCTTCATAGAGCACGTCGAGGGCCTCCGGGCCGGCGTAGTAGACCAATGAAAACGTGCGCCCGTGACGCCAGTCGGCGTCGCCCCGCTGGCGGCCCTTGAGGGTAGAGAGCACTTCGTCCTTCGACATTCCCTGCTTAGGAAAATCCACGAAACCTCCGCATCGATGATCTGGTTGGACTGAGGCGATCGAATTCAAAGCGAGGCTGCCTACGTTCCTATCGAATCAGCAGGCCGTTGTATCGAATGGACACGGAATCGCTCCACCGGGCGAGCAGTACCCCGTCGATTCCAGGGATGTTGACCTGAAAATTCGGCATCCCATCGAATGCACGATGCCGCATCCGGACGTGTTGAACTCCCGGGAGGGTTCGATCTCAGGTCAGCATCGCTGGAGTCTGGTGCGACGCCGGTCCCAGGGGTCGCTAACGCACCTGGGGAAACCCCAACTGCCTTTGCAAGCCTCGCGGAGAAGCACGGCAGGCCCCCAACTGCCTTGCCGACGCTTGCGAACGCACCGTGCGTTGCCGGTGTCGGCCTTCGCAACCCTTGCGAGAGGCCATATCAGCCCTGAATCGTGCTCGCAGCGCCCGCAACCACCTGCGCACCCGCCGCGACCGGATCGTCGCCTCCCGTTTCGTTTTCGGTAGTGACTCCAGGGCGTCGCGCCGACGGGCGCACCCGATCGGCGAGATGGTGCTCCCCGACCAGTTGCAGCATCCCTTCGGTCACGTTGGCCACGGCGCCGAAGGTCGCGTCGTGCTTCGCGATGGCGGCCTGCTTCACGCTGAGCGTCACCTGGGCCTCGCGCTCCTCCCGGCGCACATCGTCGAGGGCTGTCGTGACGGCCGCCACCTCGCGACGCAGCTTGCGGAGCGCGTCCTTCGCGTCGAGGGCGGCGCCCTTCACTCGCGACCTGGGGAGCACGACGGTGCCGTCCGAGATTTTCACCAGCGCCTCGATCACGCCGCTCGCGTAGCGCTCCAGCGTCAGCGGATCGCGCGGGGTCACGCCCACCAGCGCGAGCGCCTTGAGCGCGCCCGTGGTGTGTAGCCCCGTCGCGACCTCGCGCAGCTCGACGAGCTCGTCGTAGAGAGCGGTCACGGCTGCCTCGCGCGCCTCTCGCGGTGCGTCGTCGTCGCTCAGTTCGGCGTCGTGCTGGTCGTCGGCCTTCCGCATCGCCTGGGCGCCCTGACCGAGCATTCGCCCGAGGAGCTGCAGCGCAAACGACCAGTCGGGCATCGCCTCGCCGTGCTTCAGATGGAGCGACGCGAGCTCGGTGAGACGTACGTCGATGCGACCCGCAAAGGTGTCGAGGGCCGAGCGCACGGTCGCCGCGCTGCGCTCACGTTGAATCACGGACTTCTGGGGCATGGATGATCTCCGACGAAGGTGGAATCGCGGACACCATACCTCAGCCCCACCGGCGGCCGGGGCCGCACGCACTACAACCCGCGGGCGGGCTTTGAGGGACAGGCCAGCGAAGAATCGATCCACCGCGCGACACCTTCGCCCCCAGGGACCCCTTCAGGGTTCGATCCCTGGTCCTGGCGGGCGGTATCGTGCCTACGTCCACGCGGTTACGGAGTGATGATTACGCGCAGTAGTCATCCATTGAGGTCTTGCCGAGGGGATGCCTCAGCAGGGATGCGGGGAACGCTCGTAACTCTGCTGAAACACAGACTCGGAAACCGTCGCACAAGCGCGGTCCGAGGAAACTGAGCTTGCGCGCGGAACGCCGCTGGATCGAAGTCGGAGGCTCCCATTGGGTCGAGAAATCCACCGCTCGTACCCGACGGCGGAAGTGACCGGTGGGGTTCGCGAGCCCCCACCCCTAA
>CANJUR010000051.1 GCA_947477565.1 Deltaproteobacteria bacterium
CGACGTGAATTACAGCCGAATCGTGAGATGTGTCCCGAGGTGAACCCAAAAGGGAGAGGGGGCTAAAAAGACTGATTTCATGGCATTTCCTCTCGATCCGAGCCCCCTCTCCCTCTTGGGAGAGGGGGTTGGGGGTGAGGTCTCGCAAGAGGAATCGATCCTTCGAGGGCCTGTCCTTTGCACTCCAGCGGGCCGTTGTCGGCCTTCACCCCCGTCGTCGCAGGCGGCGAACGCCGATGCGAGAGCCTCTCCCCCGCAGCACACAGGTGTTCTCTCGGTGGGCGCCCGAAGGCGCGGTGTCGTGATGGGGAGCGGGGAGTCGGGCGTCGGTCAGACCGTAGGCTTCGCAGAATCCGTCGGGGCGGCGGGCTTCCGGACGCCTGCCCGCTCGACGGCGTAACTGCTGAAGAGCGCCTTGCGCTTCGAGTCGCGGCGGAAGCAGAACCGCGCCCGCCCGCACACCTGCCGGTTGACCTGCGAGAGCGCCCAGAACGCCTCGTTGCGCGCCCGCAGCGCCGCCAGCGATTCCTTCGAGAGAGCCTGCGCCGTGGTCGCGTCCGTCGGGCGGTGGCGCACCCCCGCCCGCGCCGCCCGAAACGCCTCCAACTGCCTCGCCACCGCATCAACGTGGGCGGGGGTGATCTCCGTTCCGACGAAGTCCGCGGCGTGAGCGCGGGCGAGCGGCAGCGCCGCCTCGACGTCGGCCTCCAGGTCATCGTCGTCCTCGACCCCGGCGATGGCGTCGAGGGCGCGCTGCGTGGCGGCGTCGTGGTCGGCAAAGGCCCGCAGGGCGCCGACGAGGTCTTCTCGCCCCAGGGTGAGCGCGTCGCGGGCCTGCGCCACCGCGCCCGGCGCAGCGGCGGCGCGGGTCTTCTTCCAGGCCGTCTCCGTCGCGCGCAGCGCGGTGATGAGATCGGAGAGCGCGCGCAGATCGGCGGCGGTGACCTTCGCCGCCGCGAGATCCGCGGCGTGCGTCGCCACGGTCCTGGTCAGGCGCTCGGAGTGCAGCACCAGCGCGCCCACGGGCACATCCGGGAGCACGTCGGCCTTCGAGGGCGCCGTAGGCACCCTGGTTTTTCGGGCCGCGGACTTCGTCGTCGAATCCGGGGCGGGACGCTTCTTCGACACGGTCTTGGTCATTGCTTTTGCCATCGCGGAAACCTCGGTTCGTTCGAAGGTCTCACCCAATGCGCAGGTGGATCAATGCCAATCGGTTGGGACCCGGGCACCCGCCAAACTCACCCGGGCACCCGCCAAACTCACCCGGGCACCCGCCAAACTCACCCGGGCACCCACCAAACTCACCCGGGCACCCACCAAACTCACCCGGGCACCCACCAAACTCACCCGGGCACCCGCCAAACTCACCCGGGCACCCGCCAAACTCACCCGGGCACCCGCCAAATTCACTCGGGGGGGCATCGCGAGCGCGCCGGGGATGCTCACCCGCCAGGCGCGGCGAATGCTGGCAGAGCAGTGATTCCACGGCGCGCGCATTGACGGCACAGGAAGGACGGGGTTGAAGGAGCGAGCGTCCGGGCACGTCCGGCGGGCGTGCGACCACCCGGACGTGGAAGGCCTCCAACGCCCCGATGATGACCACGGTGCCTGACCCACATCACGCCGCGCGCGTCGCCGCCTCGCTGCCCTCCCGCGCCGATCGCGTCGCCGCGGTGCGCACGCTCATCGGCGAGCCCGATCGCTCCGTGCGCCACCTCGCGCAGGGCATTCGCGCGACGGCGCGGCGGCACTTCGACCGCCACGTCGAGCCCCTCATCGACGCCACGTGGCCCGCCGTGCGCGGAACGCCCTTCGCAGAGAAGCTTCGCATCGGCGCGTGCGACCTCTACGCGTCCGCGCCGTACACCGCCCTCTTCTGCGCGCCGCGACGGCCGCTCCTGGTGCGCCTCGCCACCGACACGGGCAGCCGCCTGCCGCTGCCCCTACCCGCCCTCGCCCTCCTCGGCCGCGGCGCCATGGAACTCCTCGGCCGCTTCGCCTACCCCCGCCAGCATCGCAGCATCGCGCTCATCTCGGCCTTCATCGTCGTGGTCGATCACGCGCTCGACCACTGCATGGACGACCCGCCCGCGCTGCGCGGACCGCGCCTCGAGGCCATCATCGCCGGGCGCTCGCCGGCGACCACCCCGGCGTTGGCGCTCACCCGGGCGCTCGCCGTCGCGATGGCCGAGGGACTCGACCCCGACGAGCGCGTCGCCTTCGAGCGCGCCATGGAGCGCATGACCGGATGGATCCGCGCGGAGGTGCGAGCCATGCTTTGCGAGCCTGATCCGACGGGCCTCGGGCACCGCCTCGCGGGCATCGAGGGCACCATCGACGGACTGCTCTTCCCGGTGGTTCGGTACGCGGGAGAGGGCGCGCGGGCGTGGATGTACGACGTCTCCCTCTTCGTTCAGGTGCTGGACGACTGGTTCGACTACGAGGTGGACGCGCGCTCCGACCGCGCGACCCCGGTCACCACCGGCGACTGGACCTTCACTGACGTCGCAGCCACCTGGCGTCGAAGCACCGACGGCATCGAGGCGCTGGTGCGCGCCTCCGGGCTGGACTCTCCCCGCTACGTTCGTTTCGTGCGCGAGTCGTACGTGCTGATGATGCACGAGGTGATGGAAGCCATGGCCGAGAGACCCGACGCATGACCGCCGCGAACGGCAACGTTCGGTTGGCGGCGCGTAGCCTCGCGCCCGCGGTGCTGGTGATGGGCAAGGGCGGCGTCGGCAAGACCACCGTCGCCGCAGCGCTCGCCACGCTCGAGGCCGAGACGCACGGGCTCGCAGTGCTGGTGGAGTTTGGCGACGGCGAGTCCGGGCGGCGCGCGCTCGGCCCGACGCACAAGGGCGTCGAGCATGTGGTGATTCATGCGGCAGAGGCGATTCAGCGGGGTGCGACGCCGCTCTTCGGGTCAGCCACGATGGCAAAGCTGGCACTGGGCAACTTCGCCATGCGGCCGCTGCTGAAGGCCGCACCCGCGATCCGCGAGCTCGCAATGCTGGAGTCCGTACGACAGATCGTGGAGGCGCGGCCGGGGGTGCGCGTGGTCGTCGACATGCCCGCGACGGGACACGCCGTGGCGTGGCTGCGCACCGCCAAACAGGGGCGGGAGTTTCTCGGATCGGGGCCGATGTTTGAGCTATGCGACCGGGTCGCGCGGGAGCTTGTCGCGCCGGGGCGAGCGTCGATCATCGTCGTCACGTTGCCGGAGCGACTCGTGCTCGAAGAAACCCTGGAGCTTTGCGAATCCATCGCGCTCGACCCGGGCCTGGAGGTGGCGCGCATCGTGGTTAATCGCGTTCCGTTGCCGCTCGCGCAGGAGTGCCTCGTGGATGCACGCGCGCTGGCACAGGGTGGCGGAGCGCTCGCGCAGCCGGCGGCGGCACTCGTGTCGTTGCTCGAGGCACGCGCGGCGGCGAGCGCGGGCGCGGTGGCGGCGCTGGAGGTGTTCGCGCACGGGCCGCACGCGATCTGGCAGGTGCCGCTGGCGCCGGTGGACCCGTCGGCACGGGACGTCGCGCGCTGGCTGCGCGCCGAGGGGGCCGCGTGAAAGATCCGCGGGTGATCGTCTGCGCAGGCGGCGGCGGCGTGGGCAAGACCACCACGTCCGCGGCCCTCTCCGTGGCGCTGGCGGCGCGCGGCTACCGCACGCTCATCGTCACCATCGACCCGGCGCGCCGACTTGCTGGCGCGATGGGGGTTCCCATCACCGACGTGGTGACGCCGGTGCCGCTGCCTGCGGCGCGCGGACGCCTCTGGGCCCTCATGCCCGACCCCCGACGCTCCATGGGAACCTTCCTCGATTTTCTCTTCGCCGACGAGCCCGAGGCCAAAGCCCGCATGCTCACGAACAACCTCTACCTCGGCCTCGCCGACGCCGCCGCCGGAGTGCACGAACTCGTCGCGATGAACCTCGTGGCGCGCGCCGCGACGGAAGGGGACTTCGACGTGGTGGTCATCGACACCGCGCCCTCGCGGCACGCGATCGACTTCGTGACCTACCCCGCGCGCCTCGCGGCGCTGCTCGGCGGCCGCACCGTGGCCTGGCTCGCGGGCCTCGCGCAGCGCTCCGGTGGGGCGACGGCGACGGCACCGCGGGGGTTGCTCTCCTGGGGCACCGGACACGTCGAGCACCTCCTCGCGCGCGTCACCGGACCCAACCTGGTGCGCGACACGGCCAACCTCTTCGCCGACCTGGCGCTGGTGCGCGAGCGCTTCGTCGCACTCACCCGGCGCGCGTCGGAGTTGTTGCTGGGCGAGCGCGTGGCCTACGCCCTGGTGGCGGCACCCACCGCAGCCGCGCGAGACGACGTGCTCTTCCTCGCCGCGCGCCTGGAGAAGCTCGGGCGACGCCCGCGGGCGATCGTGCTCAACCGGGCCGACACGCAGGCCGCGCCGTGGGTGCGCGCGCTGCGCGAAGGCCACGGGGTGGCTCCGTCGATCACCGAAGTGCTGGACGTCCTGGAGCAGGAGCGCCGAACCCGCGCGACCGCCGCAGACGCGCTCGCGGTGGAGCTTCGGTCGAAGCTCTCGTGGGCTGCCGTGGTGCGGCTACCGTACGTCGAGGCGTCGGCGCCGGAGGACATCGTCGCGGCGCTCTCCACAGAGCTCGACGCGCACCTCACGGCATTGCTCCCGGACGCGCGCTAGAGCGGTTTCCGCTCGGTTCTGGGACGCCCACGTGAGCGCAGCGCTCACTCACCGCGCTCGGTCGCTTCCCTCCCGGTAAGATGCGCTGGACTGACGTGGGCGACCCCGGGGCCGAGCGGAAACACCACCTCGGCCTCCGCCACGCCGAGGAGCAGCACCGTCGGCGTCACGCCCCAGCGGGTCTCACCCTTCTCGTGCCTGGCGACGCGCTTCGCCCAGCGCGCGACGGCCGACGACGCCGTGATCACCACCAACTCACCCCGCGGACCATGGCGATCAGCCATCGCCGCCATCGCCATCGGCCAGCGGTGCGCCTTGACCTCATCGGGCCGACGCTGCAACTCGACCAGCACCCACTCCGACGTCTCCAGGTCGCGCAGCACCAGATCGGGCGACACCTCGATGGGGACGATCACGCGCAGGGCGGAGTCCTCGACGGTGAGCATCGGCGGGCACGGCGGGTGGCCCGTCAGCACCAGGAGCGAACTCAGCCGCGACGGATCATCGCGCAGCCAGAGAAGCACCGAATCGTGGACGGTGGAGGTCGTCATCGAGGGCCGACGGAGCAGACCCTGGGCCACGCAAAATCGACGAGAAAACAAGGGTACGCGGGGTGACGGAGGAGTGGCGGCGGGGTGGCGGTTTCCGATCTAACCGGAGGATTACGGCGGAATCGGGGCGCAGGCGGTGCCGCCGACGCAGCGCTGCCCGACCGGGCAGCACTGGCACGGACACGGACTCGTGCCGTTGGCGCAGGTGATGGTGACGCAGCGGTTCATCGAGCAGACCTGGTTGCAGGCGCAGCCGCCCACGCAGCCCGCACTCGAGCAGAAATAGTGCGTCGCATCGAGCGGATCTCGCGCGCACGCCTGGCCGACGCCGCAACTCCCGATGCAGGTTCCGCCGCAGCCATCGGCGACGCCGCAGCGCACCCCCGGGGGACACACCGGCACGCACACGCAGCGGCCCGTGGCGCCATCGCAGAGCGAGCCGCTCGCACACATCCGTCCCACCCCGCAGGCCGGGCCGCCAGGGCACGCGTTGGGAACATCCATCCCGCACGCGACCAGGCTCGGGTCGATCGTGCAGTGCGGCACGCACGAGCAAAACCCTGCGGTGCACGAGGAGAGATCAGGGCACGCCACGCCGCAGCCGCCGCAGTTGCCCTGGTCCCCTTGGGTATTCACGCAGCGGGTGCCGCAGAGGGTGAGCGTCGAGGGACAGGTGCACACGCCCGCGGTGCAGCCAGTACCGCCCCGGCAGAGGGTGTCGCAGCCGCCGCAGTGGGAGTTGTTGGTCTGCAGGTTGTAACAACTGCTGCCGCATTCCGTGCGTCCGGCCGGGCACGTGGGGCCGCTGTCCGCGGTCCCGCCGTCGTCGGGCCCAGCGTCGCCCCCGTCGTCAGGCACGCACCTCCCGTCCGCGCTGCAGCTTCTCCCCGAGGGGCATCGGGTGCCGGTTCCGCAGGTCTGCCCGCCCGGGCAGAGGTTTTCCACCGATCGTCCGCAGGCGATGAGAGCAAACTCCTCGACCGGCGGGCAGTGCGGAATGCACAGGCAGCGCATCATCGTGGGGTCGCAACGAAATCCGTTCTCGCAGCCGCCCTCGCAGAGACCGCCGCAGCCGTTGCTCGACCCACACGGAGCGTCGGCGGTGCACCGCGGCGTGCAGTTGCATGTACTCGTCAGCGCGTCGCAGCTCGCAAACGGGTTGGCGCACGCGCCCACGCAGCGACCGCCGCAGCCGTCGTCCGCGCCGCACGCGCCGCCCGCCAGACACGACCGGGCGCACTGGCACTGCCCGACCACGCAGTGATCGCGGATCGAGCGGTCGCACGTCGGGGCGCAGGTGCAGGTGTCAACGCAGGCCCCGGCGACGCAGAGCGCCCCCGCCGCGCAGGTCACGCCCGCACAGGGGTTGGCCACGCAGCGGCCGTCGGCGCAGACCTCCGTTGTGGCGCACATCACGCCGTCACAGTTCGATCGCGGAAGGCACGCGACGTGGCAGGCGTAGTCGGTGCCGCAGCGGGCGGTGCACGGCCGAATCGAAGCGCATGCGCCCGTGGATTCGTCGCAGAACTGCCCAGTAGGACAGTTGATTCCGGAGCACGGCGCGGGGAAGCAGCCGGCCACGCAGCGACCGAGGAAGCAGGTCTCGCGGTTGCCGCAGATCACGCCCGCGCAGAGGTCGCGCGTCGGAACGCAGCGCATGTCGCAGCGCGCATCGAGTAGCTCGCCGGCGCACGGGTTGTCCGAGGTGCGGCAGACGTCGAGCGCGCAGAGACCGCTGAGGCAGCGCGCACCGAAGGCGCAGGCTTCGTCCGTGGAGCAGCTCATCCCGATGGCGACGGGCACATCGGCCGGTGGCACATCGCGCGGCGGAGCGTCGATCGGAACAATGTCGAAGGTCTGCCTGGCAAGGTCGTCGCTCGCATCGATGCCGGGTGCGACGAAGCCGTCGAGTTCGAACGATCCGAAGGACGGTAGGCGGCTGTCGTCGCAGCCGACCAATGCGCCGAAGCAGCCAATGAAGAGGGTGAAGAGAAGTGGTCGCATGGCTGATCCTTCGGGGATCAGAAACCGTAGCCCAGTACGGACCAGCGCCGGAAGCGCCGTACGTACCCGCCCCGGGTGTCGTCACGCCCGCCAGAAGTACCCGCGCGCTCGAGGATTTACGAGCCGATTGCCACGCTCGCAGATCGCCTTCACGATCGCTCGGATGTCGATGAAACGTGGTTGGAGTCTCGGATGCGCGGTGCTCTGCGTGGGGGCGGCGTGTACGCAGACGCCGAGCGTTCCAATGCTCGACGCCGGTCTGATGGCGGACGTCTCCGGCGACGCTTTGACCACGGATGGCCCCGCGAACGGATGCGCGATCGAGCCCCTGATCGACCTTGACCATGATGGCGTGACGACCCCGCAGGGCACCGCCGCGTGGGTGGACTTCTCTCGCGCCGCGGAGGCGCAACAGGTGACCGCCATCCCGACCTGCGGCGGTCCGGTCTACAATTCCGTGCTGGTGAAATGGACGGCGCCGCGCTCTGGAATTCTCCGAATGCGCGTCGAGCGCGACCAGTCCGACTGGAGCCAGGAAATGCTCGCCGGGGCGTACCTCACCGCCCGCCGGATCGAGCACTGCGCCTGGGACGCGCCCGCGCACGAATGCTCCGTCGCCACCTTCGAGGCCGACCCCGAGCACACGCGCTCGGAGTTCGAATTTCACGTCGAGCGGGGGACACAATTCATCGCCCTCGCGTGGAGCTTCAACTACGCCGACGCGGGCGTCCGCACCACCGCGGTACCCGCCCTGCGCATCGCGCTGCGCCTGATCGACCAGAGCGCCTATGGCCGCAGCTGCGTGCCCGCGACTACCGACCGCGAGCAGCTCTGCCCGGCCCGCTCGGACTGCACCACGGTAGGCGCCGCGGCCCCGACGTGCATCGCTCGCGGCGCCCGGTCCGGACTCTGCCGCGGGCCCTTGCGCGACTGCGACCCCGGTCTTGTCTGCGGGTCCATTGGGAGTTCGTGCGACTCGCCTGCGGCGCTCGGCGAGCCCTGCGAGAGCCGCGGCTGCATCGCCGGCGCGAGCTGCCTCGTGCGCTCCCCCCTTTCCGAGAGCCGATGCGTCGCCGACGGGATTCTCAACGCCTCGTGCAGGGCGCCCACCGGGACGGCCGCGCCCTGCGACGCACCCCTCACCTGTCGGCGGGTCGACACGCGCTCAATCTGCGTGCAGGAGACGGCCCTCGGCGCACCCTGCGACGCAGCCGCATACTGCGCGGGAGGCGGCATTTGCGCCCCGGATGCCATGGGCCGATCGGTCTGCACCCTGCCGGGCGCGGAGGGCACGCGCTGCGGATCCGCCGTCGGTCAGCCGCTGCCGTGCGCGGCGGGTCTGCGCTGCGTGGATCAGTTTTGTCGTCGCACGCACGCGAGCACCGAGGCCTGCGATGACGATCGGGGCTGCGACGCAGGGCTATCTTGCGTAGCGGGCCACTGCGCCGCTCCTCCGCCGGGGCGCTGCAGCACCCGTGGGGATCAGTGCCCGGCGGGCCAGCGCTGCGTAAACGAATCGTGCGTCGCGGCCATCGCGATTGGCGAGGCATGCACCGGCCAGGGATGCGCGGCGGGCCTCACCTGCGCGCCCGACTCCAACCGTTGCGAGGTGGTTGCACCGTCCAACGGTTGCATGGACGACCTGGACTGCGGGCGCAGCACCCTCTGCCGCGAGCACGTCTGCGTCCTGCCAGGGCGCTGCCCGCAGCGCGACGCCTCCAGTAACGTGATCTGCGACGCCGACTCGCGCTGTGTGCCCAGCGCGACGGGCGCGTGGGCGTGTCGCCCCATCGGCCGCGACGGCGGTCCGTGCCGCGCCGGGGTGCCTGGTCCGTGCGACGCCGGGCACCGCTGCGTCGGGGGCGTATGCCTGGCGGCCGCCAGCGCCACCGCGGGCGTGTGCGGCGATCGCCTGCGCTGCCCACCCGGCACGCGCTGCGAGGCAGGCTGCCAGCCCAACGGAGCCGCGGGAACCGAGAACGCGGCGTGTCGGCGCGGCGCGAGCGGCGCTGCGGAGTGCGACCCGGGCCTGCGCTGCGACCTCACCGCCCTCACCTGCGGGCGCTGAACGACGACCTCCACGCCGGGGAAAATCAGCCTGCGCGGTGCAGCGCGGCCGCGAGGGCAGCCAGGATGAGAGCGTTCATCGTGCCGTGCAGAACGATCGGCGCAGCGAGGCGGCCGGTCGCGATACGGGCCCAGCCGAAGACGAGGCCGTAGAAGACCACTGCGAGGGCGCCGAGGCCGTACTGCGAGACGTGCAGCGCGCCGAAGAGCGTCGCGGTGGCGGCGATGGCCCAGCGCGGCGACCACCAGCGCAGCAGCCCTGGGAGGAGCACCCCGCGAAATAAGAGTTCTTCGCCCAGCGGGGCTGCGACGGCGACGGCGAGAGCGATGAGCACCGCTCCGGACACACCGAACTCCACCTGTGCGGCCATGTCCTGCACGGCCCCGCGCTCGGACGGGAGATGCAAACAAGTAGAGAGAAATGGGAGCAGCCAGCCGAGGCGCGCGGTTCCTGTGACGAGGTACCATGCGCCCAGGGCGACGCCCCCCGCGAGCGAGTGTGACGGCGGCGGCACGGGCGCGAGCGCATCGGCGCGGAGCAGGCGCGAACGGGCCACCAGGGCGAGCAGGCCCATCGCCATCGGCGACGCCACGAGCAGGACGAGCGTCACCCCGAGCGAGGGCCCGATACGCCACAGGAGAACTCGAGCCAGAGCGTAGACCGCCGCCGACGAACCCAACAACACCAACACGACCGCGCCGAGCAGGGCGCCCGCCGCCGACGAGCGCCGACGCGAGACGATCCATAGCGCTGCGAGGGTCACGGAGCTCAACACGGCGCAGGCGAGTTCTAGAGATCCGAGGTGCCACGCAGGACTCGGCGCGATGGACGAATCTCGCGCGAACAGCGAGCGACCGAGCGGACGCCGCAGACGGCGGAAATCGGGAACGACCACCACCGCGATCTCGGCGTCCGCGCGACGCAGCTGGAGCCGGCGTCCCTGCCCCGGGTGGCCACCGCGAATCTGCGTGCGGAGAGCTTCTGGAGTAGCCACCGGGGAGCCGTCGAGGGCGACGATCACATCGCCACGATGGAGCCCCGCGCGGGCGGCGGGCGAGTCCGCGGTGGTGGCAGCGACGGTGGCGCCGGAGCCCCGGACTCCGTGCTCGAACTGCACGCCGATGGCGAGGTTCGGCGCGAAAGGATCGTCCGCGCGGTGCAGCGTCGCGGCGTGACCACCGTAGGCGAGCAGAGCGATGAGGAGGTCGAGCGCGACCAGAACGGAGAGGCGGCGTCCCCAGCGACGGTGATCGTCGTCGAGGTCGGGGAAGAAGCTGTGGTAGGCCGCGAGCAGCGCCGTGAACGGCACGAAGACCGCGGGGAAGAACACGCCCGCGAGGGCCACGTGGAAGTCGTTGCGCCCGGAGACGCCGGGGACGTAGGGGAATCCTGGGAGGCGCGGGGTAGTCACGACGCGAGGCCCGCGGAGCGCGGCGGAAGCGACGGGTTCAGGTGACCACCCGAATGCGTACGTCCACGGCGGTGACGCCATCGGGGCGCGCAATGACCGTATTCAAGTCGATTTCCGCGATGTGTGGAAGGTCGGCCGCGAGGCGGCCCACGCGAAGCAGCACCTCCGCGAGCGAGCGCTTGCCCACCATCGGGCCGCCGCAAAACCCTTCGAGCAGCGCAGGCGTCCGGATGCCATCGCCATCTGCGCTGCCTCCGCCGCGCCGACAAACGTCTCGATGCCTTTGTCCGCCATGCGCTGCAGCAGCACGCCACGCATGGCCCCGGCGCGACCGAGTTCCGTCCTGCGTCCGAGCGTGGCGAGGTAGGCCTCGCGCATGCCGTACCCTCGTGCGGGCACCGCCAGATCGACCGGGTCCGGAATCTCCTCGACGCTCGCGTACGACCGCATGGACTGCACCCTGGGCGCTTTCGTGTTCACTGGGTAGACCGCCCTCTGGGAGCCGACGTGCACAGGGTTGTGGAAGACCTCCGCGGAGATGCTCCCACGCTTGCGACCTTCGCCGATGACGGCGATCGAGCGTGGACGAAGGAGGGCATCGGGGGAGCCAGACATGCCGGGCCAGTAACAGAGCGCCGGGTCAGGCGTCGAGCAGGTGCTCCGCGAAGGTGCGCGCGAGCGCCATGATGGTGTGCTGCGGGTTGACCCCGAGCGTCGTCGGGATGACCGACGCATCTGCCACCACGAGGCGCTCATAGCCGTGCACGCGGCCGTACTCGTCGCAGACGCCGCGGGCGGGGTCCTTGTCCATGGTGGTTCCGCCGAAGAGGTGCGAGGAGATCAGGATGTACGCGCGCGGGTCGAGCGGGCCATTTTCGATGAGCCCGATCTGGTCCGGGCCGAGCTCGTACGGAAGCCCGTAGATCCCCGGCAGAACCTTGCGCGCCCCGGCCGCGAAGTGGGTACGCGCGAGAAGCGCGAGGCCCTTGCGGAGGCGCTCGATGTCCGGCTGCGCGAAGCCATACTCCACGCTCACCTCGCCGAAGAAGCCCCGCTTCACGCGGCCGACGGCCTCCGCGCGAACCGCCACCACCCACATCGCCATGCGCCGGTATTCACCCATGCGCGCGACGAGTTCTTTGCCCGCGCCTGCGAGCCGCGAAGCGATCATCTCTGGCGGAATGGACAGCGTCTCGATCTTCATTCCCGGGTCGATGCGGTACTGCACCGAGGCCCAGCCCTGCGTGGCGCCGACGTTCATATCGACGTCTTCGTCGTACACGCCGATGACGCCGGTGCCCGGGTGCGCGCGGAAGCCGAAGCCCATTCTCGGGTGCTTCACGCCGCTGGCCGCAAGCAGCGGCGCTGTGCGCGTGACGCTCGCCGCCACGACCACTCCCTTGCGCGCTCGCACCGTGAAGCGCCCTCCTTTGCGGCGCGTGACGGGCTCGCGGAAGCGACCGGTGACGCCCACGGCGCGACGCCCTTCGAGCAGGATGCGCTCCGCAGGGGCGCACGACAGCACGGTGCCGCCGAGGGCCATCACCTCGGGGATAAACTGCAGGTTGAGGCTCTGCTTCTTGAGTTGCTTGCACCCTTGGAGGCACTGCCCCGAGCCCACGCAGCCCTTCACATACCGGGTCATCGGGTGTCCGTCGTACGGAACCGCCGCCGCCCCTTTGGCTGCGAGCAGGTTCGAGCGCCCCGCCGCCGCCGCGGGTACGACCTCCGCGCAGAGTTCGACTTCCAGCTTGTCCTGGTGCTTCCAGATCGCGTCGCGGAAGGCTTTTCCCCCGACGCCGAGGTCACGTTCCCAGCCCACCATGACGTCCTCCGGGGTACGAACGCAGATGGCGCAGTTGATCACCGTGGTGCCGCCCACGCAGGACGCCTGCACGATGGGCCAGAGCGCCCTCCCGCGCGAGATTCCGACGCCCCAGTCGTCGAAGACGTCACGCATGGCTCCGTACGTAGACGACGGATAGTCCGCCGGGTCGCGCCAGGGCCCCGCTTCGATGAGCGCCACCGTCGCTCCGCCGCGGGCCAGGGCGTTGGCCGCGGTCGCCCCACCCGCACCGGATCCCACCACGACGTAATCGACCTCAAGGGCGAGGTCTTCCTCGCGAAATGCGATGTGCGTCATGACTTCCTCCACGTCCCGGGGTCCGCGGGGTACGGCGGGAGACCCAGCGCCGCGCGCACCTTCGGATCAGCGCCCCAGAGCAGCCCAGCGATCATCTTCAACAAGAACACCGGCTGTCGCACATAGTAGATCGGGTGCGCCGCGAGCCTCTGCGCGTGCCGATCGCGCGTCTCTGCGGAGAGCCAGAACGCCGGTAGCGGGACAAACACCGTGAACAGCGGCGTGATGTGAAACAAGAGCGTACCGAGCACGAAGCCGGCCCAGATGATCGGCGCGCACTCGCGGCGGAAGCGCGCGATGTACTCGTCGAGGGGCATGTCCTCGATGCCGGGAAACTGCTCCGAGCGCGGGTAGAAGGTCACCATCGCAGACCGTGCGAGCCAGACAATCACGCGCATATCGTACCGGAATCCCACCCCTCGCGGGGAGGAGCTTCCGTCGTGTCGACGGTCTGATGGAGAAACGCGGAACGGGAATAGGGAAAATCGGCGTCGCGCACTCAAGCACGAGGCGCCGTCACGGGTGGTTGGCGTCGAGTTCGGTGACGTGGAGAACAGCCGGGTTGTGCGACGAAGCGTCGTACGTGCCGACCCAGATGTCGTAGCGACCGGCCGGCGGGTGGGCGAAGTCGATGGTCGGCATGAGGGCGTTGCCCCAGCCCTCATGGTGATGGTCGTCGTTGCAGCGCCACTGCCCGCTCGGCTCGCTGATTACGAGCGTGGCGTCGGAGTTGTTGCCCGCGACGACGTAGAAGCGCAGCAGCGGGAAGGTGGTGCCCGCGGTGAAGTGGAAGTGGAAGTCCGGGCGACGGGTCACAAACGATCGGCCGCACTGCTCGCCGCTGACGCTGTCGCGCATGTTGAGGTCGGCCACGTTGACCGGGTTGCGACCGCCGCCCGCGGTGAGCGGAAAGGACCACGGGTCGGGCGCGAATCCGGTGGTCAGGCGACCGCCGCCGAAGTTCGCGCGGGCGTTGAAGTCGAGCAACGTGCGCGCATGGGTCCACGCCGCAGTGTCCGCGGTCGACGGCGCGAAGGGCGCCGCGACGATCGGCACCGGAGCGGGCTCGGGCGTCACCACGGGCTCCGGCGCCACCGCCACAACGGGCTGCGGTGCGGGCGTCGGTATGTGCGTCGTGGCGCAACCCGTCAGGAGTGCAAAACCAACCACGGAGAGAGAGGTCTTCATGGCGGCAGATTCTCGAGGTGCGAGGCCAGATGCGAGCCCTTCCTGTGCGGCCCCACGCGGTCTCGCCCAGAGACCACCGACGCGCACCGACGGCAGGACAGCGACGCTCTCCCAGAGGTTCCCATCCCTTGATTTACGACACTTTCTGGCGGCCTGCGACGTGCGCTGCGAAGAGTGGCGCAGCGGCGACTGCGACGTCGGCGCCGAGCGAGGAGAGCGAGGTTCCCTTGAACACCCGGCACTGCCCGAACGACCAGGCTGAGTACGCGAAGCTGGCCTACGTGCCCCTCGGGCTGTTGGTGCTCGCCGCGCTGATGCGCACCGACGTGGCCGCCGCGGGCCCCTCGATGACCGCGCTCGCGCTCGACCTCCTCGCCCTCGCCCAGGCCGCTCTCGTCGGCTGGCTAGGGAGTGAGTTCATGCTCGCGCACCCGATGCCCATCGGGCGGCGACGTAGCCGACGCCACCCCCCTCGCAGGCACCTCACCCACAAGACCATCTGACTCGCGTAAGCCACACGCCATGCGTCGTGCGCGCCTCGCCGCTACTTGCGCTTCTTGAGGTGATTGCCAGCCGCAGTACGCACCGCTGCTGCGACATTTTTGCTGGCCGCGACGCGCTTCATGTCGCTCTCGCGCAGGTGCACGATGAGCTTCATCGCCTCGCCGATGGGCGTCTTCGGGTTGCTCACCAGGTTGAGCTTCACCTCGTAGAGCCGCAGCCACGGACCTCGGTTGGAGATGCGCCTCAGGATGTCGTCGCCCACGTTGCGGCTCGCGGCGATCTTGATGATTTCGTCGTCGCCGATCTTCGGTGAGTCGAGCACCGCCGCGGCCACGAGGCGGTTGGTCGAGCGCACCAGAAGCGACCGCTGCATCGCGTTGCCCAGCATCGCGGTGCGAATCTTCTCCGTGACGTTCATGTCGTCGAGGCGCTTCTCGGCCCTGCGCGCGCCCTCCTTCACCTTAACGCCGTCGTCGTCCTCCTCGATGTCGTCGAGGCTGAACTCCTGCGCCTCCTCCAACGCGAACACAAACGCCGCGTCGCGCTCCAACGGCACCTCGCTCGGCGGAGGAATCACCTGGTTCTTCAGCGCCGCGACGATCTGCTCGAAGCCGGGGATGTTCACCGTGAGGCCGTTGCGCGCAGCAAACTCCACGATGCGGTCGGACGTCGACATGCGCGTCGCGGGGTTGAGGTAGAGCGCCTCGATGATCTGCGGCGACGAAAGCAGCCGCTGCTCGTTCTGCGCGATGACCTCCGAGAGCGCTTCGTCGCAGTCTCGCGCGAGCCGGGCGACGGTCTCCCCGGCCGCGTTGGGGTGCCGCACGACACGCTCGACGTAGGCTCGATTGCCCGCCGCGCGCGTCACGAAATCGTCGAGCACCGCGGCAGGAAAATCCGACGCTGCGAGGGCTGATCCGACCACTGACTCGGGCAGCCCGAGGAGGGTCTTTTGCGCCGCGTCGCGCAGGCCCGGATCTTCGCTCCAGGCGAGGCCGTAGAGCGCGCACATCATCGCAGCGGGAGGCAGCGGCGCCATCCCGCGCGCGGCCATCATCTTCAACGGCGCCGGGCCGCCAAGCACCCTGCGGGCGCCCTCGGGAAGCTGGGTCAGATCAACCGGGTGATGCATGGCCGCGAGGGTATCGCAGAGCTACCGACCGCAACGCGCGATCGTCAGCCCATGGACTCACCCCCCGGGGCACCCGATTCCGGAGGGCTGCGACGGCGTACGGGGAAGGCAGTAGCGGGCGGACCCCGTCTGCGGACGCCCCGCGCCGTCTTCCGGGAAGATGCACACGGCCCCGCCGGCGCACGCGCAGCCATCGACGCAGGTGCGGTACACGCAAAGCCCGAGGTTGTCCGCCCCGACGGGACCGAGCGGCGTCATCGTTCCGGGGTCATCGAAGCACTGCCCGCGCGTCAGGCGATCGATCAGGCTCGCGCACAGCCCCGCGGACGCCCCGCCGACCCGCGCGCAGTACCCGCGGCAGGTCACGCTGCGGCCGGCCGAATCGAGCGCAGTCGGCTCACACTGCGCCCCATCCGCGGCCATGCGGCGGTCGTCTGCGCGCGCGCCGCAGGTGCCAGTGCGCAGGCTGCAGCGGCCCCCGCGTGTATCGCCCTGACAGTCGAAATCGCTCTGGCAGAAGCCCACGCATGCCGGCTCGTCGAGTCGCGTGATGTCGTTGGTCAACCATAGCGCCGTGCAGACCTGGCCCGCCGCGCAACCCCCGCGATCGACCGTGCGCTCCCGCGGATCGCACCCCCGCAGGCACCGCCCCATGGACCCGTCGATCGAGAGGCACGTCGCGCCCACCCCGCACGCGAGCGCCTCGGCCGCCGCGTCTCCCGGCGCGCACGGCAGCGCGCAAACGCCGCCCAGATCGACGTCGCAGGTGTACGGCTCCAGGCAGTCGCTCGCCCGCCGACAGCGCGCGCTCGGCCCGCGAGCCCGCGGCACGCACGCCCCGCGGTCGCACACGTCCCCCGCGCGGCACCGCACGCCGCAGCGACCACAATCCGTCGCCGAAGACACGAGATCGACGCACACCACGCCCCCGTCGGCCTCGCAGGCGGTGCCCCCGTCGCGGCACCGCGGATCGACGCACCCGCGAACGTCATCGCACACGGTCCCATCACCGCACCGCGACGGCACCGCGACGCGTACACAACGCGCCTCGAGGCAGCGGTCGGCAGTGCACGACACGCCATCGTCGCACTCTGCGTCCGCGGAACACTCCGGCGGCACGAGCACCTCCGCCGCGCCGCCGTCCACCGCAGGATCACCGCTCACCGTGCGCCCGCAGCCCATCGCCAGCGCGCAGCCCAACGCGAGCGCAGTCCTCACGGCGCACGCTCGAATACGCTGCCGTTCCAGCGGTAGGTCACCTGCTGCTGCGCGGAATCCCACGGCAGCAGCAGCGGAAAGTACCCCTGCGGTGCCACGTCGTGAAACGGGTACGTCGTCGCGCTCCAGCCCTGCGCCGCGCCGCTGCGAATCGTCACCGCGTTGCCCGCGCCGACGCTGCGCAACTCGTTGACGACAGCGCAATCGCCCACCCGCCGCGCGACCTCCGCGGCGAACACCCGCCCTCGCCGCTCGCCGGTCACCGCGTACGCGAGGAGCATCTCCCGCTGCGAAGTCACCGCCGCCCCCTGCACCTGCGCACCGACGTTGCGACGCACGCGCAGCACCGCTTCATTTTTACCATCCCCGGTAATATCGACGAGCCGTAGGTCGATCACCGCATCGCCCTCGGCGAGCGGCAGCGCCACGGAGTAGTACGACCGACCGCCGTAGAAGCGCGGCCCCACGACTACCAGCGTGCGCCCGAAGATCAGCACCTCCTCGGCGGTCGCGTCTTCCCCCACATCGCCGGTCGCCCGATGCGTCGGCGCCGTGCCCTCGGGGACCGACTCGCGCTGCCGGAAGATCCGCAGAACGCCGTCGAGGTCCGCCGCGAGCGGCGTCGGTCCCACGGGGGGCGAGGCTATATTACCAGTTGTTGTATTCACCGCTGCGGCGAGCGGCGCATTGCGCTCGCTGCGGGCCAGCGAGAACGCGTGCGCAGCCGCGCTCCAGGTGAACACCCGCGCCCGATCGGTGCTCCACGGGGTCAGCGGCGCTTCCACCCCGGCCTCCGTCGCCGCGGGCCACGTCGCGGCGGTGAACCCCACGGGTACTCCGGCCTCGAGGCGCAGCCCGGCGGGCTCGTAGGACACCCGATCGCTCAGCCGGTTGGCGCCCTGCGCGCGCCCCACTTCGTGCACGAACACCTGCTGGAAATTCCCGCCCTCATCGACCCGGTAGACCGTGAGCAGTTCGCGAGAGAATCCCCCTACGGTGCCCGCGCGCTGCCGCAGCAGCACCTCACTTTTACCATCCCCGGTAATATCGCGCACGGTCACGTCGAGCAGGTCGTCGCTGGTGCGCGCCGGCAGCCGGATAAACGCGTACGCCGTGCCCTGCGCCACGCCTGGTCCGAGCGCCACGACGAAGCCCGGGTACACCACCACCCGCTCCGGGCGCGCGTCGCCTGCAAGATCGACGGAGCGGTCGAGGCGCGCAGGCGCAGTGACTGCGTTTTCGGCGCGAAATTGGTCGAGCAGCGCGCTCGGTGCGGGCGGCGCGTTGGCGCCGAGCACGAGGGGCAGCGCGTCAGGGTGGGCGCCATCGCCGGGCCCGGTGGCGATCACCGATTCGACCGCGCGACGTCGCGGGGCATCGGCGTCCGACCACGCGATGCGGGCGCGGAGGGTGTCGAGGTGGGCGCGCACCTCGGGGATGGCGCTCCACGGGATGCGGGCCTCGAGGGTGAGTCCGAGTCGATCGGGCAGCGGGGCCTCGACGACCTGCGCGCCCACGACGACGCCGCGGCCGCCGACGCGAAACCGGGCCGCGCCGGGGAAGGCGCCGGGTTCGCCCGGGTAGAGATCGATTTCGTATGCGACCGTACGACCGCCGCTCGTGACCGCGAGGGCGACGCTCAGGTGGTCGTCCGTGTCGGCGTGGGTGTCCGAGCGCACGAGGGCGTCGTCGCGCACCTCCGCGGCGATCCAGAGGCCTTCGTCGTCGCGGGCGACGGCGTAGCCGAAGGAGGCATCGTCGCTGCCCCGCCAGGCCGCGGCGCCGACGGTGACGCTCGCGCGATCATCGACGGCACGCAGTTGCCCAAAGCCCGACCACTCGCGAATCAATCCGTCGAGGGAGAGACGTGCTGTGCCGCGCTCGAAGACCTCCACGGCGCTCTGCGCAGAGGCTGCAGGAGCGGCGAGGAGTAGTACGAGGAGGGCGGAGGCGGAGGTGGTGCGGTAGGTCATCGGTGGTGTCCTGCGTGGACACCCGTCGGAGGGAAACGGTTCAGTCGACGACGTCGACTTCCTCCGGGGTGCGCACTCGATAGTTGCGGTCGATGTACTGGTAGAGGTCGAGGAAGTACGACTCCATCTGAGCGTTACCGACGGGGGAATCCGTATAGAACGTCCCGCGCAGGCAGCCATCTTCCGCCCGGCATCGCCCGTCCGGAAACACCATGATGAACTTCGCCGGCCGGCGCCACGAGGGGATGCTGCTGAGGGCCATGAAGTTGCCCACGATGAGCCCGGTGGCGACGAGGTCCGACGGCTGCTGGCCGTAGCCGTGGAGGAAATACACCACGGGGTAACGTACGCCGGCGTTCTCGGGGTCGTGGTAGCCCGGCGGGAGGTACACGCTGACGGGCCCGTTGCGGCTGGCGCGCTCCGAGCGGAAGTCGAAGGTGCAGAAGTACCCGTTGGAGCAGCGCCCTGCGTTGTCGAACTCGGTCGAGTAGCGCGCCGCGCGGTGATCGCCGCCGGGCCATCGCGCGGCCATCCAGAAGAGCGCGGTGTAGAGTCGGCTGGTGATCTGGGGAATGGTCCCGACGTGGCCGCCGTCGCCGTTGACCAGCTCGGTCATGGAGGCGTCGGGGTTGCCGTAGCGGAGCATCACGTGGCTCGGCAGGTGCGCGTAATCGACGAGGTCGTGCGCGAAGGGCGTCTCCGGCAGCCGCTCCGCCGCGAGCGGAGCGAAGTTGTTGTAGTAGTGCAAGGGCAAACCGCGCTGCGCGAGGCCGCCGACGAAGTGGTTGGCCACCGTCGCGAAGCTGAAGAGGTCGTGCACTCCGCCGTCGGTCCACACTCCGACGCGGGCGAGCTGCGCCGGGGTGGCGGTGTGTGCGGCGATGTTGCGCGGGCTTCGGTTGGTGAAGCGTTCCCAGCCGGGGTTCTGGTCCCAGCGGCCGTTGCCCTCGCCCAGATCGTACGGACACGATCCGGCGGTTGGGCATGCCACGCCATCGACCCCGAGGTCGTCGAAGGCCTCGCCTTCTTCCCGCTGAAGGTTGCCCTCGGTGCCGCCCGGATTGAACTGCCGATCGTAGTCGTCCTGCGCCGGATCGGGGTTGCTGAGCACGTCGTAGCCCGCTTCCGCGGCGGAGGCGCGCCCATCCGTGCCAACGTCTCGAAACGCTTCGTAAAAGCGCCGCAGCACGGGCTCGCCCAGATCACGTCGCCCGTTGCGATTGACGTCCACGGCGAGGGTCACCTCCATCGGAAAGTTCCCTCGGCCGCCGTCCCACCGCCCGGAGTGTCCGGGCGCGTGGCCGCCATCGCAGAAGGTCACCACGGGAAGGCTCCCGTCGGGGTTGAACTCGCGGTCGTAGTAGTTGCTAAGTGTGACGGGCCTCGCGCATCGGTCGCTATCGCTCCGTGTGAGCTCCGTTTCGGAAACGCCAGCGGGCAGCACGCCGCCCATCCCCGGTGGGGTCACTGCGTTTCCGAACATGTGCGTGAGATCACGAAACATCTGGATATCCGACTGGCGATCGAAGGTCCCGCCCTGGCCATCCCAGCCGTCGGGATAAAACCACTCCTCGAAGTGCTGTCGGCGCTCGTAGAGGTCCCCCGGCGGCGGCGTGCGTTCGGCGCTGGAGCCCATCGCGCAGCCCGTCGGGTCGGCCGCCCGCTGAGCTGCGGTACAGAAGCCTCCGAGCTGCCAGTCGTGGAGGTTTTGCCCGAGATAATTCCAGTCCACCGGGCCGCCGAGCGGGGCGATGAAGTCGAACAGGTCGAGGTTGCGCATGCCGATCATGCCTGCGCCCGCGGCGCCCATGGAGACGCCGAGAATACTATGGTAGGTAAACCTCTGGCGGGTGTGCCGGGTGCCAAGCCCGGTGCGAATGACCGCCTGCCAGGTGCCCAGGCGCGGGGCCTTGAAGGTCACCGCGCGGCCGTCGTTGGAGAGGTGCACATCCGCGACCGGCACGACGCGCGCCGAGCGGATGCCTGGCGCGGTGTAGGCCAACTGCACTTGCATCTCGTATCCCGGCGGAATCCGCGTGGCGTTGACGGGCAACGTGAACGGAATCTCCCGCTGCAGCTTCGTCGTCCCCGGATCGAATCGCACCGCCGGGCCGACTGCCGAGAATCCATCGGGCACCTGATCGGCCGCGCACGCGACGGCGACCTCGATCGGGCTGACCTCTGTTGCGGCCGCGGGGAGCCCTACCGTCGCGAGTTCCAACGGTCCGCCCGCGGCGCCACGCACGGTCTGTCCCGCGCGAATCGTGGCCCGGGTTGACGGGGTTGTGGTCGCGCAGGTGGGTAGCGCGGCATCGATGACCGTCACCGTCACCATCGCGGCACCAACGCTCACTACCGAGGTGCCTGGCATGACGCCCGCGACTTCGATGGTCGCGGTGGAGTCGCCTGCCGCGACGGTCACCATGGGAGCGCCGACCGTTGCCACCGTGGCAGTGGCCGAACGCACGGGCAGCGCAACGGGTGCGCAGCGATCTCGGCCGATACGTACCGTCAGGGGCACGCGGGTACCGGGTGCGAGGTAGAGCGCAGTGGGGCTCAACGTCTCGCGCGTCGGGGGTTCTTCCTCGCACACGGGCGCGCCATCGACCGGAGTCGCGGCGTCGGCCCTGGCTGCATCCCCGGTGGAACCCCGGTCGGTCGGAGTCCCGCCATCCGCGAGCGGCGCCTCCGTCGAACACGCGACAAAGGAACCGGGAAACAACAAGGCGAAGACCCACGCATGACGACCCATACGCGCAGTGTTCACGCGAGCCGAGGAGCCTGACAAGGGGTTTGGTTGTCGCAGTTGAACTGCGCGCGGATTCAGCGGTAGGTGAAGGCGATTTCGTGATCGCAGATACGAAACAGATCGCCCTCGGCGATGGGCCGACGATCGACGCGGCCGCCCTGATATTCGATGCCGTTGGTGCTGCCCATATCGACCATCCAGAACTGTCCCTGATGGCGAACGATGCGCGCGTGCTGACGGGAGACGTTCGGATCCTTCACGATGAGGTCACAACTCTTGTTGGAGCGACCGATGAAGAATTCGTCCTTGTTGATCGGGTAGCGCTGGCCCTCGTAGACGGCCATCAGCAAACCGCCGCTCGGGGCGACCATGGGCGCGGGCGGACGTTGCTGCGCCATCGGCGGCATGCGCTGCTGCGGTTGTTGCTGCGGCTGGGGCACCTGACTGGGGTACGCGCCCATCGGACGACCGTTCATTCCCGGTGCGCCGACCGGGGATGGCACCGGCTGACGCATGCCACCCATGCCACCCATGCCAGGCATCGGAGCACCCGTGCCCATTCCCTGGCGACCCATCGGGGGCGCAGCGGGCTGCCCCTGGGAGCGAACCATCGGCTGGGGCAGGGCCCCACCGGGCTGGGCCTTTCCCTGGGTGCGCGCGTAATGCCGCATGGCTTCGTTGATCAGGTAATCGACGGAGCATTCGAGCTCACGCGACATCTGTTCGTAGGTATCCCAGAGGTAGTCCCTGCACTGGAACTGCCGGTAGGTCTTTCGGTTTGGATCTTCGGTCATGTCCCATCCACCGCGGCGACGGCCCGCAGGCGAAGGGTACACCGATCGAGCGATGCTGGTCTATGGCCCAACGCAGGGCCCGACCCGAGGTCAGCGATAGACGAACTGAATCTCGTGGTCGCAGATTCGATACGAGTCCCCGTCTTCGATCACCTTCCGGTCAACCTTGCCGCCTTTGTGGTCGATGCCGTTGGTGCTCTGCTGATCAACGATCCAATACTGAGCATTGTAAAGCACGACGCACGCGTGCCGCCGCGAGACGTTCGAGTCACGGATCGTCAGGTCGGTGGTCTTCTGACCGCGACCGATCACAAACTCCTCCTTGGTCACCGGATACTGCTGCCCCTCGAAGAGCGCGATGAGCGTGCGGGACTGCGTGGCCGGCCGCGCCTGCGGGGGCGGCGGTCGCTGTGGCGCTGCCGCATGCTGCGGGGCCTGCTGCTGCGGGGCCTGCGGCATGCCGGGTCGCTGCATCGGCTGTTGTTGCGCCGTGGGCGGCAGGCCCGGACGGCCCTGCGGCTGCTGTTGCGGCATCGCCTGAATCGTGGGCATCCCCGGTCGCTGCCCTTGACCCATCTGGCCACCGCCCGTCATCGACGGGAGCCGCGGGGCCGCCTGCCCGGGCATCCCAGGCCGCTGCTGCATCGGCTGCTGCTGCATTGGCTGCTGCTGCATTGGCTGCTGCTGCATCGGCTGCTGCTGCGCCATCCCGGGTATCCCAGATCTTTGGGGCTGACCCATTCCCTGCATCGGCGGCCGGAAGCCACCCATCCCGGCGCTGAGCCGCTCTGGCTGCTCTGGCTGCTCGACCATCGGGCCGCCGCGCTCACGGCCGCGCGCGTACTGACGCATCGATTCGTTGATGAGGTAGTCGAGCGTAACGTCGAGCTCCTGCGACATCTGCTCGAAAGTTTCCCAGATGTACTCCCGACAGTTGAATTGCCGGGGATTCTTGCTTTGCGGATCGCCAACCATGGTGAGCCCTTACGGTTGCGCCGAGGCGCCGTTGGCCGGCGCTTGCTGGGCCGCGCGCAACGCTTGCTGGAGGTTTTCCTTCGCTCGATTGGCCACTGCGCCCACGGTGGTGAGGTGCGCGTCGCCCCAGCCCTCGCCCACCACCGCCGTCGCGTCACCCGCGAACGACTGCAGAAGCGCGAGGTCTGCCTGCTGCCCCTTGACGCCCAGAAACAGCATCGCGAGAAGCCGCACCGGCTGCGCGTGCGAGCCGGAAGTGAATGCGCGTAGCGCGTCGCGTGGCGGTGGGGCGATGTCCCCAATGGCCTGCGCCTCGCCGCTGATCTCCGCGAAGGTGAAGCCCGCGAAGGGCGCCGACCGCGGTATCGCAAGGTGGGTCATGAAGTCCGACAGCACCCCGGCGCCGCCAAGGCGCAGGATGGCCTCGCCGAGCTTCCAGCGGATGGTAAAGGTCATGTCCGCCGCGACCCCGTTGGCCTGGTCAAACAGGCTGAAAAGCGTCGGGATCGCCTCGCGACTGTGGGTCTCACCGATACGATCAACCGCGAGACCGCGCAGATCGACATCGCAGTTTCCGCCCGCCGCGGAGCCCGCGGGACACGCGTTGACGATCGCGAGGAGCGCAGCGTTGTTGGCCGCCGTAACGCTGCCGGTCATGGCAGTGAGCGCCGCGCGGCGTCGCTCGATCGGCGCAGCAGCGTCTCGCGCGACGGTGACGAGGTACTCGGTGCCGTTGGCCTGCCCCAACGTTTTTAGCGCCTCGAAGAGCACCGTCAGGTACTGCCCGCGCAACTGTTCGGCGGCGGCGTTGACGCGAGCGTCATCGACCGTTCGACCGCCGTTGGTGAGAAGCGCGCGTGCCTTGTCGCGCATGCGCTGCGTGCCGGCCGGGCCGCCGATTTCGGTGGCATTGCGGACCAGTTGCGCGACCGCAGCCTGCTTGCCCGCCGGGGTACCGACGGCGTTGATGAGTCGCGCGATCTCGACGGAAACCAGGAGCGCGTTTTCCTCCGTGGTGAGTCCGCGGGTGAGGCGATCGGCCGCTGTGGGGCCCACCGCGTTGACGATCTGCTCGGCGGTGTAAGAGCCCGCGAGTGCGCGCTGGTTGAAGTCCGCGAGCACCCAATCGAGGATGAGGTTGGCAAGCGAAGCCCGATCTTCGGCGCTCCCAAAAGAGGCCCGGCCGTCGCCACGGAGCAGAACGTACGCTGCGTCCTTGGCCTTGATCTGCGGCTCTGTCGGCGCTGCGACCGGACCCGCAGGGGCGACCGCAGCAGTCATCATCCGCTGTAACTCGGGTAGCAGCGCGTGAACGATGGCCTCCCGCTCTGTTGCCGGAACCTGCTGCATCGCGAGCGCGAGCACCTCAAGCCCATTGGCATTGGGGTGCTTCATCTCCACCAGCGCACGCGCTGCGTGCACCCGCAGGGGCTGCTCGTATCCAGACCCCACCAGCACAGTCATGATCTTCCGAGGGCCACGCTGCGTGTGCTTCCAGTGCTCGATGTCGTCGTCGTTGACGCCACACCCCGCCGCGACAAACATCAAACCCGCCAGTACCACGCCACGTCGTCGATTCAGCATCGTCTCCTCACGCCGCGGTTTGAAAATCAAAGCCCCGGGGCTGCGAACTGCGGCGAGATCCTAACCGACCGCGCGGGAGAATCAACACCGCAGCATCGAGGAGCGTCGTGCCGGAATCTCCCTCTCCCGGAACGAATGTGCTTGATGGCCCCCATGGCCTCTCCGCCCATGAATCTCCGCCGTGATGTGGCGCCGATGGCTCAGCCCAAGCGGCACGAGGTCGCGGGGCTCATCCTGTCGGCGCTCGCGGCGCTCACCGCGATGGCCCTCCTCAGCTTTGATGCGCGAGGCGGGGCCGACTGGGCAGGGCCCCTCGGGCGTCGCGTCGCGGAGGTGCTCGCAACCGCCCTCGGTACAGCCTCTTTGCTGATCCCCTGGTCGCTCGCGGTCAACGCCGTCCGGATGTTTCGCCGCACCACCCAGCCCCTCGCGGTGGGCCGGGTGCTCGGGACCCTCGCCATCATCGCCACCGCCGCAACCGCGCTTCACCTCCTCTGGGGCGAACGCCCCGCGCTCGGCGGACTCATGGCCGGTGGCATCCTCGGCTCCTCCCTCGGGGACTCCCTCCGGGGCACGGTCGGGACCGCCGGAGCCCACACCCTCGTCCTCACAGCGATGCTCGTCGCGCTGGTCGCCCGCACCCGGCTGAGCGTGGTTTCCGTAGCTGTAGGAGCGCGCGCCGCTGGCGCCAGCGGGAGTCTCTGGTTGCGCAACGGCGTCGGTTCCGTCGCCCACGCCTGGCGAGAGTCGCGACACTCGGCTCGCGGACCGACCGCCCATCCGCGGGAGCGCCCAGAAGAGCTAGCCGAGCGCGCCGTGCGCCCGGTCATCGACGACGCAAACACCCCCGAAGAACTCGAGGAGCCCGAGCCGGATGGGCGCTCGCTCGCGGAGATCATGCTCGACGAAGATGACCGCGCGGCGGGAGAGGCTCGTGCGGCCAGCGAAGCGCTGGAATCGAAGCCTGTGCGCCGACCGCGATCGACCCGCCGCAAGGCCACCGAGGCGGAAGCGGAGCCTGAGCCCGAGATCGACACGGCCGCCGACCCGGAAGACGAATACGAAGTCCTGTCGGTGCCCGTACCTGCGAAGGGCAACGCTTTTTCGCGGAGTACCCCGAAGGTGACCGCACCCGTGCGGGAGCCCATCGCCCCAAAGGTGACCACGCCCCCGAAGGCGGTCAGCGCAGTGGAAGAATCGCCGCCCCCGCCGGCACGGCCGACGACCCCGCCGCCCCCTGCGCCCCGGGCTTCCGTGCCCCCGACGCCGCGACGCACTTCCACACCGACGCCGCCGAGAGCCCTCGTCGAGGAGGCCGTTATCGAGGAAGACACTCTGCCCGTCGAGGACGACGAGGATTCGGCCGCCCCGCTCACCATCGTCTCGCACGCGCACGCCATCGAAATGGCCATGAAGACCGCCGCGGTGACGGTAGAGAAGACCGCGGTGAGGCACATCGACGCGGTCACGCGACCGATGCAGATGCCTAGCGCGGAGCTGCTCGCTCCGCCGCCGCCCAACCGCGTGACCTTCGACGAGGCCCACCTCCGCGCCACCGCGGATCGCCTCGTGCGCACCCTCGCGGACTACAACATCGAGGGCCGCGTAATGGAGATCCACCCGGGCCCGGTGGTGACCACCTACGAGGTCGTGCCCGCGGCCGGGACCAAGCTCACCAAGATCTCGCGCCTCAGCGACGACATCGCGATGAGCCTCGAGGCCAGCAAGGTGCGTATCGTTGCGCCGATTCCAGGCAAGGGGCGCGTGGGCTTCGAGATCCCCAACACCAACCGCCAGATGGTGTACCTCCGCGAACTACTCGAGACCGAAGCGTTTCGCTCGCTCGGCGGTGCGCTGCCCGTAGCGATCGGCAAGGATGTCGTCGGCGCGCCGTTTTACGCCGACCTCGCCACGATGCCGCACCTCATCGTCGCGGGCGCCACGGGCCAGGGCAAGAGCGTCGGGCTCAACGTGATGCTCACCTCGCTGCTCTACAAGCGGGGCCCAGATGAAGTGAAGATGCTGATGATCGACCCGAAGATGGTCGAACTCAACGTCTACGACGGCATCCCACACATGCTGTTGCCGGTCGTCACGGACATGAAGAAGGCCACCCTCGCACTGCGCTGGGTGGTTGACGAGATGGAGCGGCGCTACTCGCTCTTCGCGCAAACCGGCTCACGGAACATCACCAGCTACAACGAGAAGGTCGTGAAGGCCAACGCAGAGGGCAAGCCCCTCCGCGGCATCGATGGCCCGGTGCGACCGAAGGAGACCGGGACGACGACCGCCGTCGCCGACGGCGAGGCCCACGACGGCGCAGCGCCGCGCAAGTTGCCGTACATCCTCTGCGTGGTGGACGAGTTTGCCGACCTCATCATGGTCGCGGGCAAGGACATCGAGGCCGCCGTCGCGCGCCTCGCGCAGAAGGCCCGCGCGGCCGGCATCCACGTCATCCTCGCCACGCAGCGCCCCAGCGTCGATGTCATCACCGGCATCATCAAGGCCAACTTCCCCGCGCGCATCGCGTTCATGGTGCGGCAGAAACTCGACTCGCGGGTCATCCTCGACCAGCAGGGCGCGGAGAACCTCCTGGGCAAGGGAGACATGCTGATCCTGCCGCCGGGGTCGAGCGACCTGAAGCGGGTGCACTGCGCGTTCGTCCACGAGGATGAAGTTCAGGCCGTCACCGACCATTGGCGCGCGCAAGGGAAGCCAAACTACGACGAGGACATTCTCAAGCCGCGCGACGAAGACGCCGAGGTCGATGACGCCCATGAGTCGGACATCCGGGTGCCACCGGAGAAGTACGAGAAGGCCGTCAACCTCGTGCTCTCGCACCGCAAGTGCAGCGTCTCCTTCGTGCAGCGCTACCTGGGCATCGGCTACAATGTCGCCGCGCGCATCGTCGATAAAATGGAGCGCGAGGGCGTCGTCGGCGCCCCGAAGGGTCCAGGCAAGGAGCGCGAGGTTCTCGGTTGAGGCCGATGGTATACCGCGCGCACAGCACGATGATCACCAGTGGACGACGGGGCGGGCGGGCCGGGGCGGTCGCGATTTTACTTGGCATGGTATGCATGGTGCCTTCTGGGGCAGCTGCGCAGACCGTTGAGGTCAACCCGCCCACGACGCAGCGAGTGGTGCTGCTGCTGCCCTTCGAGGGAACGGCCACGCCCGATCTCCTCGCGGACGCCGAGGCGACGGTGCGCGGAGTTCTCCTCGCGCGCGGCACGCGTCTTCCCGACCGGGCGGCGATCAACCTGGGCCTCGGACTTACGCCGCCGACGGACTCCACCGCGCTCGCGCGCGCCGTCCTGGGGATGGGTGCGACGCAGTTGATTCGCGCATCCCTGCGGCCGCTCGCGGGGCAGTACAACCTCGCGCTGACCCTCATCGATGCTGCCTCGGTGCGCACAGTGACCCGCGAGGAGAGCATCCCCAACGAAGGCGCCGGTGATGTCATCGGACGCATGCTTGATGCACTCCTTGACCCCGCGAACTGGTCAGCCCCGGCGGTGGACCCGGCGATCGCGCGGGAGGCCGAAGCGCGTCGACTGGCCGAAGCCGAGGCCACCCGGCAACGACAAGCGACCGAGGCCGAGGCCGCCCGACAGCGGGGCGCCGACGACGCGCGACGGCAGCGGGAGGCGGACGCCAGCGCGCACCCGGTTCGTGGCTACGCCGACGGCGGGCCGGTCTCGTTGGGCATGTCCCTCGTCGCTGGCGGTCGCCTCTCGGACGTACGGCAGCCCAGCGGCGTGGTGCTCTCCGGCAACGCCCCGGCCGCGGCCTCCGGGGCGGCGGTCGCCCTGCGCGCCGAGGGCACCTACGCCATCAGCGCGGTCCCGGGCCTCGAGGCCGCTGCGGCGGTGATGATCCTCACGACACCGACCAGCGCTCTGGGCCTCGGCGCGGGGGCGCAGTTCACGTTTCCCTCGTCCGGGCGGCTACCGTTGCGCGGCAGTGCGGGCGTGCTGCTGGGCCTCTGGCAGGGCATCTCCGGGGCGCGGGCCACCACCCTCTGGCTGAATCCCTACGTGCGCGCGGAGTGGGGTTTTACACCCACAGTGCAGGCATTTCTCGGCCTCTCGCTCGACGTCGCGCCAGCCGAAAATGGCGGCGTCACCGCATTCGGAGTGATGGCCGGCGTGCGGTTTCGCCTCGGGTCCAGAGACACCGCGACCGCGCGCTGAGCCGCGCGCCTTCTAGACACGCAGGGCGGAGTGTGGTGATCCACCGCGCCGTGTCATCCAACAACGAGGGCGCCGTCACGGACGCCGAGGTCAAGGCCGAGGCGACCGCGCGAGAATCGACCCGCGGCGTCGCGGTGATCGCCATCGCCAAGGGGTGGTTTCTCCTGACGGGGTTTGCGCAGCCGCTGGTGCTGACGCGCCTGCTGCTCGGCGAGGGCTATGGGCTCTACGGCGTGGTGCTCAATGTCATCTCGATACTCAACAACGTGGTCGTCGCCGGGAGCATCCAGGCGATGTCTCACGCGGTCACCGAGGGGGGCGTCGCCGCGCTCCGCAAGGGGCTGCTCATCCACGCCGCGTTGGGCCTCTCGCTCGCGGGGGCCCTCGTGGCCGGAGCTGACCTCCTCGGCGCCGGCGTACTCCACGACGCCCGCCTGCCGCCGTTGCTCCGGCTCGGGGC
This sequence comes from Deltaproteobacteria bacterium, assembly GCA_947477565.1. Lineage (GTDB taxonomy): Bacteria > Myxococcota_A > Polyangia > Polyangiales > SCUS01. Next base: position 29,610 of record CANJUR010000051.1, read on the forward strand.
GGTTATCGTCGCGGACTACAGCGTCTACGCCGCGCTCGTCGGCGCGCTCAACGGCCGCCGACGGTTTCGTGCCCAGGCGGGCCTCGACATCACCTTCGCCACGCTGCGCACCGGCCTCGTACTCGGGCTCGCATCGACCTCGCTTCGGGTCACCGGTGCCATCGCGGGCTTCGCCATCGCCAGCTTCGTCATCCTGCTGGTGGCACTCGCGCTGCACCGCAACGAGTTGCGCGCCTCGGCCGCGGTGGACGCCTCCACGGGCGCCTTTGCACGCAGCTACGCGCGCTTCTTCGCGCCGGTGCTCGTCTACCAGTTCGCGCTCAACCTCGTGCTCCAGGCCGACCTGCTGGTGATGAAGGCTGTTCTCTCCCGCCGCGAAGGGGTCGACGAGGCCGCCATCAACACCCTCGCGGGCGTCTACAAGGCCGTGCAGAACTTCGCGTTCTTACCTTACCAACTACTACTAGCGGTGACATTCGTGGTGTTTCCGGTGGTGTCGAAATCCACGCTGGAAGGCGACCGCGAGGCCACCGCGAGCTTCGTGCGTGGTGCCATGCGCTTCAGCGCGCTCGGGCTCGGCGCCATGCTCGCCGTGCTCGGCGGCATGCCCCGCGGCGTATTGCGCCTCGCGTACCGGCCGCCGTTCGACCAGGGCGCACCGGTGCTGCGCTGGCTCTCCCTCGCGCAGGGAGCGTTCGCACTCTCGGTCATCGGCACCACCATCGTGCTCGCCGCCGGGCGCACCGCCGCTGCGACCGCGCTTATGGCGACGATGCTCGTGGCCGTGTTCGTCGGCAACGTAGTGGGGCTCGTCGCCTCCCCTGCCGACCTCACCGCCCTCACCCACACCGCCCTCGGAACCCTCTTCGGTTGCCTCGTCGGGCTTGGCATCGTGAGCGCCTACGTGCGCCGATCGTTCGGGGGCTTCCTCTCGGTGCCAACCGCGGCGCGGGTGATGACGGGCGCGCTCGGTGCGGGTGCGCTCGGGGCGTGGGTCCCGTGGCCCGGCAAGATCGGCACCCTGCTGGGCGCCGGGGTCATCGCGTTGGTCTATGTGGGGTTGCTGGTCGTGATGGGAGAGTTGAGCTCCGGCGAGTTGCGTCGCATCCGCCGGGTGCTCGTGCGCAGGTAGGTCCGCGCTACGCGGTGCTGATCTCGTCGCTCGCCGCGGGCGACTCGTGCGTGGCGGCGTGAACCAACCCCGCGGCAATCTCCATCGCCTGGCGTGCCCGATCGAGCAGCGCCTCCGAGTTGGCCTTTCGTCGCTCCATGGCGTCGAGCCGATCGCGCAGCGCAACGACCTCTCGGGCCGACGTATCCATCGTGGCGCGCGCCGTGACCAGTTCCGATGCGAGGGCGGTGCCTTCCGCGCGGGCCGCGCCGAGCTCGATGTCCAGGCTCTCAATGCGATCGGTGAGTTCGCTTCGCATCGAGGCCTCCGCGACCACCGCCGCAGCCGCAGCCGCCGCTGCCACAGTGAGGACAGCCGCGTGATCGCTGGCCAGCGCCGCGAGGCTCTGCTCGTGCGCCGCACGCATCGATTCGACGGCCGCCCCGTGCTCCGCACCCTTCGCTTCGAAAGCTCGCGCATGCTCAACATTCACCGCGAGGACCTCGGTCGCATGGTCCGCACGCACCGAATCGACGACCTGCGCGTGCTCCGATCGCAGCGACGAGAGCGCGGCCTCGAGTTCTGCCCGTTGCGCCGCGGCCTGCTGCGCCACCGCAGTAGTGCTCTCCGCACGAACGGCCTCGAGCGCCGCCGCATGACCTTCGCGCAGCGTCGCCTCTGCGGCCTCTCGCGCCACGATCTGCGCAGCGCTCGCCGCCACCGCGGCCGCAAGCTCTGTACGCACCTCGGTGAGTTCGCGCTGGTAAACCTCCGCCTCGCGTACCCGCTTCGCCTCGGCATCCGCAACCTGTTGCTGCAGCGATGCCTCACCCTGAGCGGCCGCCTGGCGCGACTCTGCGAGCGCCCGTTCGATCTCCGAACGCCTCTCCACCTCGGTCAGGAGTTCGGCCCGCACGGCGTCCCCGGCCTGCCGCACCGTGATGACCTCCTGGTCACGCTCGTTGAGGCGGTCGTCGATGTCGGCGGTGGACATCTCGGCTTGCAGCACCTTGTCGCGCAGTTCGAGAATCTCCCGATCGCGCGCCAGGATGTCCTTGTCCTTGCGGTTGAGCGACTCGCGCAGTTCAAGAAATTCGCGCGTCGAGATTCCGCCTGGCCGAGCGGGCACCACGGAGACGGGCGCGGTGCGCGTCTTTTCTTCGAGGTCTTTCGCCACGCGCGCCAACTCGTCGCCCTCGGCGCGCAGTCGCTCGTTGTCGGCCGTGAGATCCACCACGCGCTGCCTGGCGGCCTCGGCGACGGCGAGGTCACGCGAGAGTTCGTCGACACGTCGCTGGAGGCGCTCGGCCTCGGCGTAACCCGAAGGCGACTGCTCGTTGAGCATCGGCGCAGGGGCCGCAAAAGGCGGCAGGGTCGGCGGCGGCAGCGGGGGCGCGACGCCTACGCGCCCCAGGGACGGAGAACTACCCAGCAGCGGCGGAGCCACAAGTGCGGCCGGGGCCTGCGGCAATGGGTTGGCCTGCACGGCGCGCGCGATGTCGCTCAGGTTGAGCGGGAGCTCCGCGCTCGACGACACCATCGTATAGTCCTCGAAGTCGTCTGAGTTGCTCGACCTCGCCCCGGGATGCCCCGCCTGCGGCTCCGGCAAAGGCTCGAGCAATGCGGCCGCGGACTCCGGGGGAATGCTTTCCATCAAGATGCTGTCGAAGGCCGCGTCGGAGAGCCCGCCCATGTCGTCGTCGATGTTGATCGCCAGGTCGTCTACAGACTCCTCGATGGCCTCGTCATCGACCGTGATCTCGGCGTCGGGCAGCTCGGGAATGCTCACAAACATCGCAGCGCGCGCGATGAGCGCCTCCGGGTCGATGGGCTTGTGGGCGTAATCCTCGGCGCGCGTGCGCAGCTTGCTGTGCTGCTCGAAGGTCTCCGGGGGCGAGTCCGACGAGACGATCATCAGGGGGATATCCTTGAGGTCGGAGTGCTTCTTGATGCGGTTGCAGACCGCAAAGCCGTTCATCCTCGGCAACTCAATGGCCAGGATGATGAGCCCCGGGCGGTCATCGAGCGCGACGTCGAGGCCCACCTGGCCGTCGTCAACAATGCGCACCGTGCAGCCCCGCCGCGTAAACGCCCGCTCAAGCGCATCGGCGAAGGGCCGGTCGTATTCGAAGATCAAAACCTTCAGGCCGCTCATTGCTTTCCAGGCTCCATGTGCCGCCCGTGCGGCATGTTTCAGCCTATGGCGGCGGCGCTCGAAAGGTCAACGACCATGCACTTCCGCTGCGCTCACCAACGCGTGGAAATCGTCGACGGTGACCTCCCGGACGTGCGCAAACACCGCGTGCGCCCCCGCCGCGCGCAGCACATCGACGGCGTAGGTGTGGGCGACTGCGATCACGCGTAGGCCCGCAGCGCACGCAGACTGCACGCCCGCGACGCTGTCTTCGATAGCCACGCAGCGGGCGGGGTCGAGGGGTCCCACCAGCGCGCCGAGGCGGCTAAGGCCCAGAATGTAGCCCTCTGGGTCGGGCTTGCAGGCACGAACATCCTCCGCCGCGACGATCACCCGCGGCACCGCGGCGGCCGCCATGAGTCGAAGGGCCACGTCGATTTCGCCGCGCATTGCGCCGCTCACGATCGCCAGCGGCACCTCGTCGCCGGCCGACCGCAGCAGCAGCGCAGCGCCGTCGAAGACCGTCAACGAGCGAGCGGCGAGCGCTCCGTACACGACGCTCTTGGCGCGGATGAGCGTCGCGATCCGCTCGTCGTCGTGCGCGAGGCCGTGATCGCGGAGCATCGCGACGAAGGCGCCGCGGTCGTCGAAGCCCAGGTAGCGTTCGTTGTACTGCTCGAGCGAGACGATCACTCCGGCGGGGGCCAGCGCGGCGTTGAATCCATCGAGGTGGAGTTGCTCGTCGTCCACGAGGACGCCGTTGAAGTCGAAGAGGGCGGCTTGCAACATCGGTGGGGCGACGATGCCACGGACACTCGCGGGGACGATGGAGGTTCGACGTCCGGGGTTGCTCCGCGCGCGGCGGCTCTGGTATGGCCGGAGAGAGACCGCGTGTTGTCGTGCCGAGATCGCGGCCGCCACTGTTTACGACACGGGGGCTCCGGAGCCGACGCCCATGAACGTGGTGATGTACGAGGACGAGCTGAACCAGATCCAGATGGTGGTGGACAAGCTCGTGCGCGATGCGAACGCGCGAGTAGTCTGCATCGTCGATAAGAACGGCCAACTCATCGCCGCCAGTGGGGAGACGGAAAACCTCGACACGACCTCTCTCGCCTCGCTCATCGCGGGCACCATCGCCGCGATGGGCGGCATGGCGAAGCTACTCAAGGAGAACGAGTTTCCCACGCAGTTTCACGAGGGCGTGAAGGCCAACATCCATATCCAGCTGGTGGGAAACAGGGTGATTCTCGCGGTGATTTTCGACTCGCGCGCGACGCTGGGTCTGGTGCGGCTGCGAGTGAAGCGGGCGAGCGACGAGCTCAACACCATCTTCGAGGCCCTCGCCAAGCGCGTTCCCCACGGCGGCGACGGTGCGCCCTTCGCCGAGATCACCGACGAGGACATCGACAACCTCTTCAACGACTGACTCCCCCGAGCCACTTACCTGAGGCGATCGATGACTTTCATCAACTACGGCCAGCGCGAGATCAACTGCAAGATTGTCTATTACGGCCCGGGGCTGTGCGGCAAGACCACCAACCTGCAGTGGATCTATCAGCGCACCGCGCCGGAGGCGAAGGGCAAGATGATCTCCCTCGCCACGGAGCAGGATAGGACGCTCTTCTTCGATTTCCTCCCGCTTTCACTTGGTGAGATTCGCGGCTTCAAGACCCGCTTTCATCTCTACACGGTGCCCGGCCAGGTCTTCTACGACGCCTCGCGCAAGCTGATCCTGAAGGGAGTGGATGGCGTGGTGTTCGTGGCCGACTCGCAGACCGGCCGCGTCGAGGCCAACATGGAGTCGCTCGAAAACCTCCAGGGCAACCTCGCCGAGCAGGGATACGTGCTCGAGAAACTCCCGTTTGTCATGCAGTACAACAAGCGCGACCTGCCCGAGATCGCACCCGTGGAAGAACTCCGCGA
>CANJUR010000052.1 GCA_947477565.1 Deltaproteobacteria bacterium
CACGGTGTGGAAGCCCGGGGCAGACCCGGGCTCCTACGATGTCCCGATGGAGAAGCGCTGCCCCGTGGGACCCGGGATGGAGCCCGCTGCGGGCTTTCGCTGGGGTGCCGTGTGCTTCAGCACGCGGCACGGCGGGCCGAGGCGGCGTGCTCCGAACTCCACGCACGAAACCTCACCCTTGACGACCCCCGCGGTCGCGCACGATGGTCCGCCCACCATGCAAGACCGCTTTCTCCGTGCCTGCCGCCGTGAACCCGTGGACCACACCCCCGTCTGGTTTATGCGCCAGGCCGGCCGGTACATGGCCGAGTACCGCGCGCTCCGCACGAAGCACACCCTGCTCGACATCTGCCGCACCCCCGAACTCGCACTCGAAGTCACCCTCCAGCCCCTGCGGAAGTTCTCCTTCGACGCGGCCATTCTCTTCGCGGACATCCTCCTGCCGCTCGCCCCGATGGGCGCGTCGTTCGAGTTCGCCAAGGGAGAAGGGCCCGTCATCCACGAGCCCATCCGCACCCGCGCGCAGATCGACGCGCTCCGCGTGATCGACCCCGCGGAAGACCTCGGATACGTCCTCGAGGCCGTGCGCATCATCCGTCGCGAACTCGACGGAAAGACCCCGCTCATCGGCTTTGCGGGCGGTCCGTTCACCCTTGCGAGCTACCTCATCGAGGGCGGCCGCTCGTCGCACTTCGTCCTCACCAAGACCCTCATGTACCAGGACCCCGCCGCCTGGAACGCCCTCATGACCACCCTCTCCGCCGTCGTCCTGAAGCTTCTGCACGCGCAGATCGACGCCGGCGCGCAGGCCGTCCAGCTCTTCGACTCCTGGGTCGGCCAGCTCTCCCCGGACGACTACGACACCTACGTCGCGCCGCACGTCCGCGGCATCTTGCAGCCGCTGATGACCCGCGGCGTCCCGGTGCTTCACTTCGGCACCGGCACCGCCACCCTCCTCGAAGCCCAGCGCGACGCCGGCGGAACCGTCATCGGCGTGGACTGGCGCATCCCCCTCGACCTCGCCTGGCGGCGCCTCGGCGACGGCGTCGCGGTGCAGGGCAACCTCGACCCGACGCTCCTCCTCGCCCCGCGCGAGGTGCTGCTCGCCGGCGCCCAGCGCGTGCTCGACCACGCCGCCAACCGCAACGGCCACATCTTCAACCTTGGCCACGGAATCCTCCCGGAAACCCCCGTGGACAACGTCGCCGCGCTCGTCGATTTCGTCCACGACCGCTCTGCGCGCTGACCCCCGCGCCGGACGCCCCACCGCGCCCGCGGGCGGGTCAAGAATCCACCGCAACCCATGACGATTGCGAAGGCCCGCGGGGAGCATCGGGCTTCCGGATGTGGTAGCCAACGCCCGCCGCACCGGTGAGCGCATCGCCGACGGGGCCCTTCTCCATGGGCCTCCGACGTCTTTTCCCAGACACGGCGTCACCGCTCCACAGCACAGCTCTCACGGTTCCCGCGGCGTTACCGCACGCACGGAGTTCTTCTTGTCTACAGATCCCATCAACGCCTCCTTTGCCTCGCTTGGCCTCTCGCAGGATTCCCTTAGCGCCCTCGCTCGCGCCGGCTTCACGCAGCCGACCCCCATTCAGTCCCGGGCCATTCCGCCCGCGCTTGCCGGCCTCGACGTCATCGGTTGCGCCGCCACCGGCACCGGCAAGACGGCTGCATTCGCGCTCCCGATTCTCGAGCGCCTCACCAACAAGCGCGGAACCCGCGCCCTCGTCCTGGCCCCCACCCGCGAGCTTGCGGTGCAGATCGCCGACCAGTTCGAGCGCTTCAGCGGCCCGCGCGGCCTGCGCTGCGTGACCCTCATCGGCGGCGTCGGCATGGGCAACCAGATCCGCGGCCTCCGGGAGCAGGCCTCGGTCATCATCGCCACGCCCGGCCGCCTCATCGACCACATGAGCCAGGGCAACGCGAAGCTCACGGACATCGAGGTGCTCGTCCTCGACGAGGCCGACCGCATGCTCGACATGGGCTTCAAGCCGCAGCTCACGAAGATTCTCGAGCGCGTGCCGAAGGTGCGCCAGACGATGCTCTTCAGCGCCACGATGGCGGGCGAAGTGGCGAGGTTCGCGGAGACGCACCTCACGAAGCCGGTGCGCGTCGAGGTGACCCCGACGGGCACCACCGCCGCGCGCGCCACGCAGCAGGTCTTCATGATCTCCCAGGGCGAGAAGACCGCCGCGCTGCTCACGCTCCTCGCGGAGGGCGGCGACAGCACCCTGGTGTTCACGCGCACCAAGCACCGCGCTGACAAGGTCGCCCGCTCGCTCGAGCGCGCCGGCCACGACGTGTCGCGCATCCACGCCAACCGCTCGCAGAGCCAGCGCCAGCTCGCGCTCGACGGCTTCCGCAGCGGCAAGTACCGCATCCTCGTGGCGACGGACATCGCCGCCCGCGGCATCGACGTGGCGGACATCGGCCACGTCGTAAACTACGACCTCCCCAACGTCCCCGAGGACTACGTGCACCGCATCGGCCGCACCGCCCGCGCCTCCGCGAGCGGCCGCGCCTCGAGTCTGGTGGCCTCCGAGGAGATGCCCCTGCTGCGGGACATCGAGCGCTACGTGCGCTCGCCGGTGCCGCGCGGGGAGATCAACAAGTCCTCCGCGGCCTTCCAGGCGGAGATTCGCGCGATGCTTGAGCGCCCGGAGCCCCCGCGCCCCCCGCTCCCGGCCAACGGTCGCGGCGGATCTTCCCGCGGCGGTCCGCAGCTCACCCGCGGCTTCTCCGGCGGCGGCAACGTCGGCGCTCCCCCGGCCCGCGCCCCGCGTCCCAGCTACTCCGCGCGCCCGCGCTGAGCGCTCCCTAAGCCCCTCCCAGCAACACCCTCCGCCGGGTCGTCACGCCTCGGCGGGCGCGACCCGCGTGGCGGCCGGGTCGTCCTTCGCAAACACCAACGTAAAGCCCGCGAAGAGGGCCCAGAGCACCGCGAGGTGCGCGAGCATCCCAGCGCCGCCGAAGCGCTCGAAGAGAACGCTCGACAGGGGTGGACCCAACAACATCCCCGCCGCGTAGAAGGCATTGTAGATCGCGTTGGAGCGGCTGTAGTTCCACGGATCGGTGACGACCCCCTGGAGCGCGAGGCTGATCGGCGAGATGGACGCCAGCGTCGCGCCCGCGGCAAACACCGCCACCGCCATGAAGGCGAATCGATCGAGCAGGATGAACGACGCCGTCGTCGCTGCGCCGAGGACCGCGAGCACGCGCATCACCCGGAGGTGCCCGAAGCGGTCTGCGACGCGCCCCGCGATGTTGGAGAAGAGCAGCATGCCCGCCGCGAAGAAGGCCGGGACGAGGATGGTCTGCTCCCGCGCCACGCCCTTGGACTCCACGAGAAACAGCGGGAGGAAGAGCACCACCGAGGCCTGGAAGTATCCGTACGCGAAGGTGCCGAAGCACGACGTCTTGATGCGCCAGAGCAGCGCCCAGGCGGTCGCGGGCGGACCATCCGCGGCGGTGTCGTGGCGGTGCGTCTCGGGCACGTCGGCGTCGAGCGTCGCGAGCACGAGCGCGCTGGCCGAGAGCGAGAGCGCGCCGGATGCGAGGAAGGCCGTGCCCGTTGGGGCAACGGTGACGATCCAGCGGGCGAAGAGCGGCCCGACGACGTAGCCGATGGCCACGGCGACCGCGTAGAGGCTGGTCACATAGGCTTTGTGCTCGCGGCTCCCGCGCGAGAGGAGAATGGTCTCGCTGCTCACCCACACGCCCACGGAAAATGCCCCATCGAGGCAGCGCGCCGCGGCGATGGCGGAGTACGAGTCGAGCCGCGGGAAGAGCGAGACGCAGACCGCGTAGCCGAACAGCGATGCGACGAGCACGGCCCGTGCGGAGAAGCGCCGGATGAGCGCGCCCATGGGGAGCGACAGCGCGACGATGCCGAGCGCAAACCAGGCCGCGAGGGTGCCGATGTCGTGCTTGGTGAAGTGCCGCGCGTCGAGGTGCAGCGACGTGAGCGCGATGGAGACGCCGTAGCCCGCGCCCAACAGGAGCGTCGCGCCGAAGACGACGAGGATGTTGCGATCACCGATGCGTTTCAACACGGCGCCAAGGTAACGGTCCGTCGTTCGGCGGGGGACATGAATCGCGGGAGGGCGGGGCGACCTGCGCCAGATCAACCGCGTGGGTTGCGTTTCCCGGGGCGTGCTTTGAAAGCGCTCAAAACCCATCGATTCCGCGACATGGTTGCCGCGGATGTGCGCATGGATATTCGGATGCGATCGTCCAGTCCACGGCGCTGCTTCGGGCACAGACCGCTGCGGAGCGCGCCCGACGCTTCGCGCTCGCAATCGAGCGATGCCGTCGTGCCTGACCGTCGTACTCGCGCGCCTCCCTGGAGCAGCGGCCCCGGCGGTTCCGGAAGGCAGCGCGGCGGTGGTGCTCGCGGGGTCCGCGGAGATTCCTGACGGTTTCACTGGCGTCGTCTGTGAGGTGCCTTGCGGCATCCCGTGCTTCTTCGAGGTTTAGCCCTCGACGACGCGATGCCCGGGGGTGATCGGGTCATCGCGCGGCTCCCGTCGATCGCAAACCTCCGCGGGGCAGTGCTTGCGGAGCAGGAGCGCTTCGCCGTGCTCTTCGAAGGCTCGCCGGATGCTCTGCTGCTCATCGATGCGCAGGGTCTTCTGCAAAAACGCAACACGCGGGCCGCGGAGTTGTGGACCGACCTCGTGATCGACTCGGACTCCTCGCGGAGTCTCGCGGAGCGCGAAGTGCTCCTCAAAGAGGTGCACCAACGCGTTGAAGCACGGGCGCTCGGCAGACGGTCAGTGTCGCCTGCACCTTGCGATCGCATCGGGCGTCGGGGAGTTCACTCTTCGCTTGTCCGACGAAGGCCCCGGACTGCAGGCGGATTTCGATCCCCGACGACAGCGATCTCTCGGGATGAAAATCCTCGCCGGCCTCGTCCGGCAGCTCGGCGCGAAGTTAGAGGTCACCGGACCACCGGGTGCGTGCTTCACGCTGCGCATCCCCATGTACGGCACGCCGCGATCAGACCGCGCGGCCGCTTCTGACCCCTCCGTGGCCTCGTAGGCGTCGCTCGCCTCTCCCGACGCTCACGACGCCTCGAACATCCCGCGTTCAGCCTGCCTGTGCGATCCAGTGGGCCAGTTCGCCGACGATCACCCTGGGTGCCCGTCGCAGGGCCGCCACGTCCGCCGAGCCGGTGAGCAGCATGATCGCGCGAACCTCCCGCTCAACGCCCTCGAGGAAGGCCTCCGCACCCTCTCGCCCGCCCTCCCGGTGTGCCTTCAACACGGGCCGCGCGATGCCCGCCACGCTCGCGCCCAGCGCGATGGCCCTCGCCACGTCGCCGCCCGTAAACACGCCGCCGGTGGCCACGATGGTCTCGAACCCCGCCGCCGCCGTGATGGCCACGCTCGCCGCGGTCGGAACGCCCCAATCCCAGAGCGCCTCTCCGAGCGCTCGCTCACTGCCCGTCGCTCGTAGCGTCTCGACGCCTACCCACGACGTGCCTCCGGCGCCGCTCACATCGACGTGCTTCACGCCGGCGGCCCGAAGTTTGCGCGCGGCGGCTGCGCCGATGCCGTTGCCTGTCTCTTTGGCCACCACGGGAACCTCGAAGTCCGCGGCCATCTCGCGAAAGAAATCCACTCCGCCGCGGAAGTCCCGATCGCCGCCTGGCTGCACCAGTTCCATCGCCGGGTTGAGGTGCACGCAGAGGGCGTCTGCGCCCACGTCGCGCACGAGGCCACGCAGCACGTCGCGGCCCATCTGCCGCCCCTGCACGAGGCCCACGTTGCCCAGCAGCAGGGTGGTCGGCGCAACGTCGCGCACGGCGTAGGTCCACGCCACGTCGCCCTTGCGTTGCATTGCGCGCTGGCTCCCGAGGCCGAAGCCGTAGCCTCGCGCCTCGGCGATGGCGGCCAGGTCCCGGTTGATCGCCGCGGCCTCCGCGGTGCCGCCGGTCATGGCCGCGATGACGAGCGGAAACTTCAGGGTTTTACCGAGAATAGTGACCCGCGTATCGAGCGCATCGGCGTCGAGGTCGGGCAGCGAGTCGTGCACGAGTCGCACGCACTCGAGAAGGGTGGTCGCGTCGCGAAACCCCACGTCGCCGGTGGCGCAGAGGTCGATGTGGTCACGCTTGCGCTGGCTGATGTCGGTGCTCATGACGGTCCTTGTTTGTACGGTGTCGTGGGGTAGCGGTGAACGACGGGCGCGTCCATGGCAACCACTCGCACGACGGACGGACTGCGTCCGCGATCGCTTTCCCTTCGGCTGACTCGAAGGAGCAATGGCAATCCCATGGATGTGACCTGGTTGAGATTCGATACGGTTCGCAGCGCCCTGGCACTCGCTGCGTTTGGAGTCACCGGATGCCTCGCGTGGTTGCAAGGCGACGTAAACATCGTGTCGATGGCCACCGACGAAGGCGTCACGGTGGAGGCAGTCGTGGACAGCGGAGCACCTGCCGATCCGCTGGCGGGCGCGGGTTTCCGCGACGCGGGGGAGCCCACGACCAGGTCACCTCCGAGAGTGTCGCGGAGCCCGTGAGCGCACAACTACACGTGCCGATGCGGGCCCGGTGGCATGTCTCTGCGGGAGGGCGTTGGGTGGGTTGATCTCAGGGAGGAAATCGGCAGGAGCCCGACGCGCGGCCGGCATCGGTCGGGACGATCAGCGCTGGTCGATGCCGACGTACTGACGCTCGGTGGCGCCGGTGTAGATCTGCCGCGGGCGACCGATGGGGGTCTTGAGGGCGTTCATCTCGCGCCAGTGCGCCGTCCAGCCGGGCAGGCGACCGAGCGCGAACATCACCGTGAACATGTTCGTCGGGATCTTCAGCGCGCGGTAGATGATGCCGGAGTAGAAATCCACGTTGGGGTAGAGCTTGCGCGAGACGAAGTAATCGTCCTTGAGCGCGGTCTCTTCGAGTCGCTTGGCCAGGTCGAGCAGCGGGTCATCGATGCCCAGCTTGGCGAGCACCTTGTCGCAAGCGACCTTGATGATCTTCGCGCGCGGATCGAAGTTTTTGTAGACGCGGTGACCGAAGCCCATGAGCAGGAACCCGGAGTTCTTGTCCTTGGCGAGGTCCACGTACTTCTGGAGGTTGTTTCCATCCTTGTGGATCATCTCGAGCATCTCGAGGACTTCCTGGTTGGCGCCGCCATGCCGCGGTCCCCAGAGCGCCGAGATGCCCGCGTTGACGGACGTGAACAGGTTGGCCTTGGAGCTGCCGACGATGCGCACCGTAGACGTCGAGCAGTTCTGCTCGTGGTCGGCGTGGAGGATGAGGAGCAGGTCGAGGATGCTGCGAATGTCATCATCGACGGCGAAGGGCTCGGTCGGGACGCCGAAGAGGGTCTTCAGGAAGTTTGCCGTGTAGCCGAGCGCGGCATCGGGATAGACAAACGGCTGGTTTTTCGCGTGCTTGTAGCCCCAGGCCGCGAGCACCGGAAGCTGCGCGAGGATGCGGTGCGTCGCGAGCTCGACCTGCGCGGGCACGTTGGGATCGTTGGCGTCTTCGTTGAAGGCCGAGAGCGCGTTGACCGCGGAGCCCAGCATCGCCATCGGGTGCGCGTTGCGCGGAAACGCCCGGTAGAGGTGCTTGAGGTCTTCGGGCACGAGCGCCTGCTTCGCGATGGCGCCCTGGAAGGTCGCGAGTTGCGCGGCGGAGGGAAGCTCGCCGTACAACAGCAGGTATGCGACCTCGATGAAGGTCGACTTCTCCGCGAGTTGCTCGATGGGGTAGCCGCGGTACCGAAGGATGCCCTTCTCGCCATCAAGGAACGTGATCGCGCTCGTGGTCGACGCGGTGTTCATGAATCCGGGATCGAGGGTCACCAGACCGCTGCCAGATCGCAGCTTGGCGATGTCGATTCCGCCTTCTTTTTCCGATCCCACAGTGAGAGGGAATTCCAGGGTCTTGTCGTCGTACGTCAGGGTGATGTTCGCCATCGGACGATTCCTCTCAAGCAATGCTGTTGCCGTTCGGGAGCGGGAGGATACGCAAAGTGCCGCGGAGGTCCATGAGGTTCCGCACGCACGAGTTCAACCCTCGTTCGACCAGCGCTGCGGCTCCCCCCCAAAAAAAGGAGCCGAGCGCAGCTCAACCAGGGGTGCCGTTGGCGTCCGTCGGGACGATCATGAATACCTGGATTGTATCGAGCACCGAGGAGGCCCGGCCGAGCACCTCGATGGTCGCGCGAAACAGCTGCGCTGCGCCGCTGGTGTTGCGATGGAAGTCGTTGAAGAACGTCACCTCGAAGGTCACCACGGTCGATGGCGAGACGTTGAAGAACGTCGTGTCGTCGAAGCGATCGAATCCTGCCGGTGCAGCCGGTGTTCCCCGGAGCGGCACGATGCGCTGCATGAAATCGTTCGTGCGGTGGGGGGCCGCGAGGCGCGTCTCCATCGCGTCGCCGACACCACGGCGAGTGACGTCCTGCCGGGTGCCTTGCGCGAGCGTAGTGACCGCGGAGATGACGTTGGCGGCCACCGACGAGGGCGACCCCCGGAAGGCGATGGGCATCCCCGCACCGTCGACCGTGCGCGAATCCCGCGCGAGCGCGATGGCGTTGGTGTACGTGGCCGTCGACAGCACGTCGATGCCGATAAAGTAGGCCTCGCGCCGACGAAACTCTGCCACGAGTTGCGTCCACGTCGCGGCCCCCGGCGCGCTCGAATAGAACTGCCCTGTCGGCATCGCCGTCCCGTTGTGCCAGTCGGCGTCGGAGAACAACACGATGATGGGCACGCGCCCCGGGCGGAAGCAGCCCCACCCGAAGGCCATCGCGTCGCCGCCGCAGTCCGCGGCGGTGGCCATGCGCGTCGCGCTGCCGGCGTACTGCGGGATGCCGTAGCCCGAGAGCAGCGAGTGCATCGCGGCGACCTGCGCCTCGGGGCCGTCGCCGCCGCCCGACGCAGCGAGCGACGCGGTCGCGGCCTGCGACAGCATCGGGTTGGCGTCGAGGCGCTGCAGAACCCGCAGCGCGAAGTCACCGCCGCCGTTCGCAAAGTCCCTGTGCTCAGCCATCCCGTAGCGCATGTCGGAGCCCGGCCCGATGGCTCTCACGATGCCCGGCACGATGGTGGTGCTGAGGGTGTTGCGCACCGCCGTGATCGTCCCGCTCATCGACCCCGTCGTGTCGACCAGAAACATGATGTCTGCGCTACGGATGCGCGTGGAGAAGTCGAACGATCGCGTCTGCGGCCCCATCGGGTCCATGTACGGGAGCGTGACGTACAGAGACCCCGCGGGCGGCCGGCTCATCGGGTCTGTCGGGTTGCTCCCTGCGGCGCTCTCCGTAAGGTCTCCAATGCCGTCGCCGTCCGTATCGGCAACACACGGATCAGTGCGCGTCCGCATCGCCTCCTCGCGATCGGTCAATCCGTCGTTGTCGGAGTCGCGATCGCGCTGGTTGGCGTACCCGTCGCCGTCGCAGTCATCGGGCAGACCGCCGCACACGAGCGCGGGCCGCGCCGACGCTTCGTAGCCGACGTAGTTGCGCCGCGCCTCGTCGCCGTCGCTCACCCCGTCCTCGTCGCTGTCGGTGTTCTGGTAGTCCGGAGCCGTACCCGCTCCCAGGGCCGTGTGCAGAAACGGCGATCCCTCGAGGTCGTCCGAGATGCCATCCCCGTCCTCGTCTCGGCACACCGGCGGGCCCGTGTCGATTCCGACGTCCACGACCACCGGAACATCCTCACCGACGGACACGTCAGCGCTTCCGATGTCCACCACGGTGCCGACGTCGCCCGCATTCGGCACATCGGTCGTCCGTGGAACATCGGCCGTCCGTGGCACATCGACGACCCGCCCGGTGTCGCGACGCACCCCGGTGTCTCGTACGCCCGCGTCCGCAAACAACACGGTTTCGTAGACGTTTTCCGGGGCACAAGCGGTCGCGGCGATCGCGACAAGCAAGACAGCGCGTACCTTCATTGGCTCCTCCAACGCCACGCACTTGAGGAGGTTCAAGTCCGTGTACAACGAGTGAGTCTATCGCCGCTTGAGCTGCGCCGACAATGCCTGTGGAAGGGTTGCTTCGGTGGAGATCAGGCGCGCGCGGGGTGCTGCGCGGCGGTGCGACGGGCGAGGCCGACCGCGTCGTGGACGGTGAGCCCACAGTCGCCGGTCGAGACCAGGCCCTCGCGGCTCCAGCGCGAGAGCGTACGGATCGTCGTCTCCACCGTGGTGCCCACGAGCGCCGCGAGTTCGGCGCGCGTGAGTCGCAGCGGAATCAACGTGGAGCCATCCTCCATCTCGTCACCAAAGCGCTCGCCGAGTTCCATCAGCGTGGTCGCGAGGCGCTCCTCGGCTGATGCGGTGAATAGCGCGAGCCGGCGGTTGGCGACCGCGCCCAGCCGTCCGAGCCCCGTCGCCAGCGCCAGCGCTGCAGGGCCGCACTTCTCGAGCGCGGGCAGCATCACCTCCCGCGGAACCCGCACCACGATGGCGGTCTCCGTCAGCGCAAATGCGTCGGCGTCGTAACAGCCAGATTCGAGGGCCTCGGCGTCACCGACGCTCTCGCCCGGTCCCGCCAGCCCGAGCACGAGATCACGCGACGGCCCGCCCGGCATCAACACCTTCACCAGCCCGAGGCCCACGAGCACGAAACTGCTGGCTGCCTCGCCCGATCGCCAGACGGCTTCGCCTCTGCGCAGCCGCTGCTGCGTGGCCGTCTTTGCGATTTCCTCGAGGGCGTCTCCCGTGATGCGAGAGAGCGCCGCGTGTCGCCGAAAGACCGATCGGACGTCCATGAGTGACTCCTTCAAAGTTCGTGATCTGTGGCGGAATCTGCAACGCGCGGACCAGCGAAGTGGAGGCACCTGATCCATTCCGCTCGGCCGCGCTTTTGGATGGCATTTTCTTCGCGATGCTGTGTGCCGACGAACTCATCGTAGGTCACGGCGCGAGGACACCCTCGACTTCGCATAGGTGCGCAGGAAGTATCGCCCCCACGACCCCGGCGCCCTGTCTACGGATCATCGCAGCACTGCGACGAGGCTTGCGCATGCGGCTCTTCTGTTGCTACCGACGACTCCGTGAACCGTCGAAACGTCGCGTGGTCGTTCGGGTCCGTACTGGCAACGCTCCTCGCTGGCTGCGGCGACGGCAACAACCGCCTCCTCGACGCAGGCGGCGACGACCTCGGGGTGATTGATGTTCCGTCCACCGACCGCGGAGGCGCGGGCGACCTCGGCGCCGCAGACACCGGACTCGATGTCGCCCTCGACCGCGCGACCGCGGCCGACGACGGGCATGCGGATGTGCTCACGGATACGGTTGTCCTCGATAGCCGTGCGCTCGATGTACCAGCGGACCGGGCTTCGGTGGATGCGCCCGATGTCAGGGTCGCCGACGCGGGTGCCTCCGATGCACAGGGCACTGACGTCACCGATGTTGTAGTCGCCGATAGGGCCCTGGCGGATGTCATCGCCGCGGACGCCGGGAGAGCGCGCGGAACGCCTGTGATCGACGGTGTCATCGGGAGCGACTGGCCCTCCGGCGCGATCGTCGTAACCAACGCGGTGCCATCGACCTGGGGACCGGCTCTCAACGCGCTGCGGTCGATCCGCGTAGCCTGGGACAGCAACCGCCTGTACCTCGGCCTCGATGGCGTCGTGGAGGCCAGCAACGCGATGGTGGTCTTCATCGATCGCGACTTCGTACCGGCGACAACTGCGACGGGCGTGACCGCGCCCTCGATGCTCACCGACGGGATGGGATCGCTCGACAATTCCATCTCCTGCAATGTCACCGAGAGTCCGCCCGGGTTCGGCGCCGACATGGTCTGGGGCACGCGCGGAATGCTCTCCAGGTCCGCGTCCGACCTCAACGATGCCATCGGCCTGCGCGACGTGGGCTGCACCGCCTGCCGCGCCGACTTCCGCTGGACCACGGGGGACACCGCCGTGTGCGTGGGCGGAGCGACGCCCGCGTGCGAGGTCGCCATCGACTGGAACGCCCTCTACGGCGGCCCCCCCCCACCGGTACCGATGCTTGGGCTTTTCATGCGAATCACCGATGCTGAGGGCGCTCAGTTGGACAACAACCAGTGCCTCCCCGAGCAGGCGATCGGTGATCTGCCCACCACCGCGCGTCGGGTGCTGTCCTTCAGCCCCAACCTCTGATCGCTACGGGGTCCCCGCCGCGCTCGCCGGAATCAGCAGTCGGTAGTCACCGTTGGCATCCGCGGTCGCACGGCCCACGCGCAGCACCACCCCCCGGGCGTCTCCCTCGCGCAGCCGCACCAGCGCCTCGACCGTCGCCAGGGGCGAGCGGACGCCTCGAGCGTTTCGCACGACACCGCGCACCTGCACAGGTGCCTCAAGCGTCGTGTCGAAGTTGATCACACGGTGGGCCACGCAGATGGAAGCACCCAGCGTCACGGGGAAACCCGAGCTCTCCGCGGGTTCGACGAGAAGACGATAGAGCCCCGGGTTGAGTTCGAGCTTGTAGGTTCCATCACCCGCCGTGACCGTCTCGGTTGGAGTCGCGCGAGAGGCCAGCGCGCGAAGGTCAGGCTCGTCGAGGCATGGATGGGTCGGCGCAGCGTCGTGGTACGGAACGGCGGTCACCCGCGCACCGCGCACCGCGAGGCCGTCACGACCGAGCACCCTCCCCGCGAGCGACGGGCGCAGCTCCAGCAAGAACACCTGACCGGCCTGCTCGGTCACATCGGCGCGCACGCGAAATCCGTGTTGCACCACGCTGCGGTAGGCGTCGCCCGCCGGAGTGACCACCACGTCGTAGTCACCCGGAACGAGCCAGGCACGGAGGCTCCCGTCGGCTTCGGTGACCACCCGCGACTCGTACCAGGTCGTCGCCCCGGCGATGCCCACGGGGGGACGAAGTGCGGCCCGTAGCGTCACCGTAGCCCCGCGCATCACCCGGCTATGCCCCTCCGCGTCGAGTGCTTCAACGGTGGCCCGAACGTCCACGCAGCCCACGCAGGGTCCCTGCGGATCGACCCCGCCCGGGACCGCCGGACGCGCCGCCGCGGCGTGCGTCAGCCCTGTGAGTTCGGGCAGCACCACCTGCAGGTCGCGACCGCTCGGGGCCACCGCCAGGAGCGACGCTCGCGGAATGTCGATGACGAGTCCCCCGCTCGCGCCGTTGTCCGCCGTCAGTCGGAGCGTCCATGCCTCCGGCGCGCCCGGCCCCATGCTGCACGCGAACCGACCCGTGCTCCCCGCGCTGCCATCGCCCAAGGTGGAACTCACGGTGGAGATCACCCTGCTGTTCGCGGCAGGGTCGATGGCGCGCACCACGAAGCCCGCGATGGACTGTCCCGCGGCGGCGATGACCGCGCCCTCCCAGCGCGCATACATGGTCGGGTATGCGATGTCGAACCGTTGCATCACGAGGCCCTCGCGCACCTCGAATCCCCGCTCAAAGCGCGGTGGAACCGTCGCCGCCAGCGTGGATGCGGGGCGCACCACCACGTCGAAGAGTCCCTCCGTGAGCGTCGCCGACCAGGTGAACGAGTCGCCATCGCGGGCCGCGTTGGGTATCGCCACAAGTCCCGCGACCGCCTGCACCGGCGGGGACACGCCCGCGAGGTCCGTCGGGGTGAACTCCAGCGTCGCGGGGATGTTTCGCCCGATCGCGCCGGTGTCCGCAGGCACCGTCACCGCGCCGTACACCGTCCTCGGCGCGCGAAGCCTAAGGTCTACGCTCTCGTCCGCCAGGATGCTTCGCGGGCGAGTCAGCGTGGGGTAGGCATCGGCGCTCACCCGCCCGGTCGCAGGGGTCACCGCGAAGAAAACCTCCGCCCGCGCCCGAGAGACGCAGCGCAGTGACACGCGGTCGCAGGTCGCCCCTGGGCAGTCCCTGTCTACTGCGCAGCGCTCGGCCGGTCCGCCCACCACAGGGTCGCCATCGATACACGCCGATGGCGCAAGCAGCACCCCGAGCAGCAACGCGTGCGCCGCCCTCACGGCTGCACCAGAAATCTGCAGCGCTCGATGGCGTCATCGACCCCGCCGTCCGATGCCGGAATCGTCCCGGCGCGGGGACGCACGAAGACCCACCAGGTGCGAAAATCGACATCGCCCTCGCGCTCGGGCGTGCGGAAATTCCCGCTCAAACGTAGACGTGACGACACGTACAGTTCGACCCGGTTACACCCTGCCTCGGGCAGCCGAACCGTCTCGCGAATCTCCCGCCGCCGGTTGCCGTCCGAGGGAAACTCATGCGGCTGCGGCTGGTTGATCGGCTCGCAGTTGGCCCCGCCGTCCTGCGGCACGCAGTCGCGGTCGTCGTTGACGAAAAACCGCCACTGCAGCAGGTCGTTGACGCCGTCGTCATCGACCGGAACACGAAACGCATACGTGGTGAGGTCGGTCTCGTCGATCTCCAGGAGCGCGCCGATGCGCGGGGTCGTGATGCCCTGAACGTCCTGAATGCGCGGCGGAGTGAGCGGCGTCGTCACCCGAACCTCATCGGCGCGGGTAATCAAGCACGAGGACAATGCGGTGGCAGTGGCGAGCATCAGGGCGATTCGACGCACGACAGCGAGAACCATACCACGCTCACGAAAAAGCCCAGCTAAGCAGTGATTTCGTGACACCAGATCGATTTCCGCAGGACCACGGACTGACAATCGTGTCGCGGTCGTGAAGGCAGCCGCAGCGGGACATATCCCGACCGACGGGCCAGCAGTGAGCGGGTGCGATTGCACGGCGGACCCACTACGATGGCCATCAATGATTGGACGTCTTCATGGTCGGATCGTGTCGGAGTCGCCGGATGGGCTCGTGGTCGTGGACGTGGTCGGCGTCGGGTACGAAGTGTTGATCCCTCTGGGCACGCTGGGGCGATGCACGGCAGACGCGGAGGGGAGAGTGACGCTGCAGGTCGTCACGCATGTGCGGGAAGACGCAATCACCCTCTTCGGTTTCGCCAACGACCGCGAGCGGACAGCGTTTCGACTTCTCACCGCAGTGGCCGGCGTGGGGCCGCGCATCGCCATCTCGGTGCTGAGCGTTCTGCCTGCGGGAGAGTTGTCGCAAGCGCTCGCGCGAGGCGACGTGAAGAAGCTCACGTCGGTTCCGGGCGTGGGCAAGCGCATCGCCGAGCGCCTCGTGCTCGAGCTCAAAGACAAACTCACCGGGCTCTCCACCGGCGTCTCCGAGGCTCTCATCTCCACCGGCGGGTCGATCGCGCCGATGAGTCCTATCGCCGCGGTGGGTCCGGGTGCCGCGTTGGTCGCCGCGCTGGTGAACATGGGCTTCAAGGCCGCGGAGGCCGAGCGTGCCGCCGCCGAGCTCGCGCCGCGAATCACCGAGCCGCTCGATGTCCTGGTGCGGGAGTCACTGCGTCGGCTCGTCCGGTAGCTGCGCAGCCGCAGTTGCCGCTGCGTCGGCGATCGGCGCGCCGTTGATAACCGCCTGCGAGAGGCGCGCGGTGAGCGACGCCTGACTCTCCTCGGAGAGTTCGGTGTACTCGCGCAGCATCGGCAGGTCGCGCAGCGAGCGCAGCCCGAAGAACTCAAGGAAGAATCGTGTCGTGCCGTAGAGCAGCGGGCGTCCGGGCTCTTCCCTGCGGCCGATGGTGCGCACGAGGTCGCGGTCGAGCAACACCTTCAGCGATGAGCCGGTGTCGACGCCGCGCACCTCATCGACCTCCGGGCGGGTGACGGGCTGCCGGTACGCCACGATGGCGAGCGTCTCGACCTGCGCGCGGCTCAGCCGCACGGGTCTGGCCTGCAAGAGTTCGCGCACGAAAGGCGCGTTGCCCGCGCTCGAACGAAACAACCAGGCCCCGGCGACCTCGTCGAGGTGGATTCCGCGCGGCTGGTATTCGGCCTTGAGTTCGTTGAGCAGCTTGCGCACGTCGCGCGCCTCAGCGCGGGTGATCTTCGCGAGTTCAACGACGGTGAGCGGGTGATCGCTCGCGAACACCAGGCTCTCGAGCACCGTGCGCAGGTGCTGCTCGGAGACCGATCGCCCGATGGCGCGGGCGACGCCGGGCGACGCAGGGAAGTCCTCGTCGCCGACACCCTCCTCGGGCTCGTCCGGGGCTTCGTCGCTGCTGCCCCTGGGGTCGGGGCTGCTCATCGCCAGTCGTCCCGTACGACCGCCCCAGGGTCGCCAAGGTCGGTCAGCACGAGCGTGACGTGCAGCTGTTCGTAGTTACCAGACTGGTAAAGGCGGGTCATTCGCAGGCGGGTCATTTCCAGCAGCGCGAGGAAGGTCACCACCAGCTCGGACGTGCTGCCGTCGTCGTCGAAGAGTTCGTCGAAGCGCATCGACCGACGGTCGCGCAGGCGCTCGACGAGGGCGTTGATGCGGTCTGCGATGGAGATGCGCTCCGGGGTGACCTCGTGCGCGATGGAAAGCTTCCGCCGGGCCATCAACTTCTGGAAGGCCTCGATCATCGCGATGGCCGGGAAGGGTGCGAGAGGAGCCTCGCCGGTGGACTCCGCGGTGACCTCCATGCCGCGGGGAAACACGTCGCGACCGGCCACGCCGCGAGCGGCCAGCTCTTCGCCCGCGGCGCGAAACTTCTGGTACTCGAGCAGGCGGCGCACAAGCTCGATGCGTGGGTCTTCGCCCTGCTCCGCGTCGGGGTCAACGTTGAGGTTTTCCTCCGGCGGTGGTGACGGCAGAAGCATGCGCGACTTGATGTGCGTGAGCGTCGCGGCCATGAGCAGGTACTCCGCCGCGAGGTCGAGGTTGAGCACCTGCATCATCGACACGTACGTGAGGTATCGCTCAGTGATGAACGAGATCGGGATGTCGAAGATGTCGAGTTCGTGCTTCTGGATCAGGTGAAGCAGGAGGTCGAGCGGGCCCTCGAAAACGTCGAGTTGTACCCGGACGAGCGGGTCATCGGAGAAGGGCTCGTCGAACGGATCCATCATCGGAATCAACCGCGGGGATGAAACCGCGCGTGCGCGGCCTGAAGGTGCTCGACGGTGACGTGGGTGTAGATCTGCGTGGTCACGATGTCCGCGTGGCCGAGCATGTTCTGCACTGCGCGCAGGTCGGCGCCACGCTCGAGCAGATGCGTCGCAAACGAGTGACGGAGCTTGTGCGGCGAGATGGGCCGGTCGATGCCCGCGACGAGGGCGTAGCGCTTGAGCAGCTTCCAGAAGCCCTGCCGGGTCATCGCGGAGCCGAAGTGGGTGACGAAGAGATCGTTCGCGGCGCGGCCCTGGGTGAAACCCGCGCGCGCGGTCTGGAGGTAGAGCATCAGGGCCTCCCGGGCGACCTCGCCGAAGGGCACCAGGCGACGCTTCTCGCCCTTGCCGAAGGCCACGAGAACCCCCTGGTCGAGATCGACGTCGGTGACCTTGAGGTTCACCAGTTCGGAGACGCGCAGACCGGAGGCGTAGAGCACCTGGATCATCGCGCTGTCGCGCACCCCGCGGGGCGTCTTGGTCTCTGGCGCGGAGAGCAGCGCTTCGATCTCCGGAAACGTCAGCACGTGGGGCAACTTGCGCGGGAGGCGCGGGCCCGCGGCAAGCTTCGTCGGGTCGTTTTTCACCTTCCGCTCGGCCACGAGAAACTTGTAGAACCCACGCAGCGCCGAGAGCTTTCGCGCCTGCGAGCGGGCGGAGAGTCCTTCCCTGGAGAGGGCGATCATCCAGCTGGCGACGTCGCCGCCCTCGATGTCGCAAAACGCACGCTGGAGGTCCTGTCGGACGAACACGGCGAAGCGCACGAGATCGGTCGCGTAGGCCTCGACCGAGCGCGCGGCGAGTCCCTTTTCCACTCGGAGATGCGCGAGCCACGCGTCGAGAAGCTGGTCGTCGTCGGACACGGGAGAAATCTACGAGGCCGAGAGGGTCAAGAGCCAGTTTCGGGCCAAAGCGTTGCGTGCGGGTGAAACCTGGAGCTATGGTGCGCCCGCGTCACGCGGCGCTTCCTGGCCCATAGCTCAACCGGTTAGAGCACCTGACTTATAATCGGGAGGTTTCGGGTTCGATCCCCGATGGGCCTACTCTCCGCGCGATACTGCAGCCCTTGCGAACCGCTTAGTGGAGAAGACCCGTTGCGCGAACAGCTCCTAGCCCTGGAAGAACTTGCGAAGAGTGACTTGGCGTGGCGCCAGATCGACGTTGAGCTCGCCGATGTGGATGCCCACCTCGTGGCCACGCGATCAGACGTCGACCGTATCCGAGACCTGCTCGATCGCGAGCGACTGCAGCTGACCGAAGCGCAGCGGCTGAAGAAGACGCACATCGATGAGCTCGCCACCATCGACGAGAAGACCATACGCTCGAAGAAGCGTCAGGAGGTCGCGCGAAACACACGCGAAATGGAGGCGATGAACCGCGAAATCGAGGTGCTCAAGCGCGAACGCGAAGAGCGCACCGGGGAGGCCGGTCGGCTCGAAGAGGTGGTGGTCGCCGTCGGCGCCCATTTGAAGTCGCACGAGAAGGACTTCAAGGGTCTCACCGAGATGCTCTCCACCGAGGAGAAAGAGGCGATCAAGTCCCGCGAGTCCCTTCTCGCACGCAAGCAGCTGCACCAGGGCGCCCGCAAAGAACTTACCGGGCGCGTACGGCCGGAGATCATGCGGATCTACCAGATCGTCCTCAATCGCCGGGGGACCGCGGTGGCCGAGTGCAAGGACGGCATCTGCCGTGGTTGCTATCTCGCGACCCCGCCGCAGCTCTACAACGTCATGCTTCGGGCCGAGAAGCTGATCCAGTGTCCGAACTGTCAGCGCATCCTGCTGCCGCCCAACCTGTCTCGCTGAACGATCTCCAAAGGCTCTCGAATGCTCGTCGCCTGCCAGAAGTGCCAGCGCACCTACCCGGCGGAGGGCAGTACCTTCTGTCCCCACGACGGGGAGAAGCTGCTGGCCATCGACGACGTCACACCCGTCGGTGACCCGAAGGACCCGCTGGTCACGAGCACCATCGCGGGCCGCTACGAGATCCGACGGGTGATCGCCAATGGGGGCATGGGGCGTGTCTACGAGGCGCGCGAACTAACCCAGCAAGAGCGCGTCGCGATCAAGATCCTGCACGCCGACGTGGCGGAGGACGAAGTGAACATCGAGCGCTTCCGGCGCGAGGCGACCACGTCGCAGGAGCTCGACCACCCGCATGTTGTGAAGGTGATGGACTTCGCCGCGACCGCGCAGGTTCCGGGACGCCCGGGCAAGAGTTGGTACCTCGTGATGGAGTACCTCGACGGGGAAGAACTCCGTCATGTGCTCACGCGCGAGAAGACCCTGCCGTTGCACCGCGCGATTCGCATCGTGTCGCAGCTCGCCCTCGCCCTCGACTCTGCGCACGCGCGGGGCTTCGTGCACCGCGACCTGAAGCCCGACAACGTGTTCCTGGTTCGCGGGCCGGACGGCGACACGGTGAAACTCCTCGACTTCGGGTCGGTGAAGTTCACCAAGGGGCAGGACCGCGGGCAGAAACTCACGGTGATGGGCACCACCATCGGGTCGCCTTTCTACATGTCGCCAGAGCAGGCCCAGGGGTCTCCCCAATTGGACCAACGGACGGACGTCTGGGCGGTCGGGGTCATCGTCTACGAGATGTTTGTCGGCAAGGTTCCGTTTCAGGCACCCAACGGCGCGCAGATCCTGTTCAAGATTCTGAGCGACGAGGCGATGCCGCCGACGTTTGCCAACGACGATGCGCCGCCGCAACTCGATAACCTTCTGCACAAGGCACTGCGCAAGGACCCCGCGCAGCGCTACCAGCACGCAGGGGAATTCGCCGCTGCAATGGGGCACGCGTTCGGCCTCACCGGAACTCCCGCGGAGTGGGCGGGGATTTCCGAGCAGGCGATGCAAATCGCCCTGGACGACGCCGCCCGCGCGGTCGCCCTGGTGGTGCCTGAGCCCATGGTCGAAGCCCCGCTGCCGCCGGCGTGGCATCCTCCTCCCAGGTTCGACGCGGGGTCTGTATCCGCGGGGAGTTCGCTGCTTGTCCCGGTCCACCGCACCCCCAGATGGATCTTTCTTGTTGCCGCCGTCGGTGTGATCGCAGCCGCGGCAATCGCTCTATTCGCGCTGAGATGAGCGGTTGAGCGTGGACAACACATCGCCAGAGGTGGTGGTGCTCGGGGCCGGGCCGGCGGGGCTCTCGGCTGCGCTCTGGTGCGGTTCGCTCGGCCTCTCGACGTTGGTGCTCGAGGCGCAGCGTGAAGTGGGCGGGCAGTTGCGGGTGATCCCGTACCCACTCGAAAATGTCCCTGGAATCGTGGCGATCGAGGGAGTGACGCTCGCGGAAGTGCTGCGCGCGCAGGCGATTTCGCAGGGTGCGACGGTGCGTACGGCGCTGGGCGCGCGGCTCGATCAGACGGCGCTGCGTGTGCTGCTCGACGGCGCTACGGAGTCCCTCAGCCCCCGCGCCGTGGTGATCGCGACGGGGGTGCGGCGGCGGCGCCTGGGGGTGCCCGGCGAGGAAGCGCTGCTTGGGAAGGGATTGGCCTACAACATCGGGCGGACTCCCGAGCGGCTGAAGGGCGCGCGGGTGGTGGTCATCGGCGGCGGCGACGACGCGGTGGAGCACGCGCACCTCGCGGCGCTGCATGCGGCTTCGGTGGTGCTTCTGCACCGAGGTGGGACGCTTAGCGCGCGGCCAGCGCTGTACACTGCCGTGGAGGCACACGCCAACGTGACGCGCCGACCGCGGATGCGAGTAGAGGCCATCGAGGGAGACGCCTCCGTGACGGGAGTGCGGGCCCACGGACCCCACGGGGTGGAGCGCTTCGCGGCGGATGCGGTGTTCATCTGTGTGGGGCCCGAGCCGATGAGCGAAGGCTTCGGCGTAGCGACAGATGCGAAGGGCTACGTGCGCGTCGATCGGCTCGGCCGGACATCTCGAAGCGGAGTGTTCGCGGTCGGGGACGTGTGCAGCGCCGAAGCGCCGACGATTGCCCACGCGCTAGGCGCGGGATCGGCGGTGGCCAAGGCGATTCGCGCGATGGAGGGCGGCGCGCGGGCGATGGTGGTGACGCGATCGTCGAGCGATCGGCTGGGCCTGCGAGGGATCACGCTCCCTGCGCGCATCGGCGTGTACCCGCGAGAGAAGGGCCGGCAGCAGACGCTCACCTTCGACCTGGACTTCGACGTAGACGCGGCGCGGGCTGCGCCGACGGATTCGCTGCGCGACACCATCGATTACGCGGCAGTCACCGCGGTGATCGCAGAGTTCATCGGCCGACAGCACTACAACCTGATCGAGACGGTTGCAGACGGGGTGGCTACGGCCGTTCTCGCGCGCTTCCCCACGCAGCGGGTGCGGGTGCGGGTGACCAAGCCTGGAGTGCCGTTGCGTCGCGCTGCGGCGGTGATCGAGGTCGAGCGGTCGCGCGAGTGAGCGACTTTTACGTGATCGGGTAAGTTGAGTTGAGGCGACGGCCGGGGATGACCGTCGGCGCGATCAGAAGGTTCCGCTGAGGGTGAGGCCGTTGCCCCGGAGCGAGGGAAACACTTGCAGGCTCGCGCTTCGCGGGGTCGAGTGACCCGTAGCGCCGTAGATCGCTGCGCCGATGGAGAAGGCCGCTGCCGCGCCCGCGATGCCGCCCGTGATGTAGGCAATCATCCGGTTTTGATCGAAGGCGTCGGCGTAGCTCAGGCCGAGCGCCTGATAGTAATTGCGACGCGAGGCGTCGGTCTCCGCCTGGAACATCGACACGATGCGGTAGTAATCGTCCTCGAGGGAGTTCGAGTAGACGACAAACGCAATCGACGTGGCCGCCGCAGCGACGGTGATACCGACTCCGCTCCAGAAGGCAGGGCCGATGCCGCGGACAGTAGATCTACCCGCATTAGAAGGCGGACGGACCGCCACGCTCGGTGCGCTCACGAGCGGCGTCACCGCTTGACGTGCGACAGGTGGTGATGGCGGCGCGGTCGGTCGCACTGGGCGCGCGGGCTCGACGCGCACTACCGGACGGTTGACGTTGACGTTGGTCGCGGGCGTCACCACAGGGACGGGAACAACGGCCACGACCGGGGGTGTCGGCACCACCGGAGTCGCGAGCGGCACGGGCGGTTGCGACTCCGGCGCGACGCTGCCGACATACGAGCGATTGCGTGCAATATCGAGCGTCAAGGTGACCGTGCCACCGCCCTCGACACGAGCCTGATGCTGGATGGTTCCGCCGCCGGCCTGGCGGGCCTCGATCACGTGCGGTCCAGGGCCGGTTTGCAGCGGACGACGCAGCGGGGAAGTGCCGACCAGGTCGCCATCCAGGTAGACCTCGGCGCCGGGGGGAAACACCAGCACGTTGATGGTCGCGAGGTGACGGCGAGCCTCCGCGAGAGCGGTTGCGATCTCCGTTCGCTGCTGTGGCGACGGCGTCACCGTCGGATCGTTGAGGAAGCGCTCGAAGGTCGAGATCGCGTCCTGCGGACGATTGAGGGCGACGTAGCAGTTGGCGAGGTTCACCAGAACGCTCGGATGCGGACGAATGCGATACGCCGTACGGAAGGACTCGAGCGCCTCGGCGTAGTGCTGCCCTGCATAAGCTTGCACCCCAGCCTGAAATGCCGCCCGCGCCTCGTTGGTCTGCGCCACCGCCCTCGGACATCGGCTGAGCACGGCCAGGACAAGCGCGCCGGCCGCAAGGATCTCTCGGGTTGGTTTCATGAGTCTTTGGGGAGGGAGCGTAGCGCTCAGTAGGGGCTCTCTGTAACGAATCCAGCGCCGGAAGGCGCGTGGGGAGCGGCGGCTCGGGTCGGTGCAGCTACAGCGGGCGCACGAACCCGCGGGGCGCGCAGGACCGGTGCCGAACGAACGGGCTCGACCACGACGCGAGAATGCGAGAGCGCCGGATCGGGATGCTGCGGCGCTGCGACGATGGCCGCGGGCGGCGGCGGCGGAGGCTCCGGCGCTGCGACGATTGCCGCGGGCGGCGGCGCTGGAGGGGGCTCCGGCGCTGCGACGATGGCCGCGGGCGGCGGCGGAGGGGGCTCCGGCGCTACGACGATGGCCGCGGGCGGCGGCGCTGGAGGAATCTCGGTAGTGGTGTCCGAAGCGGGCGGCGGAGTGCTGTTGGAGCTACCCGAGAGGCCAACGAGGAGAACTCCCCCGAGAAGCACCGCGCCGCCGACCGCAGCCCAGATCTTGTAACTGCGCTTCGGGGATCTGAGGGCGGCTTCGTCGGCGCGCTTCCCCGCCGGCGGCCGCATCGTCGTAGGACGGCGATTTGGAGAGTCGGTGGTCATCGCCGCAGAAGACATCATCGAAGCCTCGACAGACACGACGCCGACAGCCTTCTTCGTGGTCGTAGTCGTCGCGGGCGGCGACGGCAGCGACGGCGCGCGCTCGGTTTCTGCGGAGGCCAACATCGAGGTCACAGACGCGCTCGGGGCCGCGAAAGCACCAGGAGTCCCGACCGCAGGAGGCGGTGGGGAGATCGGCGCGGCGGCAAGGCCTAGCTCCCAACTCGGAGTGATGGCGAGGGCCGCGCGCTCGAACTCGTCGTCGCTCAGGGTGCCCTGCCGCCAAAGCAGTTGTTCAGAGGGGCGGTGCGTCGAATCATCCAGAGCAGTCATCAAAATTGGCCTCACCGGGTGCATCGCGCGACTTGCACGCTAGCCTCTCGACTTCCAGCGCGCAACGGAACGTCACGCCCATCAAATACAGCGATCAGCGTGGCACCCAGACCGCAGGTGGAAGGGGCCGCGCCACACCCGATTGTTGCGCCGTCCGACCCGCGATAAAGCTCCGACCCCGGTCCAGTCCGCGAGCCTGGTCTGGCCATCGCGCCGGGGCGGGACTAGAGTCCGCGCGCCTCTAGCGGACACGGCCCGATCGGCAACCTCCGTCGCGGGGCCATTCTTATCGTGATCGACGCCATTTCCAGGGGTTTTCTCCCCGTAGAACTCGAAGCGATGGCGCGCGCGGTGGCTGACTCCCGGCGCGGCGCCCCGTCCCCCAATCCTCCCGTCGGTGCGGCCGTGGTTCTGGGTGGGGAGATCGTCGGCGCAGGTCACCACCGGCGCGCAGGAGAAGATCACGCCGAAGTCATGGCGCTCCGAGATGCCGGAGAGCGAGCGCGCGGCGCGACGGTCTTCGTGACGCTGGAGCCCTGCAATCACCATGGACGCACCGCGCCGTGCACCGACGCGCTGATACGGGCGGGCGTGGCGCGCGTGGTGTTTGCGGTGGCCGATCCCAACCCACACGTGCGCGGTCACGGCCGGGATGCCCTACGCGCCGCCGGGGTGGTCGTTGAGCAGGGCTTTGACCCCCAGGCGCAGCGAGCCGCCGAGCACGGCATCGCGCCGTGGATGCGCTTCATCACACTCGGCAGACCGCACCTCACGCTGAAAGCCGCGATGTCACTCGACGGCTCCATCGCCACCCGCGGAGGCGAGAGCCGCTGGATCACCTCCCCAGAGGCGCGACGCGATGGACACCTCCTGCGGGCCGCCTGCGACGCCGTGCTGGTCGGGAGCGAGACGGTGCGCATCGATGATCCGCTGCTCACGGTGCGGGACGTCGCCTACGAGCGGGCACCGGTGCGGGTGGTGGTCTCACGCGACGCACGCCTCGCCGTCGATGCGAAGTTGGTGACCACGGCGAGGGAGGTTCCGACGTGGGTGCTCTGCGCGAGCGACGCCGACGAGGGCCGACGCGCGGCGCTCGGTGCGGTCGGCGTGCGCGTGCTCGCAGTGCCGCGCGGTGACGACGGCGGCATCGACCTCGCGGCAGGGCTGCGCGCTCTCGCGGCCGAAGGGATCGTGTCGGTGCTCTGCGAGGGCGGCGGCACGCTGCACGGCCGGTTACGCGACGCGGGACTCGTCGATCGGGTGGTGTGCTACCTCGCCCCGATGCTGATCGGCGCCGGTGGGCTGCGGGCGATTGGCGGCGTCGGGGCCGAGCGGCTCGCGGACGTCACGCCGTTGGGCGATTGGTCGGTGCGCGCGGTCGGACCCGACCTGCGCGTCGAAGCGGAGGTGCGCTGAGTGTTTACCGGGATCATCCAGGCCGTAGGGAGCCTCCGCACCATCGAGCGCCGAGGGGCGTCCGCGTGGCTGAGCGTGGGGTGTCCGTTTGCGAAGTTGGAGCTCGGCGAGAGCGTCGCCGTGGACGGCGTGTGTCTTACCGTGGTGCGTATTGTGGACGGAGGGTTTACCGCAGACGCGAGCGTCGAGACGCTCGCCCGCACGACGCTGGGCGAGCGGTCGATGGGCGCGAAGGTAAACCTCGAGAGGGCCCTCGCGCTGGGCGATCGAATGGGCGGGCACATCGTGGCCGGGCACGTCGATGGGGTGGGCGAACTGGTGAGCCGCGAGCGGGTGGAGAGCGCCGAGCGGGTGGTGTTTCGCGCGCCACGGGAGGTGCTCCGGTACCTCGCGGAGAAGGGCAGCGTGGCCATCGACGGGGTGAGCCTGACGGTCAACGCCGTCATCGGGGATACCTTCGAGCTGATACTGGTGCCCTTCACGCAAGGGGCGACGACGCTCGCCGAGCGACGAGCAGGCGACCGGGTGAACCTGGAGGCCGACGTGATCGCGCGGTACGTGGCGAGGGCTTTGAGCTGGGAGCGGGATGCGCCCGATCGCGGTGCAGTGGGTGTGGCAGAGGACACGCGGTGGCGAGCGCTGCTCGATGGCTTCGGGAAGGGACAGTGACGACGATGCTCGAAGGAACCTCAGAGGCCCGGGTGCACGCGGCGGTGGAGGCGATCCGCGAGGGGCGGATGGTGATCCTGACGGACGATGAAGACCGTGAGAACGAGGGCGACCTCGTGCTGGCAGCGGAGCTCGTGACGCCGGAGGCGATCAACTTCATGGCGAAGCACGCCCGCGGGTTGATCTGCCTCACGCTCACCGAGGAGCACATCGAGCGGCTGCGCCTCCCGATGATGGTGGAGAAGAACAAGGCCTCGCTGGGCACGGCGTTTACCGTGAGCATCGAGGCGCGCGAGGGCGTGACCACGGGCATCTCCGCGGCCGATCGGGCGCACACCGTCAAGGTGGCCGTCGCGGCGGATACGAAGCCCGAAGACCTCGTCTCCCCGGGGCACATCTTTCCGCTGCGGGCGCGGCCCGGCGGCGTGCTGCAGCGCACCGGGCAGACCGAAGGGAGCGTCGACCTCGCGGTGCTCGCGGGACTGCACCCGTCCGGGGTGATCTGCGAAATCATGAACGACGACGGCACCATGGCCCGGATGCCCGAGCTGCTGGTCTTCGCGCGCGAACACAACGTGCCGTTGGTGACCATCGAAGACCTGATCCAGTACCGGCTGCGGACGGACCGCCTGGTGCGGCGGGTGAGTTCGGTGAAGTTTACCCCCCGGGGTATGACCAGGCCGTGGGAGGCGCACGTCTTCGAGGCCTCGGTGGAGGCCGGGCGGCAGTTTCTGGCGCTGGTGCACGGCGAGCCGACCGCGGAGCAGCCGACGCTCGTGCGGATGCACCCCGGAGCGGTGTTTGCTGACGTGTTTGCGCCCGCGCACACCGCCGATGGCAAGCCCGTCGTCGGGGGCGGGGCCTACCTCGCCGAGGCGATGCACCGGATGGAACGCGATGGCTCCGGGGTGGTGGTGTACGTCCCCCCGCGGCACTTCGACCTCCGAGACGACCTGCGCATCGTGACCGGCGAAGCGCCCACGCGGACGCATGACCTGGCGAGCAACGGGTCGCCCGCGCAGCGCGAGCACGGCATGGGCGCGCAGGTGCTGCGATCGCTGGGGCTGAGGAAGATCCGGTTGATGACCAACAACCCGCGACGGCTGGTCGGGCTGAGCGCGTACGACCTGGAGGTCGTCGAGCGGGTGCCCCTCGGGGAGTGACCGCCCTGGACTCGTATCGATCGGGTTACCGGGTTGACCGGGCGCCCGCGTTGGTGGGATGAACCCACTCCTTCGCCTTCCCCGGAATACCCATGGACGTAAAAATCATCGAGGCCGACCTGGTCGCCCGCGGGCTCCGCGTCGCCCTGCTCGCGAGCCGGTTCAACCACTTCATCGTCGATCGCCTGGTCGAGGGCGCCACAGACTGCGTGAAGCGCCACGGCGGCGAGGACATCACCCTGGTGCGCGCTCCTGGCGCCTGGGAGTTGCCGCTCATCTGCCAGACGCTCGCCCTCAGTGGCCGCTTCGACGCGATCATCGCGCTCGGGGCGGTCATCCGCGGGAGCACGCCGCACTTCGACTACGTGGCCGGTGAGGTCACCAAGGGCCTGGCGCAGGTGTCCATGGCGACGGGTGTTCCGGTGACCTTCGGGGTGTTGACCGTCGACACCATCGAGCAGGCCGTCGAGCGAGCCGGAACCAAGGCCGGCAACAAGGGCTGGGAGGCCGCCATGAGCGCCATCGAGATGGCCAACCTCCAGCGGGTGCTCAAGGCCGATGGTTTCTAGAGACTCCAGGGCTCCGAAGGCTCCGAAAGCGCCGAGGCTGGCGCACGACGACAACGGGCTGCGCCGACAGGCCCGCGAGGCGGCGGTGCAGGTGCTGTACGCCATCGATGCGGCGGGCGAGCAGTCTGAAGGCTTCGTGGACGACGCGCTGCGCAACTATTGGGCGCACCTGGAGGGGCCCGCGCCGGGACGGCCGTACGGCGACGCGATGGTGCGCGGGGTGGTGGCGAAATGGGGGGAGATCGACCCGATGATTCGCGCGGCCAACCCCAACTGGCGCATCGAGCGCATGGCGCGGGTGGACCGCAACGTGCTGCGCATGGGGACGTGGGAGATGGTGTTCGGGGATGTTCCGCCGGAGGTGGCCATCAATGAGGCCGTCGAGATGGCGAAGCGCTTCGGCACCGAAGACTCCGCGGCGTTCGTCAACGGCACGCTCGACAAGCTCGCCACGCTCCAGGGCAAGCTGGCGCCGCGCGGGTAAGCGGACGACGCCGCCCCGGGGGGGGGGTTAGGGGCGGAAGTTGCACCTCTCCCCGGTGCTGATGATGGACCTGATCACCGGGGTCCGCGTGGTCGCTGCCCCACCTGCACCACGGTTTGCCAAGCGCCAGCAGATCTAATAGGGCGCTCCCCAACCGCCGCCATGGAACCCCAACCAACACCCCTTCCCATCGGCGCTTCGCAACCGTCTCCCGCCGCGCGGGTGAGCTAACATCCCGCGATGGAGGTGCGCTTCGTCCCGCTCGATCTCGCGCGCATCGACGTCCTGCGCATGGAGGTTCTCGCGCTCCCGTTTTTCGTCGATGAGCGGCCGCTGAAGGGCGCCGCCGGGCTCTGCGACTGGCGTCTCTGCGGCGCACTCTCGCGACTGCTCGACAGCGGGCGCGTCACGGGATCCACCGAGGAAGTCACCCTCGTACCGGGGCGGCCACGGCTGCCGTTCGAGAAGCTGATCCTCTTTGGAGAAGGGGCGGCGGCGGACTTCGACCAGGCGGCCTCGGAGCGGGTGACCGCGCGGATGCTCACCACGCTGGCAGGGCTTCGACTGCGCTCGGTGGCACTCTCGCTGCCCGGGCGCGGGCGGGCGCTGGTGGAGCCCGGCGAGGCGATTCGGTGGTTTCTCCAGGGCATCGCGGAGAGTGACGAACTCGACGAAGTGGTGATCATCGACGACCTCGAGGCGCAACGGGCGATGGTGCCCGTGCTCGAGTCGGCGCGGCGGCGGGTGCGGGTGGTTCGGTCGGCGTCGGAGCCGTAACGAAAGGGTAGCGACGATGCTGGGACCAGAAGACGTTCAGCGACACGCGGAGATGCTCGGAAACCGGGCGAAGAAGAACCATCGGGCGCTCGCACGGAAGATGGAAGCGAAGTCCATCGGGGCGTACCGCATCTACGATCGGGACATCCCCGAGGTGCGCGCCGTAGTGGACTTCTACGAAGGACACCTCGTGGTGGGGGAGTACGCACGCGAGCAAACAGCAGTGGTTCCGGGGTACGTCGATGCGCTGAGCGACGGGGTGGCGAAAGCCATGGGGATCCCGCGCGAACAAGTGCACAGCCGGGAGAAGTGGGCGCGCACGAAGGCCGAGACCGGCGGCACCCGGGTGGAAGTGCGCGAGTACGGGATGATCTTCGAAGTAGTGATCGACGAAGACCCGGAGACGGGACTCGGAGCGGATCACCGGGAGACTCGCCAGAGGGTGCGCGCAGAGGCGGCAGGAAAGCGGTTCTTGAATCTCTACGGGACCACCGGGACGTTCACCGTGGCCGCGGCCATGGGGGGCGCGCTGTCGAGCGACACCGTAGACCTGTCCGGGAAGTACCTCGCCCGGGCGCGCAAAAACCTGGTGCTCAACGCCGTCGATCGACCCGAGCACTGGACCCTCCGAGCGGACGCGCGGAAGTTTCTCGCGGAGGCGAAGACCAGGCGCCGGAGTTGGGAGCTGGCAGTGCTGGATGCACCGTCTTTCCTGCCGGCGAGCCCGTCCGGGGAGGCCGACGAGATGGACCTCGCACGCGACCACCGCGCGCTGCTCGCAGAGACCCTCGCAGTCCTCGTGCCGGGCGCGGTGCTGTACTTCTCCACGCACCATCAGAGGTTTGTTCCGGACTTCGCGGGGCTGCGGTTGAAGTCCAGCGAGGAGATCACGGCGCAGACCGTCCCTGAAGACTTTCGCAACAAGACCGTGCACCGCTGCTGGCGCATGGCGGTGTGATACGAACATCCCACCCTCATGGAACTCCTCGGCGCAGTTGCACTCGTCACCGGCGGTGGTCGCGGCATCGGGGAGGCCATCGCGCGTCGCCTCGCCGCCGCGGGGCTCCGGGTGGTCGTTTCGGGTCGTGACGCCGCCGCGCTCGAGGCCGTCGCTGCTTCCATCGGCGGCATCGCCCTCCCCGCTGACCTCTCCGACCGCTCCGCAGCAGAGACCCTCGCGCGCACCGTCGCCCGCGACGTCGGTCCCATCGCCGTGCTCGTCAACAACGCCGGCATCGCGGAGAGCGCTCCCCTCGCCCGCACCGACGACGCCATCTGGGACCGCACGATGGCCCTCAACGTCACCGCAGCCTTCACCCTCTGCCGCGCGGTCATGCCCGCGATGGCGAAGCGCGGACCAGGCCGGGTGGTCAACGTCGCCAGCAACGCCGGGCTGCGCGGGTACGCTTACACCGCCGCGTATTGCGCCAGCAAGCACGCCCTGGTGGGGCTCACGCGGGCGCTGGCAGTGGAGTTTGCGCGCACCGGGGTGACGGTAAACGCCGTGTGCCCGGGGTTTGTAGACACGGCCATGAGCGAGCGAGCGGCGAGCAACATCGCCCGCGCCACGGGCAAGGACGGGAAGGACGCCCTCGCGGCGCTCTCGCCGCAGAAGCGGCTGATGAGCCCGGAGGAGGTCGCGCACGCGGTGTGGAGCTTTCTCCCGCACGAGGCGCGAGGCATGACGGGGCAGTGCATGGCAGTGGACGGAGGGCAGACAGCGTGAGCGGAGAATCGGTGCTTCCGGCGGGATGGACCCCCGCCAGGGGATATACGAACGGGGTCGCGTGCGGCGCGGGGCGCACGGTGTATGTCGGCGGACAGATCGGCTGGGACGGGCAGCAACGGGCGGTGTCGACGGAGTTTGTGGCGCAGTTTGATCAGGCGCTCGCCAACGTGGTGGCGGTGGTCGAGGCCGCGGGGGGACAAGCGACGGACGTGGTGAAGATGACCGTCTACGTGACGGACATCGAGGCGTACCGGAGCAGCCTGCGGGCGATCGGTGGGTGCTGGCGCGCGCGGCTGGGCAAGCACTTTCCGGCGATGGCGCTGGTGGGAGTGACGGCCCTGGTCGAGCCGTGGGCCCGGGTGGAAATCGAGGCCATTGCGCACATCGAAGAGAAGGGCTGAACCCAATGACGGATCTGACGCCGAAGACGTTTCGCTTCTCCCTCGATCGCGGCGTGGGGACCCTCACCCTCGACCGGCCGCAGCGGCTCAACTCACTCACCTTCGAGAGCTACCTCGAGCTCGGTGCGTTTTTCCCGGAACTTGAGCGCCACCCGGAGGTGCGTGCGCTGGTGATCACCGGGGCGGGCAACGGGTTCTGCTCCGGGGGCGATCGGCAGGACATCATTGCGCGGCTTTTCTCGCGTGATATGGCCGGGCTGTTGGAGTTCACGCGCATCACCGGGGCGTTGATTCGGGCGATTCGGCGGGTGCGGCGGCCGGTGATCGCGGCGGTCAACGGGGTGGCGGTGGGGGCCGGCGCGGTGATCGCGCTCGCGTGCGACCTGCGCATCGTGTCCGAAGACGCACGCTTCGGGTTTGTGTTTCCGAAGGTGGGATTGTCCGGGGCAGACATGGGCGCGGCGTACCTTCTGCCGCGGGTGGTCGGGCTCGGACACGCCTCGGAGTTGCTGTACTCGGGCGATCTCATCGACGCGGCGGAGGCGTACCGCATCGGACTGGCCAACCGCGTGGTGAGCAAGGCGGAGGTGCTGCCGACAGCGATGGCGATGGCGCACCGGATGAGCGAGGGCCCCGCGTTTGCGCACGCGATGACCAAGCAGATGATCGAGACGGAATCGACCATGGGGCTCGACGAGGCCATCGAGGCGGAGGCGCAGGCGCAGGCGGTGTGCATGGCACACCCGGACTTCCGCGAGGCGTACGAGGCGATGGTGGCGAAGCGGACGCCGAGGTTTCAGGGCGCGCCCGGGGTTTCGGAAGAGTAGTCAGTCGGACGGAAGAGGCTTTGGAATGACCAGACGAGCGTGTGCGCCGAGCAGTGATGACCTGACGTTCTTCTTTGATCCGTGGCACGCGCCGTTGGCGGAGACGGCGAGGGCGCTGGCGATGGAGCCGTGGCCCGAAGGGGACGAAGACCCGCACAGCATCGCGAAGCGCCTGGCGGCGACGGGGCTGCTGCGGGCGTGTGTTCCGGCGAGCGTCGGGGGCCTCGCGGCGCGCGACCCGGACGCCATCGACGTGCGCGCGGTGTGTCTCATTCGCGAGGCGCTCGGCTGGGGGAGCGGGTTGCTCGACACGGTCTTCGCGATGCAGGGCCTGGGAAGCTATCCCATCGTGCTGGCCGGGACGGCGGCGCAGCGGGCGGAGTTTCTCCCGCCGGTGCTGCGCGGTGATTCACTGGCAGCGTTTGCCATCACCGAGCCCGAGGCAGGGACGGACGTCTCGGCGCTCTCCACGGTGGCCCGGCCCGACGGCGGGGGGTGGGTTCTGGATGGCGAGAAGACGTTTATCTCCAACGCGGGAGTGGCAGGGCACTATGTGGTGTTCGCCAACGCCGATCCGGGGCTTGGAAGACGGGGAATCACGGCGTTTCTGGTGCGCCCGAGCGACCCTGGGTTTGTCTTCAAGGGAGCCATTCCCATGATGGCCGACCACCCGATTGGCACCATTGCATTCGAGGGTTGTCGGTTGAGCGATGACCGTCGGCTGGGCAACGTGGGCGACGGGTTTCGCATCGCGATGAGCACCCTCGACGCGTTTCGGAGCACCGTCGGCGCGGCGGCGCTGGGCATGGCGCGGCGGGCGCTCGACGAGTCCATCGATCGGGTGACGAAGCGGCGGCAGTTTGGCAAGGCCATCGCGGAATTCCAGACCGTCCAGGGGTACCTCGCGGACATGGCGACGGACCTCGACGCAGCGCGCTTGCTCGTGTTTCGCGCGGCCTGGACGAAAGACCAGGGCACGCCCCGGGTGACCCTCGAGGCCAGCATGGGGAAGATGTTTGCCACGGAGGCTGCGCAGCGAGTGATCGACCGCGCGGTGCAGTTGCACGGCGGCACCGGGGTGGTGCGCGGGGTGGCGGTCGAGCGGTTGTACCGGGAGGTGCGGTCGCTGCGCATCTATGAAGGAACGACGGAGATTCAGCGGTTGGTCATCGCGGGACAGCTTCTGCCGAGGGGCGCGAAGGGGGAGGCATGAGCGCGGTGACATTTCCCGAGGTGTTCAACCTGGCGGACTACTTCCTCTTCGATCGGCTGGCGGAGGGGATGGGCGGCGACGTCGCGCTGCGCTTCGGCGATCGGACCTGGACGTACGCCGAGGTGGCCGCGCGGGCCGAGGCCGTGGCGACGGTGCTTCGCGACGCGGGGCTGCGCCACGAGGAGCGGGTGCTCATCGTGCTGCCCGACCTGCCGCCGTTTGCGTGGGCGTTTTTCGGGGCGTTGAAGGCCGGCGGGGTGATCGCGATGGGCAACCCCGACGCGCCGACCGGGGACCTCGCGTACCTGACCGAGTACACGCGTGCGTCGGTGATGGTGACGGTTTCCCGGGTGGTGACGGCGCTGCACGAGGGGTTGCGGACGTCGCCGTGGCTGAAGGCCGTGTTTGTGGTGCCCGACGCGGCGACGGGCGACGACCCGGAGGCGGAGGTGGGGTTCGACAGCGTGCCGGGGATGCGCAGCGAGACGCTGTCGTCGGCGGTGGCGTTTGTGCAGCGCACGGGGCGGCGCGCGGACATGGTTCCGACGCGGCGCGACGACGTCGCGGTGTGGCTCTTCACCAGCGGATCTACGGGAAAGCCCAAGGCGGCGGTGCACACGCACCGGGACTTCGCGTTTAGCACTGAGGTCTACGCGCTGGGCACGGTGGGGTATCGCCGCGGGGACATCTGCGTGAGCGTGCCGCGGTTGTTCTTTGGATATGCCACTGGCACCAATCTGTTATTTCCCTTCCGCGTGGGGGCGTCCGTGGGGATGTTCACGGAGCGGCCGACAGTGGAGTCGCTGACGGCGGCGATTGCGAAGTATCGGCCCACGGTGCTGACCAATGTGCCAACGATGATCGGCAAGTTGTTGGAGCAGGGCGCGGACGTCGATCTGTCGTCGCTGCGGTTTTGTCTCTCGGCGGGCGAGGCGCTGCCGCCGGCATTGCTCACCCGCTGGACCGAGCGCTGGGGAGTGGAGATCTACGACGGCATCGGGTCTGCGGAGATGTTTCACATCTATGTGAGCAACCGGCCCGGGGACGTGAAGCCGGGCTCACTGGGCAAGGTCGTCGATGGATACACCATCAAGGTGTTGCCCACGGACGCCATCGGGCCGGGAGCGCAACCTGTCGCGGAGAACGAAGTCGGGGTGCTCTGGGTCGCTGGGGACAGCGTCGCGATTGGGTATCACGGCGATCGGGACAAGAGCTGGCAGACCTTTCACGGACGGTGGTGCTCGACCGGCGATCTCTTCCGATTGGACGGAGAGGGCTACCTCTGGTTTGGCGGCCGGGCTGATGAGTTATTGAAGGTATCGGGGCTCTGGGTGTCGCCATTGGAGGTGGAAGACTGCCTGTTGGCGCACCCGGCCGTGGCCGAGGTCGCGGTGGTGGGCGTGGAGGTGGAAGGCCTGATGGCGTCGCGGGCCTACGTGGTGATTCGCGAGGGGCATGGGGCGGGCGAAGGGTTGGCGGGAGAGCTTCAGCGGTGGGCCAAAGGGGCGCTGGCGAAGCACAAATACCCACGGCAGGTGATCTTCGTGGAAGACCTGCCGAAAAACGACCGGGGGAAAATCGATCGCAAGGCGCTGCGAGCGCGGGTGGCGACGGAGGGCTGAGGGGCACAAGCAGGGATCCGGGGTTTCTGAACAACGACCCGTTGGAGGGCTAAGGCCAGGCCCTCGAAGGATCGATTCCTCTTGCGAGACCTCACCCCCAACCCCCTCTCCCAAAAGGGAGAGGGGGCTCGGATCGAGAGGAAATGCCATAAAATCAGGCTTTTTAGCCCCCTCTCCCTCCTGGGAGAGGGGGTTGGGGGTGAGGTCTCGCAAGGGGGGTCAATCCTTCCGGATCCCTGTTTAGCAGGGATCCGGCGAACGCTCGTAACTCTGCTGAACCACAGACCCGGAAACCGTCGCACAAGCGCGGGCCGAGGAAACTGAGCTTGCGCGCGAAACGCCGCTGGATCGAAGTCGGAGGCTCCCATTGGGTCGAGAAAGCCATCGCTCGTACCCGACGGCGGAAGTGACCGGTGGGGTTCGCGAGCCCCCACCCCCAGCCCCG
>CANJUR010000053.1 GCA_947477565.1 Deltaproteobacteria bacterium
AGTGTTTTGTCGCTCCGAACTCCCTGCCACCACTTGTGGGGGCGGGGCTTAGGGGTGGGGGCTCGCGAACCCCACCGGTCACTTCCGGCGTCGGGTACGAG
Source organism: Deltaproteobacteria bacterium (assembly GCA_947477565.1). Taxonomy (GTDB): domain Bacteria; phylum Myxococcota_A; class Polyangia; order Polyangiales; genus SCUS01. The sequence goes on from CANJUR010000053.1 coordinate 102, forward strand.
CGGTGGCTTTCTCGACCCAATGGGAGCCTCGGACTTCGATCCAGCGGCGGTCCGTGCGCAAGCTCGGTTTCCTCGGCCCGCGCTTGTGCGACGGTTTCCGGGTCTGTGTTTCAGCAGAGTTACGAGCGTTCCTCGCATCCCTGCTTATCCCGAGCGCGGCGATTCCCGCTACGCCACCGCTTCCCCGTCAAACACCCATTGCAGATCTTTCGGCACTCGCGCCTGCGTCCCCGGCGCGGGCTCCGGTCGCACGTCCGAGAGCGTCTGCCATAACAGTATCTTCTTGTTCGCATACGCCGGGTCGCGCGCCACGGCACGCAATCCCACCAGCGCCTTCGCGGAGTAGGTCACCTCGCCGGTCCTGCCCGTCAGTCGTCGATACCACTCCATGGCCTCGATGGACTCAAGGGTAGGGTATCCATACCCTGGGCCCAGCGCTCCGTGGAAGAGCCGATAGCGCCCCCGTCGCTTGCCCAGGGCGCGCCCGAACTCCGGCGCACGCGCGGTCATCCAGCGGGCGGTGCGCTCGCGGATAAAACCGATGGTGAGCGCGTTGGTGGCCACTCGGAGGGTGATTCGCACGCCGACGATCTCCGTGTCCCAGCCCAGATATGCTGCGCCGAGTGCGAGCGCGGCGAGGGTGCCCGACGAGCCTGTGGGCAGCACGATCACGTCGGGTCGTGGCATCTCGCCCCGCTCGACCTGCGCTGCGAGTTCGAGCATGGCGTCCACGTATCCGAGATTGGCCCGGGGCGAGGCTGCTCCGGGGTTGATGACATACGCTCCGGGGGACTGCTGCGCCTGTCGGAAGCGCCACGCACTACGGAGATATCCGCCGCCGTAGACGAGTGTTGCGCCTGCGTTGATGTTCGTGAGAATGGCCTCGCGGGCGAAGCGGGTGATCGGTTGATCGAAGAGCACCGCAGTGACCGGGAGCCCCAGAAACTGGCCAAATCGCGCGGTGGCCATGACCTGTGTCGAGGCGAGTCCGCCGAGGGTGACGATGCCCGTGGCGTTTTGCGCGCGCGCGTCCGCGAGCACAAACTCGTATCGACGAACCTTGTTGCCTCCATACACGGGAGAGATGAGGTCATCGCGCTTCATCCAGACATCGTCGCGACCGAGGTAATCGCGGAGGGCGGTGCATCGCTCGAGCGCCGTCGGGGCCGCGGCGAGGGCGAGAAATGGCACCGTCGCAGCGAGCGAAGGCAGCGCATCGAACAGGAGAGGACGCAGGCGGAGGGCGGTCGCCATGGGGGGTGGAGATACGCTACAACTTCGCTTCATGAATGAGAACGACGACGCATCGCGGGGGAAGCTGGCGGCGGGGGTGGTGCCGTTGCAAAACCTCACGCGCGGGCACGTTTCGGTCGCGAAGGTGCTGCAGGCCTGGTACGTCGTGGCGCGCTCTGAGGAGCTTGTAAACAAGCCCATTGCGGTGACGGTCTGGGACATTCCGATGGTGCTGTTTCGGGGCGCCGGGGGACAGCCCGCGGCGCTGCTCGACCGATGTCCGCACCGGAATGTTCCGCTCTCCCGGGGGGAGGTCGTGGGCGTCGAACTTCAGTGCGGATATCACGGTTGGCGCTTCGGCACCGAGGGCGATTGTCGCTTCGTGCCGTCGCGAGTGCCCACGGAAGCCGATGTGCGCGCGCGGCGTGTGCCGTCGTTTCCGATTCGCGAGCAGGACGGATTTCTCTGGGTCTATGCGACTCCCGATGTGACCCCGACGGTGGAGCCCTATCGGTTCAGGATGTTGGGAGTCCCGGGGTACGATCACGTGGTGTCCGTGGTCACCGCGGAGAGCACGCTGCACGCGGCGACGGAGAACGCCCTCGACGTCCCGCACACGGCCTTTCTGCACAAGGGTTTATTCCGCAGCGCGAGCCGCGGAGTGACTATTACCGCCATCGTTCGTCGCGGTCGCGACCGGGTGGAGGCCGAATACGTGGGCGAGCCGCGCCCGCCGGGGCTGGTCGCACGGCTGCTCTCGCCTTCCGGGGGAAACGTGTCGCATTTCGACCGTTTCGTGCTCCCGAGCATCGCCGAAGTGGAATATCGCATCGGAGACGAAAACCATTTGCTCGTGGCCACTGCGATGACGCCGGTGTCGGACTTCGTCACGCGGCTATGGGCGGTGGTGAGCTTCCGGCTGCGGGTTCCGCATGCGGTGGTGAAGCGGGCGCTGAAGCCGCTGGCGATGCAGATTTTTCAGCAAGACGCGGTGATGCTGAAGGCCCAGACCGACGTGGTGAAGCGCTTCGGGGGAGAGCAGTTCGCCTCGACGGAAATTGACGTGCTCGGCAAGCACATCTGGCGGCTTCTGCGGGCGGCGGAGCGCGGCGAGGTGCTGCCTGACGACGCACCGGAAGAGCGCATCGACCTCGTGGTGTGAAGGAGTCGGAGGCGGTCTACGGGGCGAAGCTCGTCGAGAGCGCGCGTCGCGTCGCGGCACGCTCGAGGGCGAGGGCGATGAGCCGCTCGATCAGAGTGGCATACGGCACCCCGGTGGCCTCCCAGAGCTTCGGATACATACTGATACTCGTAAACCCGGGGAGGGTGTTGACCTCATTGAGGTAGAGCGCGCCATCGGACTTATCCAGGAAGAAGTCCACTCGCGCGAGGCCCGACAATTCCAGCGCGGCGAAAGCTTCCTCGGACATCCGGCGAATCGCCTCGGACTGCTCTTCCCTGATCGCGGCGGGGATGCGCGGATGCGCCCCGTTTTCATCGAGATACTTTGCCGTGTAGGAATAGAATTCGTGCGTCGGAACAATCTCGCCGACCACCGAGGCTAGCGGGGCGTCGTTGCCCAGCACGCCGCACTCCAGTTCGCGCACCGCGTGGCCGCGCTCGATGAGCAGCTTGGTGTCGTATTTGAAAGCGTTGGCGAGGGCGGCGGCGAGCTCTTCGCGACGGCGCGCCTTGGAGACGCCGACGGAGCTTCCCATGTTGGCGGGCTTCACGAAGACCGGCCATCCGAAGCGTTTTTCGACCTCCCGGGCGACGTCTTCGGAGCTGCGGTTTTCGTGCGATCGCACCACAAACCAATCCACCACGGGAAGCCCGGCAGAACGGAGGAGTCGCTTGGCGACGTCTTTGTCCATCCCGGCCGAACTCCCAAGTACGCCGCTGCCCACATAAGGGACATCGGCCATTTCGAGGAGGCCCTGGACGGTTCCGTCTTCGCCGTAGGTGCCGTGGAGAACGGGGAATACCACGTCGAGGGTGCCCACCGCGGGGGCCGCCGACGCGGTGGTCAGCGCGGTCGATGCGTCGCCCGGGGAGACGGCTACGGAGGGCGCAGTGGCGTCGAGGTGCAGCGGCGCACCCGGCGGGGCGAGCAGTGCGTGCGCGGCGTCGTTGAGGTGCCATCGCCCGGCGGGATCAATGCCAATCAGCACCGGCTCGTAGCGGTTGCGGTCGAGCGCATCGACGATGGAGCGCGCGGAGAGCAGGGAGATTTCGTGCTCCCCGGAGCGACCGCCAAAGAGGATGCCGACCCGGAGTTTGCGTTCGATCATGGCGACAGGGGTTAGCAGAGGAGGAGGGCGCGGGGAAAGATTCCGGGCATCTCGTGGCCTGGCGTTTGTGCGGCCGTCCCTTGACGGTGATGGGTATGTCCCTGAGGTGAGGCTCGCGGGCGCATTCCGAAGTATCTTCACCACTGCCATGACAGACCTCGGCCCTCGCCCCCGCTCTCTCCCGATCGCTCCGACCGCTGCGCCCGCGCGGCGCAATCTCCCGCTCGCCGAGAGCGCGCGCGCCATCGACCACCGCTGGCGGCCCATCTACGCCGTCTGGGAGATCACGCTACGGTGCGACCTCGCCTGCCGACACTGCGGCTCTCGCGCGGGCCGCACTCGCCCCGACGAACTCACCACTGCCGAGGCTCTCGACCTCGTGCGACAGATGGCCGAACTCGGCACCAGGGAGGTCACCCTCATCGGCGGCGAGGCCTACCTCCGCGACGACTGGACCACCCTGGCACGCGCCATTCGCGCACACGGTATGGATTGCACGATGACCACCGGTGGTCGCGGCCTGACGCTAGAGCGGGTGCTTGCGGCGAAGCAGGCGGGCATTCGCAGCGTGAGCGTGAGCGTGGACGGCCTGGAGGAGACGCACGACGCTCTACGCGGGGTGAAAGGAAGTTTCGAGTCGGCTTTCGAGGCGATGGCCAATCTGAAGCAGGGTGGGATTCCCTTTTCGGCCAACTCGCAGTTTGGTCGCAAGAGCATCAAGGACATGCCCCAGGTGTTTGATCGGCTCATCGCCGCGGGAATCCACTCGTGGCAGACGCAGATCACCGTGGCGATGGGACGGGCGGTGGACGAACCCGAACTACTGCTCGAGCCGTATCAGATGTTGGAGGTGCTCGCGATGCTCGCGCGATTGAAGCCTGTCGCGGACGCCCACAAAGTGCGTATCTGGCCGGGCAACAACATTGGATACTTCGGGCCGTACGAGACGCTCTTGCGGGGGACGCTTCCACGCGGACACATGGCCTCTTGCGGCGCCGGCCGTTCGACGCTGGGCATCGAGGCCGACGGATCGATCAAGGGCTGTCCGTCGCTCCCGACGGTGGAATACACGGGCGGAAACATCCGCGACGCCTCGCTCCAGGACATCTGGGAGCGCTCGGCCCCGCTGCGCTTCACCCGCGACCGCACGGTCGAAGACCTATGGGGCCATTGCCGTGATTGTTATTACAACGACACCTGTCGCGCGGGCTGCTCCTGGACGACGCACGTCCTTCTGGGTCGTCCGGGCAACAACCCGTTCTGCCACCACCGCGCGCTCGAACTGCTCCAGAAGGGCCGTCGCGAACGGGTGATTCGCGTCGAGGCGGCGCCCGGCGAGCCTTTCGATCACGGACGCTTCGAGATCGTCGAGGAAGACTGGCCGGCGGACGAACTCCTCCGCGCACAGCGCCTCGCGGAGACCGGCGAAGGGTGGCTCACGGACTGATCTGCGCACCGCTGAAACTTGACAATACATCGGTATTTATAGTCTATCCATTCCGATCACTGCACTTTAAAGGAGACTCTCGATGGCGACTTCCCTGGTTCCTTGTCCGTCTTGTGCGCGGCACGTCCGCGCCACGGAGCATGCGTGTCCGTTCTGCCGATCGGCGCTGTCGTCCGACCTTGCCGCGAAGGCGGTGCCGGGGACGACCCAGCGACTGAGCCGCGCGGCGGCTTTCACCTTCGCGGCCAGCCTTGCGGCGACGGGTTGTAGCGACCCGGCCCCCGCCGTCGATGCGGCCGTGGCCGACAGGGTAACAGCCACGGACACCGCCACGGACACCGGGACGGCGGCAGACACGGGCGCGAGTTCGGACGTGGGTTTCCCGGCCGATGACGGTGGTTTTCTCGCGATGTACGGCGGGCCCCCGCAGGACTCGGGTGTAGACGCCGGCGGTCCTGACGACAACGGCAGCATCATGCCGCTCTACGGTCTCCCGGCGCCGGACGCGGGGCAGCCTCCGACGGACGACGGCAAGACCGACGGGAGCATCGGTATTCGCTACGGCGCGCCTCCGCGTCCCGATTCCGGCGTCTGATCATCCAATCCACACTACCTCCCGGATGCCATCCCTGCCGCCGCGCCCGCGCACGTTGCCCATCGCTCCGAAGGCCGAACCCGCGCGTCGGCGTCTGGCCCTGGCGGGGGAGGCGCGGGACGTGGATCGCGCGTTTCGCCCTATTGTCGCCGTCTGGGAGCTTACTCTTCAGTGCGACCTCGCGTGTCGCCATTGCGGCTCTCGCGCGGGTCGCAGCCGTCCCGACGAACTGACCACCGACGAGGCCCTCGACCTCGTGAGGCAGTTGGCGGAAATCGGTTGCAGGGAGGTCACCTTTATCGGCGGCGAGGCTTATTTACGGGACGATTGGGTGCGCCTTGGGCAGGAGGTTCGCTCGCGGGGCATGGAGCTCACGATGACCACCGGGGGGCGGGGAATGACCCTGGAGCGGGCGCGTGAGTCGAAGGCCGCGGGGGTGCAGAGCGTGTCGGTGTCGGTGGATGCATTGGAGTCCATGCACGACTCTCTGCGCGGAGTGCAGGGGAGCTGGCGCGCGGCCATCGCGGCGATTGACCACTTGAAGGCCGTGGGCATTCCGGTGTCGTGCAATACGCAGATCGCGCGGCCGGCGCTGCGGGACATCGAGCCGCTTTTAGAGCACCTCATCGCGGCGGGAATTCATGCATGGCAAGTGGCGATGACCGTTCCGATGGGGCGGGCGGCAGACGAGCCCGGGTTGATTCTGGAGCCGTATCAGGTGTTGGAAGTGATGCCGATGATCGCGCGTGCGGCGCGGCGGTTGAAGCAACATCGCATTCGTCTGTGGCCAGGGAATGACATCGGGTATTTTGGTCCGTATGAGACGGAGTTGCGGGGGGGGATGCCGCGCGGGCACATGGCCGCCTGCGGCGCGGGTCGATTGACGCTCGGAATCGAGGCCGACGGGTCGATCAAGGGGTGCCCGTCGCTGCCGACAAAAGACTACGTCGGCGGCAACGTTCGTGACAATACCCTATTGGACATCTGGGAGCGCGCGGGCGCCTTGCGCTTCACTCGCGACCGCACTCGCGACGACCTCTGGGGATATTGCGCGGGTTGCTATTACGGCGACGAGTGCCTCGGCGGATGTTCCTGGACTGCGCATGTGGTGTTTGGGCGCACGGGAAACAACCCGTTTTGCCATCACCGCGCGCTGGAATTGCTTCGGGAAGGCAAGCGCGAGCGCCTGGTGCTGGAGACCCCGGCGGAGGGCAAGCCCTTCGACCATGGGATCTTCGCATTGGTCACCGAAGACTGGCCGGAAGACGAACTGCTGAGGGCGCGGCAAGTGGCCGCGACCGGCGAGGGGTGGCTGCTCTCGACCGAGCGGGCGTAGTGCTCACTCCCGCGCCGGCACGGTGTGCAATCCCGCGCGGACGCCGTCGTACACTGCACGCATTCTCGCGAGGTCCGCGGGGTGCGTGGTCGCCAGGTTGGCGTGCTCGCCCGGATCTTCCGTCAGGTGATACAGCTCAAAGCGCCCGACGCCGCGCTCGAGCAGCTTCCAGCCATCCTCGATGACGCCTCGCCGGAGGCTGTTGAAGGGCCCTTCGGGAAGCTCCAGGTAGATCGGCCGTGGCGGCGCTTCGTCGCCTCGAAGATCACCCAACAGGCTCTCGCCGGACATGGAGTCCGACGTTCCTTCTGCCGGGCGCTCCAATCCCAACAATCCCAACAGGGTCGGCGCAAGATCGATCTGGCTGCGCGGTGTTGCGATGTGCCTCGGCGTCATTCCCGGCACAAATACCATCAGCGGAACCCGCACCAGCTCTTCCCACAACTCCACTCCATGCCAGGACATGCCGTGTTCGGCGAAGGCCTCTCCGTGGTCCGCCGTCACGACCACTGCGGTGTGTTGTGCGATGTCTCCGGGCAGCGCTGCGAGCGCGTCGAGCAGTCGCCCCAGTTGCGAGTCAGTGAACATTACTTCGCGGAAATACTTTGCCCGCTCGCCCCGTCCGAAGAGCGGGAATTCAGGGTGATCGACGTATTGTTTGTGCGGATCGAAGAAGTGCGCCCAGATCATGAAGCGCCCAGGCGTGCGCGCGGTCTCTTGCAACAAGGCAATGGCCCGATCGGCCACGCGGTTGTCCGAAGCGCGGGTCTCCTGCTCGCCAGAGGGCTGCGCGGACATGTCCCAGGTGTCCATTCCCTGAGTGAGCCCGAAGCGCGGCTCGAAGTAGAAATGCGACGCCGCCCCGGCGGTGCGAAACCCCACTTGCTTCAAGCGCTCGGCCAGGAAGACGTTGCCCGATAGATAGCGGGTGAAGTGCTGCGCATCCCGTACGCACTCCGTCGGGTAGCGCCCGGTCATGATCGGTCCGATTGCCCGACCCGTGTACGAACTGATCGCGTAGGCGTGATCGAAGACCGTCGCGCGCGCCGCGAGGTCGTCGAGGCGCGGGGAGATCGGGTTGGGGTTGCCTGCGTAGTGGAGGTCCCAGCGCAGGGTGTCCACGGTGATGAACACCAGGTTGTCGATGCGCGGCATCGGCGGAGCGTCGGGTGATGGGGCGGGCGTGGCGATGCGCACCCGCGGCGGCGGCACCAGGGCGTCTCGGCCGGAGCAGTCTTCGTCGATGTGGTTTCCCGGGAGGTCGGTCGCTGCCGGATTGATCGACGCGTTGCGGTCGTCGCAGTCGCCGCCGCCGAAGCGCCGTGCGAAGCCGTCGTGGTCTGCGTCCGTGCGCTTGCGCAGCAGCCGCAGCACCGCCCGGGGGAGCGTGGGCCGCGCGTCGATGTCCACCGCCACAGGGCTGCGTTCGAAGCGCGTGGCGTCGAAGCCCAGCGCCGCTCCCGCGAGGCCCGCTGACAGCACGAACGCTGGCCACGCGACCCGCCGCAGCGGAGCCACAAGCAGCAGGGCGATGGCCCCGATTGCGCCAAGTTGAAGCACCGGGGTGAGGTCGAGTTCGGGCTTCTTCAGCACTCCGAAGCCCGAGAGGATGAGGGCGTTGCGGGTGAAGGTTCCGTCGGCGTTGCCCCAGTAGATTCCGTGGGCGGCGGCGGCGATGGCGAACCCGCTGCCCAGCGCTACGGCCGCCCCCAGGACTCGCTCGACCGGCCGCTGCGTGGGCACTCGCGGGGCGGCGAAGCGCACCGCAGCGGCGAGCGCGCCCACGGTTGCGAGGGTGAGCAGCAGAAGCGCGAACGACTGTGCGAAGGCGGCCAGGCCCACGTGGTGGTAGGCCGTGAGGAAGTGCCGCCCGGCGAGAGCGACGAGGCCCATCCAGAGCACCGCCGCGGGGGGTGTCAGTGCCAGGAGGGCCGCCGTCGTCGCGAGCCGCGGTTGCACCCACGCGCGCATTCGCTCGACCCGCGCGGGCGTCGCCAGCAGCGCGAGCGGAACCATCCCCGCACCCACTGCCGCCCCAGGGACCACGAGCAGTCCAGCGAGGCGCAATCCCAGGTCGAGGTGCTGTCCCGGCGGAGCTTTTACCGCGGAGAGTAAACCGACGGCGAGACCCGCAAGCGGACCGGCGGCGAAGGGGACGAGGGCACGATGGAGCGCGCTGCGCATGGGTAGTAGTGGTGCTGCGTGGGAGAGAGGAAGTGCGAAGATCGTGCGGAAAAAGAGGAGTTTAGCGGCCTGCGAAGACGGGCGGGCGCTTCTGGAAGAACGCCGCGATTCCCTCGAGGCAGTCTTCCGAGCGGAGGCACTGTGCCTGCGCGGCTCCCTCGTCGCGGAAGGCCTCATCGAAGCCCCTGGCGAGGCCGTCGCGGAGCAGGCGCTTGATATGGCCGATGGCCATCGGCGGTCCGTTGACCAGCTTTTCTGCGATGGCCGTGACGGCGGCGTCGAGATCTTCCGGGGCCACCACGCGGGCGACGAGACCGAAGTGCTGCGCGGCGGCGGCGTCGAGCTTTTCGCCGAGCAACGCCAACTCCAGGGCCTTGGAGAGGCCGACGAGGCGGGGGAGCAGCCAGGTTCCGCCGCCGTCGGGGATGAGTCCGATGCGGACGAAGCCCTCCTGGAAGTACGCCCGCGTGGTGGCTACGCGAAGGTCGCACGCGAGCGCCAGGTCGCAGCCGAAGCCGTACGCCACGCCATCGACCGCGGCGAGGGTGGGCAGCGGCGAGGAGACGATGGCGCGCACGAGGTTCTGGAAATGGGCGAGGTGGGTCTCGACGTTTTCGATGAGCGCGGGGCCCTGGGCGACAGCGTAACGGAGGTCTGCACCGGAGCAAAACGCCCCGCTGCGCCCGACGATCACGATGGCGCGTGCCCCGGCGGCGACGGCGCCATCGACGCCCGCCTGGAGCGCGCCGAGCACGTCCGGGTCGAGGGCGTTGCGGCAATCGGGGCGGTCGAGGGTGATCCAGCGCGCGCGGCCGCGGTCTTCAATGCTCACTCCAGACATCGTCAAGGTTCTCCTTTGGGGTCATCAGGGGTCCCATCGGCGTGGGTGTTGTGGGAAGTGGAATCTAAGCGAGGCAGCGGGCCTGAGAACTTCCCTGAAGTCGGCGGAGGCGCGTTCACTGCCGGCGGAGGTTCCATGTCGCCGCCGAGGAGTTGGTGTGCGAGATGAGTGAGTTCGACGGTGTGCATCGCCCCCTCCGGGGCGGGCATGGCCGTGTAGAAGCGGGTGGTGCGGTAGAAGTCCACGGCCTCGCCGACGAGCACACGCAACACCGACGCGACGGGGATGGCCGCGAGAAGCCCCACGAAGCCCGCGACCTTGCCGCCGGCGAGTAGCGCGAGGATGACCCAGACCGGCGAAAGCCCGATGGATCCGCCGACGATGCGGGGCGTGACAAAGGTGATGTCTACGAGGTGCACGAACACCATGTAGCCGACGACGGCGAAGCACGCGCCGGTGCCGCCGTCGAGGAGGGCGAGCAGGGCGGAAACCGCCAGTGCGATGACGAATCCCACGTACGGAACCACCGTGAGCAATCCCGCCACGATGCCGATGCCCGCGCCCGCGGGAACCTTCAACGCCGTGAGGCCGACTGCGAAGAGGGTTCCGAGGATGAGCATCGCGAGCGCCTGGCCGCGCACATACCGACCGAGCGCTGCGTTGACCTTCGATGCGATGCGGGAGAAGTCGTCCCTGGCGCGATGGGGTACCAGTTCGACCACGCCGTCGAGCAGTCGGTGGTAGTCGAGCAGCAGATAGAAGGCCATCGCCCCGACGATGACGCCCTCGAGCACCTTCTCGAGGATGGAGAGCGAGACGTCTGCGGCGGACTGAACCATCCCGACACTGCGGCGCACGATCTCGTCGGTGCGGACTCCGGCCTGCGCGAGCCACGACTCGGCGGTCACCGGAATGCGTACGCGATAGCGCTGCCGGAGCGAGACGAGGAGGTTGTTGGCCGCGGGAATCCACTGGTCGCGCAGCTTGCGCGGCAGCGACGTGAGCAGGTCGGTGATCTGCCGCACGATGTCCGGCACGACGAACCAGATCAGCAGCGCAAACACCACGCCGATGACCGTGAGCACGAGCACGATTGCGAGCGATCGGGGGACGCGCAGGCGCTCGAGGCGCAGCACGAGCGGATCGAGGAAGTAGGCCACCGCGAAGGCCGCCCCGGCGAGGCCGAGCAGGTCCCGGAAGTAGTACGCGATCGCGATTGCGACGCCGACGGCGAGCCACGGAAGCAGCGCCCGGCGCGGCGCAGTGGGTGACACGAGGCGCAGCGGCCGAGGCAATCGCTGGATGGTGGGGTCAGTCACGGGGGAGGGAGGCGCACTCTCGCACAACGACCCTGACAATCAACGCGAGGCGGCCTCATCAAGCGCGCGGGGCTTGCGTGGTGGAGCGTTGCTGTGCAAGTGTTCAGTGGTCCGCCGCGGCGCATCGCGGAGACGCCCTGAGGAGGTGCAGTGATGGAAGCGAACGCGATGGTGGTGACGCGACAGCTTGACGGGGTGCTGCTGGTGTTTTCGCGGTTTGAAGGCATGTGGATGGTTGACTCTGAATCGACCCCTGCCAACGACGACGGCCCGTGCTGCGATGGCGCGACGGCGGTGGCGCGCGACGACGTGGCGACGCTCGACGATGCGGGGCGGCGAGCCTTTCATGCGCGGCAACTGCGCAAGCTGGGTCTCGCCTCGCGCGGCTCCGGGGCGCGGGTGATGTGGTCGATGATCGCGGACTTCGACGCCTTTGCGCCGTAGCGGTCGACGGGCAGTGACTCCGTGCATCGCGGTTGCATAAAAGGCACCGGACGGAGTATGGCGAGCGCCGAAAGACGGGCGCGCACGCGAGGCGCCCGTGGAGGGATGCACCGCCATGTCGATGAAGCGTACCAAGAAGGCCACTGCGACGACCCGTGGGAGTTCTTCCGAGACGTCGTTCGGATTCAATCCGCCCGATCAGGTGGTGCCGACGTGGGACGTGGCGGTTGGCGCACTCGGGGCCGACGGTTTCATCGCGTATGCGCCTGCGCAGACCTACAAGCGCGACACCCTTCTCGATCACGCTAAGTTTGGCCGCGGCAAGGTGCTTGCGGTCGATGGCGGCCGCATCGAGGTGCTCTTCAACGACGGCGTAAAGAAGCTCGCGCACGGAGTCTCTTGAGTCTTTGAAAAGACTTGTGCTAGGGAGTGATCCCGCTCGGGACAAACGAGCGTTGGAGGCGTGGCCGAGTGGCCGATGGCAGCGGCTTGCTAAGCCGTCGATGGGGAAACTCATCCGTAGGTTCGAATCCTACCGCCTCCGCAATATCACCCTTGATGGGTGCCGCGCATGACCGGGAATTCCACTCCCCCGGTCGTGCGATGGCGTGGATGGCCCTTGATCGGCGGGGCCGCTTCGCTCCTGCTTTCATTGTGGTTTGCGACCTCCGCAGCGCTCGTCCTGTGGTGGCGGGCTTCGCAGCAACTCAACGTCTCGCGTATTCCGCTCGACGTGTGGTCGTACGTCCAGGCGCTGATCTTCGCCGTCGTGGGCGTTGCCGCGCTGCGCCGCCGACCGCGAGCGCAGCCCTGGGTGCTGGGGGGCGGCGTCCTCACGATGCTTCTGTCCGCCGGCGCCATGCGCATCAATCGCTGGGACGCGGTGGGCGTCGCGCTGGGTCTGGTAATGGTGATCGCGGGGCTAGGCTGGAAGGTCGATGACTGAGCGGTGCTCAACATGTCCACGGATGCGCCGCACCATGTTCAGGTAAACGCGATGTGCGCTGCCAGGCATCCGTCTCGCGCTCGCCGCCAACGCTAATCGGCAGCCTCCGTGCTAGGCACAACACCGGTGTCCTGCCGCGCTGCGATCGCTGCCTTCCGTCGGAGCGTCGTCGTCGTCGTCGTCGCGTGCACCCCACAACACCCACCTGCCCTTGGGCGACTTGCCGAGTCTCCGCGCCCGGTGATCGCGTGGGCCCGGGGCAGTGATTCGCGCCTCCGTATCGAGGGCCGCAGCGTCGCCTCCGCAGAGGGTCCGCGCTTCGCCTGGCCAGCATCGGCGGTGCATCTTCGCTTCCGTGGGCGAACCCTCGACGTGCGAGTGCGCGACACCCTCCTGGCCGACCGCGTGCGTGACCACGATGCCCTCGGCGTATTCATCGACGGAGCCCAGGTGAATCGCCTCGCCCTCCGCGAAGGCGATGCGGTGTATCGCGTGGCGCTTCGCCTGCCCGAGCGAGAGCACGTTGTCTCGCTGGTGAAACTGACCGAACCCGAGGCTGGCGCGATCACCCTCCTCGGTGTCGGGTGCGACGGATCCCTCGAAGCCGCCCCGCCGCCGAGACCGCTGCGGTTGCTCGCGATCGGAGACTCAATCACCGCGGGATATGGCGTCGCCGGGCCCCCGGGGTGCCATTACAACGCCGAGTTCGCAGACGCCTCGCGGGCCTGGGTGACGCGCGCGGCGCAAATCCTGGGCGCCGAACTTCATCTCCTCGCGTGGTCGGGCCGCGGAGTGCTCTGGAACAACAACCCCGAAGCCGACACGCTCATGCCCGCGCTGATGGAGCGCGCGCTCCCCGGGGACCCGACCTCCACATGGGACTGGCAGGCCTTCGTGCCCGACGCCGTGGTGGTAAACCTCGGCACCAACGACGTCTCGCGGCCGGAATTCGACGGCGTCGCATTCGCCCGCGCCTACGCCGCGATCGTAGACCGGATGCGGTTGCGCTACCCCCGAACGCGCATCGTAGTGGCGCTTGGTCCGCTCATCGCCGACGACGACCCGGTGCCCGGAACCGGTCGGCTCACGGCGATGCGCGTGACCCTCTCTGGCCTCGTGCGCGCACACCTGCAACAGGGTGACGAGAATATCTCTTTCCTCGAACTGTCCGCGGGCGATCCAGCGCAGGAGGGCTACGGCTGCGACCAGCACCCGAGCGCTGCCACCCACGCGCGACTCGCGGTGGTGCTCGCGCACGCACTCTCCGACGTCGTCCAGTCGCCTCCACCGGGCACCTCCGTCGTGCTCCAGAGCATCCCTTGAGGGGACCGAATCCGCTGGCATCGGCGCTCGGTTGGACGCCGCGGCGCGCGCGGGTGTATTCGCCCTGGGCTTCGATGGGTTCTCGCCTGCAAACGTCCCTGATCGCGCTGCTCGTGGGGGTCGGTTGCACACCGCAACTCAAGCCCGGCACCGATCGCGCGGACGTAGGCTCGGTCGATGCCCCGAGGGTTGACGTCGGCGCTGCGGTCGATGCTCCCCGCGATGCGCCGCGCCCGGTCACCACGCAGACCTCGTGCCCCGACGCACAGGACGTCGGCTGTGGACTCGTCGAGATCCCGGGCGGAACCCTCACCGTCGGAGTCCTGGAATCCATCCATACGATCGATGGATCGCCGGAGCAGCCGATGATCACGGTCGGGCCTGTCGCGCTCGACGCGTACGAGGTGACGGTCGCGCGGTTTCGACGGTTTTGGGAGGTCGCGGCGAGCCTTCCGATGCTGCGCTCGGTGACGTACCCGGGCGGTTCGGTGCCCCTCGCCGAAGGCCCCAACGAGCCCGTCACGACGACGCTCTACGCCAACTGCAACTGGACCACCACGGCCGGCCAGCGCGAGCAGCATCCGATCAACTGCATCGACTGGTACACCGCGCAGGCGTTCTGCGCGTGGGACGGGGGACGACTCCCGACGGACGCAGAGTGGGAGTTCGCCGCCCGCGGCCGCGAAGTCGGTGGATTGAGCGCCGGACGAATCTACCCGTGGGGCGACGAAGACCCGCTCCCCAGGTGCGATCGCGCCCGCTGGAACCAGGACGCATGCGCGGGCGAAGACAGCGCACGCACTCGCCGCATCGGCAGCTTCTCCCCGACGCCGGACCTCCCCGGCGCCCGCCTCTGGGACCTCGCCGGGAACGTCTACGAGTGGACGGCAGACAATTTCGTCCACTACTCCGATTCCGACCACGTCGGCTGCTGGGGCGCGTTGCCCGCCGGTCGGCGTAACCCCGTCTGCAACGTCGCGCCGCGCGGGGCGCGCACCCTCCGCGGCGGGTCGTGGTTCTTCACTTCCGTGCTCGTGTTGCGCTCGGCGTCGCGCTTCGGCGTCAACGAGGGCGGGGTCACCACCGGCGTCGGCCTCCCGCTCTACGGCGCCGGGGTCCGCTGCGCGCGCACCCGTTGAGCGCCACCCCTGCGTCCGATGCCCCGTCTGGATTCATCGTATAGATTCCGACGTCCATCCGATGTCGCCCGTGCAACCGCAGGCTGAAGCCACCCTCGCGCCGGATACCCGCTTCGGGCGATACCGACTCGTGCGATGCATCGGAGTCGGCGGGATGGGCGCCGTCTACGAGGCCATCCACGACGACCTCGAGAAGCGCGTCGCCATCAAGACACTGCACCCCTCGATGGCTCGCGATCCCGAGGCGCGCGCGCGGTTTCTTCGCGAAGGTCGCGCAGCATCGCGCATCCGACATCCCAACGTCGTGGAGGTCTTCGACGTCGGCCAACACGAAGACACCCTCTTCCTCGTGATGGAACACCTCGTCGGCGAAGACCTCGCCGCGCTGCTTGTGCGGGACGGCCCGTTGCCCGTCGAGCAACTCGTCGACCTCGCGCTGCCAGTGATCGCCGCCGTCGCGACCGCCCACGAGGAGGGCGTCGTGCACCGCGACCTCAAGCCCGAAAATATCTTCCTCGCGCAGACCCGCAACGGCGCCGTGCAACCCAAGGTGCTGGACTTCGGCATCTCGAAGGTCTCCGGCGTTCCCGCCGCGCAGCGCATCACCGGCGCTGCATCCATGGTCGGAACACCCCTCTACATGAGCCCCGAGCAGGCCCAGGGCCGCGCCCTCGACGGCCGCTCGGATCAGTACGCACTCGGGGTGATTCTCTACGAGTGCGCAACCGGCCGCGTGCCCTACGACGCCCCGGATTTGTACCCACTGCTGCACGCCATCGTGCAGGGCCAGCACGCCTCGCCGCGCTCGCTGCGAGCCGACCTCCCGGCGGACTTCGAAGCCGTCATCGAGCGCGCCATGGCCTGCGACGCCGACCGCCGATACGACTCACTGCATGGCCTCGGGCACGCCCTGCTCCCCTTCGCGAGTCGCACCAACCGTGGTCTCTGGCGCGATGTATTCGGCGCCGCTCCGACCCCCCTGCAACAGCCCGCCTTCGTCGCGCCGCCGGTGCCCGTCGCGACCCGCGCCGCCGCCCCAACACTGCTCCCGCGGGTGAACGAGATCTGCCGTATCACACGTCGGCTGCGCAAGACGTCACGCCTCCCAGCCATCTCCCTGGCCCTGCTCGCCGCAGGGCTCGTCGCGGCCGCCGTGCTCCTGCCCTCGCGTGCTCCGATCGTCCGCGCGAGCACCCGCCCGAATGCCACCACTCCCGCAGTGGTGGTCGCTCCCGCAGTGGTGGCGGTCGCTCCCGCAGTGGTGGCGCTCGCTCCCGCAGTCGAAGCTCCGGTCGTGGCGCCGGTGGCGATCGTCGCGCGGCCGCGGGTCGTGCGATCGCGTGCCGTGGTGGTCCGCATCGACGCCGGGATCGCCGCGCCCTTCCGCCTCTGCGGCGGCGTGCCGTGTCCGTGAAGCCTCGGCACCTCGGATGGGCGCTGGTCGTGCTTCTCTTGACGCCCGCGCTCGGGGCGCAGACACCGGACGACCGCGCGCTCATCGAGCAGGGCCGTACGCTGCGTCGGATGGGGCGCAATGCCGCAGCGCTCGAGGCGTTTCGCGAGGCCTACGCGCTGCGACCGACCCCGGAGTCCGCAGGGCAGATCGGGTTCGCCGAGCACGCGCTCGAACACTGGGTGTCGGCGTCGCGCTTCCTCGGGATCGCCCTTGAAGCGACGGCCGATGGGTGGGTCGTCACGCAGCAGCGCGCGTTGGAATTCTCACTGCAGGAGGTCAACCGACACCTCGGGTCGCTGCGCGTCGAGACCGCTACGCCCGCCGCCACGCTCACCCTCGATGGTCACGCCGTCGGGGCACTCCCGATGACCGAAGCGATGCGCGTCGCCGCGGGTCCGGTGGTCGTCGAGATTCGTGCGCCCGGGTTTCAAAACGACCGACGCGAGGTGACCATCGCCGCCGGCGAGACCGTGCGCCTCGTGGTCCCGCTCGTGGCGATCGAACCCGCGGTGAGCGTCCGCGCGCCGGTGGAAGATCCGGTTCGGGTGCCCGTGCGGGAGCCCTCGCCGGAGGTGCTGCGTGTCGCACCGCCACGGGAGATTCTGCCGTCTTCGCGCAGCGTGACCCGTGTGCTTGGGTGGGTCTCCGTGGGCGTGGCCACTGCATCGATCGGCGGAGGCGTGCTCGCGATGGTGCTCCGCGACAGCGCCGCCCAGCGCTGGAACGACGACACTCGCTGCCTCACCCGCAACCGCACCCGCGAGGAGAACTGCAGCCGCGATCGCCTGGCCATTTCGACCGCGCACGACGTCATGGTCGGCGCCTACGTCGCGGGAGGCGTGCTCGCGATCGGGGCGCTGGTGCTCTTCCTGGCGTCGCCGTCTTTGCGGGAGCGCGGCGCCGAGCCGCGGGTGTCCGTCGTCCTCGGCCCCGGGAGCATCACCCTCGGCGGACGCTTCTGATCAATCGCGCGGCGCCCCGCCGTCGGGGTAGGTGCCGTCCGGGCACACCCGAAACACCTCGTCGTCCGCGCAGAAATTCAGCACGCAGAGCCTGAGGCGACCGCACGCCGCGCCGCTGTTGCAGTCCTCGTCGCGCGCGCACCGCACACCCCCGTCGCGCGCCGCCTCGGGCGGAGACACGCAGGCCGTGATCGTGAGCGCGAGGAGCAGCATCCATCGTCGAAGCATCGCCGCCCACGGTAGCATCCCTCGCCGCCGAATCTCGCGCTTTCTAGCGGTCGATGGCGCCCGCCGCGGCGTCCGGGGTTGCATCCGTCCGGGGGCGGTCGTCCACGCAGCCACCGCCGTCGCCGCCATCGTCCGCCGCACCGCAGTCCGCGTCCCCCGCATCGCTGCCGCCGTCGCGGCTCGCCATCGGGTCACACGGCGCGCTGCCCTCGTCGGTGTAGCCCGCATCGCCCGCGCGGTGGCAATTCGAGTCGTCGGGATTGGGCGCGGCGGAGTCGCCGAAGTAGCCCGCCGATGCGTCCGCTACGGCGCCCGTCGCGGCGTCTGCGCCGCTGTTCGCCTGCGAGGTGTCCCCCGCGTCGCTCTCCTCCAGCGGGATCATCGGCCGAGGCGTGAAGATGCACCCCGCCCCGAGGAGAAACACCAGGCACCCCAGGCGCTTTGTCATCGACCACACACCGACCGACGCTGCACTGCCCGGGCCACCGTGCAAGGTCCGCAAAACCGACAGTGCACCCGCGACAACCGCACCCCGTCGGTGAATCGTTCGCATGACGTCGCGGCACACTACGGCACAGGCCGATTACTCGTCCAGAAGGCCGTACTCCTTCAACCGACGGTAAAGCGTGCGCCGCGGCATGCCCAGGACCACCGCCGCGCGGACCTTGTTCCAGTTGGACTTCTCGAGGGCGTCGACGATGCGCTGGCGCTCGCTGGCTTTACGGACCCCCGTAAGCGTCCCGCTCCCCGCGGTCGCCGAGAGCACTGCGGACGACACCAGCGGCGCCGCCGGCCGCGGGAGCGAGAGCGCGTCGGCTTCGATCACTGGCCCGTCGGCCAGCACCGAGGCGCTCTCCAGAACGTGCCGAAGCTGCCGCACGTTGCCCGGCCAGTCGGCCCCCAGAAGCCGGGTCATCGCGTCGCGGGAGAGCCGCTTGCGCGCGGTGCCCTGCGCCTCCGCGAAGCTCGCGAGGAAGTGAGCCGCCAGCGCGGGGATGTCCTCGACGTGCTCGCGCAGCGCCGGGACCCGCAGCGTCACCACGGAGAGCCGGTAGAAGAGGTCTTCCCGGATGCGACCCTCGCGCGTGAGGTCCACCAGCGGCCGCTGCGAGGCCGCGATGACGCGCGCATCGACGGGCTCGTCGTGCTCACTCCCGACCGGCCGCACCCGGCGGTCTTGCAGCACGCGCAGCAGCTCGACCTGCATGCGCGGGGACATCTCTCCCACCTCGTCGAACAGGAGCGTCCCGCCGTTGGCGCTCGCGATGAGCCCCTTGCGGTCGCGGTCGGCCCCGGTAAACGCCCCGCGCACGTGCCCGAAAAGTTCGCTCTCCAGCAGCGACTCCGGGATCGCCCCGCAGTGCACCACCACGAACGGCCCGCGCGCCCGCTGCCCCGAGTGGTGAATCGCCCGCGCCACGAGCTCCTTCCCAGTGCCCGACTCGCCCTCGATCACCACGGGGATGTCCGCGTCGCGCACCCGCTCGACCAGCGCGAAGAGCCGTCGCATGGGCTCGGTGCCCGCGATCACTCCCGCCGGGGCGAAGCGCCGGTTGAGCGCCTCCTGCGCCCGCACCAGCGAGGTGCGCGTCGTCTGCAACTCGTGGTCGCGCGACTCCAACAGGGACTCCAGCGTGCGCCGCGCGGCCTCCAACTCGCCGGTGCGCGTCTCGAGTTCTCCGACGATGCGCTGGTGCTCCACCGCGATGGCCGCTTGCTCGGCGAAGGCCAGCATCAGAGACACGTCCGAGGCCGCCCAGGCCACCTTCCGCCGTCGG
Organism: Deltaproteobacteria bacterium; assembly: GCA_947477565.1. Lineage (GTDB taxonomy): Bacteria > Myxococcota_A > Polyangia > Polyangiales > SCUS01. The sequence continues at coordinate 19,624 of CANJUR010000053.1, forward strand.
CTCTCCACGAGAAGCACGCCCACCACGCGCCCGCGGAAGCGCATCGGCACGCCCGCGACCGCAGTCACCCCAAGCTCGTGCACCGACCGAAACTCCGCAAACCGCCGGTCGCCCTTTGCATCGAGCGTGACCACGGGCTCGCCATCGATCCAGACTGTGTCAGCGATGGAGCGCGACACCACGTCGTCGGGCCCGTCGCCCTGCCGCGGGCCGACCCGCGCGCGCAGCACCAGCGCCCCGTCGCCCGCCAGGAGAAGCGCACCGCGCTCGGCGTTGGTGAGCTCCACCGCACTGCGCACGGCCTGGTCGAGAACGCGCTCGAGGCCGTTCTCCTCGCCCAGCCGCCGGGACAGGTCGAGCAGTAGCAACAACCGCTCGTCGTTGGCCATCAGCGTCGTGCCGCTGAGCGTCGCGCTGCGCCCGCCCGAGAGCCCCATCGCCGTCGCGCGCCGCACCCCCTGCGGGTCGATCAGAATCTCCGACCCGCCGGGCGCCACGCCCGCATGGTGGAGCGCCGCCCGCAGCGCCGCCCGCCGGGGAACTCCCCAGAAAGCCCCGCGCAAATCCGGCGGCAGCAGCATCGCCTTCTCTTCGAGCACCTCCACCGCCCGCTCGCGGTCTTTGCGCGCGTGAAGCTCCGCTCCGGTCGCCGCGAGCGCCTGCGCCCGAACCGCCAGCGCCTGCGAAAGCACCTCCCAGTCCCGCTGCCGCTCGGCCTCGGTGATCGCCGCCGCCGCCCGCGCCATCGCCTCGCGCGCGAGCCCGCTCGCCATCAGGCACCGCGCCTCCAGCAGCGCCGCCCGACACGCCCGCAGCCCAGGCTCCCCACGCCGCGTCGCCCGATTGAGGGCCTCGCGCGCCTGCTCCACGTCGCCGCTCACCCCGCGATCGAGCATCGCCTCCGCGGCGTCGAGCCCCGCATCCGCCGCATCGTCAGTCTGCCCCAGCGCCTCGAACTGCACCTCCGCCTCGGCCACCAGCGCGAGCCCCGCATCGACCTCGCCGCCGCGCGCCCGGGTCACCCCGAGCATCAGCGTCGCCGCCGCCGCCAACTCGTGCGCCTGCATCTCGCGCGCGAGCAGCAGCACCGCGTCGAGCTCCACCCGCGCCCGGTCGAGACTCCCGATGCGAATCAACTGGCTCGCCATGTTGAGCCGCGCGTTGATCACCGCCATCTTCAGTCCCGATCGCTGCGCCAGCCGCAACGCCGCCTGGTCGTTTTCGAGCGAGGCGCCGAGGTCGCCCAGCCGCTGCGCCACCTGGCCCACGTTGATGCGCGCGGTCACCATCGCCCGCAGGTCGCCCGCCGTACGCGCCCGCTCAAGCGAGCGCTCGTGCAGCGCCCGTGCGCCCTCCAGATCGCCCTCCCGCTCCCGCGCGATCGCCAGATACGCCAGCAGCGTCGCCTCCTCGCGAGGCAGCAACATCGTCGCGTACGCCTCGCGCGCCGCATCGAGCCAGGCCGATCCGCGCGGCGTGTCCCCACCCAGTACCAGCGCCAGCCCCCCGAGCGACTGCGCCCCGGCTCGCGTCCGTGGGCTCTGCGCGCACCGCAGTGCCGCCTCGCAGCGAGCCACCGCCGTCGGGTAATCCACCCGCGCCACGCTCACCCGTGCAGCCTCGGTGAGCGCCTCCGCCGCCAGTTCTGGCGCCTCGACGCCCGCCGCATCGTGCGCGCGGGTGAGCCACTCCTCCGCCGCGTCGAGGTCCCCCGCCAACCGCCGCAGCCGCCCGTAGAGCAGCGTCGCGCGCAGCCCCGCGGTGTCTCCTCCACCCGCCACCTCCAGCGCCATCGCCTCGGCCCGCGGCATCAGCCCGGCCTCGTGCAGTAGCTCAGCCTCCTCGTACCTCGCCGTCGCGTCGGTGCCCGCCGGGTCGGCTACCCGCAGCGCCTCCAACAGCGTCACCGCTGCCATCGGCAGCCCCTCCTGACGCAGCGCCGTCACCGCCTCCGACGCCAGCGACCTCGCCCGCGCGACCTCGCCCGCCCGCAGCCACGCCGTCGCCCGCAGGGTCACCGGCGCCCGCAGCCCCTCGAGCGCCTCGGCCACACGCCGCGCCACCGCCGCCCACTGCGCCTCGCCCGCCGCCGCGCGAACCGTCGATGCCACCGCCCCGCGCGCCAACACCCAGCGCCCGTCGGCCTCGCGGCTCAGCACTCCACCGCGTCGCGCCTCCGTCAGCGATACGTCGTCCGTCAGCGCCGCGCGCACCCGCTCGGGCGTGGCCTCGCCGCCGAGCATCGCCACCACCGCGATGGCCTCCACCACCGCGGGCGAGAGCGCAGCCAGTCGCCGGGTCACCATGTCCCGCGCGCGCCCGCTGAACTCCGCCGCCTCCACGTCCGCCGGCGACACCGCCCCGGTGCGTGCGAGCGTCTCCAGCAGTTCGTGCACCGCCAGCGGGAGACCGCCGGATCGTCGGTGCACCGCGAGCACCACCGCGGGCTCCACCGCGCCCAGCGTCTGTGCGCAGAGCGCCGCCACCGCGGCCTGATCGAGCGGTCCGAGGTCTACCCGCACCGTCGCCTCGAGCGCTGCGATGGACTCGGCGCTGCTCGTCGTGGCGATCACCAGCAGGGGCTCGTCGGCCTCGCACGCGTACGCCACGGAGCGCAACAGCGCGTGCACCGCGGGATCAGCCCGGTCGAGGTCGTCTGCGAGCAGAAGCACCGGTGCAGTGCGAGCGGCCTCCCGCAGCGCGGCGGAGAGATCTTCCGGCGCACTGGGGGCGAGCGCCCTGCCGGAGAGCACCGCGGCGCCCTCGCGCAGCCGACGCAACGGACCCTCCCCGGCCTCGCCCTGCAGCCGTAGTGTCTGCACCCCACGGAGTTGCGCCCGCCACGCGATCTCCCGAAGCAGCGTCGTGCGGCCGCTGCCCTCCTCGCCGACGATCACCACCGCGGCGAGCGATCCGTCGCGGCGCACGAGCCGTCGGGTCAGTGCGTCGAGGAGCGTCCCGAGTTCGGGCTCGCGGCCCTCGGGGCGTAGCACTACCCGGTTGGGCATGGACGCCGGGCGCAGGCTCAACGACGACCCGTCTGCCACGTCTCCGAGCGCCGCGAGGAGGTCGTCCATCGTGGCGAAGCGCCGCCCAGGCTGCTCCGCCGCGCCACGCTCGGTAAGCGCCCAGAGGGCCAGGAGGTCGTCGTCCGCGGCAACCGCTGCAGGGGCGGGAGCGCCCGGGGGGAGGAGGGTTCCGCCCGCGAGGACGACGCGCAGGGAGGCCGCGAGGGCGTAGACGTCCGCGCGCGGATCGGGCGGAAGCGAGTCGCCCGCGAAGAGCATGGCCTGGCGCTCCGGGGGCATGAACCCGAGGGTGCCGCCGCGCACGTGGGAGGCCGCGGCCATCGCCCCGTGGGCGAGGCCGAAATCGATCAGCACCACGTGGTCGGCGTCGTTGGGGACGATGAGGTTGGCAGGCTTGAGGTCGCCGTGAACAACCCCAAGGCGGTGCAGTTCTCGGAGGGTCTCCGCGGCGGAAAGAAACAGTCTACGGAGGCGCGGTGCGTCGAGGGTACGGGCGGCCTCGTCGAGGGGGGAGCCATCGACGAAGGCGCGGGTGAAGAAGGTTCCGCCGGGGTCTTCGGCGTCTGCGCTGGCGAGGCCGAAATCGAAGACCGACGCCACCGTCGGAAGGTCGAGCTGCGCGAGAACCTGAAACTCGTTCACCAGCCACTGCGAGAGCGTGGCGTGGGCCTGCGCGTTGAGGCGCTTGAGCACCATGAGGGCGTCTCCCGCGAGACGATCCTCCACGAGGAAGACTCCGCCTCCACCGCCCTCACCCACCCGACGAACCAACCGATAGCGATCCGCCAGGCGCATGTCGGGGCGGGAACCTACTCCCCCCGGGGCACGGACGTCGCCTGCTCGCTGCGGTCTTCCGTGGGCGCCGGGGTCGCGGGTCGCGCTGCGAGGGTGAGCGTCACGTCGAAGGCCGCCCCGCCGCGGGTCACCCGAAGGGTGATGTCCTCGCCGATCTGCCGCCCTTCCAGGATGTCCCCGAGGTCTGCGAGGGTTCCCACCGGGCGGTGCTCGGCCGCCACGATCACGTCGCCGTTGGGTCCGCCGCGCAGCCGCGCAGCCGCGCCTGGACCTCCCGGGGCGACGCTCGAGACGCGCAACCCACCGGTGGCGAAGCGCACCGACTCCCCCGGCGGAAGTTCGACCATCACCAGCCCCAGCCACGGGCGCGCGGCCGCGACGGCGGAGTTTGCGAGGGCCCGCAGTACGCTCGCCGGGACCACGAACGCCATGTCCGCACCGGTGATTTCGCTCTCGCGGGCGGGCGGAACGACGACCCCGACGAGGGTGCCTGTGGCGTGGTCGAAGATGCCGCTGCCGACGGCGCTATTGCCCGGAATCGGCTCAAGCTCCCAGGCGTCCCGGAGCAGTGTGGCGTTGCCGCCGACAAACGACCTCCGCCGGCGCAGCATGCCGCTCGTCACGCGCGACCCGGCGATGGGCACCCAGCTCACCTCGTCGTGCACCCGCCCGTCGCGCTCGCTCAATCGCAGGCCCTCGACCCAGCGACCGGCGTTGCCCTCCAACAGCGCTACGCCCCAGGCGAGGTCGGTGGCCACGACGCGCGCCCGGTCGATGCGGCCATCGGGGTACACCACGCGCAGTTCGCGGGCCTCGCGTACCGGGGTGAGCGCCGTGAGGATGCGCCCGGTGTCCTGAAGCACCACGCCGCGGGCGACGGAGTCGCGGCCGTCGAGGATGTTCACCGTGACGCGTGGCAGGCGGGTGCGCGCGGCGGCGGGCGTCACGACCGGTGCGGTGGTGGAGTCTTGCGCCCGGGCGGCAGGCGCACCCGCGGCGAGCGCGGCACAGACGGCGATCACGGCGACCGGACGAACCATGGCGGGATAGGCGCTCCAACGACCGGCGGCGTCAAGCGTCCGCAGCCAGGGCGATTGCAGGTCCATGGTGGCGATGGCCTTCGGGAGGGTGTGGTTGCGAAAGCGCAGGTCGGCCCGGACCGATGGCCCCCGTCGCGACCTTCGAGCGGATGCGCACGCGCCAGAAACGCCCGCGTCTGCCGGTACTGCTGCACGAAAGCCCGCCGTAGACGAACCGGGCGGCATGCGAGATGGACCGCGCCCTCGTGGATAGGTGCTGGAGCGGATAAGTGCCAAAAGGGACATTGGGGCGTTGGATCGCCTGTCCCCCGCGATCGGCAGTGGCGAGCGGGCGGGTGACGCGCCTGCCCGATGGCAACGTCGCCTATCGGGTGAAGTCACCGCGCAGCGCGGGGGCGACGCATCGGATGACGACTCCGTTGGAGTTCATGGCCCGGTTGAGCGCGCTGGTGGCGCCGAATTCGCCGTGCAGGGTGGCGGTGGTTCCGCGGCCGCCGGTGGATGGGGTGGTGGGCTGCGCGGGCCGGGCGGCGTCGTCAGTGCCGCTGGCAGCGGTCGGCGAGACGACCGGAGCGTCGGTGAAGGGGAGGGCGCGCGTGGCAGCGTGGTGCCGACGCCGAGCGGGCGCATCGATTGGGCGCGGCTGATGTGGCGGGTTTGGGCGATCGACACGCTGCTGTGCCCCGGATGCGGCGGACGAATGAAAATGATTGCGGCGCTGACCGACCGAGCGGGGATCGTGCGGGTGCTGGAGCACCTCGACGTAAGTGTCAAAGGGCGCAGACCCGCCGCCCGCGACGATGATCGACTGCTGCTCAAGGGCACAGTGGGCCGTCGCTCCGATGAGCGCGCGGGCCGCACGAGGACAGAAGCTTCTGCGATGCGCTGTGAGCCCGGGATCTCTGTCGTGTCGAGGCGCGACCCGCCGCACCAGCGGGTGCGGTCAAGATTCTCCTTGACCCCTGTCGTCCATTGCCCTTTTGCTCTCGCGTCAGGGCGCGCTGACGCGTCCGCGAAGTTCATCGGGTCCACGCGCCGCGACCGTCGCATTCGCCAGCGTCCCACCGAGAGAGATCGACCATGGCCCTCCCCCTCCCCGGCGGCTCTGCCCTTCCCGAAGTGAACGCGTGGCTCTCCGTTGGAGACGAGCGCCCGGGCACCCTCGTCTACGCCCACCTCGATGAGGCCCTCGACCGACCCTACCTGCTCGACGTGGTGGTCGCCGCACCTTCGCCCGCCCAGGGCCCCGATCGTTTCCTCGGCGCGGCTTGCACGGCGGTGATCCAGCGGGCCCACCTGCAGCGGAGGGTTCACGGGATCGTTCACCGCGTGGAAGATCTCGGGAGCACTGGCACCCACCGATACCTCCGACTCGTCGCCGGGCCTCGCCTCTGGCTCCTCGGCCAGCGCGTCGACTCGCGAATCTTTCAAGAGCAGCCCGTCTCCGCGATCGTCCGCGCGGTGCTCCGCGCGGCGGAGGTGTACCAGGGCGACGGGGCACTGGTGATTCCTCCGGCCCTCGACGCACTGCCCCCGCGAGAGTACTGCGTCCAGTACCGCGAGAGCGACCTCGATTTCGTGCTCCGTCTCCTGCAGGAGGAAGGCATCTCGTTCGCCTTCACGCACGACGGCCAAGACGGGGAGTCGCTGGTGCTCAGCGACGATCCCCCCCGCTGGCCCGCGGCCCCCACGCTCGACGGCGGACCGACCCCGGTGCTCGGCACCGCCCTCGCGATCCAGTCCACCGAGTCGCTCCGTTGGCTCGACGCGCGTTCGACGACGGTGAGCAGCGGCGAGGCCTTGCGGGAGTACGACTTCACCCGCCCGAGTGCGGCCCTCCACCTCTCGCCGATCGCCCCCAGCGCGCCGGGTCGGCGGAGCGTGTACGACTACCCCGCGCGCTTTCACCTCCACCCCTACGCCGACAGCACGAACACGTACAAGTCTCACGACGGGGTGAGGCAGGCGCGGATCCGGCACGAGATGCGGCAGTGCGCGAGCCGCGTCGCCGAGGGCGAGAGCAACGTCACGGGCCTCGTCCCGGGCCGGGTACTGACGGTCGCGGGGCACCTCGCGCCCGAGGTCGATGGGCCCTGGCAGATCACTGGGGTGCAGCACACCTTCCACGGCTGGTCGGAACTGCCGGAGGATGTGTGCTCGAGCGAGCACATCCAGGCCGCCCTCGGTCGCGTCGGCGTGATCCGTGACGGCGGAGTCCGCGCCCAGGACGAGCGGTACCGCAACCGCCTGCAGGCGATCCCTGCGGCGATGCCCTGGCGGCCGCAGCGCTCGGTCGCCCGACCGCTGGTTCACGGCATCCAGACGGCCACCGTGGTGGGTCCGGCGGGCGAGGACATCCACGTGGATTTCCACGCCCGAATCAAGGTGCAGTTTCACTGGGATCGCGAAGGCCAGCGCAACGAGCAGAGCTCGTGCTGGATCCGCACGATGCAGGCGTGGGCCGGCGCCCAGTGGGGCGCCCAGTTCGTGCCGCGGATCGGCATGGAGGTGGTGGTGCAGTTTCTCGAGGGCGACCCCGATCGCCCGCTCGTCACCGGCTGCGTCTACAACGGCGAGAATCACACGCCCTACGGGCTCCCGGGGGAGAAGACCCGCAGCGCGATCCGCACGCAGAGCACCCCCGGCGGCGGCGGGTACAACGAGCTCCGCTTCGAAGACCAGGCGGGCCAGGAGGAGGTGTACGTCCGCGCGCAGAAAGACCTCAACGAGTGGGTGCTGCACGACCACGGTGCGACCGTCGACCACGACCAGACGCTCACCGTCGGGCGCAACCGGATCAAGACCATCGGCGGCAACGAGCGCAACGTGGTGAAGCTCAACCGCAGCACCGCCGTCCAGCGCAACGAGCGCCTGGAGGTCGACGAGAACATGGACGTCGCGGTCCACGGGTCCCGGGGTTATGACGTTCAGGTCGACGAGACCCTCTACCTCCGCGCCGAGGGGCGGATCATCCTGGAGTGCGGTGAGAGCTCGATTCACCTCACGCCCGACGAGATCACCGTGCGCTCGAAGACGGTGCGGATCGAAGGGGAGGTCGAGACGGTCGTCCGCGGCGGCGTGGTGAAGATCAACTAGGCGGTGACGCAATGCCCGAGGCCGGAAGACTCCGCGACAACGCCCACTGCCCCGCCGACAGCCACGGCTGCCCCGCGTGCGCCCACGCCGTGACTGGGCCGGCGGTCACCGGGTCGGACGATGTGCAGATCAACGCCCTCCCCGCCCTCCGCGTCGGCGATCACGGCACGCACGCCGCGTGCTGCGGGCCGAACGAATGGCAGGCCGTCGGCGGCGCGCCGGGGGTGTTCATCAACCGCAAGCGGGCGCACCGGAAGGGCGACGCCACGGCTCACTGCGGCGGTGACGGAACCCTCATCGTGGGCTCGAACAACGTGATCATCGGCGACCTCGCGGGCCCCGCGGCCACCGCGGTCGCTCATGACCGGAGCATGGAGGTGAGCTTCGAAGACGCCTTCCGGCGCTCGATCGGTGAGGTCACCGTGCGGGCGGTGTGCCCGCATCATCGCTACGAGCCGGTGACCTTCCACGGGAGCACGACCCTCCATGGGCTCTGCGAAGATGCCGCGGTGGTGGTGCTCAAGCGCCTCGAACTCTTTGAAGACGACGACGACCCCGCAGACGACGAGGCCCGCCACTGAGCGACCTGTCGGCCGCGCGAACACGACCTCGGTGACGAGGGCGCTCGGTCACACCGCGAGGGTGTCGATGCAGACCCGGCGAGCGGCCTCGCGGAGGGCCTCGGCGTCGGCCGCTGCGCCCGCGGCGTCGGCGGCGGAGGCTCGGGCTTCGACGTCTTTCAGGAAGGCTTCGGTGACGAAGGAGGGGATGTGGCGCAGCGGCTTCTCTCCGGGGAAGGGAGCCGCGGGGAGGCCGGCACGGTCGATGACCCGCGCGGGGTCGTCGGCGGGGTCGTCGGGGGCGAGGCCCTGGGCCCACGCGTCGTAGGCGTGGACGTACTTCGTCGAGACCACGAGGTAGGGAATCTCCTCGCGGTTGGACGCTCCATCCATCCGTTGGATGAAGCGCTGGTAGAGCTTGCTCTCGCGGGCGTGGCGCAGCACCGTGCAGCCGGTCGACCAGTTTTTCACCAGCGCTTCGCCGTCGTAGTCGGCGCTCCAGTGCACGTGGATGGTGTCGTTGTGCTCCTCGTTGCAGAAGCGGAAGCGCCGCTGGTGGTTGTTCTCATGCGCGGAGACGAGGGCGCTTTCGAGGTTGGCAAAGACTGCGGTCTTCCTGGTCTTCTCCCGAGCGAGAACGATCTTCCCCTTCTCCGAGGAGTAGAGCCCGAGGGCGCCTTCGACGCCTTTGTGCGCGCGGGGATAGGCCCGATAGAGGTGCCCCTCGAGCTGGTAGGGCGTGCCGCTCGTGCCGGACTCGTCGTCGCCGGGATCGACCGTGCAATGATAGAGTTCCGCGCGTTGCTGCAAGGCCGCCGTGGTGTCCGTCGAGACGACGTAGAGGAGATCGTTGAAGGTGACCTTCGGCTGCCCCTTCGCGTCATACCGAGCCGCGCCGCGCTCCGCGTCGCGCACCGGCGCCGCCGCGGGATCGTTGGAGCCCGCGCCGCCCGCGCCGCCCGCGCCGCCCGCGCCGCCCGCGCCGTTCTTCGCGAGGGAGTCGCTCGGGACGAGCACCACCACCTCCTTCGCGTCGCCGTAGATGATCGGGCTCATCGAGCGGTAGTTGTGCGTGACCCGGCCGCCGTTGCGGACGATCCCCATGTCGTTGCCGCGCGCCGTGCTGCTCGCGCTCCAGCCGTGGCGGGTCTGAAAGAGCACCGAGCCGCTCGGAATCTCGCCCCGCTGGGCCATCCGCTCGTAGGTGTCGGCGTCGAGGACGTGGGCCTGCGCCGTGCCGTAGGGGCTGGAGATCGTGCGGAGCTTCGAGCCCTCGAGGGGCATCGACGACCACCGGCCGTTACGCATCATCTGCACCATCGCGCCGCGGGAGTTGTTCGGGTCGGCCAGGGTGCCGCCGTTGAAGCTCGGGATGCCGAGGCGGTCCATGTTGCCGAGGCTGGTCTCGACGCATGACCCGTCCGGGCCGTTGGCGAGGGAGCTGGTGGCGAGCTTCTTCAGCCAGGGGTGCTCGGGGTTCACCCCCGCGGCGGGCTTCGCGGCGGCGCCCTTCGTGCCGAGCGTCGCCTCGCGCAGCGCGAGGATCGCGACCTGTCCGGGCTGTGTCGGAAGGGTCTGCGAGAAGGCCCGATACACGAGCTCGACCCAGTTGTGCACCGTCACCTGACGGACACGGCGGGGGGCGCCATCGGGCGTGCCGAGAAAGGCCCCGCTGGTTTGCTGTTCGCGCGTCGGACGGCTCGGAGCGGAGGCGATGTGCTTGGTCGACATGGCGGATAAACTCGCGGGCCCGGCGCCCGCTCCCTGTGTATCGCTGAGCGAGTCAGGCGATGCCGTCAACGGAATTCCTTTGAGCAGTGCGCGCGGGAACCTTGTCTCGACCCACGGGGCTTCGCGCACCCCTTCGGTTGCGCCGAGGTGCGCCCGCCGGGACGATGGCTCGCGAGTTGGCCATCGAGGTGCTGAGGTACGCGGCGCCCGACTCGGCGCCGTGGTGGAGGGCGGTGGCGGTCCTCGAGGGCGGGACCCTCAGGATGCGGCACGCGGTAGAGCTCGCCGGACGGGTGCTCGACGCGACGGGGGTCACCGACGAAGGGATGACCGTGTGAGCCCTTTCGAGAGGGCCACCGTTTGCGACCGCGTACCCTGGTTGCTCGACACAGAGACACAGCACCCAAAGAGGACATGAAACGCGAGTAAATAAGCACAATAGAGTGTGTCTGGTTCTCTGACACACGCAGACAAGGTGGACATAGAGAGGGCTTCGACGGGCCGGGGCCTCGGGCGTCGGCAGTGTGCGAGGGAAGCCCATCGTTCCCGAGCGTGGCCTGGGCGCGCACGCAGGCGTCCGGGCGCGTCATGAGGTCACGGCGCGGGCCAGCGAGCTCCTCCAGCGCGGTGAGCGGGTGCTCTCGACGGCGCGAACCAATGGGATGTCAAACCAAAGTAGAAGTGTCGGGTTCTGACCCTACCCGCGGGCGTCGAGGGAGGCCTTGAGCTTGCTCTTTTCGCGGACGGTCTTGAGCCTGATCAGCTTCTCCTCGTCGGCGCCCTGCGCGGCGCGCCACGCGCGGATCATCCGCTGCGACGTGCGCAGATGCACCGGGGCGAAGCGGTCCGGGTGTTTCACCGTGAGGAGCTCGAAGACCGTCTTGGCCTCCAGCGCGGGGGTGTCCCGGGTGTCCCGGAGCAGCGCCTCGATCTCCTCGCGGTGCTCGGCGAAGGGGTCCTCTCGGGTGCGCCAGTCGCGCGGCGCTCGCATCTGCGAGGGCAGCGTGGCGGCCGCGATGTACTTGCGCGCGGTCTTGCGATCCATCCCGGCCTTGATCGCCGCGAGGCCGACCGCGCCGTGCTTGCTCAACTCTTCCATCAGCTTCCTCACCCGGTTGTCGGTCACGGGCCTCACGCGCCGGCAGTCGCCCCATGCGACGCCACCGCGCTATCCCGTCGAACCGCCCTCTCCCCAATGGGGCGATGTAGTTGTCGCTCAGCAGCCCGCCAACTCCGAATCCCAGATGGGGCCAGGGACGTTGGATCGATGATCCCCTCATGCGTGCAGCCTTGAGGACTGTGAGTCACTCAAGAACCGCCCCCACGTCTCAGTCCCGAAGAGCGCTGCGCAAACGGTAGTTCCCTCGGATATTGTCGATCGCTCAGAATCCCAATGAGGCCTTTGGGCGGGGCCGAGCGGGCCGTCTTCTGCCACCCGGAGACGTGACGCTACCGGGGCTGGAAGGGCCCCAGTGGGGTCAGCGGGCGATGGATCGCGGGCATGGTGGCGAACGTGAAGCACCGACGCGACGCCCGCCTGCGCTGGGAGTAGATTCTCACCGGGTGCACGATCACGGGGCGGCACACTTCGCCGGTGTCGAGGGTCTCGGGCCTGCCGTCGGTGCGGGGTCCGCGATGAGCTCAAGCTGGCAGCGCCATGAACGGGTGCTCTCGACCGAGCGAAATCAAGGGAGTTGCGCTTACAAGAGAGGGGAACAAAACCCCTCTGCGGCGAGGGATTTACCGGAGCCTCGCGGTTGCTCCGTTGATCTGCTGAGGCGTCGGTTTCTAAGGATTGCTTCTTGCCGACGAGTTGCTCCCCGGACGCTCCGCAGCGGGGCGTCCAATGGACGTGCGCCTACTGAGCATTTGTCACATCTACGTTCCGCTCTGCACGAGGTGAAACGGCGGCCGGTCTTCGACGCTGATGCCCTTCGGTCGGCGCAAAAAGAGGTTGGCCTCGATCTCGTCGTCCGTGAATTCGGTAGCGGCCGGAAGATCGTGTGTGGTTCGGGCAGCACGGGAGAGATGAACGGCTCGGACAGCCACGGTGGCCAGTACGACAGCCCACTTCTGAATCGCCTCCGCACTGCGTAGTTCGTTGTCCTTTACGCGGCAAAGCCCGCGCTTCCATGCGCGGTGAAACTCCTGGATTCTCCAGAGAAAAGAGTATGCATTGACCACGGCGCAGTCCTGTTGCGCGTCGTCGATCGGCAGCGTTGTGAGCAGTAACGCGAAATCGTCTTGGAAAAAATTGATCCGACGAGATGTGACGAATGCTCAGTCTCCTCCTGAGAGAAGGGGCGCGCGGCAGCGCAGGGTGAGGTCGCGCGGGCTTCGTCGCATCACCGGATTCTGGCATCCCATCGAATGCGCGATAGCGAGTCCCTGCGTGTTGAAATCGCTAGAGAATTCGATGTCAGGTCAGGATCTCTGGATTCAGGACTGAAACGCTGCGGCCAGGGCCCAGGCGAGGGAGAGCGTGTGGGGGTCGCGGTCGCCAGAACGCACCGCGCGCCGCGGGAGTGCGGCGTCGAGCGGTGATGTGTTGCAACGGGCAAGCGCGTCCCGGAGCTTCGCGCGGGCCTCGTGCATGCGCCAGGCGATGGTTCCTTCGGGGCAGTTGAGAACCGCGGCGGCCTCCGGGTGGCTCAAGCCCTGGAGGGTGGTCAGCGCGACGGTGGTGCGGAGCAACGGGGAGAGCTGATCGAACGCCCAGAGCAGCTGGCCGTAGCGCTCGCGAAGCTCGATCGCATGGTGGGGATGGCGGTCGCCGTCGGCGGCCACGGCGAGGGTGATGCGCGGGTCGTTGGGATCGATCGTCGGGCGGCTCGCGGCGCGTGCGCGCACCTGCAGGGCGCGGTTGACGGCGATGCGGTAGATCCAGGTGAAGAAGGCGCTGCGGCCCTCGAAGTTGCGGAGTTGCTCCCAGGCGCGGAGAAAGACGTCCTGAGCGACGTCGTCGGCGTCGGACTGGTTGGCCGTGAGCTGCAGCGCGAGCGCACGGATGCGCGGGCGAAACCGTCGCACCAGCTCGTGGAAGGCGCGGGGATGGCCCTCGCGGGCGGCACGCACCAGCGCTTCCGTCGGTACGGGCGGAGGCAGGTGCGCCACGGGGAGCGCACGGGCGGGCGTCAGGCGCGGGCGTCGAGGAGTGACCATGGACAAACTCCGATCAGGCCGAAAAGACGATCCTTGGGTCAGGAATTTTGCGGGAGCGCTTCGGGGGGGTCCCGATCGGGGAATAGAGTGGACGTCAGGAGCCGCACATCGAAGTGATAGATGAACCTGGAGACCTTTTCCCTCTGTGGGATGAAACCCTGTTTGCACGGACCAGCACCGCGCGCGTAGTGAATCGCCGTACCGATCGTTTCGGGGGCGAGGCACTGACCATCGCGTTGTCGGCGCTGGCCACGGAAGACCAGGCGATCGCGCGGGGACTCTACGCATGGCTGTCCGGCATCGAAGATGTCGCCGGGGCCCTGGACGAGCAACCCGGCGTGCGGTCGGAGCGCCTGCGGTCCTATCTCGATGCGCACCCGGTGATGGCGCAAATCAGGTCGATGCAGTCTTTCGGACACGCGACGGCGCAGCGAGGGAGCGACCCGCTGTGCGCAAAGGTGATCCACGACGTGCGGGGCGGTCCGCTCACCGGGCTGCTGATGATGCTGCAGATGGCTGCCGCAGGCCGGGTCGCGCCGGAAGATCTCCTCCGGCTGCATTTCCGGGTGCGCGATCACCGGAAGATCATGCGCGGCGCGCTGCTCGAACTCGATTCTCCGCGGCGTGCGCGCGACCGGTCGATCAATCACCACAACGTGCAACTGCTGGTGGAGAAGTGGTCCGGGGCGCGGGTTCCGGTGGCGGGCGGCGCGGGCGCGCGGGTGGTGAGCGTGCGCCTCGATCGGCACTTCGACGGGAGCGTGTGCGAGAGCTGCGTCGAGTTCACCGCGCTCGACCGGGTGCTCTACAACCTGATCAACAACGCCATCAGTCACGCGTGCGGCGGGAGCGTCCAGGTGGTGCTCTCCACGGTGCCCCACGACCAGCCGACAAGTCTCCTCGTCGCGGTGGCCAACCGAGTCGCCCCATTCGCTTCGGCGGCCCTTCAGCGGCGCTTCGGTGACGACCTCACCGGGTTGTTTGTCGGCGGATACTCGACAACGGGGTCGGGGCTGGGACTGCGAATCTGCGCGGACATGGTCGCAAACGCCTACGGGCTCGATGAACCCGAGGACGGGCTGGATGAAGGATACCTCGGCGCGATGCTGGTGAACGACGTGTTTGGCGCATGGTTTCACTGGCCGCTGGTAGACAACTGAGCAGGGATCCGGGATTCGCGTCGGAAACACATGATTTCCAGGTGAATCTACCGTCACGTCGAGCCCCCACCCCCGGCCCCGCCCCCACGGAGCCTCCAGGTCCGCCGCAGTCGAAGGACGAAGGCACGTCGAGCCCCCACCCCCGGCCCCGCCCCCACAAGTGGGGGCAGGGTGGGCAGAGCAGAGTGGTCAGGCCCGACCCCGGAATGGTGGAT
>CANJUR010000054.1 GCA_947477565.1 Deltaproteobacteria bacterium
CGAGCCCCCACCCCCAGCCCCGCCCCCACAAGTGGGGGCAGGGTGCAGAAGTACCTACTGCAGAAGCGTTTTGTCGCTCCGAACTCCCTGCCCCCACTCGTGGGGGCGGGGCCGGGGGTGGGGGCTCGACGTGACTTCGTCCTTCGACTGGGGCGGACTTGGAGGCTTCGTGGGGGCGGGGCCGGGGGTGGGGGCTCGACGTGACGGTAGGTTCACCTGGAAATCATGTGTTTCCGACGCGAATCCCGGATCCCTGTTTATGCTCGTGGAAAAGGGTTTGCGCCGCACGGTCGGCCCGGCCCGGCCCGAGCCGACGGGCGACCCGGAGTTGCCACCGCCGCTGACCCCCAAGGAGGGCATCCCCTCATCTCGGTCGCAGGGGATTCGCCGCCGGGTGGGCCCAACATGGACATGTAAACGCAATGGCGAACGACGAAACCCGCGGTGCCGTGGCAGTGTGCGCAATCCTGACGTCGAGCGCGCGACGGGTTCACAAGGTTCACTACCCATCGACGGATCACATGGGAGGGGATTTCCTGCCGCGAGCGATCGCGGAGGTTCTGCGACCGCTGATCGCACGGTGGTTCAAGACGCAGAAAGTGACGGCGTCTACCGGGGCGGATCAGTTTCTTTATTGGGTCGAAGGGGATCCGACGCGGAGGGGGGCCCTCTCCGCTCTCTCTGTCTACCAGTCCGCGCCCACGCGCACCGTCGGCATCGGCGGCGCGTAGCCCGCGCGTTCAAGCCCATATGCGGCGGCCAGGAGCGTCGCTTCGTCCCACGGGCGCGCCATCAACTGCAGGCCGACGGGCAGCCGCGCGCCTTGCACCCCGACCGGCGCAGTCAGCGCCGGGAGCCCCGTGAGATTACCTAGAAAAGTAAACCGCACCAGGTCGTTGGTGACCGCCTGGTCGGCCTCGCCCGCCCGTTCGGCCCGCGCACGCACCCGCGGTGCTGCGCTTGCTACGGTGGGCGTCGCGTAGAGGTCCACTTCGCCGAGCACTGCGGCCATCTGCAGGCGCAGTCGCCGACGCAGCACCTGGGCCTGCTGGTGATCGGCGGCGGAGATGTGGCTCCCGATGGCGAGCGCGAGGCGCACGTCGAGGGCCATCTTTTCGCGGTGCATCCGATACTCCCTGGCGTGCCCGCGCGCGGCCTCCACCGTCATGGTGACAAGCCCGATGGCGCCCGCGTGGCGTCCCATCGGGAGCGACACGTCCCGCAGCGTGGCGCCCTGCTTTTCCAGGGTTCGCAGCGCTTCGCGGCAGGTGAAGGCGATGGTCGGATCGGCGTCGGCCCACTCGTTTGGATCGACCCCGATGCGTACGCCGGTGAGGTCGCGGGTGCGCGCGTGGTCGAGGGCGACGAGGTCGAGCGGGGGCGATCCCTTGCTTACCGGGCAGCGGCCGTCGTGGCCGCCGGTGATGCGCAGAAACTTCTCCATGGCCTCGACCGAGCGCGCGATGGGTCCGAGGTGTCCGACGGAGCCGTCGAGGTTGTCGTCGCCGGTGTTGGGGATGCGCCCGAAGGTGGGCTTGAGCCCCCAGACGCCGCAGAGGGAGGCGGGGATGCGCACCGATCCGCCCCCGTCGGAAGCCACCGCGACGGGCACCGCGCCGAGGGCCACGGCGACAGCGCTGCCGGAGGAAGACCCCCCCGGGGCGCAGCGAGGATCGTGCGGGTTGCGCGGGGTGCGCGCCTCGTGGGGCGAGATGCCGGTGGCCCCGAGGCCAAGCTCGTGCTGCACGCTCTTGCCGACGACCACCGCGCCGGCGTCGCGCAGCCGGGCCACCGCCGTGGCGTCGCGCACAGCCGGAACTGCCGGTAAATACACCGTCCCCGCGCGCGTCGGGAGGCCGGCGACGTCCACTTCGTCTTTTACAACGATAGGTATGCCGTCGAAGTCCCCGAGGCTCTGGCCGGAGGCGAAGCGGGCGGTCGCGGCGTCGGCGGCGCGCCGGGCCTGATCGTCGTTGAAGTCGCGCACGGCGGCGTGGGCGGGCGTGCGGTTCGCGGCTTCGCGGAGTCCGTCGAGAACGCGGTCGAGGTGCTCCCGCGGGGTGAGTTCGCGGCGGACGAAGCGGCCGTGCAGGTCTTCGAGGGTGATCAAAGGGCGGACTCCGTCGGGCCGATCGGGCGCTGGTCGAGGCTGGCGTGGTCGCCGGGTTCTGCAGGCAACGCGAGCGCCCGGGCGATGCCTGCCTCTGCAAAGAGGAGCCGCAGGACTCCGCGGGCGGTCAGCGGTGATTCCGCGGCGCGAACGAGCGCTCGAAGGGTGCGGTCATCGAGAGGGGGGCTTTGCATGGCGGCCCACCATACGAACCGCGGACCCGGCTGGGAAGCCACTCCGTTTTCGTTTCCCGGGAGGGGTTCGCGACGGGCCCGAGGTCGTGCAAGATGCGCCGATGCAAGGGCGATCAGTTCGATGGCAGGCAGCGTGGTTGGCACTGTTGATGTCTGGCTGCGGCGAGGGAACCTCGGTGGTGGGCGGTCCGGTGGACGCTTCGGTGGACACGGGCTCCGACCTCGGAAGCGACCTTGGCGCACGGGATGTCCCTCCGGCCGACGTCGTGACGATGTGCCGCAACAGCAGCGAGTGCGTGGGCAACGTGGCGGGGCCCGTCTGTGACGTCGCCAGCGGTCGCTGTGTCACCTGCAGCGGCACCGACGACCGGTGTGGTGTCGGGCAGCGCTGCGATCCGACGGCGTTTGCGTGCGTGGCCGGGTGCCGCAACGACGAAGCCTGCGCGACGTCGACGGTCGATGGCGGAGTGGGTGTCTCCGCGCCGCACTGCGAGCCCGCGGCGCACGTCTGCGTAGCCTGCGTCACCGACGACCACTGCACTCTCGGCCAGCGCTGCATGGGCAACCAGTGCGTGCCCGGCTGCGACGCTGCACGGGGCTGCGTCGCGGGGCAGACGTGCTGCAACGGCGGGTGCGTCGATATTCGTACCAATCTCGTCAACTGCGGTGGCTGCGGAACGACCTGCATGGTCAACAACGGCGTGCCTGCGTGTCAGGTCGGGGCGTGCGGTGTGGAGACGTGCACCGCGGGCTTCGGCGACTGCGATCGCGCGGTGGGCAACGGCTGCGAGGTGGACACCCGCACCTCGCTCGCTCACTGCGGTGCGTGCGACAACGCCTGCCCTGCGCGGGCGGGTGCGGTGGTGACGTGCGTGGCGGGAGCATGCGGGTTCGCCTGTGACGTGGGCTTTGCGGACTGCGACGGCATGGCGGCCAACGGCTGCGAGGCGGACCTCCGGGTGACCACCGCGAACTGCGGCTTCTGCGGCACGGTCTGCGCTGGGCGTCCCAACGCGACGGCGACCTGCGCTGGGGGAATGTGCGGGCTCGCTTGCTCCGCCGGGCGCGCGAACTGCGATGCCGACGGGACCAACGGATGCGAGGTCGACACCGGGGCCGACCGAACGAATTGCGGCGCTTGCGGAATGACCTGCCCGACGCCCGCCAACGCCATCGTTTCGACCTGCGTGGCGGGGGCTTGCGGATTCACCTGCGCGCCGGGCTTCACCGACTGCGACGGAAATCCGGCCAACGGGTGCGAGGTCGATACGGGGAGCACCGTCACCAACTGCGGTGTCTGCGGTCGCGTGTGTCCGGTTCCGGCCAACACCTCCGCGGCGACGTGCGCGGCGGGCATCTGCGGGATCACCTGCGCGACGGGCTTCGGCAACTGCGACGGAATTCTGGGCAATGGCTGCGAGGTCGATACGCGCGTCTCCGTCGCCAACTGCGGCACTTGCGGCAGCGCGTGTTCGGTGTCGGCCAACGCGACTGCGGCGACGTGCGTGGCGAGCACCTGCGGGGTCCTCTGCTCGACGGGCTTCGGCAACTGCGACGGAAACCTGGCCAACGGCTGCGAGGTCGATCTGCGCGTCACCGTCGCGCGTTGCGGCACCTGCGGCACCGAGTGTCCGGTGCCCGCCAACGCCAGTGCGGCGACCTGCGCGGCGAGCACCTGCGGCTTCACCTGCGCGACGGGCTTCGGCAACTGTGACGCCAACGCGCTCAACGGCTGCGAGGCCTCGATGCTCACGGACGCGCAGAACTGCGGCGCGTGCGCCAACCGTTGTGCGAGCGGGGTGTGCGTGGCGGGGCTGTGCAACCCGTTTCCGAGCACGGCGGGGGAAGGGGCTTTCGCGCCGACGACGGACATCGCGCTGTCGCCGGGAGTGCATAACTTCACGACCATCACGATCCCGCTGGGGGTGCGCATCACCACCACGGGGACGGGCGTTCTCGACCTGCGCGCGACCGGCGCGGTGGTCATCAGCGGCACCATCGACGTGAGCGGCAGCCGCGGCGGCGAGCAGGCCGCGCTCAACAGCGGCAACAGCTGCATCGACAACGGCAACGGATCCCAGGGCGGGTTTACGGGCAACGTAACCTTCCTCGCGACCGGTGGTGACGGCGTCGTCGGGACGGGTCAGTTTGGCGCTCTTGGTGGTGGCGGCACCGGGTTGCCGGGAACCGATGGCAACTCCCGCATCGGCGTCTCCGTGGCGGGTCGCGGCAGCCTCGGTGGCGGTTCGGGCGGTGCGTGGAGCTGCGCCGGCGGCGGCGGCGGCGGCGGCGGCGGGTTTGCCGGCGGCGGCGGCGGCAACGGGTACCAGAGCAACGAGTGTAGCTGCCTGGGCGTGGGCGGCGCGGGCGGCAGCGGTGGCGGCGTGGGCGGCGGCGTGGGCGGCGCGAGCGTCGGGCAGGGCGGCCGCGGCGGAACGAGCGGCGGCGACGCCCTCTACAACGGCGCGATCGGGTTCACGCGCGTTCCGGCGGCGGCGAGCTCTTGCTCGCACGGCACGGCGCACGGCGCGGGCGGCGGCGGCGGGTCCATCGGCTCCGAGGCGGTGGCTGATCTTCTGTTGGCGACGACGTTTCGGCCGGGCTCTGCGGGCGGCGGCGGCGGCGGCGACGAGGGGGCGGGCGGCGGTGGCGGCGGCGGCGCGGTGCGCGTGGCCTCGCCGGTGAGCATTACGGTCAACGGCACCGGGCGGCTGACGGCGGACGGCGGGCGCGGCGGGAGGCAGTCTTGCGGCGGTGGCCCTGGCGGCGGCGGCTCGGGCGGAGCGATCTATCTGGCCTCGCCGGTCGTATCCGTGATTGCTGGCGCGGTGCTCTCATCGAACGGCGGCAGCGGCGGCGGCGGTGGTCCCCTCGGGACGTCGGTGCTCACTCAGTCCGCCGGAACGGGCGGCCTCGGGCGCATCCGCATCTCCGGCGGCGTCGGCACGACGGGGTGCGCCCTTGCGGGGACGTTTGTCCCGGCGCTGGTGGGTGGCTGCACGGTGACTACGACTGCGACGGCGGCGCGGGCTTACGTGGCCCGGTATCCACAATAGTTCTGGCGTCGCCTGGCGCGCATTCGACGGCGGGGGCGCGGGAGCCCCCTTTCGTCGGCGTCGATGGATGCACTAGGTTCCCGCGGGCTTTTGTCCTGGAGGACTGTCGATGTCGAAGTTCGATACGTTGGTGGATATCTACTCCGAGAGCACGAAGCGCTTCGTGCAGTCGCCGCTGTTCGGTGAGAAGCGCGACGGCGAGTGGCGCTGGATGACCTACGGGGCCTTCAAGGAGAAGGTCGATAACCTCCGCGGCGGCTTGAGCGGCCTCGGGGTGAAGGCTGGCGACCGCGTCGCGGTGATCTCCAACAACCGCGCCGAGTGGGCCATCGGCGCGTACGCGACGTACACGCTCGGGGCGGCATACGTGCCCATGTATGAGTCGCAGCACGACTCGGAGTGGGCGTACATCCTCAACGACTGCGGCGCGGAGATCTGCTTCGTCCCGAGCGAGAAGATCAAGGCGCGAGTGTTGGCGGTTCGCGGTGAATGCCCGTCGCTGAAGCACGTGATCAGCTTCACTGGCGGCGAGACCGAGAGCGACACGTTTGCGGCGCTGATGCGGCGCGGCGCGGAGACCCCGGCTCCGCTGGTGAAGCCGGTGAAGGGCGACCTCGCGGGGCTCATCTATACGTCGGGCACCACGGGCAAGCCGAAGGGCGTGAAGCTCTCGCACTCCAACATGGCCAACAACGTGAGCTCGATGCACGAGATGCTCGCCATCGGTCCGGGTGATCGCTCGCTGTCGTTTCTCCCGTGGGCGCACTCCTTCGGGCAGGTGGTCGAGCTGCACGGGTTGTTCTCCATGGGCGCGTCGCTGGCGATCGCGGAGAGCGTCGAGAAGCTCCTCGCAAACATGGCGGAGATCGGGCCGTCGCTGGTCTTCTCGGTGCCGCGCGTATTCAACAAGCTGTACGCGGGTCTCAACAAGAAGATGGAGGCGATGCCGCCGCTGCGGCGCAAGCTTCTCAACGCGGCGATGGCCAACGCTGCGGCGCGGCGCGCGCTCAACGACAACGGCAAGAGATCGGCGTTCGTTGAGCTCAAGCACAAGCTCTTCGACGCGGTGGTTCTGTCGAAGGTTCGGGGTGCGTTCTTCGGTCCCAACTTGAAGTATGCGTTCTCCGGTGGCGCGGCGATCTCGCGGGAGGTCGCGGAGTTCATCGACAACATCGGGGTGACTGTTTACGAGGGCTACGGGCTCACGGAGACCTCCCCCATCGCGACGTGCAACTCGCCGAACGGGAGGCGCATCGGGAGCGTGGGCAAGCCGATTCCGGGAACCCGCATTGGCATCGACAAGGAGGCCGCGATCGACCCGCTGCACGGCGAGGTCATCTGCTACGGGCACAACGTGATGCAGGGGTATTACAACCTGCCCGAGGAGAACGAGAAGGTCTTCACTTCGGACGGCGGGTTCCGTACGGGCGACATGGGCTACGTCGACGCCGACGGGTTTCTCTTCATCACCGGGCGCATCAAGGAGCAGTACAAGCTGGAGAACGGCAAGTACGTGGTGCCGGTGCCCATCGAGGAGGCGATGAAGCTGTCGCCGTGGGTGATCAACGTGATGGTCCACGGGGCCAACCGCCCGTACAACGTGGCGATCGTCGTGCCCGACCTGGAGAAGCTAAAGGCCTGGGCGACGGAGAAGGGCCTCCCGACCGATCCGCTGCCGGCGCTGCTCCAGCACGCGGACGTGATGACGTTCTATCGCGACGAGATCGCGAAGCAGACGCGCGAGATCAAGGGCTACGAGCGGGTGCGCAACTTCGTTCTGGTGGCCGAAGACTTCACCATCGACAACGACCTGCTCACCCCGAAGATGTCGCTCAAGCGGCGCAACGTGGTGAACCGCTACGAGTCCACCATCAACTCGCTCTACGAGGGCGCGCTGCCCGTGACCGCGGGCGACTGAGCCCGTCACCGCCGGTCGGTCCCTGCCTCGCGCTCACGTCCCTCCCCCGTACGATTGCACCGCTTGCGGCCCTCCCCTCCCGGGCGGTAGATGCCTCCCATCGTGCTGCTCGGCCAACGGCTCGCCGTGGTGATTCCTGCGTTCAACACCGGGGCGCGTGTGCGCCGGGTGGTCGATACGCTGCCGTCCTTCGTCGATCTGGCGGTAGTGGTCGACGACGCCAGCACCGACGACACCTGGGAGATTCTTACCAGCCTCGGTAAGCCCGCGGTGGTGGTTCTGTGCCACTCGGAGAACCGCGGCGTCGGCGGCGCTCTCGCGACGGGATACCGCGAGGCCATCGCCCGCGGGGCCGACCTCGTGGCCGTGATGGCGGGCGACGCGCAGATGGACCCGGCGGACCTCGCGGCCCTCGCCGCTCCGGTGGCTGAGGGGAGGGCGGAGTACGCGAAGGGCAACCGGCTCCGGCACCCGGACTGCGCGCGGGTGATGCCGTCGGTGCGCTATGTCGGCAACCGGGTGCTGTCGTCGCTGACGCGGCTCGCTACGGGACTACGGCACGTGGGCGACTCGCAGTGCGGGTACACGGTGATCTCTGCGCGGGCGCTGCGCTCGCTCGAACTCGACGGGCTCTGGCGGCGGTACGGGTACCCCAATCACTTGTTGGGGGCGCTGGCGCTGCAGCGGCGGCAGGTGGTCGATGTGGTGGTGCGCCCCGTCTACGCGGGCGAGGCGAGCGGGGTGCGGTGGCGGGACGCAGTGGTGGTGATTCCGCGCATCTTGCTGGCGGTTGCGTTGGCGCGGCATGCGGGGCGCGCGCGGGTGTCGTGGCTGGGCCTGCCGGGGTCGACCGCGCTGAAACGAGCAGGAGAATAGATGAGCGAAGACGAGGAGACGGGCGGGGCGGAGCTGAGCGCGCGGGCGATCGCGGCGACGACGGGCGAACTCAACGCACTGCTGGGGCGGGGCACGCGCTTCGAGGGGAAGCTCACCTTCGAGGGGAGGGTACGGATCGACGGGCACTTCGTGGGTGAGGTGTTCAGCGACGGGGTGCTGGTGGTGGGCGAGGAGGCCGTACTGACGGTCACGGCCCTGGAGGTGGGCACCCTCATCGTTCGCGGCGGAACCATCCACGGGGACATCACTGCGCGTGCGGTCGTCGAGGTGTACGCGCCGTCCACGGTGCTCGGAAACATCTCTTCCCCCGAGGTATTCATCGACAAGGGCGTGCGCTTTGAGGGCGGGGTAAAGATGCCCACGCCCGAACATTGAATCCCCGCCCCCTTTCCCCTCGTTGGACCGTGTTGATGAACCGAACTTCCTTGATGTCCACCGTCGCCGTCGTCGCGGGCATGTCGTTGTCCGTCGCAGCGGTCGTCCCTGGTCCTCGCGGCGCGCACGCGCAAACGCTACCCGACGCCTCCGTCGCACCCCTCGCGAACCCTCTCCCCACGGATGCGGGCGTCGCGCCGATCGCCGACGCTGCGGCGTCTTCCGCAGCGGTCGATGGCGCAGTCCGGGAGACCGTGTTTGCGACCTCCGAGGAGGTGCCTGGGCTCTCCGTTCGCCGCGGGCGCTCGGAAACCGTCATCGATGCACCGATGGAGGTCGTGGCCCGCGCCGTCACCGACTTCTCTACCTACGAAACCATCATGCCCCACGTGCGCGAAGTGCGTGTGGTGCACCGCAACCACGCCGACACGGACGTGTACATGCAGGTGCCGCTGCGTGGATCCCTCGGGGCGGTGTGGGCACTGGTGCGGGTGAACGTGCGCCGCACGCCCGGACGTCTCGAACTGGTGGGTCACGCCATCGACGGCAACATGGAGCGCTTCGAGAGCACGACCATTCTTGAGCGCCTCCCTGGGCCGACGCCGCGCACCCGGGTGACGTTCACTCTCCTGGCGCTTCCGCGGCTGCCGTTTCCTTCTTCCGTGTTCTCCCGGGAGATGCTCGACGCGGCCCGCACCGTCGCCACCAACCTCCGCAACCGCATCGCCCGGACCCTCGCCGACGGCGGCTGAGAAACGCGTCCCGGCCGACGGGGAGCCCGTGCCACCGACACCTGCCTTGACCCTCGCGAAGTTGGGGTGATAAGAGCCGCGCGACCTCCGCCTGGGGGGCAAAAGCACCTCGCGTCGTTTCCCTCCATTCCTGCGGGATCGACGGCCATCGCAGGAGCCGCGCATGCCGAACGTCTTCGCTCTGCTCGTCGCCAACGAACGACCGCTCATCAACATCGACGTCACGCTCCTGCTCAACCTGGGCGTGTGGTTGGTTCTGTTTTTCTTCCTTCGGGCCACGCTGTGGAAGCCCATGCTGGCTCTCATCGACGCCCGCGAGGCGGGCACCGCAGGCGCTCGCGAAGAGGCCGCTCGGCTCGGCGCCGAGGCGAAGACCCTCCGCGCATCACTCGACGAGCAACTCTCCGCCGCGCGTGCGTCTGCCGCGAAGGCTCGCGAGGCTCTTCGGGCCGAAGGGGCGCGCACCGAGGTCGAGCTGCTCGGGAAGGCGCGCGAAGAGGTCAACGCGGCCGTGGAGAAGCAGCGTGCGGACATCGCCGCGCAGCGGGCGAAGCTGCACAGCGAGGTGATGGCGCTGGTTCCTGAACTGGCGCGCGGCATCGCAGCCAGGGTGCTGCGTCGTGAGGTGCAGTTGTGAAGCGCTGGTTCGGAGTGATGCTGCTGGCAGCGGCGATGGCGATGGGCACCGCGGCCTTCGCGCAGGAGCACGGACACGAGAGCGGACACGAGCACGGACACGAGGGCGGCTTCCACATGCCCCCCGCGATCAACTGGATCGGCGTCGGCGGCGAGGTGGTTCACACCGTGGACGGCCACGAGGTGCGCTCTCCGCGCCCGCCGCCCTTCGTCGGGCCGATCGTCAACTTCGCGATCTTGCTGGTGCTCGGCTACATGGCCCTGACGCGTTCGATCAACCCGTCGCTCCAGGCGCGTCGCGCGTCTGTGGAGAGCGAGATCGCCGAGTCGAAGCGACTCCACGACGAGGCTCACGCGCTGCACGCAGAGATGACTGCGAAGCTCGCCTCCCTCGACGCGGAGATCGCTACGCTGAAGACGCAGTTCACCGCTGCGGGCGAGGCAGAGCGCGATCGCATCGTGGCCGAGGCGCACGCCCGCGTGGAGCGCATGCGCGCAGACGGCCTGGCGACCATCGATCAGGAGTTGAAGAATCTGCGCGAAGATCTTCGTCGTGAGGCAATCACCGCGGCGACGACGGCGGCCGAGGCGACGGTGCGAACGAGCATCGGCGCAGAGGACCAGCGCAGGCTTGCGGACGAGTACCTTGCGGGCCTCGAAGCGTCGGGTACGGAAGGAGCGAGGGCGTGAGTTCACCGACCGCACGGCGCTACGCCAAGGCGATCTTCATGATCGGGGTGGAGGAGGGCAAGGTCGATTCGCTCACCCG
This sequence comes from Deltaproteobacteria bacterium, assembly GCA_947477565.1. Lineage (GTDB taxonomy): Bacteria > Myxococcota_A > Polyangia > Polyangiales > SCUS01. The sequence goes on from CANJUR010000054.1 coordinate 10,708, forward strand.
CGAACTCAACGACCTGGCCGCGACGCTCAAGGGCTCCCCGGAGCTTCTCGGGCTGCTGGCCAACCCGGTCGTGCGCGAAGACTCCCGGCGCGCGGTGATGAAGGACATCGCCGAACGCATGGGGCTCTCGCCGACGGCTCGCAACGTCGCGCTGCTGCTCTCCGATCGCCGCAAGGGAGCGATCATCCCGGACGTAGCGGCAGCGCTCTCGGCGCTCGGCGACGAGAAGGCGGGCAAGGTGCAGGCGGAGGTGACGTCCGCGGTTCCGCTGAGTGACGCGCAGTACGCGCGGCTCACCGGGGTGCTCGAGAAGCTCACCGGGCGGACGATTACGCTCTCGCGTAAGATCGACCCGGCGCTCATCGGCGGGGTCGTGACTCGAATCGGCGACAAGGTCTACGACGGCAGTGTCCGCACGCGGCTCGAAGAGCTGCGGACGACTGCGCTCCAGGCGTAAAAACGGGCGGTAGGGCTCTCAGATAGAGGCGGACGATGCAACTGCGCGCGGAAGAAATCTCCCAGATCATCAAGAAGCAGATCCAGACCTACGAGAAGACCATCGAGGTCTCCGAGACTGGAACTGTCCTCACCATCGGCGACGGCATCGCCCGCATCTACGGGTTGTCCGGCGCGATGGCCGGGGAGCTCGTCGAGTTTCCCGACCAGCTCTTCGGGTTGGTGCTCAACCTTGAGGAGGACAACGTCGGCGTCGCGATTTTCGGCGAGGCCAGCGCTGTCAAGGAAGGTGACGTCGTCAAGCGCACCGGGCGCATCATGGACGTCCCCGTGGGCCCCGCCCTCGTGGGTCGCGTGGTCAACGCGCTCGGTCAGCCCGTGGATGGCAAGGGCGCCATCGAGAGCCCGTACCGCCGTCGCGTGGAGATCAAGGCTCCGGGCATCATCGCCCGGCAGACCGTCAACGAGCCGCTGCAGACGGGCCTCAAGTCCGTCGATGCCATGATTCCCATCGGCCGCGGGCAGCGCGAGCTGATCATCGGCGACCGTCAGACCGGCAAGACCGCTGTCGCCATCGACGCCATCGTCAACCAGAAGGGCAAAGGCGTCTTCTGCGTGTACGTGGCCATCGGCCAGAAGCAGTCCACCGTCGCGCAGGTGGTCAACAAGCTCCAGGAAATGGGAGCGATGGAGTACACCACCGTCGTCGCCAGCAACGCGAGCGAGATGGCGCCGCTGCAGTTCATCTCGGCGTACACCGGAGTGACCATGGGCGAGTACTTCCGCGACAGCGGGCAGCACGCCCTGATCGTCTATGACGACCTCTCCAAGCAGGCCGTCGCGTACCGCCAGCTTTCGCTGCTGCTGCGCCGCCCGCCGGGCCGCGAGGCGTACCCCGGCGACGTGTTTTACCTCCACTCCCGCCTGCTCGAGCGCGCGGCCAAGATGGCCGACCAGTGGGTTCTTGTGAAGAAGGGCACCGAGGTCACCGACGCCACCAGGGGCATCGACGGCAAGGTGCACCCGGGCGTTCTCGGCAAGGCTCACGTCGAGGAGCACCTCGAGGCCATGTCCGACAAGGCCGAGCACGAGATCGGTCGGCTGCCCAGCAGCGGCGGGTCGCTCACGGCGCTCCCGATCATCGAGACCCAGGCGGGCGACGTCTCGGCGTACATCCCGACCAACGTGATCTCCATCACTGATGGCCAGATCTTCCTTGAGTCCGACCTCTTCTTCGCGGGCGTGCGCCCCGCCATCAACGTGGGCATCTCCGTGTCCCGCGTGGGTGGTAACGCGCAGGTTCCGTTCATGAAGGCGATCGCCGGCACGCTGCGCCTGACGCTGGCGCAGTACCGCGAGATGGCCGCCTTCGCGCAGTTCGCGTCGGACCTCGACAAGGCTACGCAGAACCAGCTTGCCCGCGGCGAGCGCCTGGTTGAGATCCTCAAGCAGGGCCAGTACGTGCCGCTCGGGGTCGAGTACCAGATCGCGATCCTGTACGCCGCCAACCGCGGTTACCTGGACAAGTATCCGGTCAACCAGGCGCGGCGCTTCGAGCGAGAGATGTACGCGCACCTCGATGCGAAGGCGACGGATGTACTCGATGCGCTGCGCAACCCGAAGACCAAGCCCGGCAAGAAGGACGGCCAGCCCTTCTTCGAGCCCCTCGAGAAGGCGCTCGCGGAGTTCGCCGAATCGTTCGTCGCGGACGCCAAGTAACCTGTCTCCTGGAGCGTTGAGATGCCCTCGCTGAAGTCGATCCGCCGGCGGATCACGTCGGTCAAGAGTACGCAGAAGATCACCCGCGCCATGAAGATGGTCGCGGCGGCTCGGCTCAACCGCGCGCAGCTGCGCATCAAGGCGCTGCGCCCCTACGCCGTGAAGACGGCGGAGGTGCTGCGCTCGCTCGCGGGCCGCGCGGGCGGGGACGAGGAGGGCGCCCACGAGCTGCTCGCGCAGCGCCCGGTCAAGCGGGTGTTGCTGCTCGTCCTCACCAGCGATCGTGGTCTGGCGGGGGCTTTCAACAGCTCCATCCAGCGCGCGGCCGAGCGCAAGATCGCCGAGCTCAAGGGCGAGGGGTTCGAGGTGCTCATCGGGGCTTTGGGTCGCAAGGGACGCGACTACCTGAAGCGCCGCGGGTTTGAGTCGAGCCACGACTGGTCGGGCCACGGAGAGCCGACCGCCGAACTTGCAGCCGAGATCGCGCGCGCGGTGTCGCGTGCCTTCGTCGAGGGGGATGTTGATCGCGTGATCGTTCTCTTCAACGAGTTCAAGAGCGCGATGACGCAGAAGGTGACCTTCCTGCCGTTGCTGCCCATCGAGACGGCGGCGGAGCCTCTACCCGCCGCCAACGCCCCGGCCGGGAAGAACAACTCGGACTACATCTACGAGCCGTCGCAGGCCGCACTGCTCGATCGGCTGCTGCCGATGTACGTGGAAGTCTCGGTGTTTCGCGCGATGCTCGACTCGAGCGCGAGCGAGCACGGAGCGCGCATGACCGCGATGGACAGCGCGACCAACAACGCGAAGAAGATGATCGGCGCGCTGACCCTTGAGTACAACCGCGCCCGTCAGGCCGCGATTACCAAGGAGCTCATGGAGATCATCGGCGGCGCCGAGGCCATCAAGGACTGACGCAGCTTCCGCTCCTTCCGCCCGCCCCGCCCAACCCCGACACATCCGACCGACCCTGCGAGACGACCGTTGCGCGCGACGCCGCGATGGGGTTCAAGTCTCGCCCCATGCCATTCAAGCGAGAGAAGCGGTTGACCCGCAAAGAGAAGCAGGCGCTCCACGGCGTCGGTCCGCAGCCCGTGTCGCGCACGTCGAGCTTTGCCGGTCAGGGCATCGAACTCGAGCCCGGACTCAGCGACCAGTCGCACGTGCACTGCATCGCCTGCGGCCGGCACCTCGACACCGTCGGCGAGTTGCGCGCCCGCAACGGCGTCCTCCGCCCCGGCGGAACCCCGTGGACCACCGTGCGCTGCGCCCACGGCAGCACCTTCCAGTCGTGCGTCGGGTGCGTGCCGCAGTCCCGGGTGCTGCTCGCCGACCACGACCGCAACGGCACCGACGTGCGCGTCGCCGCAGCCTGGCACTGACCTCAGCGCCGACGCGCCGACGGCGTCACCACGGGCTCCCGAATCATCCCACGCAATAGCTGATATCCGACCCGCAACTGCAGGTCGCGCATCTCGCTCCCTGGCACTGCGGGGGGCGCTGCATCGCCGCTCTCACGGTGCGGTAGGTGCTGCTCGAGATCGCGCTCGCGCTCTGGGGCGGACGCTGATCCTGCCTCGGGCTCGTCGGGGAGATCGACCTGCTCGACCTGCACGTCCGGCGCGATGCCCTGCGCTTGAATGCTCCTCCCGGAAGGGGTGAAGTAACGGGCAATCGTGAGCTTGAGCGCCCCGCCATCCGCGAGGTCGATCACCGTCTGAACGCTCCCCTTGCCGAAGGTACGCACGCCGACGAGCGTCGCGCGGTGGTGGTCCTGCAGGGCGCCCGCGACGATCTCTGCGGCGCTCGCGGTGTACTCGTTCACGAGCACCACCATCGGGAAGTTGGGCAGCGTGCCGGGGCCCTGCGCTCGCGCCTCGTCCTGCGCGGCGCCGTTGCGGCCGCGAGTCGACACGATGATGCCCTCGCGAAGAAATTCATCGGTCACGCTGATGCCCTCGTCGAGCAGGCCGCCCGGGTTATTGCGCAGGTCGAGAACGAGGCCCCGGAGGCTCCCGCCGGCCTCCGTCGTGAGGCGCACGATGGCGATCTGGAGTTCCCAGGAAGCGTGGTCCTGAAAGCTCTTGAGATTGACGTACCCGATGTGCTCCGGAAGCAACTGCGCATCGACGCTCGTCACGTGTACGACCTCGCGCACCAGCTCAAGTCGTATCGGATCAGGCGCCCCGCGCCGACGAAGCACCACCCGTACGCGCGTGCCCGCCGCGCCGCGCATCCGGCGCACCGCATCGTCCACGGAAAGGCCGCGCGCGTCGTGCCCATCGATGGAGACGATCTCGTCGCCCGCCCGCACTCCCGCCCGCTCCGCCGGGGAGGTCTCGATCGGCGCGACGACCATCAGGTACTCGCCGCGAGCGTCGATCTCCACGCCGACGCCGCCGAAGTCTCCGCTCGTGTCGCTTTGTAGAAGCGCGTACTCCTCGCGATTGAGGTAGCTGCTGTGCGGGTCGAGCGCGCCGACCATGCCGCGAATCGCGCCGTCGAGGAGGAGGTCTTCGTTCACCGGATCGACGTAGCTGTTCTCGATGTGCGCGAGCACCTCGGAGAGCACGCCCAGCCGACGGTACGGCGAGGCCGACGGCGGATCGGCGTGCGCCCCACGACCGCTCAGTGAACCCGCTCCGAAGGCAAGCAGCGACAGCGCCACCGCCCCGAATCCCCGCACCCAACGCTGTCTCGATCGCACGTGCACGCTCCGCTTCCCGGCCTTGAAGGGCGGCGGACCCTATACCCCGATCGCCGTCGCGGGTAAGCACCGACGGGCAGACGCCTGCGCTGCAGCGATCCCGTCGTCGGCCGTGTTAGCGTGCTGAGCGATGGAGGCAGCCACCTCGTCGCGCGCCGTCGAGAGGGTTGCGCCATGGATCGCCGGTGCTCTCATCGCACTCGCGGTGCTGCTCCCGCGGATGCCGCCCGCCGCAGACCTGCCGCAGTTCGAGATGCTCGCGGCTGCGCTCCGGGACGTCGGCGACCCGCGTCGCTTTCCATCGAGCGTGTACGTCCGATCGATGGGCAGCGCGAACCAACTTTTCTTCCTCATCGCGTGGCCGCTCTCGTACCTGATCGCGGTGGACGTGCTCGTCCGCGGTTTGTTTGCGCTCGTGCTGGGCCTGCTGCCGGTGGTGACCGCACGCGCCGCGCGCCACCTTGGAGTGAGCCCTCTCGTCGGCGTCGTCGTGGCGCCGCTCGCGCTGGGCTTCGGGTTTCGCTGGGCGCTCGTGGCGTACCTCGTCGGGGTCACGCTGCTCCTCGCGGCGGTTCCCGACCTCGAACTGCTTGCGCGAGACCCTACCCCCCGACGCGCGCTCCGCGGAGCTGCGTGGGGAGTGTTGATCGGACTCGCGCACGGATCGTCTGCGGTGTTCCTCGTGACGTTGCTCGGGGCGCTCGCTCTCGGTTCTCGGCCTGCGTTGCGCCGTCTCCCGTGGGTGGCGGCGCCTGCGGTCGCGGCGCTGACGGTATTCGCGCTGGGCTTCGTGCAGTGGCAACAGCGGCTCACCACCGCGACCGCCACCGTGGGGCACCACGACGTCGCTTTCACTGCGCGCCCCGCGCTCCTCGCCTACGCCATCTGGGGACCGCTCGCGGCTCCGTGGTCTTATGTTCTTCCCGGGCTGTTCACGCTCGGCCTGGTCGCGCTCGCCCTCGGGCGTCGGAGCCGCAAACCTCGCACTCCGGCCTCCCGCGCGATGCTCATGACCGCCGCTGCCCTCGCTGCGCAGTTCTTCCTCTGGCCGTCTGAACTGGGCGGCGCTGGGCTGGTCTTCCACCGCTTCGCCATGCCCGCGGCGGTGTTTCTTGCTCTCGGTCTTGCGGGCGACCGCGGGGCGGGCATCGGGCGCGCTCTCACCTCGGCCCTCGGCCTGGCGGCGATGCTCGCGGCGCTGCACCCGCTCATCGTCAGCGTGGACCGCGCATACCGTGACCTCGATCGGATCATCGCGCGCGTCGCGGTGGGCTCCGCGGTCGTCGAGCTAGATCTCGTTGAGTTGCCTTACGTGATGAGCGTGTACACGCATGCGCACGGCCGGGTCGTCGCGCTCCGTGGCGGGCGCTCGCACGACAGCTTTGCGCTGCTCCCACAGTTCATGGTGCGACTGCGATCGGAGTGCGCCTGGATCGAGACCCGCGAGCGGCTCCGCTGGCCGGCAAACCTCGTCCCCGCGGCGGACCTCACGCGGTTTCGGTACGTTCTGGTGCGGCACGCTCGGCGTCACGATCCGGGATTGATCGACAGAGCGCTGGCCCCCGAGGCGAGGCTCGTCGCCCGCGAGGGACGGTGGAGTCTCTACGAGAGCACTCTGCCGCTTCGGCCCCTCGATGAGCCTGAGCGGCGGGTGCGCGAGGTGTCCGCGGATACCCTCGGGGAGCGGGTGCGGGCGCTCGGCGGGGACGACGTTTTTCCGCGGCTGCAATGATCGCGGGAGCGCGTACGGCTCCGACGGGGCGCACCTGGGACAGGGCCATCCGGGGGCCTCCCTTGACGCTAACGCACAGTGTGAGAGAACACGCCGCCGCTCGCGCCGCTTCGGGCGATCGAGAGCCTTAGGGAAAGTCCCTCCGCCACATTCATCCCCGGCGTTGGGCGTCAACGGAGGATTCTTTTCATGACACGTATGCGCAACCTCGCGATCGCGCTGCTCAGCGCTTCGCTCGGCGCCTGTGGCACCGACCCGGCGATTCCACCCACGACCGACGCTGGTGCCGACACCGGCACGTCGATGGATGTGCCCGCCGTTGACACTGGCAACCGCGCTGACACCGGTGCTGACTCCGGCGCGCGCGACACGGGCAGCACCGCCGATCGGCCGGACGCAGGCCCGACGTGCGGAACGCTCCCGATCGCCGCCATCGCGCGCCCCACCGCGGGCGACACCGCCCGGGTGATGGGTGACACCACCGCCGCGTTCATGGCGCAGAACCCCGGCGCCCGCCCGGCGGCCAGTTCGCCGGTTCGCCCGCCGACGAGCAACGATGCTTGCATCGCCTCACGCGGCCAGCTGGTCTACTCGTACACCACCGGCGCGATGCCGACGGCGCTGCGAATCTCGACCTCCAACCCTGGCACCCCGCGCAACTTCGACACCGTGCTCTGGGTGACCAACCGCTGCATCACCACGCTCTCCGCGGCGGCCTGCAACGACGACGACCCCGAGTTTGCCGCGTCGGCGGACCGTCGCGTCTCCTCGAGCGTGACCACGCAGGTCTTCCCCGCGAACACCACCGTGTTCGTCGTCCTCGGCGGCTTCTATCCGCCGTCTACCGGCGGTGCGACCACCGATCGCGGGCCCTTCGAACTCTCCGTCCAGGAGCTGCCCCCGGTGGCCATGGGCGGCGCATGCCGTCTCGATGGCAGCAGCCAGATCTGTGATTCCAGCGTGATGCCGGCTCTCACCTGCGTAGGCACCGATCCGGGCGCCGCGATGGGCACCTGCCGAGTCCGCGGCTCCGTCGCCGGCTCGGTTTGCCGCACCAGCGAGCCCGCCTGCGATACCGGCCTCACCTGCTCGGCTGGCAACATCTGCCAGAACACCGTCCCCGCGGGCATGCCCTGCGACGCCTTCCGCGCCTGCGAGGCCGGCAGCACCTGCCTCTCGCTCGTGTCCTTCTCCATCCGCGGCGTCTGCACCCGCGCCGGAACCGCCATCGCCACGGCCTGCCGCCCGGTGGGCGCCACCGGCGGCCGCTGCGACACGGGCCTCGTCTGCTCCGCCGACGTCGATCCGACGGACACCACCCCGACCTGCGTTCAGCAGGCGGCGGCGGGCGGCGCTTGCGCGGCCAACCGAGTGGTCTGCGCCACGGGCGAGACCTGCATCACCGTCCACGGCGGCCTCATCGGCACCTGCCGTACCAACGGTACCGTGGCTGGCGCCGCGTGCCGCGCCGGCATGGGCACCATGCCCTGCGACGGGATGCTCCAGTGCCGCGCGCCGAGCGACACCGCTCCGACCCGCTGCATCAACGTGGCGGCGATGGGCGCCACCTGCGACGAGACGCATGACTGCGTCGACGGCGCGCGCTGCTTCCTCACCGACCTCAGCGACCGCTTCGTCGGCCGTTGCGGCCTCGACGGCGGCCTCGGCGGCGGCTGCAATGCCTCTGGCGCGGCGTGCTCGGGCACGCTCACCTGCAGCAACACCGACGCCCCCGCCAACGGGCTCTGCCAGAACGTGATCGCGGCCGGCATGCCCTGCAGCCGCCCGACCGATCGCTGCGCCGACGGTCTCAACTGTGTGCTCAACGACGGCAGCCTCACCGCGGGCACCTGCCGCGCCGAGGGCTCCGTCGTCGGCGCCGACTGCCGCTCGGGCGATATGCCCTGCGGCGCGATGCTGACCTGCTCCGGCAGCGCACTCTCCGCGGGCATCTGCCAGACCAGCGCTGTGGCCGGCGGAATGTGCAACCCCCTCCGCGGCACCATCCGCTGCCCGATGGGCCAGGTCTGCGGCGCCACCGCTTACAACCGCGGAACCTGCGCGCCGGTCTCCGGCATGGAGACCGAGCCGAACGATAGCCCCGCCACCGTGATGGCGAGCCCGATCTCGGCGACCACGACCCGCAGCGGATCGCTTCCCTTCGGCGACGTCGATTGCGTCGCGGTCACTGTGCCCGCCAACGGCTCGGTGACTGCGTACGTCAGCGACGGCAATGGCCGCTGCCCGGCGCCCTCTCCGGGCGGCATCTCGCTCGACATGTACGGCATCGACGGCACCACCTGGCGTGGCGCTTCATCGAACTCCGCCCTCGGTCGCTGCGCGATGATTGACGGCACCCGCGCCGCGGTATTCCCGTACGCCAACAGCCTGCCCGCCGGCGTGTACTACGTCTGCGCGCACGGCTTCCGCGACTCGACGACCTCGACCGGCGCCATCGCCGCGTACGTGCTCAGCGTGTCCGCCAGCGCGGCCCCCTGAGCGTGCGGGCCCCGTTGCGGGCCCGTGGGTTCTGCTCCTCCCTTTTCCCCCTCTGACACATTCTCGCAGGTCGTTTCCCTGACCGAAGCCAAACCCGGCTTCGGGCAGGAGAGACGGTCTGCGAGTCCTGCTACGCTTGACACCCCCCCGTGGACCTCGGTACGGCTTGGGCACTCATCACTCCATCGACCGGATGATGCTGCCGATCGCAGCATCGAACCGAAAACCGCCGACCACGGCAACAGGTGCAACGATGTCGCAGAGCGACAAGCGCAAGCAGAGTCTCTACTTCCCCGAGACGATGCTGGCGGAGATCCAGTTGGAGGCCATGCGGCTCGATCGATCACTCTCCTGGGTGATGCAGCGCGCGTGGAAGCTGTCCCGGCAGGACATCCGGAAGTTGCCGTCGGTCAACGATGTGCCCGACATGGAGGCTGCGGATGACCCCCGCGGTCGCGACGAAGACTGACCTCCCGCGCCGCGCACCCTCGAAGACCCTTCCTCACCGATAAGACCTGATGACCTTCGCCGAAGGCCCGGACGGGACGCGACTTTTCTACGAGTCGGATGGCGCCGGCCCTGCGGTGGTGCTCTGCGACGGCATCGCTTGCGAGGGCTTCATCTGGCGCTACCTGCAGCCCGCGCTCACGCCTGCGCATCGCGTTCTCCATTTCAACTATCGAGGCCATGGTCGATCGGGCCCGCCCATCGATCCGGCACGCGTCGGCGTAGAAGATCACGCGCGGGACCTCCATCGGGTCCTCGCCCACGTCGGCGTAGAGCGCGCCGTGATCATCGCCCACTCGATGGGCACGCAGGTGGCCCTCGAGGCCTGGCGGCAGCGGCCCGAGGCCGTCGCGGGCATGGTTCTTATCTGCGGTAGCTACGGGCTCATCACCCGCACTTTCCACGGCAGCGACCTCCTCGCAGTGGCGCTCCCCCGCGCGATGAAACTCCAGGAAAGCTACCCTGGACTCATGCGCGCGCTCTGGTCGCGCGGCCCGGTGGGGCTCTCGCTCTGGGTGGCCCGTGCGCTCGGTGAGGTCGACGCGCTGCGCCTACGTCCGGAAGACCTCGCGCCGTACTTCGAACACGTCGGACGGCTCGAACCCGGGATGTTTCTCCGCATGCTCGCCGCCGCGGGCGCGCACAGCGCCGAAGACCTGCTGACGGAGGTCACCGCTCCGACGCTCGTCGTGGCGGGTGAGCGCGACACCTTCACCCCCCTGCGCTACGCCGAACAGATGGCTCGGCAGATCCGCGGGGCGGAGCTTCTCCGCCTCGATGGAGCTTCGCACAGCGCGCCTCTCGAGCAGCCCGAGCGCCTGCAGGCGGCGGTGCTGGCTTTCCTCGCGCGCGTCTACCCCGATGCGGGTTGACCCGCGCACTCGTCGCGTCCTCGCCGCCCTGACGCTGCTCTATACCGCCCAGGGTATTCCCTTCGGCTTCGCCGCCGAGTACCTCCCGGTCGTGCTGCGCGAGATGGGCTACTCCCGCACGCACATCGCGTCGCTCTTCTGGCTCCAACTCCCGTGGCAGCTCAAGGCCCTCTGGGCGTCTGTCGGCGATCACCCCCGGGTGCGCCCGCACGCGCGTCGGGCGCTGCTCGCGATTCAGTGCGCGCTCGCCCTCACCATGGCCGCGTATGCGCCGGCGCTGCACCACGGCGGGCTGCCGGTGTGGTTCGCGCTGACCTTCCTCGCGGCGCTGCTCGCGTCCACGCAGGACATCTTCGTGGACGCTTTCGCAGTGCGCTCGCTCGACGCCTCCGGGCGCGGTTTCGGCAACACCGCGCAGGTCGCCGGGTACCGCGTCGGGATCATCTTCGGCGGCGGCGGAATGCTCCTCTTCGGCGCCACGCTCGGCGTTGCTCCGACGCTTCTGGGGTGTGCATTTTTGATCCTCCTGGCGGGCGTCGGGGCCTTCGCGCTTCGAGACGACACCGCGGCGCCGCCGCCGATCGCGCAGCCTGACGGCGACCGCGCAGCGACCGTCACCCGCGGCGAGTCGCGGCATCCGCTGCACGATCTGGCGGCCCTGGCGAGGCACATGGTCGGCCGTGATGCGTGGCGGGTGGTCGCCCTGGCGGTGACCTTCAAGCTCGGCGCACACGCCGCAGCGGCGCTCATCAAGCCGACGTTGGTGGACCAGGGATGGTCCCGCGCGTCCATCGGCGCGGTAGTGGTGACCCTCGGCACCGCGGCCTCGGTGCTCGGCGCGGTGCTCGGCGGAGTACTTCATCGGGTAAAAAAGGAACCCTCGGCCCTGGCCATCGCGGCGGTGGTGCAGGCGGTGACGGTGATCGCGCTCGCGGTGGCCTTCGCGCTGGGCTCCCCCCGGGGGCTGACCGCCGCGGCCATCACCGCGGAGCACCTCGCGAGCGGACTCGGGACGACCGTGCTCTTCGCGGCGTTGATGAGCGCGACGGACCGGGCGCGGGCGGCGTTGCACTACACCGCCCTGACGAGCCTCAACGCGGTGGCTATCGTGCTCGGGGGCATGCTGGGGTCGTTGGTGGCCGATCACTTCGGCGTGGTGGTCGCGATGGCGTGGGCGGGCGCGCTCTGCCTGGTGCCGTGCGTCCTGCTCGGTCCGTGGGCCGCGCACGCGGCGCGCAGTGCGAGGGAGGGGATGGCGGAAGTGGAAGATTCGTTGACGGTGCGCGGCGCTTCCCTCTAGGGTGAGTAAGCAGGGCAGGCGGAGATCTGAAACACGCTCTTGAAGGCCGACTACCTCGATGGATCTCGATGTCGGTTATGTCTGTAGCCAATGCGACTGCTACTCTCCGCTTGGAGCGACCCGATGTCCTCGCTGTGCGGGTCCGCTTGGCTTCGATGAGCCCACTCCGCCGGTCTCGATGTCCCAGGTCATCGCGCCTGCGTTGGAAGCCGATGACGTTCTCGAGGTCGATGAGATGTTGGTCGTCGAGCCCGTGCTTGAGCCAACCTTCCCGTTGCTTGACGACGCGATTCTCCATGCTTTGCCACAGCCCGCGGCCCCGCCCGTGGGCCCGCACAGAATTCCGCTCAGGTTCGTTCCCACGGAGGCACTGATGGATCAGGCCCGAAGCTACGTCTGCAAGAAGTGTTATTCCCCGGTCCCTCAGGGCCACAAGTTCTGCGGGCGCTGCGGCGAGCCCGTACCGCGCGAGGTTCTCGGCGCGCAGACGATCATGTTCAGCAAGGTGATGGAGCCCGGCAAGGCCAAGCTGGCGTTGATCAAGGGCGAAGGGTTCCAGAGCGATCCGTCTGACGAGACGGCGTATCTTCTGGGCGGTCGCCAGCACCCGTGCGGTCGCACGCAGGGGGACATCCTCTTCGAGCACGACGTCTGGGTCTCACCGCTGCACGCGACTTTCTTCTATCGCGACGACGGCAAGCTAATGATCCGCGACGAGGGCTCCCTCAACGGGGTTTTCGTTCGGGTGCGTGCGCCGATGCCAATCCAGCCTGGCGATACTTTCCTTGCGGGCGAGCAGGTGTTTCGCCTGGAAATGACGCCGCGCGAGTTGGACGGCAACGACGCCGAGGGGACGCAGTTCTACTCGTCGCCGAAGCGGGTCTCCCCGTTCCGGGTGGTACAGATTCTCCGCAACGGCATCCTCGCGACGCAGGTGTGCGCGAGGGAGACCTCCCTCACCATCGGTCGCGAGGGTTGCGACATGAACTTCCTCAACGACCCGTACATGTCCACCCGCCACGCGCGCGTCGAGGTCTCCCCCCAGGGGGGTCTGCTGCTCGTCGATACGGCCAGTAAGAACGGCACGTACCTGTCGATCCGCGGTGAGCGCGAGCTCAACAACGGAGACTATCTCTTCATCGGTCGCGAGCTGCTCCGTGTGGACATCTCTGCTTAGTCCGGTTCTTCAGGCTCGAATGGATGGAGGCGCGTCGTGATCGTTTGTCCCAAGTGCGGCAAGGAGAACCAGGACCACTACAAGTTCTGTCTCGGGTGCGGCAACGAGTTACCCCGTGACACCGGGGCGCGGGGGTTCCGCTCCCCGACGCCGACGGCCAACCCCATCATTGACGTCGTCCGGGGCTCTGCCGTCCCTGGCGGCATTCCCCCTGCGGCCCCGGTTCCCGGGCCCTTTTCGCCTGCCGACTCCCCGCCGCCTCCGGTGGCCTTCCCGCTGCCTCCGCCGCAGGCCTACGTGCCCCCGCCGGTCGCGTCGTCGCCCTTCGTGGTGCCGCCGCCTCCGTCGCCGGTCATGTCGCAGCCTCCGGTCAGCAGGCCCCCGTCCGCACCCACGGCCGCGACCTGTCCGCAGTGCGCATCGCCCAACCCCCGTCAAAATCGCTTCTGCCTCACCTGTGGCTTTGACACGGGCAGCGTATCCCAGGCGCCGGCCTCGGCACCCGATCCTACTCCCGAGACGCTGCCGCCCCCGGTCGCCGCCCCGCAGGTGCCGCGTGTCGCCGTCGAGCGTGCCCGCCTTGTGCTCATCCGCCCGGACGGCACTGAGGGCGGGCATCACTCGTTGTTGGAGGGCGACAGCTTCGTCGGCCGAAACACCGGCGGAGTGTTCGCCAGCGACCCTTTCCTGTCGCCGCAGCATGCCTCTTTCACCGTCGGCAACGGCACCGTGACGGTGCGCGATGAAGGCACCCTCAACGGGATCTACATCCGTATCGAGCAAAAGCAGCCGGTCGAATTGCACGACGGCGATGTGTTCCGCATCGGGCAGGAGATTCTCCGCTTCGAGGCCTTCCTCCCGATGGCCCGGCAGGCCGATGGCACCGAGCGCATCGGCGCTGATGTCGAAGGACTTGTCGGAAAGATCGTCCTCGTGACCGGCCGCGAGAGCTTCGCGAGCGCCTTCCCGGTGCCCGTCACGGGACTCTACCTGGGCCGCGAGCGCGGCGACATTCTCTTCCCAGAGGACGGCTATGTCTCCGGGCTGCACTGCCAAATTGCGGTCAACCAGGGGCGCGTGACGGTCACTGACGTGGGCAGCTCCAACGGATCGTACGTCCGGCTTCACGGCCCGCGCGCGCTCCGCAACGGCGACTTCCTCCTGCTTGGCCAGCAGTTGTTCCGCATCCAGACCCTCTGAGGTCACTCACCCCTTCGAAGCGCGGCACCCGCTCCGCTCTCGCGCGACCCCGAGGCGGTCGCGTAGCATCAACGCCCTGATGCGTGCGCCGGTGTTTTTCGCCCTCTTGATCTCATCCCTGACGCAGCCGCTCGCTGCCTCTGCGCAGATCACCTGCGGCGGCGAATATGCGGGCTGCGCGACCGCGCCCATCCACTTCCAGCACCGTGAAGGGCTGCCGGTGGAGTTCAACTTTGACACCGGCTGGGTGCCGTCGGGATCCCCCGTGCAGGTGCGCATCGAGGCCGTGCTCGCGGGCAGTACGGAGGTCTCCCTCGACGGCACGCTGGTGGGCGCCTGGCCCGTGCCCATGAGCCTCGCGGCCGAGCCCACGACCGGCGGCGGATCGATCTCCGTCGATTACGGCATCGTATTTCGCGCTCGCGCCCGGCTCGACCTCGATGTCGGGGTGGCTCCCATCCGCTGGGAAGGCAACCTCCCATACCTCCCGATGATCGACTTTCGCGCGATGTCGGCGAGCGCATTCGAGCCGTGGGCATGGAGCCGTGTGGCGACCACCGGTGGCACCATGCGGCAGCACATCGCGGATATTCCGATCACCGACGCGATCGTTCGTATTCCTGGTATTTCCGGGGGATTTTCGCTCGACGCGAGGGGCGAGGTCGAGGCCGGCTATCGTTCGACGCGCATCACCTTCGGCGGCCAGGCTGACCCGCTCACGCAGGCGATCCGACGCACGCAGGCGGTGTTTATGGCGGGGGCCTTCGTGGAGTACGCGCCGGTGCTCGAGGGCGTGCTCGATTACACCATCGGCGTGCGGCTCTACCCAGGGCTCTACGTCTCCCTCGCAGGCCGCCGTTGGACCATCGGGTTGCCAGAGGTTCCCATCAACATCGGCCCGGTGCCGCGCGGCCTGCGCTTCGATCCATCGCTGGCGCGGCTCGGTCTGCCGGACATCCAGAGCGAAGTCGCGATGGTGGACTTCGGCGACGTGCTCCTCGGTCGCGCGGAGGAGCGGGAGATTTCCCTGCGCAACGTGGGCGAGGGCGACGGGCGGATGCTCGCCGTCGCGGGCGACGGGCCGTTTCGTTCACCATCGAGCGCGCGGTCGCTGCCGGTACGCTCGCGGTCGGTCGTGGTGGTGACCTTCACGCCCGTGCGTCCGGGGTCGGCCGACGGCACCGTGGTGGTGACGACCAATGACCCGGACAACCCCCGGGTGCGGGTGGCGGTGCACGGCGTCGGCGTGGCACCGATGGAGTCCATCGACGCCGGGAGCGGCCTACCGACGCCCAGCGATGCCGGCGAACCGCCCGTCGATGGCGGTGCTGCGGAGATGCTGACGGCCCTCGATGACGGCGGCTGCGGGTGTGCGGTTCCGGGACGATCACGCAACACCGGGGGTGGGATGGCCGCGCTGCTGGGGATTGGTGTATGGGGGGCCGCGCGGCGGTCCCGAAGAGGGGCCTCGGAGCGACGGAAGACGGAGAAGAGTCCATGAAACTTGAGGTTCGCATCGAGCGCACGAGCGCCCCGAAGGTCCATCCCGAGGAGAGCGAGCTCGGGTTCGGTCGGCATTTTACCGACCACATGCTGCTTGTTGACTTCCACGACGGCCGTGGATGGAGCGACGCGCGCGTGGTTCCGTACGGCCCGCTCTCCCTCGACCCGGCAGCGGCCGTACTGCACTACGGCCAGGCGATGTTCGAGGGCGCCAAGGCCATCTGCGGCGACGACGGCGTCATCCGGCTCTTTCGTCTGGAGCGCCACTGCCAGCGCATGGCCGCCGGCGCGCCTCGCCTCTGCATGCCCGCGCCGGACCCCGAGATGCTGGCGCACGCGATTACCGAGTTGGTAAAAATCGAGACGGCCTGGGTGCCTCGCACCCGCAACACGGCGCTCTACATCCGCCCGACGCTGATCGCGACGGAGCCATTCCTCGGAGTGCGGCCTGCCAACCAATATCTACTGTATGTGATCCTCTCGCCCGTGGGCTCGTACTACGGCGGCGACTCGCTGAAGCCTGTGCGCATCTGGGTAGAGACGCAGCAGACGCGCGCCGCGAAGGGCGGCCTGGGCTCGGTGAAGGCAGGGGCCAACTATGCGTCGAGCCTGCAGGCGGCGATGCGCGCCAGGAAGGAGGGCTACGATCAGGTGCTGTGGCTCGATGGCGCGAAGCATGAGTTTCTGGAGGAGGTCGGCACGATGAACCTCTTCCTGGTGCTCGGCGACGAACTGGTCACGCCATCGCTGGGCGACACGGTGCTTTCCGGGGTCACGCGCGACAGCATCCTCACGTTGGCGCGGGCCCGCGGGATGACCGTCACCGAGCGGCCGGTGAGCTTCGGAGAGATCGTCGAGGCGCATGCGAGTGGGCGCTTGAAGGAGGTCTTCGGCAGCGGCACTGCGGCGGTGGTAAGCCCCGTTTCTGAGTTGGTGACGGCGGAGCGGCGCATGGTCGTGGGCGAGGGCGTCGGGCCGATCGCGCAGTCGTTCTACGATGAGCTGACGGCGATTCAGCGCGGGTCGCGGCGCGACGAGTACGGCTGGATGACCGCGATCTGAGACGCGCCCGTCGGGGGGGGGCGGAAATCGTCATTCGGCCCGTAGGGAGGCAGCCGGTTGCGGCGTCGATGTTCATGTACCCACTGCCCTTAGGAGGCACCTGATGAACACCGCTCGCTTCAACCGGATCACCCTTGGCAGCACGCTCCTCGCCGTCCTCGTCACCCTCGGCGCGGCGGCGTCCCCCGCGTTCGCGCAAAACGCTCCACCGCAGGGTCCCGCCGCGTGCGAGGGCCACGGCGGTGGCCGCGGTCACGGTCCGATGGATCCCGCGCGCTTCCTTCAGTTCATGGATCGCAACGGCGACGGTCGCGTCGAGGTGAGCGAGCTGCCGCCGCGTGCACTTGAGCGACTGGGAAACGCCGACACCAACCACGATGGCGTCATCTCGCAGTCGGAGTTCACCGTGCACGTGGAGGCCGAGCGCGTGGCCCGCTTCGCGCGAATGGACCACAACGCCGACGGCGCGGTCACCGCTGACGAGGTCGGTCCGCGGTGGGAGCACCTGCAGGCTGCGGACGCCGATCACGACGGGCGCGTCTCGCGTGTAGAGCTACAGCAGGCCCGCGTGTCGGGTGCCCTGCGCGGCGGGCGCGGTCCGGGGAGGGGTGGTCCGCGCGGCGGGGCGGGCTTCGTGCAGCGCTTCGACCGCAACGGCGATGGCGTCGTGCAGGTGAGCGAGTTGCCCCCGCGGATGGCCGAGCGCCTCGGTGCCGCGGATACCAATCGGGACGGCACCTTGAGCGCCGACGAACTTCGCGTGCATTGGGAGCAGCGTCGCGCCGCGGGTGAAATTGGCGAGGGCGCGCCGCAGGGACCACGCAAGCGCTGACAGAATCCGGCGCGCGGGGGTCGTGTCAGGCCACCCCCCCCCGATAGCTCGCTACCGCTTCACCCCACCGTCCCCGCGAAGGCCCGCCTCGCGGGACCGGTCATGGTCACTTCCCAACTCCCGGCCGCCACGGTGATCACCAGCGCTCCTCCGTCGAGGCGCACCGTCGCCGGCTCGCCCGCGCGCCATCTCCCCTCCGCCACCGCCGCCGCCGCCACCGCGCACGCGCCCGTGCCGCACGCCTGCGTCCACCCGACGCCCCGCTCGTGCACGCGCACCCGAAAGCCGCCCTCTTCCGACGTCACCAGTTCGACGTTCACACCTCTGGGAAACTCCGCCAGCGCCGTCACCGCTCGCACCATCGCCATCGGGTCGTCCGTCGGTGCAAACACCACCCCGTGGGGGTTGCCCATGTCTACCGCGCGCACCGCCACGTGGCCGCCGCCGACAATCACCCGCGACGCTTCGCCCGCCACCGCAGCGCAGCCCATCGCGACCTCGACCTCCGACACACCCTCGCGCACCGCGCGCACCCGCACGGGCCTCGGGCCCGCGTCGCTACCGACCACCAGCGCCGCCCCCACCGCGAGCTCGCCGCGATCGAGCAGCCACGCGGCCACGCAGCGCACCCCGTTGCCGCACATCTCCGGCCGCGACCCGTCGGCGTTCAGGATCACCAACCTCACGTGCCCTTGTGCGAGCGCGGTGCGATCGACCCAGAGGAGTCCGTCGCCGCCGACGCCGCGGTGCCGGTCGCAGAGTCGTCGCGCCAGGTCTGGCGTCACCGCCGCCGCGGGCCACGCTTCGGCGTCGAGCACCAGGAAGTCATTGCCGAGACCTTCGTATTTCGCGAACGCAACTGACGTCATGACGCATGAGTATACGCGTCGCGAGCTTGACCCGGACGCCGCGGACGGGTGTCATCCCGCGCCAATGCAACGCCTGTCGTCCACTTTGTTTCGCGTGCTGCTGGCGGGCGCGTGGGTCGTCGTAACCGGGTGCTCGGACAGCACCGACACCGGGGATGCTGGAGTCCCCGCCGCCGATGTGGCGTCTGTGACCGATGGCGATCCGTTCGCCGACGTTTCGGGCGAGCCGTGCGCGCCGCAGAATGATCCCGACGGCGACGGCATCTCCAACCGCTACGAGGGCACCGGCGACGCAGACGGCGACGGCGTTGCCAATAGCAGCGACGCCGATTCGGACAACGACGGCATCCCCGATCGCATCGAAGGCGGCCACGGTCAGGCGTTTCGATGCGATGTGCCGCCAGACGACAATGACAACGACGGGACGCCGGATTTCCTCGATGTCGACGCCAACGGCGACGGCATTCGCGACGCTTTGCAGGTCGCCCCGTCGCCCGCGCAGGTCGGCGCCGGCGCTCCGCCCGCCCTCGATTGCTACCGCCCGAGCGACCGCGGGGTAAACCGCGACGCCACCAACGGGTGGTCTTGTCATCCGTTCGACACTGACGGCGACAACGTTCCTGACTACGCGGACGCGGACGCGGACGGCGACCGCATCAGCAACAGCGCGGAGATCGCGCCGGGCACCGCGGCGACGCCGACGGACACGGACAGCGACGGCGTCCCCGATTGGCGCGACCGTGACAGCGACGGTGACACCATCACCGACTTCCAGGAGGGCACCGCCGACCGCGACGGCGACATGCTGCCCAACTTCCGCGATCTCGACAGCGACGGCGACAACCCCACCGGGAGCGAGCAGGGAACCGACGCGGCAGAGGCCGGCGACGACGACCTCGCGACCGGCGCCAACGAGTGCCTGCGCGAACTCGACGTGCGCACGCTCGACCTGGCGCGCCCGATGCCCGACGGCATCGCGGACTACCTCGACACGGACTCCGACAACGACGGCCTCGGTGATCGCGAGGAGATCGTCGCGGGCACCGACCGGTGCAACCCCGACACGGACGGCGACGGTCAGCTCGACTCGGCGGAGGTCGCCTGGTGTCGCAACCACATGCGCGAGCGCTGCGCCACGGAGGCATCGACGCGCATCCCTGCGACGGACTACTACCTCATTCTCCCGTGGATGGGCGCGCAGGTGGCGCGGGAGCTTGAGTTCGGCTCCAACCTCCACGTGGCGGACGTGTACTTCATCAGCGACACCACGGGCTCCATGGGAGGCGTGCTGCGCAACGTGCAGTCGTCTATCGCGACGCCGCGCACCGGGCTCATCGACAGCATCACGGCGCTCATCCCGGACACGTATTTCGGGGTCAACCACTACGACGACTTCGTCGCTCCGGGCTTCGGCAGCGGAACCGACCGCGCGCTCTGGCCAGTCTGCTCCGGCCCGCCCGGAACCCCACGGTGCATTGCCAACTCCGGCATCGGGATGCAGCCCACCTCGCGGGCGATGGACGTGCAGGCCACGGCCAACGCGATTCGCCTGGGCAGCGGCGGCGACGGTCCGGAGTCGCAGGTCGAGGCGCTCTACCAGACCATCGTCGGCGACGGTCTCTTCGATCGCTCCAACCCGACGGCGTGCGCCGGCGACCCTGGCCGCGCGCCGTGCTGGGTCGCCCCCCGCAACTGCGCCGACGGAACCTACGGGCACCCGTGCTTCCGCATCGGCGCGCTCCCCATCGTGATTCACTTCACGGACATTGATTTCCACAACGGATCGCGCGACCCGACGAACCCGACGGGGCCGTTTTCCAACCCGTACTCGGGCATCTCGCCGACGCCGCACAACATCGACGACGTCATCAACGCCTTCAACGCGCGCTCCGGGCGAATCATCAACCTCAACGCGTCCTCGGGCACGCGCTGCGAGGGGATGCGTCCGTCGGGTCGCACGCCGGGTCGTCCCTGCTACGACTTCCGCGTTCTCGCGGAGGGCACCGGCTCTGTGGACCTGGACGGCAACCCGTTGATCTTCGACCTCCCGGGTGGTGGTGCGACGGTGTCTCCGGCGTTCGTGAGCTCCGTGGTCGATGCGGTGAACACCATCGCCACGCGCGTTCCGCTGGACATCAACACCATCGTCCGCAACGACGGCGCCAATCCCTTCGGCGTAGACGCCACGCGCTTCATCCGCCGCCGCACGCCGTCGTGCCAGATCAGCCCCGCCAACGACCGTTGCTGGACCGAGCCCGCCGGCATCGTCCACTCCGACGCCGTCGCGCGAACAGACCTGAGCACGTTCTACCGGGTGGTTCCTGGGACTCGCGTGCGGTTCACGATCTTCTTCCAGAACGACAACGTCTTTCAGGGCGCGTCGCAGGAGTCGGCGTTGTTCCGGGCATTTATCGACGTGGTGGGCGACGGGGTGACGGTGCTCGACACGCGCGAGGTGTACATCCTCGTACCGGCCAACCAGCCGCCGCCGGGCTGATCGCCGGGGTTTCGGTGAGGTCCGAAGGGCCGTTGGGGGGTGTGCTCTAGTCGCGCAGACGCCTCCCCGGCTGCGCATCGTCTCCGAGGCTCCGAGCGCCGGGCATCACCTATTCGCGTCCCGGAGGCGCGCGGTGCCCGGGTGTACGGCCCCCGGTCGCGTCAAGGAGGCGCGCGGTGTTCGGGTGTACGGCCCCTCGGCGCGTCAAGGAGGCGCGCGGTGCTTGGGTGTACGGCTCCTGGGCGCGTCAAGGAAGCGCGCGGTGCTCGGGTGTACGGGCACGGGTCGCGTCACGGACCGCCTCCGCCGCCACCCGTCGCCACCCCCTCTCCCGCTGTATTCACCGCTGTATTCCTCTGGCACGGCTCGCGCTTTGTGTGGGTCCACCGTGTCGTCCCCCTTCGATCATTTCGCCAAAGATGTGCTCGACCTGATGCTCTCGGCGCACGGACGCCTGGACACGGAGGTCGAGGCTCCCGCGCTCAAGGCGCAGCGTGCGGATGTGATGTTCGAGCCTGATCCGTCGCACGACACGCATCGTCGCGCGCTGGGCTTGCTGGGCGCGATGACCGAGCGCTGCTGCTTCTTCGATCCGTTTCACGAGGCGCCGGACGTTTCTCAGGTTCGCAACTGCCTGCGGAAGCTTCTCAACCATCATCAGGCCCGCGCGCTCGGACATCGCCGGACTGCGGAGATCTCATGGCTGTTGTGCGGCGGTCGACCGAACTCCGCGCTGAGTTCGCTACGCTTCACGCCATCGCCGTCGTGGCCGCGCGGTTTCTACGATCTGGGCGTCGCGCCGCCGCTGTCCATCGGTGGTGCTTTCGGAGCTTCCGGAGACGTCTGACACGCTCGCGCTTCGGCTGATGGGTGCGGGTCTCACGCTGCGCCGCGCACTTGTCGATCTGCACGAAATGCCGTCCAGCGCGCTGCTCGACGCTCTCGTTCGTCGGGTAATAGAACTCCAGCATGACCGCAGCGTTAGCGGCGTGTGGTCGCCTCAGGACGAGGACGAACTCATGAAGTCACTGCCGTTTGTGGAAGAACTCGAACGCCGCTGCCGCACCGAGGGTCGGAGCGAAGGTCGCACCGAAGGCACCCACCTTGCCCTCGTGCGCTACGTCGAGCGCGCCCTCGGCCGTGCGACCACCGATCGCGAGCGCGACGCCCTGCGCGAGCGTCTGATCCATCGTGGGGAGTCGGCGCTCGACGAGGCCTTTGCGTTGGCTCCTGCGGCGCTCGAAGGGTGGATTGCTCGCGACCCCAACTGACTGAGGTTCGGAGTACGCCGCCTCGGCCCGCCGTGCCGCATGCTGAAGCACACGGCACCCCAGCGA
Organism: Deltaproteobacteria bacterium; assembly: GCA_947477565.1. GTDB lineage: Bacteria > Myxococcota_A > Polyangia > Polyangiales > SCUS01. Next base: position 32,977 of record CANJUR010000054.1, read on the forward strand.
AAGCCCGCAGCGGGCTCCATCCCGGGTCCCACGGGGCAGCACTTCTCCCTCGGGACATCGTAGGAGCCCGGGTCTGCCCCGGGCTTCCACACCGTGCCGTGTGCTTCAGCACGCGGCACAGCGGGCCGAGGCGACGTACTCCGAACCTCAGCAACTGAGGGTTCGCCCGCTCGCTCGGCGGCGGTTGATGTAGTTTCCGCGTCACCATGGCGCTTGCTTCACTGGTCCCGGGGACGACCTTCGCGCACGACTACACCGTTGTTTCGCTCATCGCCGCGGGCGGCATGGGGGCCGTCTATCGGGCCCACCAGCGGAGTACGGGCAACACCGTCGCGCTGAAGATCATGCTTCCAGAGATGCTCGCAGACGCGAAGAACCGCGTTCGCTTCGAGGACGAAGCGCGCATC
>CANJUR010000055.1 GCA_947477565.1 Deltaproteobacteria bacterium
TGTGATCCGTGGATGGATCGTCGACTTCTACTGCTATGCCGCAAGGCTGGTGATCGAGGTGGACGGCGACATCCATGACCTGCAGCGAGCGGAAGACGAGCGACGAACGCGTGCCCTGCACCTCGAAGGCCTGAAAGTGCTGCGCGTGCGAAACGAGGAGGTCCTCACCGAAATGGCTGACGTCGTCGCGCGAATTGTCGAGGCTATCCACCATCCCAGGGTCGGGCCTGACCAGGGCCGCGAGGTCGCCCCAGGCGAGTCCACAGAGTGAGAGTGACCGAGTCGTCTCTGCTCTGCCCTCCCTGCCCCCACTCGTGGGGGCGGGGCCGGGGGTGGGGGCTCGCGTAGAGACGGTGAACCAAGGGTTCTGACGGTAAATCATGGTTTCCCCGCATCCCTGCTTATGTAACCTCTAGCGGATTCGTGCCTGAAGGGCTGGGGCGTTGGATCGCCTATCCCCCGCCGCCGCGCCGACGCCGCCGAGGAGCTGCCGCCGCGAGACGCGCGCTTCTGCATCGCGCTCCATCACCTCGGAGGTCGAGACGTTGAGAGACTCAGCAGCGTCTGCGAGGGACAGCGCCCTTCGCAACATGGAGAACAAGGGCGTATGCGCCATGGGCAGACGCCAACACCGTTGCGTTCCGCGCGCGGCCTCGCGCTACGACCGGGCGTGTCTCTCGACGATGGCGTGACCGAAGAAGAGGACGTTGCCGCGGCGCTCTGGGACCATCCCCCGCTGCAGGCCACCCTCGCGGACCTCGGCGTCGCCCGCGCGGACCTCGCCGACACCAACCAGCTCCCGAACCCCACCCTCGCGCTGCTCTTCCCCTTCGGCGCGCGGCCCAAAGAGCAGGCCGCGGAGCCCGAGGCGCTGCCCGTGCTGCTCACGACGGCGCTCGACAGCGAGCTCCTCCAGCGCGGTGAGCGGGTGCTCTCGACGGCGCGAAAACAAGGGAGCTGCGCATATATATGCCGCGGTTGCGTGCCAGCAGGGCTGGGGCGTTGGATCGCTTATCCACTACGGACAAGTTGAAGCCGTGGCGCGGATTGCTTCGTCGAGGAGAGCAGGAGCGGCGGGCTCGCCAGGACCATCCTTTTCGGCGGTGTCGTCCTTCACATTCTCGACGGTGCCTCGCTGCGTGGCGACCTGCGCGAACACCGCGGCGAAGGAGCGGTCTGGCGTGTCGTTCGAGGCGGTGGCGGCGTCCGTGGCGTAGCCGCGCTTGCGAAGCCACTTCACTACGCGGGGGGCGACGCGCTCGAGCAGCACGTACAGGTCGGCGCGCGTCGGCGGCGCGGCAGAGACGAAGCGCACGTCGTCATCGCCTGCGCCGTCGCCTTCGACGTAGACGCCGTCCAGAGCGCACGTGTGCAGATGGACGTGCAAGTTGATGCTGGAGCCGAACCTCTGCACGAACGTCACGGCGCCCGCATGGAGCACGCCGCTGTCGCCACGCTTCGTTGCGGCGGTGTTGTATTGACGGGCGAGCTCCTGGGCGTGGATGCGAGCAAGGGCGCGGAGCACGTCGGGCTTCGTCGCCGCGAGCCGCGACTGCTCGAATGGGAAGGACAATACGAATCACCGAAGCGGCACGAAGCGCAGGACGCAGTCGACGAGGTGCTCCGCCTGCGCCCCCATCCGACGCCCCGCACAGCTCGGGCAGAGGCCTCGCTGTTTGCACGAAAACGGCACGATCAGGTCGTGCTGGCACCGTTGGCAGCGCAGATGGACGAACTGCTTGAGAAGTAGCCGCAGCGCAGGTTAGCCGCGATGCTCGTCATCGACGTACCGAGGCAGCGGGCCGTCGTACGACTCTCTCGCGTCGCTCAGAAACTCGGCGCCGTGCGCATTGACGAGCCGGTAGAGCACCGTGGCGTGAGACTCGCGCGGCAGGTAGCTCCGCGCGAGTCGTGCCATCAACCGGAGTGCAGAATTCCTCGCGTTTTCGTTCCTGCCACCTGTCCCTGGGAAGGTTGGGCTGTGCGCGAGCCACCTTTGGCCGAGACCGTCGCGGCTGCCGAGGTCGACTCTTCAGCGAGGATCGCCGCCGTTGATCTCATTCATCGACTGCTGGAACATCAGGCCATGAACGATGAACCCATCGAAGTGCGCTATGAGAGCATCAATTACCATCCGCCAGGCAGAACAGAACGCATTGTTGCTCAGGTCGGCGACCCGGGTTTCCGCGAGCTTGTTGATGCGCTCAGGTACGCTGCATTCCCTCGTCCACCGATAACGTTTTCACTGGGACGCACTGCGCTGCTGCCCGGAGAGACAACGGGCACTCTTTCCGTGCGGGGGCCCCGGGGCGAACATCACTTCACGTCGTTCGCGAATTACTGGAATGAGGATCCAGGATATCGGCGTGTGTTCAATATCTTGAAGCCCCACAAACCTTCGCTCAGCCGCTTCACGGTTCCATCGGGTCCTGAGCTTGTTCTTTCATATCGCGTTGGCTCGTCTCACACGCACGGTTGTCACTGGCTGCAAATCATGAAGGGTGGAAAAGTGAGTTTACTGTTCGAGCATCAAGCCGGCAGTTCCATTCCACAACGCCTGACCGCAAAAGGAACGCTTGCTACCGCGGAACAACACACCATCATCGCAGCTCTGCACAAGATCCGATGGCCGAATGATGAGCCTCCATTCAACGTTGCTCACGCAATGAACGGACACACGCCCGCTTCGATTGGCCTGACATCGGCGCGCGATGACGAAGGCCAGGCGGCTCAAATGTTCGCCTTTGAGCAACGCCGCAATGAACCTCGATGGGCAGCCCTTTTCGATGCACTCGATCCTGTCGTGCAAACTCTCGCTCAAGCGCTCGCCTGATAGCGGCCGCTCTCACACATCGAATCGAGGAACGCGATGCGAGATATTAATCCTCAAACCTACGGAGACCAGAATACATGACCATCAAAGAATCATTTGCTGATTATCTCCGCTCAACGAATGTAGATGGCAGTGGAAAAGCCACGTCTTATCTGCGGGCACTGGATTTAATGGCAGCTATACTGCAAGCCGTTCCGCTGGGCTTTAATGATTGTTGTGACATCTGGGAGGTGGCTTCTGTGGAGCGATTGATAGAGTTACGCTCGCGAGTGCTTGAAGAACAGAGACGAAAGTCGATAAGTCCGTGGGTGCTCGAAGGAATCCCGGTTAGCTATTTGAGGGATGGGTATTGCTCGGCGGCACTCACGCAGTTGATTGAATTCCGCGCGCAGTACGGGTTTACGGAGAAAGTCTTCAGGCTTCTCGATGTTTACACCGGCGATGAGTCTGCGGTGGCTAAATCGCTGAACATTTCGCCCATAATCCCAAACGATTTTGTTCATGATCCCGAGACAAAGGATGGCAAAGAGCGCATCCAGTCCATCAAGGCACGCATTGGCCAAAATGCATTTCGGGAGGTGGTTCTAGCAGAGTATCAAAACCGTTGTTGCATGACTGGCATTGATCTCCCTGAAGTGAATAGGGCGAGTCATATTATTGGCTGGGCTGAGCGGGCCGAAACTCGGATGGATCCGCGCAATGGACTTTGCCTATCAGCCACGTACGACGCCGCATTTGATCGCAAGCTGATTAGCTTTGACGACGACTATCGTCTGATTCTTTCCAAAAGCATTAGCGAACGGGTAGCAAGTCAAAGTTTGAAGACACATTTCCTAAGTAAAGAAGGTCAGCGGCTAGAAATGCCATCGCGCTTCCACCCACTTAAGGAATACCTGGAGCATCATCGTAAAGGCGGAAGTTTCTAAAAAGATGAAAGCATCGCGAACAATCGCGAACTGCCAGGCGACGAACCACCTCAACGCCGAGGAGGTCGTCTAAGAGCCCGGGCTTCGGGAGCGCCGCTACGTCACGGGCGTCCCGACGCTGAAGGCGTCCGTCACTTCATGCGAGGAGGCGCTCCGCCCGCGGAGCCCCCCTGGCCCGCGCCCCCGAGACCCGCCGGCTCAGGAAGGACACCGGCGCTCCGTGCATCGCTGAGTTCGCGCTCGGTGAGGCGCCCGTCGTCGTCGTGGTCGGCGACGCGCAGCCGCTGCCACCGCACGCCAGCCTCCTCGGGCGTCACGAAGCCGTCCGCGTTGGCGTCGAGCCGCTGAAACCGCCGCGAACGCATCACCTCGACGTGCGCTGTCAGCTCAGGGACGGTGAGCACGCCGTCGTGATCGGCGTCCGCGGGCGAGAAGCGCTGCTGGGCGCGCGGGGGAAGCTCCGCCACATCGACGCGGCCATCGCCGTCGTGGTCGAGGATCTGCGCGAACTCCACGGGGCTGGGCGACTGGGCGCGGCGGTCTGCGTCGACGACGTGCGGAGCCGTGGGGTTCGCGACGCGCTGCGGACTGCCAGCCGAGCCCTGGTCGGCGGGCGCACAGCCAGGCGAGGCTGCGACCACGATCGTGACTCCGAGGATCGATGCACGCAAAGGGCTCATCACGCTGCTCCTGCCGAGGGTGTCGCGGACGCCGGATGGAACCGCACGACGTAATCTACGAAATCACACTGAAGTGACGTTCTCTTTCCAGTAGCGGGGCTCTGCGGTCGGGCGAATAGGGCGTCTAGTGGCCCAGGGCCCCCGAAGATCTCCCAGCGGACATCGTGCCGAACGTCGCCTCCCGTTGGGCACGCTCATGGCGACGGCGCCAAAATCTCTTGACTTCACGGGGTTCCTCGGATGGGCAGGCGGAAGAGGTCGTCATCGTCCCGACAGGCCATCTTCTGCTTCGCCTTCGTCCCTCGCTTCTCCGTCTCATCTCACGGGCATCAGCGCCATCCGCCGCAAGAGCGCGAAGTTGGTTGCCCCGTTCGTATCGCGGATAGGGCACGCGTCCTCTCCCCTCTGAACGTCGAGAGTCCAATACAGACCATTCTCAAGGTGCAAGTGCTCGCGGATGGAGTCTGCGAGCAGGAGAATGCGCGAGGGAAGGTTGCTGACGTAATACTCAGATCCCTGCGAAACCCGGATCGAAGACCGTGCCGCTACCGCTCGTCGTCCGGGTTGCGTGCCGTCTGCCCCGCGCGACGGCGCAGCATCATTTGCTGAAGGTCCTGGGCGTTGCGCTCCAACTGGTCCAGTGGGGCGAGGGACTGCGGCGGCGGCGGCGCCCCTCCGTCCGCCTGCTCGGGCGGTGCTCCCCCATCGGGTTGCTCGCCGTTCGATCCGCTGTCGCCGTTGGCGCCGCCGTCGTTGCCCGACGAACCACTGTCTCCCTGCTGCCCGCCGCCGTCGCCCTGTCCGCCGCCGTCCCCGCCGCCGCCGCTGTCCCCGGCGGGCGCGTCGCTGCTGGCATCCTGGGACGCATCCTGCGACGCATCCTGGCCCGCGTCGGGACCCGCATCGGGGTGGTCTTCTTCGTCCTTGCGACGGCGCGCGAGGTCGAGGTTCCACGCGGCATCCACCCAGCCGGGGCGCAGCCGCAGGGCTTCCTTGTACGCGTCGATCGCGTTGCGCCAGGAGTGCTCCGCAAAGAACGTGTTGCCCAGATTGTATTGCGCCCTCGCCCGCACCTGCGTGTCGATGTCCTCCATCGGCGCGCCCGCCATGCCCCGCGCGGCATTGCGGATCTCGTCCTGCGCGCCCGAATACCCTTCGGGCACCGCGGCGTCGCCGACCATCTCCGGCAGCACGCCGCCGTCCCCGGGCATCAGCAGCACGCGAAACTTCGCCAGTCCCCGGTTGGCGTGCACTCCCGCGTTGCGCGGACCGTCTCCCGGCGCCGACTCGTAGTGTCCCAGCGCCTGCGGAAACTCCCGTTGCTCAAACGCCGCGTTGCCCTGCGCCACCCGCGGTTCGAGCTCTTCCCGCGGCGGCCACGCCCACACCGTGAACGCCGTCAGACCGACCCCGATCACCCCCGCGACGACGTACGCCCTCACGACGCACCTCCCGATGCCGCGCGCCGACGAACCCGCTCCGGCAACAGCCCCGAGGCCACCAGAAGCAACAGAAACGCCGGAAGCAGCACCACCGCGGCCAGCTCTTCGTACACCGTGCGCTGCGTCTCCGAGACCTCCGAGCGCCGCAGCCGCGCCAACTGTCGGCGCACGGCGTCGATGCCCACCTCGCCGGTGCGCGGGCGGAAGTACGTCCCGTGCCCCTCCGTCGCCACGTTGCGGAGCTGCTGCTCCATCTGCGCGGTAAACTGGGTCTGCTTGATCTCGCCGCGCGAGTCGCGCTCGTACCCCGCCATCCGGCCGTCCTGCGTGTACGCCGGGATGGGCTCCGGCACCGTGCTCCCGATGGCGTCGATAAACACCTGCACCCCGTCGCCCGCCGCCTCGCGCGCCGCCGCCACCGGGTCGCCGTCGAGGTCTTCGCCGTCGGTGATCAGCAAGATCACCCGCGACCGTCGCCCCGCCAGCGGATCGCGCCGCAGCAGGTCGCGCGCCGCAGAGATGGCCCGCCCGATGGACGTTCCCTGCACCGGAAACTCCCACGGGTGCGCGTCGCGGAAGAACCGCAGCGCCGCCTCGTGGTCCGTCGTCAGCGGGTACTCCATCGTGTCGCCCGCGAAGAGCACCACCGCCACCCGATCACCGGGCTCTTCGGTGAGCAGCCGCTCAAGTTCGGCCTTCGCGCGCTCGATGCGCGAGGGCGCCACGTCGCGCGCCAGCATCGACTTCGAGATGTCGAGGCACACCACCACGTCGATGCCGCGCCGCGCGACCACCTCCGTGCGCGACCCGTGCTGCGGCCGCGCCGCGCCCACCGCGAGCAACGCCACCGCCACCAGCACGAGCACCGACCGCGCCGCGCGCCAGCCCGCGGGCGATCCGTCTCGCAGGCCCGACACCAGCAGCACGTCACCGAAGCGCGCGAGGTCACGCCGCCGCGCCCACGTCGCGTACGCCATCAGCCCGCCCATCAGCGGCACAAGCGCCAGCAGCCACAACCACCCCACCGCCCCGAACCTCACGGAAACCTCCTCAGCCGCGTCGATGCGAGCAGTGCCTCGAGCGCCAGCAGCGCAAGCGCCGCGGCCACGAGGTACGGGTACAGCTCGGCGTAGCGCGCGCCCGCATCGGCGATCTTGCTGCGCTCCAACTGGTCGAGGATGGTGTGGAAGCTCTGCGCGAGGCCCGCGCGATCGACCGCGCGGAAAAACTGTCCGCCCGTCGTCGTCGCGATGTCCTGCAAGAGCTGCGGGTCCACCGGGAAGCGCGCCGTCGCGTACACCGGGCGTCCCGCGAGATCGACGCCCTGCTGCACCGGCGCATCCTCCGCGGTGCCGACCAGGATCGTGTAGACCTTCACCCGCAGGGCCGTCGCAAGCTGCGCCGCCTCGCGCGGGTCCACGTGCCCGGCGTTGTTGGCGCCGTCGGTCAACAACACCACCACCTTGCTGCGCGCGTCGCTGTGCCGCAGGCGGTTGAGCGCGGTTCCGAGCCCGTCGCCGATGGCAGTGCCGGAGCCGTCGATGAAGTCGAGGCTGAGCGCGCTCACCATGCGCTGAAGCACCGTGTAGTCGAGCGTCGGCGGCACCACCGTAAACGCCTCGCGCCCAAACACCACCAGCCCCATACGGTCGCTGCGCCGGCGCTGGATGAAGTCCCCCACCACCTCCTTCGCGGCCTCGAGTCGGGTGGGCTGCAGGTCCGCCGCGCGCATCGAGCCCGACAGGTCGATGGACATCACGATGTCGATGCCCGAAAGCTCCAGCGCGTCCGGGGCGTCCACCCGCTGCGGGCGCGCGAGGGCGACACCCACCAGCACGATCGCCGCCACGCGCAGCGCTCCGGGGAGATGCACCAGGCGCGCGCTGAGGGTGCGCGGAACCGCCCGCAGCGCCGCCCCCTGGGACACCTTGATGCGCGTGAACGCCTCTCCCGGGACGGCGCCCGCGCGCTTCCAGAGCAGGCGCGAAAGCCCGTAGGCGAGCAGCGCGCCGGGAAGCACGAGGAGCATCCAGGGGTGCTTGAATTGTAGGTCCCAGCCCTCGGATCGGGCGTAGCCGTAGAGGGCGCCGAAGACGACCGCGACGAGGGCGGTGGCCATCGCCGCGACGGGCCCGGCGGGCGAGCGGTGCCGGGGAATCACACTACGCACCGGGACGGGTCGGCCGCGGAGCTTCACGAGACGCCTCCGCGCGAGGTTTCCTGCGGCGACGGCATCAACGGACGGCCCCGCTCGACCAGGGAGATGGCCGCCGCGAGAATCTCGTCGGAGTCCTCGTGTGCAGGAACGTAGCGGGCGAACTTCACGAGATCGCACTCGCGCAGGAGATTTTCGACCTCGACGAAGGTCACGCCCACGAGCGGGTGCTTGCGGAGGTGGGCGAGAATCTCGTCGCTGGTCATCTCGATGGCGTCGAAGCCACGCACGCCGCCGAGGTACCGACGAATCACGTCGGAGACGGCGTCGTAGTAGTCCTTGGTGAGACCGCGCGCGAGGAGGTCGCCGCGGCGGAGCACCTCGAGACCTTCACGGGCGATGTAGTACGGGTGCCGCGGCGGCGGCGGCGGGGGAACGATCTTCGGGCGACGGCTCAGCCATCCCGCGATGGCGAGCGCGGAGACGACGGCGACGAAGAGCACGTCGAGGCCGAGAGAGATGTGGCGGAAGGTGAGCGCGTCGCGGCGCACGTCCTCCGGGCGGGTGATGTCCCTGGGCTGCGGGTGCGAGGCGTTGCCGAACACCGAGCGCACGCGAAAGCGCACCTCCGGGGTGCAGATGCGGGCGATCTCGTCGCCGGTGTTTACCCGGGCGCTCATTGGGCGAATGACCACGTCGCCGGAGCGAAACGGCTGCAGCGCCACGACCACCTCGGAGCGCAGCCGGCCGTCGCGCTCGCCGTGCACGCTGCGGTCGCGCTCGGGCTGCTCGCGGGCGTACTCAAGCTCGATGGCGGGCTGCTGCAGGGCCACCGCGTCGGGCTCGAACTCGACGCGGTCGTGCGTGCGGTAGCGAAACACCCAGGTGACACGCACGCGGTCGCCGACCTGAGGCGTCGGCGGGTTGACGATTACTTCGATGGCAGGAGCGTGGTCCGTCGGAATCGCGTCGGCGACGCACTGATCGCCGCTGTTCGCAGAGGGGCTCGGACGCGCGGCCATGGCGGCATCGGCGGCGACGGCGGCGTCCTGGGCGCGGGCGGCCGCGGGCGCGAGGAGCAGGGACACCGAGAGGGCGAGGCGCGCGTTCATCCGGCGTGCATCCTTCGGGCGCGGCGGCGGAAGAACTCCGCGAGGGCAGTGATGTACGGGCGATGCGTGGCGACGGCGATGGCGTCCAGGCCGAGGCGGCGGAAGAGCGTGTCGCGGGTGACCTTCTGCTGCGCGATGGTGCGGCGGTAGTGCTCGCGCACGCGCGGATCGCGGGTGTCCACTTCGATCCACTCGCCGGTCTCAAGGTCTTCCGCGAGCATCATCCCGACGTCCGGGAGTTCGTCCTCGCGAGGGTCGCTCACGTACACCGGGACGAGGTCGTGCCGGGCCGCGGCGACGCGCAGCGCGTGGTCATAGTCGTTGCCGAGGAAGTCGCTCACCACGAAGGACACCGCGCGCCGCCGTGACAGGTGCCCGAGCACCTCCAGGGCCTGCGAAAGGTTGGTACCCACGGGCTCGCCGTGGGGCCGCGGCGCCGGATGAAACTGCATGATCTCGCTCACGACGCGCATCACGTGGCGCGCCCCCTTGCGCGGTGGGACGACCTTCTCCACGCGGTCGGTGAAGAGCACCAGACCCACGCGGTCGTTGTTCTTGACGGCGCTGAAGGCCAGCACGGCGCTCACTTCGGCGACGAGCTCGCGCTTCAACATCGCGCGGGTGCCGAAGTCCTGCGATCCCGACAGGTCCACGAGGAGCATCACGGTCATCTCGCGCTCTTCACGAAAGACCTTGATGTGCGGTGTGTTGGTGCGGGCGGTGACGTTCCAGTCGATAAACCGGACGTCGTCGCCGGGCTGGTACATCCGCACCTCGTCGAAGGCCAGACCGCGGCCCTTGAACACCGACGCGTACGCTCCCACGAGCTGATCGTTGGCGAGACGCGCGGTGGTGATCTCGATGCGCCGCAGCTTCTTGAGCAGCTCCTTGGGAATCATCCGGATGCCTCTATGGCACCTCGACGGCCTCGAAGATGCGCGTCACCACCTGATCGGCAGTGACCTCCTCGGCCTCGGCCTCGTAGGTGAGCGAAATACGGTGGCGCAGTACGTCCATCCCGATGGCCTTGACGTCCTCCGGGATGACGTACCCGCGGTGCTGCAAGAACGCCCTCGCCCGCGCTGCCATGTTGAGCGCGATGGACGCGCGCGGCGAGGCTCCGTAGCGGATCATCGGCGCGAGTTCCTTGAGCCCTGCCTTCGCCGGATCGCGCGTCGCGAACACCAGCGAGATGATGTAGTCCTTCAGCTTGTCGTCTACGTAGATCTCCGGAATCACCTTGCGGGCCGCGAGAATCTGCTCGGGCGTCACCTTCGGCGACACCGTCGCGGGGGACACGGCGGTCTGCCGATCCATGATGGCGCGCTCTTCTTCGCGGGTGGGATAGCCCACCTTCACCATCAGCATGAACCGGTCGATCTGGGCTTCCGGGAGGGGATACGTCCCCTCCTGCTCGACGGGGTTCTGCGTCGCCATCACGATGAACGGATCGGGGAGCTTGAAGGTCTGGTCGCCGAGGGTGACCTGGCCTTCCTGCATCGCTTCGAGGAGGGCGCTCTGCACCTTGGCGGGCGCGCGGTTGATCTCGTCGGCGAGCACCAGGTTGGCGAAGATGGGTCCCTTCTTCGCGACGAAGGTTCCGTCTTGCGGGCGGTAGATCACCGTGCCGACGAGGTCTGCCGGGAGCAGATCGGGGGTGAACTGCACCCGCGCAAACTGCGACTGAAGCACATCGCAGAGGGTGCGGACGGTGAGCGTCTTGGCGAGCCCTGGGACACCTTCGAGGAGCACGTGCCCGCGGGCGAGGAGCCCGATGAGCAGGCGCTCGACCATGGTGTTTTGCCCGACGATGACGCGACCGACCTCCGTGAGGATGTCGTCGATGAACTTCGACTCTTGCTGAACCAGATCGTTGAGCGCGCGGTTGTAGGTCATGGGGTCAGCGGTTCTCGGAGAGTGGGAATCGACGTTGCGAAGGGCGCTTTACCGCAGCGGCGCGGCGGCATGCAACCCGGTGCCGGGGGGGAAGTATTCCCAGGGCCTTCTCCGCGTCAGCCCTCCAGCACCCGGAAAATCATCCCCGCCCGCTGCAGCCGCTCGATGAGCACGGTGCCCATGGCCATCGCGGTGGTCACCACGCCCGTGTGCGGCGGCAGTTTGTCCCGATCGAGCGCGAGGCAGAGTGCAGCCTCCGCGACCATCTTCGACGTCTCCGTGTACCCCGCCTCGCCGCCGCTCACTTGCGTCACGAGGGTCTTCGTCCCCGCGCGCGCCTTGAACGTCACCGTGAACCACCCCTTCGCCCGCTGCTCCGGGCTCGGCCCGGTGCCCGGGTTGATTTTCCCGAGCAGCCACTCGCGCGTCGGCAGAAATTGCGCCATTGCCGCGACGCCTGCGAGGCCCAGCACGCCGCCCAGCAGCACCGACGTCGAGCGCACCTCTGCAAAGTGCCCGTAGCTGAAATCCGGCCCGTAGCGATCGAGGCCGCGCGCGCTGCGCAGGACGATCGACGGGTCGATGGTCGGCAGCGGTGCGAGCCACGCCTTGCGCGACCGGTCGTAATGCAGGCCCTCCTTCGAGGCGCGCACCCGACGCCCGCCCGGCAGCGGCTCCCTCGGCGGCCGCGCGGCCTTCACGCTTCCGGCCCGGTCGCGCATGGCGTTGATGGCGCTGTGCCAGGTTCCGCCGGAGAGGCCGCCCTTCGCGCGGACCATTCCCTCGATGGAGATGGGCTCGCCTTCGGGCAATTGCAGCACCGTGTAGAGCACGCCGAGGTCGTGCGGGATGCTGTCAAACCCGCAGCAACTCACGATGCGCAGACCCTTCGCCTGCGCGGCGGCGTGGTAGCGATCGAGGGTCTCCTTCACAAACGCAGGCTCGCCGGTGATGTCAACGTAGTCGGTGCCCTGCTCGACGCAGGCCCGCACCACCGCGTCGCCGTAATGCGCGTACGGACCCACCGTGGTGAGCAACACCTGCGTGCTGGCCGCGAGGCGATCGAGGCTCTCGGCGTCGCCCACGTCGGCCAGGAGCACCGCGACCTGCGCGCACTCGGGGTTGATCGCCACGAGTGCGCGGTGCACCTCCTGAAGCTTCTCGACGCTGCGGCCGGCGATCGCCCACGGGAGCGACGCGCCGACGGTGCGGGCGAGGTACTCCGCGACGAGGCGACCGGTGAAGCCGGTGGCGCCGAGGACGACGATGCGATGATGACGAGTGGAGTTGGTGGTTTCCATGAGGGGTGCGAACCGTAGCATCGGAGAGAGGGGGAGATATTTTGCATTCACTTGACACGGGCGGTCGGGTGTTTCGGGTCTTATGGAGCACCCCACCACTGTTGATCACCCCTCAAGGAGGCGTTGAATCATGAGAGTCGAACGATTCACCACGAAGTCGCGCGAAGCCCTGGCGCAGGCGCAGTCCGAGGCCATCCGGCGAGGCAACCCAGAGCTCACCCCAGAGCACCTCTTGCTCGCGCTCTTGCAGCAGGAAGACGGCGTGATTCCCGCGATCGTCCAGAAGGCCGGCGCCAACCCGAAAGACCTCGCGGCGGAGTTCGAGCGCGCGGTGGAGGCGTACTCGCGCGTGATCGGCGGCAGCGAGCCCGGGATGTCACGACGGATGGGCGTGGTTCTTCAGAAAGCCGAGGATGAATCCAGGGCCCTCAAGGACGAGTACGTCTCCGTCGAGCACCTATTTTTGGCGATCGTGAAGCACGACCGCGACGTGGCCGGCGTGCTGCGCCGCAGGGGCATCGACGAGTCCAGGGTGATGACCGCACTCAAGGAGGTGCGCGGTAACCAGCGGGTTACCACGGCCGATCCAGAGGGTACTTTTCAGGCGCTGGAGAAGTACTGCAAAGACCTCACGAACCTGGCGCGCTCGGGCAAGCTCGACCCGGTCATCGGGCGCGACGAGGAGATTCGCCGAGTGATGCAGGTGCTCTCGCGCCGCACCAAGAACAACCCCGTGCTCATCGGCGAGCCCGGCGTCGGCAAGACGGCCATCGTCGAAGGCATCGCGCAACGCATCGTGCGCGGTGACGTTCCGGAGAGTTTGAAAGACCGGCGGATCATCTGCCTCGACCTCGCCTCGCTGGTGGCGGGCGCGAAATTTCGCGGGGAGTTCGAGGAGCGCCTGAAGGCTGTTCTGAAGGAGGTCGAGCAGGCGGCCAACGTGGTGCTCTTCATCGACGAACTCCACACGCTGGTGGGCACCGGCGCGGCGGAGGGATCGATGGACGCGAGCAACATGCTCAAGCCGGCGCTGGCGCGCGGCGAGTTGCACTGCATCGGCGCGACGACCCTCGACGAGTACCGCAAGCGCATCGAGAAGGACGCTGCGCTCGAGCGACGGTTTCAGCAGGTGTTCATCGGGCAGCCGACGGTGGAGGACACCATCGCGATTCTGCGCGGGCTCAAGGAGCGCTACGAGGTGCACCACGGAATCCGCATCCGGGACGAGGCGCTGGTGGCTGCGGCGACGCTGTCCAACCGATACATCACCGATCGCTTTCTGCCCGACAAGGCCATCGATCTGGTCGATGAGGCCGCGTCGCGGTTGAAGATGGAACTCGGGTCGATGCCCTTCGAGATCGACCAGGCGCAGCGCAAGATGACGCAGCTGGAGATCGAGAAGCACGCGCTCACCCGGGAGAGCGATCGCGCGAGCCAGCAGCGGCTGGAGGAGGTCAAGCGCGAGATCGGAGAGCGCCGCGAGGTGATCGAGGGGATGAAGGCTCAATGGCTGCGGGAGAAGGAGCTCATCGAGACTGTGCGCGGCGTGAAGCAGCGCATCGAGGCGGCGGGCGCGGACCTGGAGAAGGCCACGCGCAGCGGGCTCTACGAAGACGCCGGGCGCATCCAGTACGAGGTGAAGCCCAGGCTGGAGAGGGAGCTCGTCGCGGCGCAGGAGTCCATCACCGCCGCGCAGCAGGGCGGCCGCGGGTATCTGAAGGAGGAGGTCACGTCCGAGGACATCGCAGCAGTGGTGGCCAAATGGACCGGTATTCCACTCTCGAAAATGATGGAGAGCGAGCAGCAGCGACTGCTCAAGATGGAGGAGGTGCTCGCGCAGCGGGTGGTCGGGCAGAAGGACGCCATCGTCGCGGTGAGCAACGCCGTGAGGCGCGCGCGAGCAGGCCTCGGAGACGAGCATCGGCCGATCGGGAGCTTCTTGTTCCTGGGGCCGACGGGGGTGGGGAAGACCGAACTCGCGAAGGCGCTGTCGGGCTATCTCTTCGACGATGAGAAGTCGATGATCCGAATCGACATGAGCGAGTACATGGAGAAGCACTCCGTGTCGCGGCTCATCGGGGCGCCGCCCGGGTATGTCGGTTATGACGAGGGTGGCCAGCTCACTGAGCCGGTGCGGCGGCGGCCGTATTCTGTGGTGTTGTTCGATGAGATCGAGAAGGCCCACCCGGATGTCTGGAACGTGCTTCTTCAAGTATTGGATGATGGCCGGCTGACTGATGGCCAGGGGCGCACGGTGGACTTCCGCAACACCGTCTTGATCATGACGAGCAACGTCGGGAGCGCGTATTTGTTGGAGGAGCGCACCGAGGAGGATGCGCGGCGGATGGTGATGGAAGAGCTGCGGCGGAGCTTCCGGCCGGAGTTTCTCAACCGGCTCGACGAGACGGTGGTCTTCCACCGGCTGGGCAAGGAAGACCTGCGGCAGATCGTGGACATCCAGATCAAGAACTTCGAATCGCGGCTCGCCCGGCGCGAACTGAAGTTGAGCGTTGACGACGTGGTCAAGGACTGGCTCGGCGAGGTGGGATGGGACCCGGTCTACGGAGCCCGGCCGCTCAAGCGCGCGATCCAGCAGTACATCGAGAACCCGCTAGCGCAGCGGCTCCTGCGCGGTGATTTCGCCCCCGGCGAGACCGTCAAGATCAGCCGCGCGGCGGGCGAGCTTCGCTTCGACCGCGAGCTCGCGAACTAACCCAACCCGCTGCTGCCAGGGCCAGCCAGGACAGCGCTCCGATCACCATTCCGGCGCGCTGTCCCGGCGGGGTAAACCACACTCGCACCCGCTGCCGTCGCAGGGCGGGCGGGAGGCGCACCGCCAGGCTGAGCAGGTTGGCCTGATCCACCACTGCGGGGCGACCGTCGACGGTGGCGCTCCATCCCTGGGTCCATTGTTCAACAAACACCGCGTGGCCTCCGGCGGGAGCGTCGCAGTCCACCACCCGCTCTCCGTCGCCGATCGCGACGGGGCGGCACGGGCTGACGCTCGTCGCTCGCGCCGACCCGGTCGTGACGAGAGAATCCCTGCTTGCGCCGATGAGCAACACGCGCTCGCCGCGCACCACCTCGCCGTCGAGGAGATGCGCCCGCGTGGCCTCTGCGGACAGTTCGACGGATTCGGCGGCCACGTAGGCCCGCGGCAGCGTCTCCAGCACCCGGTAGAGCGTCGCGCCGGGGGTCACTTCCCCGAGGCGTTCGAGCCCGGGCGGCGTCGGCCCTGCGCGCGTGGGCATCAGGGCCCCGTCGATGGACAGCACCCGCAGCGCATCGACGCGGCGTCGCGCCAGCAGCAGCCCCACCTCGGGGGACACCCCGACGTCGTAGCCCGGTAGCGTCGCGATTCCGAAGAGCCCGCTGGTGTTGCCCTGGAGCGTTGCGCGCAGAAACGCCGTCGCTTCACGAAACGACCGTCGCGACCGCTCCAGCGCGTCGGTGCGGTACACCCGCGAGGCCCCTGCGCGAGGCCCGATCGATCGCATGGCGGCCACCATCGGGGGCGCTCGCCGGGCCTCGGACCAGTGGTCCCAGCGCGGAAGCCGCCGCAGGTTTTCGCTGAGGTCGAGGGTGACGGCGACGATCACCAGCGCCGCCGCCGTGGTGGTCCGACGCCTGGCGAGCAGTGCTGCGGAGGCCATCAGCGCGGCGGCGGCCAGGCCGAAGACGGCGCCCAGGGGAATCACCCGCGCGAGCCCGACGGGCATCCACGCGCGCGCAGTGGCCCAGAGTGCGAGGTAGGCACTCGCAGCGAAGGCGAAAGCGACGAGGGCGGGGCGGCGTTCGCGCAAGAGGCGGTCGGCGCCGAGGCCCGCGAGCACGGCCACCGCGACGGTCGTGAGGGCGAGGTACTTCTCCGGCGACCGCATGAACCGAAACGGCACCGCGATCGTGCGCCACAAACCGTGCACTGGCGTGTGGTTTCCGAGCGCGAGCAGCACCCCCGCGAGCGCGATCACGACGAGTCCGAGGCGCGCGCGGGACCGCGACACGCCGAGGGCCGCGAGCACGACCACTGGCGCGCCGAGGTACATCGACTCGAGGAGCGGCGCCGGGTCGAGGAGGGCGCTGACAACCGGATCGAGGTGGCTCGACCACGCGAGGCCGAGGCCGCCAAACAGCCCGAGGTCGAGCAGTCGCCAGGGGTGCATCGACATGGTTTCCGCGAGGGCGCGGGAGAGGGGTGCAGCGCGCTGTGAGCTTGCCGCGCCGGCGATCATGGGGACGAGGGTCGGGGCAGCGAGGGCCAGCGCGGCCGACGAGGCGAGGGCCCAGCCGCCGAGAGCGCGGGGCCACGTTGCGCGATCGGCCACTGCGAGCGCGAGGCCTGCGCCGAAGACCACGCCGAAGAGCGCCAGGAAAGGTTCGCCCACCAGCAGCGCCATGCCCGGCGGAACCATCGCCACCAGCAGCGCCCGACGCCACGCGGGACCCGGCGGCGCGGCGGCGAGGTGGACGGCGGCGAGAGCGCACCAGGGGATCCAGGCGGAGCCGTAGATGATGACACCGAGGCTCCAGGTGGACTGCGTGGGACCGGAGAGCGACCAGGCGACGCCGGCCACGATGGCGCCGAGCGAGCGAGCGCCGAGGCGAGAGGCCAGCGCGGCGCACCCGAGGGCCCCCAGGAGGAGGTGGAGCCAGACCTCGAAGGAGGCGCCCCAGGCGACGTCGGCGAAGAGAACGGTCGCGAGGTGTGGGGGGTAGTAGAGACCGTAGAGGGGCTCCGCGGGGACGGAAAAGCCGAGGCCGACGAAGGGGTTCCAGTGAGGGAGGTGACCGGCGAGGAGGGCGTCGCGGACAAGGGCGCGGGCGGGGACCACCCAGAGCCAGGTGTCGCGGAAGATGACCGAGCGACCGAGGAAGAGGGGCCCGTGGGTGACCGCCAGCACGGCAACGAGGGAGGGCAGGATGACGCGCCAGCGGGGGGACAACGTGGGCTCCACGCGGCGGACGATACCCGAAGGTGTGTGGGCGGGTTTACCCGATCAGGAATGCTCGGAGGCGTCGTCGGCGCTGTGTTTCTCGGGGTCGCGGGTCTTGCTGGAGGCTTGCTCGACGATGGAGAGCGCCCGACTTGCGCGCTCGGAGCGGTCGCGCAGCGCGGTGTCGGTGACCACCTCGTGGAGGGTGAGCGCGGAGAGGTACTCAAGGTCGAGGGTTCCGCGCGAAGGGAGCATGAAGACGCCGCAGAGTTCGGCGCTCTCGCGCACGCGGCGGATCAGCTCGATGGGCACGTGGCACTCTGCGTGGGTGATCATGTAGACGGTGACGCTGGAGCGCTCGCGCAGGCGCTCCATCTCCGCGGCGAGCTGGGAGAACACCCGGGCGTAGTTGCGGCCGCGCTCGCCCTTGAAGGCGAGGATGCCGGCGACGTGGAGGGAGCCCGTGCCGTGGAGGCCGGAGCGCCCACGCCGCAGGCGCATCGGTTCATACAGGCGCGAGTCGAAGAAGCGCACGGTGGCCTCGAAGCCGAGGAGGGTCATGCGCTTGGCGAGGGCGATGGCGAGGCCGCGGGCGAAGACCGCGCGGGCGCCGCGCATGGAGGCGCTCGCATCGACGAGAATCTGGTAGCTGCGCGGGGGCGGTCGATCTTGCGCCTCGTGGGCGTAGTAGAGCATCTGGTTGTCGAGAAACCGCTGCTCGAAGAGTTCGTCGTCGTAGGCGAGTTCGCTGAGGAAGAGCGAGTCGAGGGAGCCTGTCGCGACCACCCCGGAGTAGCCGTCGATGGCGAAGACCTGCTGGCCGCCGCCGCGCTTCGTCTCGAGAACGCTCGGGAGAATGTCGAGGGAGAAGTTGACGACGTCGTTGGCCTCCGGGCTGTTGAAAACAGCGAGAAGATCGACGAGTTCGGTCTCGGGCATGCCGCCTTCCTGGCCCATGAGGCCGAGGAGTTCGACGGTGTCGAGGTCGATCTGTTCGATGCCGAGGAGGAGGTGCAGTCGGTGCTGGAGGATGTGCCGGATGAAGGTGATTTCCGGACGGCGATCGACGGCGGCCCAGGCCTGCGGGAGGTTGAGCATCGCGCGGGTGACGGACTCGGCGTTGACGGGAATGGGCTCGTAGAGGCTGCTGCCGCGCCAGCGATCGACCACCGGGCCGAGCGCGCGGGTGAGCAGGGTGCTGAGCACGCCGTCGTCGAGGCGGGTCTTCTTGAGCTTCGCGGCGATGTCGGTGCGCCCGACCTCGGTGAGCAGCGCGGCGTAGTCGCGCAGGAGGGCGGCGGCTTCGGCGGGGTTGATTCCCTCTGGGAGGCGCGGAAGATCGCGCGGGGCGACGAACTCTGCGCGCTCGCCAAGGAGGGCTGCGCCGAGGTCGAGAACGACGTGCAGGGGCACGTTGATGCCGAGCGAGAGGATCGAATTGTACCAGGCGAGGGCGCGCATCCCGAGGGCGGACTCGTCGGCGCCGGCGCACGAGAGAGCGAGGCCGCCGAGGGCGCGGATCTCAGCCTGGGTCATGTTGGCGAGAGACATAGGAGGGTTCCGCGGAGCGTACGCGCGAACGCTGCTACCAGCTCAGGACGCTCTGCACGGACTGCGGTGTGCCGTTGCCTGGAATAGCCGTAGGTTCGATAGGGTTGAGTACCACGGCGAGGGTTGCGCCGACGGCGATGACACCGCCGACCGCAGCCCAGAAGTACCAGCGGGTGAAGAGGCTGACCGCTCGCGCGTCGAGGGTGACCCGAACGGACTCCTCGGAGAGGGTGCGCACGGTCACGCTCTCGCTGCGGGGCAGGTAACCAGGCGCCGCGAAGGCGAGCTGGTGCGGGCCGGGGAGCACGTGCTGATCGTAGGTTCCGTGGCCGACGGGGGCGCCGTCGAGGGTGATCTCGGCCTCGGCGGGCTGCACGTTGACGACGAGGCGCGCGTTGAGATCGACCGGGTGGAGGTTGGTCTGGAAGAGTCGGCGCTCGTGCGCGTGAACGTTGATGGTTTGCGAGCTGGGTTCGTGCAGGGCGAGGGTGATGGCAATCTCGTGCGAGCCAGAGATCACCTCGACGCCACGCGGAAGGGGCGACGTACCGAGGACGCGGCCGTCGAGGGAGATCTCCGCACCCGCGGGCTCGACTTCGAAGGAGAGCACCGCGCGTGTGGCCTCGATCTCACGGATGACGCCTTCGATGTCGTCGCGCTGCGTCGGCGTGATGCGCGGGTTTTCGCTGACGTAGCGACGGAAGGTGGTGATGGCGCTGGAAAGCTGGCCGTCCGAGCGGAAGGCCTGCGCAAGGTTGAACAGAATCGTCGGCGACGCGAACAGCCGGTGCGCCGTCTGAAACTCCGCGATGGCTTCCGTGAACCGCCCTGCCTGGTAGTGCTGCACGCCGGTCTGAAAGTGCGTCCGCGCCTCGGCCTGCTGAAACGCCGCGGTGGGGCTGGCGGCATCCGTAGGAGCCTCGCCCGCCGGCGGCATGCGACGCGGCTGCGCGAACGTAAGGGGCGCTGTCAGAAAGAGAGCGAGGCCGAGGGCGTCTCGTCGGATGGATCCCATGTGCTCCGATGCTAGCGCAGGGCGCGGACGGAAGGGGAGAGAGAGCAACGCACGGCGGTGTGGAGAGCGGTGCTCCCGCGGTCAGAACTCGGTGATGATCGCGCCCGAGTGCGCCGACGGCGGAGCCTGCACCCGGGGGCGTACGACCGGGCGACGCTGCGTGGGATCGCTGTAGACGTTGGTGAAGGGATCAGCCGCGCGCGTGGTCGCGGCGACGGGCCGAGCCACGGGCAGCGGGGTCACGGCAACCGGGCGAGCCACGGGCGGCGGTGCAGGGGCGGTCACACGGGGACGGGCAACAGGAGCAGCGACGGCGACGGGTGCAGGCGGCGGTGCAGCGGCGGTCACACGGGGACGGGCAACCGGAGCAGCGACGGCGACGGGTGCAGGAGGCGGGGCAGCGACGGCGACGGGTGCAGGAGGCGGGGCAGCGACGGCGACGGGTGCAGGCGGCGGAGCAGCGACGGCGACGGGTGCAGGAGGCGGGGCAGCGACGGCGACGGGTGCAGGCGGCGGGGCAGCGACGGCGACGGGTGCAGGCGGCGGAGCAGCGACGGCGACGGGCACGTGAATGACAGGCATCGGTACGCTCGCGGCCATCGGCGCCCGTGGAGCGGTGGGAGATCGGATCCCCTGGGTGATCAGCGCACCAAGGGTTGCCGCGAGTACGAGCGATCCTGCGGCGACCAACCAGCGGGCAGTGCGGGCCGTCGCGGTGGTGGTCGGCGGTGGTCGGACGATCTCGGCGGCGACGAAAGTGTCCGGGGAGCGCCCTGCAAACCCGGCGAGTGGGTTGATGCTGAAAGGCGAGGCCGGGGCGGGGCGGATGGCGTTGATGTTCGAGGGGACGAACGACGCGGCGGACGAAGGGTACTGATTGTGCGCTGGCCCGAAGAGATCTTCGGACGGGAGAACCGGCGCCATGGGGAAGGCCGTCGGCGCAGTGGGGCGCGGCGGGGCGAGGGTGGCGGGCCGGGGTAGCTGCGCGGTCGGCGGATCGACCTCGTCGGAGAGAAGACCTAAATGCGACAAACCTGGGGGAGTCGTGCGTGTACCGAGCACCGCGGGGATGCGAGAACGGGGGTTGGACGGGGGCCTCGCGAGGTCCGGACTCGCGGGCGGCCGCGGCGGGGTAGAGGTGCGCATCGGCGGGGCAGACGTGCGCATCGGCGGGGCAGATGTGCGCATCGGCGGGGTCGCGACGGGGCGGGCCGCGGGAATCGGACGCGGGGCGGGCGACATCTGCGGCGAGCCGCGCGCGATGGTGACGTCGTCGTGGCTGGGGAGCATCACCGCGCGGGTGGTCTCGTCGTCGGGCGGGACCGAGGCCCTGCTCGTCGGGATGTCCATCATGGTGGGCTCACTGTCGACGGCGACGTCCACGTCCGGGGGCGGAGCCGATGCCCGGCTGTAGCGGTTGAGCGCTGGGGGAGCAGGCGACATCTGCATGGTCCGCCCGATCGGGTGCTTCGGCGCCGATGGACCGCCATGCCCGAGGGCGAGAGTGACCACCTCCTGCGAGTGGACGACGACCGGGCGCGCGAGGTCGAACTCCGGACTGATGGCTGGCACCAGGGAGGCCACGCGCTGCGCGACGAGCTTCACCGCGGGGCCGGCGCGCATCGCCTCGAGCATCGCCTCGAGGGCTGCGACGATCTCCTCCGCGGTACCTACGCGGGCGACAGGATCGCGCTGCAACACTCGGGCGATGAGTTCATCGAGCCCCGGCGCCTCGCGGCGGTTGAGCAGCGGAATCGGGTCATGAAGGATGGCGTGGAGCGTGGCAGCGTCGTTGTCGCGAGTGAAGAGCTTCTCGCCCGCGAGGGTCTCCCAGAGCACCACGCCGAGCGACCAGAGGTCCGAGCGCGCGTCGATGGGGAGCGACCGAATCTGCTCCGGGGACATGTACGAGATCTTGCCCTTGACCTGGCCGGTGCTGGTGAGACCGACGTGCGCGGCGCTCTTGGCGATGCCGAAATCGAGGAGCTTCACGCCGCCGTCGCGGGTGATGAAAACATTGTGCGGGGAGATGTCGCGATGGATGAGCCGCAGCGCGCGCCCATCGCTCGACCGAGCCCGATGCGCGTATCCCAGACCCCGCGCGGCGCCCGCGAGGATGGCCATGCTCACGGCGGTGCCGAGGCTCTGCCGACGCGTCACGCACTGCTGGAGCAACCGCAGGAGGTCGGCGCCCTCCAGGCGCTCCATCACGATGACCGGGAGCCCCTCGTGCTCGCCGACCTCGAGCACCTGGACGATGTTTAGATGGCGTAGCTGCGAAGCGATGCGCGCCTCGTGGGCGAACATCTTGAGGAAGCTGTCGTTTTGCGCGAGGTGTGCGAGCACCCGCTTGAGCACCACGAGCCGGCTGGTGCCGTCGTCGTCGTTTTGACGCGCAAGAAGCACCTCGGCCATTCCGCCGCACGCGAGCTGTCGAATGATCTCGTAGCGTGCCTCGGGCATTCCGGTAGGTCTCAGCGCGGACGGTATCCTTTCGACGCGAGCGCCACAAGCAACCAGCGGTTGCCGCGCACAGCCTTGTCAACCCTCTGGTCGGGGC
Source organism: Deltaproteobacteria bacterium (assembly GCA_947477565.1). Taxonomy (GTDB): domain Bacteria; phylum Myxococcota_A; class Polyangia; order Polyangiales; genus SCUS01. The sequence goes on from CANJUR010000055.1 coordinate 22,406, forward strand.
GGGCCTTTGAGAGTTACCGTTCGCGATCGTGATGGGACCGCGCGCCGCGCTTCTGGGCTTCGGTTTGATAATGTCTGCGCTCGCCTCGGGGGGCTGCATGCTCTCCCGACGGGAGGTGATGCTGGTGCTCTCCACGGACGCGAGCTGCACCGTCTTCGATCGCGTGCAGATCAGGATTTCCCGTGGCGCAGAGACGGTGCCGACCTTCGACCAGACTTTCTTGCGGTCGGACTGCAACGCCGTGGGCATCTCGCCCCCACCCGCGGTTCCGCTGTCGGAGACGACGGAGTTTCGACTCGGCATCGTGGACGGCCGCCGCACCGACGACCACGTGCGCGTCGAGGTGACCGCACGCTCGTCCGAAGGTGTGATCTTCACCACCGCGGCCGAGACGGAGTTCGTCGATGACAAGGTGTTCGCGTTGCCGGTGCGCCTCGCCCTGGCGTGCGTCAACGCCGCGGCGCTCGCATGCCCGTCGGAGCAGGTCTGCCGCACGCAGCCCGGCATCGAAGAAGCCGTCTGCGGGAGCGTCTACCGCGCGCCCGGCACGCTGGGCACCTTCCCCGCCACGCAGGCCGCGCACGTCACCGTCGACGACTGACGCCCCACCCGATCGCTGCGCGCGGCGGACAGACAACGTCCATCGGCCCGTTGTGGCACCCGGGGGCGGGATGTCACAGGGTGTCTCGTTTCCTGGAGAAATACGGTGTCTTTGCTGGATGTGGTCGGCACACGGGGGCACCTCGACGAGCGGCTGCGGCGGGCGATGCGGACGTCCCAGCACGCGAGCGCGGTCGCGCCCAACACGGTGACCTGGGAGGCCTTCCTGGCGCGCTGGGCGCTCGCGCTCAACGACGGGGCGATGGCCTCCCGCGAGGTCGAACGGCTCACCCTCGCGGCCGCCACGCGCGCGGTGCTCCCTCGCTACGACGCCGCCCTCACGGAGCGCGCGGAGACCGTCGATGGGTTTGCCAACACCCTCGAATTACTGCGCCGCCACGAGGTCACCCCGGAGGTGCTCGAGCAGGCTCGCGCGTTTGCCGAAGAAGACGATGAAGGCACCCGCACGCGGCTCCGCGCCCTCGCGGAGGTCATGTCCGACCAGGATCAGCGCCTCGCCACGGCAGGACTCCACCCCGGCGCCACGCTCTGCACGCTGCTCGCCCGGGCCGTCGATCGCGCCCGCGAGCAGGGCCGTTCGCCCGGGTTCTTTGGGCTCCCGGAGGTCGTGCGGTGGTGGCATGTGGTGGAGGTCGATCCGGCGCGGGTGAGCCTCGCGGTGGCCCTCGCTCGCTGGCTCGGCGCGCACGACGGGAGCTTCGAAATGCAGGTGATCTGCGAGCCGCGGCGAATGCAGATGCCGCCGTCGCTCGATCGCGCGCTGCGCACCCTCGAAGGCGAAGAGCAGGGGCTCGAACTCCGGTATGGGCTGCGAGATCCGGGTGCCGACGCGCCGGACGAATCACTGCAACGCTGGATGGCGGCGCTGACTGATCCGTCCGCGGCGGTCGATCGGTCGCCGGTGCGGGGTGGGGCTGTCACCCTGGCCGAGGCGCAAGGGCCCGACGACGAGGGGCGCTGGGTGGCCGCGCGCGTCGCCCGCTGGATCGACGATGGCGTCGGTGCGCACGAGATCGCGGTGGTGCTCGCGGGCAACGATCCGGAGACGCGCCGCTGCGTGGGGCAGGCGCTCGACGACGCGCGCATCCCATGGAGCGCCTCGCGGGCCGATGGGCTGCTCTCGTCGCCGGTGGCGCGCGCTCTTCTCGCGCTGCCGAAGATGGTCGCGCGGGGGGCCGAGCGCGAGGAGGTGCTGCGGGCGCTGGCGGTGCTCCAGGGCAACGCGCCGCGGGCGGGCGAGCCGGCGCCGTGGCGGGTGTCCCAGGCGCTGCGCACACTCGGGGTAGAGAGCCTCTTCGATACCGAACTGGCCGCGCGCTTCAAGCACGGGCGGAAGCACCATCCGGCGGTGGTGACCGGCGCCGTGGTGGCCTCCATCGACGCGCTCTCCCGGGATCTGTGGGCGCTGGCACAAGATGGTTCGGTGGCCGAACAATCGGATCGGCTGGGTCGATGGGTCGATCGCGCGGGCGGTGATGGACGCCTCGTGGAGGAGTCGCGTGCGGTGATGGCGACGGCGGACCTCGACCCGGGCGCGCAGGCCATTCTCCGGGCGCTGGCGCGGGACGAAGCCGGCGTGGCGGGCGCTGCTGCACTGCTGGCAGAGATGCCGTCCATTGCGAGCGCCGCGGGGCGCCACGGGGCGATGAGCGCGGGGGAGTTCGGCGAGATGCTGCTCGACCTGGCGCGGGCACGCACGCTGCCGACGGTCACGCCGGGCGCGGGCGGCGGGGTACAACTGCTCGATGCCCTCGACGCCGTCGGGCGGAGCTTCACGGCAGTGGCGCTCCCGGGGCTGTACGAGGGCGCGACGACGGTGCGCGGCGATGCGCCGTTGTGGGGCGAGAGTGAGCGGCGCGCAGTGGCCAGGGCGAAGAAGCTGCCGCTGGCGCGCGGTGGCGGGCGCGAGGAGTCGTCGCGGGTGCTGCTGGCGGCGCTGGCGACGGCGACGCACGCGGTGGCGGCGAGCGCGGCGCGGCACGACTCCGGTGGGCGGGCGCGGGCGACGGCGGCGTTCTTCGGCGACCTGCAGCGGGCGTCGGGGGTGGTGGTCGAACGCATCGGGAGTGATCCGTTGGCGCGGTCGCGGCGGGTGCCCGCGCGCGGGGCAGAGCGGGTACTGCGAGGCCTCGCGACGCAGCGGGAAGGCAACCTCGATGTACTCGGGGCGAGCCTCGCGGCGGCGCTTCGTTCGGTGGGCGAACGATCGGCGGTGGAGCGCAGGAGGGAGGTGTTCTTCGCGAAGGTCGATGCGGCGGGGGACGCGTACAACGGGCGGGTCGATCACGACCACGCGTTGCGAAAACACCTGGAGCTGGAGCGCTGGGCAGACGCGCGCGACCCGATCGATACGACCACGCTCGAGCGCGCGGCGCGGTGCGGGTACAAGGCCTTCGCGCTGAAGGTGCTGCGCATCGACGAGCGCCCGGAGCTGCGGGAGACACTCGACGAGAAGGAGCGCGGGCACCTGCTCCACGCGCTGCTCGAGGCGGGACAGGACGCGCTGCAGGAGGCCCACGGACACGATCCGGTGCGACGCTGGAGCGCCGTGCTGGCGGGCCTCGACGACGCAGGAGCGCGGTTTTCAGTGGAGGCGGGGCAGGTCGATGCGGCGCTGCTGGAGGCTGACCTGCGGGCGATCCGGCGGCAGGTGGAGCTATGGCTCGCGCGGCGGCTGAGGGGGCCGGAGGGCTGGACGATGCTGGCCTCGGAGGTGGGCTTTGGTCCGAAGCATCGGTGGCCTGCGGTGGAGATCGCGATGCCCGATGGGCCGCCAGTGGCGATTCGCGGACGCATCGACGGGGTCGAGCGAATGGGAGGCGTGCTGCGCGCGGTGGAGTTCAAGAGCGGGCGCGGGGACGGGTACCGGCGGCGGCTGCAACAGGGTGCGCTGGAGACCCAATTTCAGCTGGTCGTGTACGCGGCGGCCCTGGAGCGGGCGCGGGGGCTCGGGCTCGTGGGCGACGCGAACACTGCGAGCGTCGATGGCACCTACGTGGGCTTCCGCGACCTGAGCGAGCACGGGCTGCGCGACGCGCTGGCGAAGCCGCGACGGCCGACGGAAACGCCATGGGATCTAGACGCGCTGATCACCGAAGGCGCAGCGGGCGAAGGGCGGTTGGGCGACGCGGTGCGCGCGGTGGTGGCGCCGCTGCGGGCGGGGCGGTTCGAGCCGCGGCCGCGGGACTGCCAGTTCTGCCAGTACCGATCGCTCTGCCGCGTCGAGACGCACGATGAGCCGCCGGACGACGATCCCGCGACGCCGGGCCGCGGCTGAGCATCCCCCGGAAACGACGGCGCACTACGCTTTGGGGGCCTTGCGCCGCAGGGTGTTGCGCCCCACGCCGAGCACCCGCGCGGCCTGGCTGAGATTGTTGCCGCACGCGCGCATCGTCGCCTCGACGTAGCGCGCCTCGACCTCGGCCAGACTAAGCCCCAGCGGCAGCAAAACTCCCTCGGCGCGCACGGATGCCGGAGCCTCCAGCGCGGGGCCACGGCGCACCGGCAGCCCCAGGTGCTCGGCGGTGATCAACTCGTCCGGGGAGAGCACCACCGCGCGCTCGATGGTGTGCTCAAGCTCGCGCACGTTGCCGGGCCAGTCGTGCGCGCGCAGCGCGAGCCCGGAGGCGGGCGAGAGCCGCAGCCCCGGCCGCCCGTAGCGCCGCGTGAACACCTCGAGGAAGTGCTCGGCCAGCGCGATCACCTCGTCGCCACCGCGATCACGCAGCGGGGGCACGGTGATCTCGACGACGCGGAGTCGGTAGAAGAGGTCTTGCCGGAAGCGGCCATCGGCGACGAGGGCGGCGAGATCGCGGTGCGTAGCCGTGAGTACGCGCACGTTGACCTTGATCGTGGAGCGGCCGCCCACGCGCTCGAAGGCGTGGTCCTGGAGGAAGCGCAGGAGGCGCGCTTGCACCGCCGGGGTGAGTTCGCCGACCTCGTCGAGGAAGAGGGTTCCGCCGTCCGCCGCGTCCACCTTGCCGAGCACCCGGCGGTCGGCGCCGGTGAAGCTGCCCTTCTCGTGTCCGAACAGTTCGCTCTCGACGAGGGCGTCGGGCAGCGTGGTGCAATCGACGGTCACGAAGGGCCCCGCGCGCCGACGGCTGTTCGCGTGAATCGCCCGCGCGAAGAGTCCCTTTCCCGCGCCGGTCTCGCCGCGCAGGAGCACCGTCGCATCGACCGCCGCCGCGCGCGTCACCTGCTCGTAGACGCCGCGCACCGCGGGGCTCGACCCGACGATGTGGTTGAAGAGTCCGCGCACCTGCACCCCCCGCGCAGTGCCCTCCGCCGGGCGCAGCGTGGTGCGGTCCAACGCCAGCGCGACCTGGTTGGCCAGCGCCTGCAAGAAGGTCTCATCCTCGTGCGAAAACGGACCGCCGTGCTTGTTGAGCACCTGGAGCACGCCCCGCGTGGCGCGCCGCCCGTCGCGCACGGGAACCGACAGGAGGGTGCGCGTGGTGAAGCCCGTGGCGCGGTCAACGCCCGCGAAATGGCGCGGATCGCGCGCGGCGTCGATGAGGTTCAGCACCTCGCCGCTCTCGGCCACCCAGCCCGCGATGCCGATGCCCCGCGCGAGGTGAAGTTCGGGCACGTCCGGGAGGTCCGCGATGCGAGCACGAAGGTCGCCGGTGGCCGCATCAACGACGAACACCGTGGCCCGCTCGGCCCGCATCGCGCGGGCGACACGGCTCCCGATGTCGCCGAGCAGCGCGTCGAGATCGACCTCCTGCGCGAGCAGCGCGCCGAGCTCCAACAGCAGCGAGAGCTTGTGTTCCCGCTCGATCACCGCCGCGGACGCTAGCACGGCCGCGGGGTCCCTCACGCCGCGCGCGCAGACCCGACGCTGCCGAGGGTGATGGACAGCCCCTCCCGGGCCGCCACCACGTCCCCGAAAGACTGCCGCGCCTGCGCCTCGATCGCCGCCACCCCGTCGTCCGTGCGCGACGGATCATGATGGAAGAGCACCAGCTGGCCGACCCCTGCGGCGTGTGCGAGTTCGACCGCCGCCTCCCAGGTCGAGTGGCCCCATCCCACGCGGCTCATCCCGCCCTCCCCGGCGTACTCCCCGGGCAGGTACTGCGCGTCGTAGATGAGCACGTCGGCGTCCCGTGCGAGCGCCACCAGGCGCGGATCAACACAGCGGTAGTGCTCCGTGTCCGTCGCGTAGACCACCGAGCGACCGCCGCTCGCGATGCGGTACGCGTACACCTGGTCAGGGTGGTTGGCCCTGGCGACGGTGACCTCCGCCTCGCCGACGGTGAAGCACTGCCGCTCGCGCACCTCCGAGAAGGTCAGCGCCGCGGGAACGTCGTTGATGTCCACGGGAAACATCGGCGCGCTCATCTGCCGACGAAGCACCTCGCGCGTGGGTGTTCCGTTGGCGCCGGTGACCACGTGCACACGCGTATCGGGTGCGTACAGGGGAGCGAAAAAGGGGATGCCCTGGATGTGATCCCAGTGGACGTGGGAGAGGAGGAGGGTGACGTCCACGGGGCCGTGCTTCAACAGCTCGTTGCCGAGCCGACGCAGCCCGGTGCCCGCATCGAGGACGAGGCGGGTCTCGCCGACTTGAACCTCGACACACGACGTGTTGCCGCCCACCAGGGCGGTCTCCGCGCCCGGCGACGCGATGCTCCCGCGGACCCCCCAGAACTTTACCGTCATCGACATGTAGCGCCTCCGTCTCGTGTCCGCTCAAAGGTGCACCGCGCACCCGACGCCGAAGCCTTCAGCAGCACACGTGCCACTGCCGGAAGCGGCGCGTTCCGCGGAGAGGTCCCGCGACGACGCCGCCGTCGGTGGACCCTTCGGGCGCAGCAGGCGGTGGTCCGTTTCGACGCAGTGATCCGTTTTGGCGCAGCGGCGTCGTGGGCGCGATGAACCGTCGCAGATGCCGTTGACGGTGTGCACCTGGAGGGGTTCATCTCGACCGGGTGAAGACCCACTACCGACGTGTTGCCTGGACGTTATGGTTGCTCGCGGGGTGCGGCGAGGTCGCGACGGTGGCGACGCCGGACGACGCGGAGGAGTTCGTCGAGGATGACGCCGACGAAACACCGAAGGACGCGACCGTAGGCGCGGAAGACATCGCCGACGCAGGAGTAGATCCGCCCGCCGACGCGGAGCCGCCGGCACGCATCGACGCGGGTCTCCTGATCGACCTCGGTGCACCGCCGCCGAGCGCGGCCGATGTGCCGGGCGTCGTCGATCAGCCGGTCGTTCCTGACCGGGTGGTGCCCGTGCCCAGGGATGCGGGCGCCGCCCCGGTGGATGCCCCGGCGCCGACGTGTCCGATTCCAGTCGAGGTCGTCGTGTACTCCCAGGGCGGCTGGAACCTCCTCGCCGCAGCCTTTCACGACAACCCCTCGGTGTGCGCGAACTACTGGTTGTCGATTCCGAGCCTGACCAGCGATCGGACAATGCTGCGCGCCCCCGCGGAGTCGGACCGCATCCGCAGGCTCGGACCGCGCTTCCATGCGCTCGCGGAGTTCAGCTGGGGGGGCTGGGCGGCGGTGCCCGGGATGACATGGTTCGAGAAGGGCGTGGAGTTTCGACGCCGCATGGTGACGGCCGGGTATGACGTCGCCTCGGGGGATTCCTGGGCGATCAACGAACTCCCGAGCACCGTCCGCTACGACCCCACCACGCGAGCGAACGTGCGCGCGGCGATGCGCGGGCTCTACACCGGCCCGGCCGGATCACGAACGGTTCGCGGGGCCGCGTTTGTCATCGGCTTCGGCCAGTCCACGGAGGTGCTCGGCGTGTACAAGCGCAACCTCGAAAACTGGATCACCGATGCGCCGTTCTGGGTCGACGCCAACCGCTACGCGCAATGGTGGGGGCAAGAGGTCTACCCCGACCCCGCCGCGACGTGCGTCGGCAGCGCAACGGTGGGCGAGCGCGCCGCTGCGCTCAACACCTTCCTCCAACACGTACCGCAGCTCGCCAGCGCCACCGGAGCGCCGCCCGCGGCCGCCACCGCGCGCAGCTACCTCGGGCGCACCTTCATCCCGCTCATGACCGCCGTGTGGCAGTCCCCGGCGTACCAGACCGGCTCACTCTCGCTCGCGCAGATGCAGCACTTCGTCTCCTCGCAGGTGTACGCCACCCGCGTGTGGGCCGCGACGCACAACACCCCCGACGGGCGCATCGCGTTCGCGTGGGACAACCCCACGACGGGCTCTCCGGCCGACGCGCGGGCCCTCGCCGATCGCCTCGCCGCAGCGATCGCCGGCGCCTATGGAAACAACGGTGGACGCGCCGCGCGCGCATGCGGTTCGAGCACTGCGTACACGTGGTGCCGGTGCACTGTGGCCGGCGCGACGTTCAACCGCGGATGGGGTGGCTTCTCGACCTGGTGACCGATGCGCGAGGGCGCAGGCGTCCGGTGCTTGCCTCGACGCCTCCGAGCGGGTCATCGATACTCACCCGATGCAGCGCAGCGCAGCGGAGGGGACGGAGCCGTGGGTCCGACTGATCACGCCGGACGCGTGGCGCACGCAGCCGTGGGCCAACGGCGCGGGGATCACCCACGAGGTCGCCCGCTGGGGTGACGGCGACGCCTTCGACGCGCGCCTGAGCGTGGCCGAACTCGTCGCGCGCAGCCCCTTCTCACGCTTCGAGGGTTACGACCGTTGGCTCGCCCCAGCGGGTTCCGTGACCCTCGTGCTGCCCGACGGACCGCGCCACCTGACCCTCGGCGATGCGCTCACCTTTGCGGGCGAACTCGACGTCGTGGGCGAGCCCGGCGCGCAGACGTGGGACCTCAACGTGATGGTGCGCCGCGGCGTCGCGTGGTCGGCGAACCTCGTGACGAAGAGCGACGCGCGGATCGCGGCTGCCGGAGTGACGGCGCTCTTCGCGATGGGCGACGGCGTGGAGGTGGAGATCGCGGGGCGGCGGGTCGATCTTCCGACGCGCGGTGCGTTGCTGGCGAGCGCGACGACGGCGTTTGCGCTGGCGGCGGACGCGAGCCCGGATGCCCTGGTGGCGTGGGTGCACTTCGACCTGCGCGGGTGACGCGAGCGGGCGGGGGAATGCTCCCGGAGGCTAGAAATCACACCCGCGGAGGCAGATACGGGCAAGAACCCTGTTTCTCTCCGTGCTGAAGGAGCGCTAGCGTCGAGGTGATGCTTGCGCGTGGCGATGATGCCGACGAGCGGGCGCGACGGAGGGATCAGAATGGCCAGGAAGACACCCGTGATTGTCAGCGTCGCCGAGACGATCGACCTTGCGACCCTGAGCGCGACGCTCGGGCCTTCGACCAGGGAAGAAGCCCGCGCCCTCGCGCCCGAAGAGACCGACGAAGCGCTCGTCGAGCTGGGCAACTCCGTCAGCACCGAGCGGGTCGATGACGACGCGCTGCGCATCCTCCATGCGGCGGCGGAGTTCTTCGCCACCGCGAGCAAGGAGCGCAAGGCGAAGGTCTACCTGTCGCCGGAGTTTGTGCGCGTCGCGGCGTGGGCAGCGCTCCAGGGGCACGACGCCTGGTCGGCCAGCGCGACCCGCCGGTCGGTCAAAGGCACCGCCGTCGTCGCGCGTGAGGTGGAGACCAGCGATCGCATGAAGCTCACGCGGCAACGGCGCGATCAGCTCGCCGAGGCCATCGCCCGCGTGGGCGGAAGCTCCGCGTGGCGGGTGAAGGTCACCGCGGCCGTGCGTCCCGGCGCGTCGGGCATGCCCGAGGCACGCGCCGACGTGGGGCTCGCGTCGCTGGTGGCCCTCGGGCGACCGCTGCTCGCCAGCAAGAAGGCCGATGTGCAAGTGCGGGTGAAGCTGTACGCGCTCACCGAGAAGCAACTCGCCGAGGCAGAGACCCTCGCCGCCGAGACGGCGAAGCTCGCGGGCAAGGCCGGCGCACCGAAGCGTGTCGTCACGCAGGCCGATGTAGACCTCTGGGACGGACTCAACCTCGTGATCCTGGAGCAGGTGACCCGCGCGTTTGCGCACGGCAACCGGGCCGATCCGACGGTTCCGAAGCTGGGCTTCGTGTCGCTGCGCTCCCGCGTCTCGTCGAAGGGGAAGAAGACCCCCGGCGTCACAGGCTGAGCACCCGGCGCCACAGGGAAGACCCCCGGCGCAACGATCGAAAAGCTCCGGCGCAACGATCAAAAAGCTCCGGCGCATCCCTCCCAAGCTCCGGCGCAACGATCAAAAAGCTCCGGCGCAACTGCGGCACCGGTCGGCGCCATGAGGATGGTCTCGATTCATCCATCTTGGCCGCGTGCCCGAACCCCCCGCGGCGGCCCGGCGTGATCCTCGATGACCGCGCGCTGGCCGCCTGCTCGGCATCGACCAGCGTCGCGACGTCGCTCAGACGTCGGCGAGGGCGCCTTCGACGGTGCTCGCGGTCACGATCCGGGTGAACCACCCGCGCAGCGTCGAGAGATCCCGACACGCCGCGATGCGCTGCACGTGCACCTCGTCGAGAGTCCACCCGCGCGCCTCGACGGACGCCACGAGCATTGCTCGCACCGCGACGAGCCCCTCCTCGCGGCCCTCCTCGCGAACCGCATCGAGGCTCCCGTAACCCTTCGCGGCCAGCAGGTTGCGCAGCGTCACCTCGTGCGCGGCGTCGCGGTCGTACAGCGCTCGCACCGGCACCGGCAGCTTGAGCACCCCGGGCGCCGTGAGCGTCGCCTCGTCGCCCACGGTGCGCATCGCCGCCCCGGCCTCGTGAATCTCCACCCGCCGCGGACCAACCAGCCGCACCACCCACACCCACCGCGTCCCGGCCGCGAGCAACTCCGCGATCTTCATCTTCAGTTCGGCCTCGTCCTGGCCGCGCCCCGCGTACTCCACCGCGAGCGACGCCTGCGTCGCCCAGGCGCCCGCTTCGCCTTCGAAGTTCACCGCGACGTCGGGCGCGCGCAACGTGTCGGGCGCCAGCGCGAGGCCCGTGTCGACGCCCGCCGTGCGCACCGCCGGGTCGCTGTCGAGCACGCTGAAGCCCAGCCCGTTGGGGCCGCTGCCGTCGCGCCCCGTCGGTGCGCAGAAAA